>NZ_JBICUM010000006.1:0-386535 GCF_043198155.1 Micromonospora sp. NPDC048871 | reverse complement strand
CACGCTCACGCAGCTCATCGTTGTACTTCTTCGGTGCGGGCATCGCTGATGTTCCTCCCAGATTTCGATGTCTCCATCAAACCCGGTGCGGGACACTCCTCGTCGGTAAGACCCTCCAGCCGTGGCCGCAGGTTCTTGCGCCAGTACCAGTCCAACTGCTCCGAGAGCTGCTCGCTTCTTTTCACTTCCGCACCCTACGTACAACGGAGACCTGGCTAGGACCCGCGCGGACGCCGGGCATTGCCTGCCGTGTGCCCGCCCCGTGCTGGTTCCGCTAGAACGTCTCAGTCCGTAGCAAGGTAGGCGGCGCGGAGGCTGTTGAGTCCTAGGCCGGTCCAATGCCTTCATCATCGGCTCGACACCTCGCTGCAGACCTTGCCGCCGCGACCCGGGCCGCCGCCTTGCGCAGAACGCCGGGTACGAGCTGGCGATGCAGGACCGACAGCGGAGGCCAGACCAGGTGCGCCAGCCAGCGGTCGTAGCGGAGGAATGTTCCCAGAGCCACGCTGTCACCGGTCGCTTGGACGACCAGGTTGGCGGTCAGGAACCAAGAGGTGGCTTCGAGTCGGATCCATTCGTCATCCTGCTCGCCGATCTGCCAGCCGGCTACGGTGTCCGCCGACACGGTCCGGCTGAGCCGTAAGCCCATCAGGCCCCGCCACAGAAACAGCTCGATGGCGTCGGGCGTGTCACCGAACATCACCCGGGCCCACCGTTCGACCGGTGCGGCGGCGCCGGTCGGCAGCACGAAGTGGTCGGCGTAGTCGATCCGAGACAGGGAGCTGAGGGTACGCACCGACGCGGGCAGACGTTCGACCCCGACGGTGCTGACGGCGGCTCTTGCACTCATGGGGCAGCTCCATTCGCAATATACGGTGCCGTATATTGCGACTGTAGCCGGCTTGCACGGTGGTGTACACAACAGAACGAGGTGAGACGCAGTGGCTGCCATCCGCACGCCCCGCGACAGGTGGATCGAGGAGGGTCTGCTGGTCTTGGCCGAGGGCGGCCCGGACGCCGTCCGGGTCGAGGTGCTCGCGAAGCGGCTCGGCGTCACCAAGGGCGGTTTCTACGGCTTCTTCGACGACCGTGATGCGCTGCTGCGCGCGATGCTCGACGTGTGGGAGCGCGAGAGCACGGAGGAGGTGATCGCGCGCGTCCAGCGTGAGGGTGGCGATCCGCGCAGCCAGATCCAGCGGGCCGGTGTGCTCACGTTCTCGAGTAGCCGGTTGCTGCCGATCGACCTCGCGATCCGCACCTGGGCGCGGCGCGATGAGGCGGTCGCCGAGCGGCTGCGCGCGGTGGACAACCGGCGGATGGCGCTGCTGCGCCAGATGATCGGCGCCTTCTATGCGGACCCGGAGGAGATCGAGGCCCGCGCCCTACTCGCCTTCTGCATGGCGATTGGCGTGCACTTCCTGGCCGCCGATCACGAGCAGCGCACCCGGGGGGAGGTTGCGCAGCGTGCGGTCGACCTGTTGCTCGATCGCGCACCCCGCTCCGCAGGTTGATCGTCGCCTTGGGGGCAAGGAGTCTGCCGGTGAGGCACACACGGGGCACAAGACACTGTGATCGAAGGCGCCATCGACTGAGACCCGCCCCCACCCGCAGTCCTTGACGGCCGGTCATGCCGCCGATCGGGTGTGCAGTCGACTACGTGGCGTTGGCCCGCACGGCAGCGATCAAAGGCATCCGCTCACGCCGCCCGTCGTGTGCGCTGACGGGGCCGGTACAAGTCACGGCGAGTCGCGTCGCAAGAGCAGAGACAGGAGATGACGACCGGATGAGCCCGGGGTCGTAGAGTGCTGTGATGGTCGACAGTTGGGCTGCTCCG
The DNA here is from genome assembly GCF_043198155.1 of Micromonospora sp. NPDC048871. Taxonomy (NCBI): domain Bacteria; kingdom Bacillati; phylum Actinomycetota; class Actinomycetes; order Micromonosporales; family Micromonosporaceae; genus Micromonospora; species Micromonospora sp. NPDC048871. Next base: position 384,701 of record NZ_JBICUM010000006.1, on the reverse strand, counting down.
CAGCGGGGAAACTGTACCTGCACGGTTCATCTCGAGCACCTCCTCGATGTGGTGCTGCCGCCGGCCCGTCCGGATTTGGAACCCGTGACCGTCGCCGAGCTGCTTGACACCGGCGACCTGAAAGCCGACCCGCTCACGGAGGCGGAACGAAGGCGGGGCGGCGCCGGATACCACTGGTCTCTCTGGGTCGGTGACGCCGCCCGCGGATACTACGACGACCACGCGTCGCTGCAGCTCGACGTGGGCATCCTGGCCACGCCGGGCGTCGAGCGCGTGGAGTGGCTCGATCGGGAGGAGTTTGTGGTCGGCGCGCCGACGCTGTGCGTCGACGGGATGACGGCCGTGGTCGCCAACGTGCTGGCCGACCCCCGCGTGCGGGTGTAGAAGACTGCATCGGCACGAGACACAGCAAATTGCGCAGGTAGTGGGTCCTGCACCGCGGCCACGACGCCCTGGGCAGAGCCGCGGCCGTCAATCTTGGACACTTTTCGATAGCTGATGACGACAAGTGTCCAAGATTGCGAGCGTTCGTCGCTCGCCGGTCCTGCCGCTCGGCGGTCGGTTCGTTCTGTCGGGTACCGGGGTATATCGGAGAACGTGGATCGTGAGGACTGGCGGCTGCTCGCCGCGCGGCATGGTCAGGACGGCGAGGAGCCTCGTCGTTGCCGGGATTGCCACGCCTACTGGCCGTGCGACTTCCGGCTGCGTGCCGAGGTGGAGTTGGCTGCGCACCTGCGGCCGTACCCCATCTCCTCGGCGACGTGAGGTCGTGACCTGGCGCTGATCTCCGCACCCGGCCTACGGGTCCCAATGGCGGGGTGAGGATGCGGCGAGGCCCGCGATGGTACGGCGACTGTTCCGTCTGCGGTCATGACTGGCGCGAACACCTCCCGCCGGAGCCGTGCAGCGAGTGCCGGTACGAGATCGAGCATGAGCAGCCGGAAGCTCCGTCAAGCCCGTGCCCGGCTACCGCTGCACCGCCTCCTGCTCGTCGCTGATCGGAGCCGGTGCGGGTTCTGCCAGCCGTCGGGCGATCCGTTCGACGGCGGTGAGGTCTTGCGGGGTCAGCCGGTCGATGAAGTGGCGTCGGACCGACTCGACATGGGTCGGTGCGGCCTCTTCCAGCGCGGTCAGACCCTGGGCGGTGAGGGTGAGGAGGCAGCCTCGGCCGTCGCTAGGGTCGGGGGTGCGCCGCAGCAGGCCGCGTGCCTCCATCCGGGTGGCGTGGCGGGACAGTCGGCTGCGTGACCAGCCCATCTTGTCGGCCTGTTCGCCCAGGCCGCTGGTGTGGTCGGGTCGTTCCGAGAGGGTGCTCAACACCTCGTAGTCGGGTTCGGAGAGCCCGATCGCCGCGAGATCGCGGGCCGTGCCGGTCGACACGGCGACCATCACCCGCCGGTACGCCCGCCACGCCCGCTCCTCATCCGGATTCAACCAGCGTACGGGCTCCGCTGCCGGGTTCGTTGACATGTAATCAATCTAGCACCTACGATTCGTTTCCATGTCAACGAGACCGATTCGTGTTCTTGCCCTGGTGTGCAGCACCCGTCCCGGTGCCCTGGGCCCGGTGGTCGGGCAGTGGCTGATCGAGACGCTCACCCCGCGGGCCGCGGAGCTCGGGGTCGAGCTCGTACCGGTCGCCGTCAGCGACCTGAACCTGCCGTTTCTGGACGAGGAGGAGCATCCCTCGTCCGGCGAGTACCGGCATGAGCACACCCGCCGCTGGAGCGAGACCGTCGACGCGGCGGACGCCTTCATCGCGATCACCCCGGAGTACAACTACGGGATGCCGGCGACCCTGAAGAACGCGCTGGACTACCTCAGCCGGGAATGGGCGTGGAAGCCGATCGGGTTCGTCAGCTACGGCCACACCTCGGCCGGCACCCGGGCGGTCCAGCACGCCAAGCAGGTGGTCACCACGTTGCGCCTGGTCCCCCTGGGCGCCACCGTGGCGATCCGGATCGGTGAGGCCGTGCAGGACGGGCGACTGCGGCCCGACCCCGCCCGACAGGCAGCGGGTGTCGGGCTCCTGGACGAACTGGTCCGGGTCGCCCACGCGCTGCGGCCGATGCGGGAACGCGCACAGGCAGGGACCTGCGCCGGTCCGCTGCTCGGTTCGTACGCCAGACGACTGACAGCCGACGACGCGGGCCAGGTGACGGTGCTCCAGCGGTGCTGCTGGGTGGACGAGGCCCTGGCCAACGACAGCATGGCCATACCGGCCCTGCACGAGTCGCCGGAACAGGTACGCGACTGGCTGACCGCCTGGCACACCACCGGCCTCTGGTTGGACGGCCGACTACTGGGCATGGTGCGGACCCGCCGCGTCGACACCGACTGGCACCTGGGTCGGCTCGCCGTCGTCCCCGACCTGCGCGGGCAAGGACTGGGCCGGTGGCTGATGCGGACCGCCGAAGCCGCCGCCGACCTCGCCTGCGACCGCATCGTGCTGTTCACCGGCGCCAGGAGTCAGCGCAACATCGACCTCTATCACCGTGAGGGGTACCGGACGGTGTCACCCGCCAATCCGGACGGCACCACCAGCCTGGCCAAGCCGGTGGCCTGACGGATCGTCGCGGCCGTGGGTGAGCGACCGAACCGCGTTCGGTCCGGTGGCGTCGGGCAGAGCGCTTCTGTGCATGAGGCGCGATGACCGACTTTGATACATGCCGGAGGTGATTGTTTCACGACACCGAAACATCGGCGCCGCTGATTGTGACGAAGTCATTACCGCTCACAGACTCCTGTGCGTCATGTTCCGGTGGAATGGAGGAACACATGCGTCTCCGATCATTCGTCAGCACAGCGCTGGCCGCTGTCCTGGCCGCCGCCGTACTCGTGCCGGCGGCACCTGCCGCAGCGGCCACCGCTGACCGTTGGGGGTTCGCCTACGTCAAGGACCCCAGCGTGTCGGTCTGGACCGTGCTCGACACCACCCGGCAGTGGGGTAGCTGGAAGACGGCGTTCCCGACCGCCTGGGCCGACGGCATCAAGGTCGGACCGGGCCGGTTCCAGGTTCGCTTCCCGCAGGTGGGCGCGGGCCAGCGGGGCGTACCCCATGTGACCCCGGTCAACCGGAGCGGGCACTACTGCGAGGTGGTTCGCTGGGGCCAGTCCGGCGCCGACCAGATCGTCGACGTGCAGTGCCACCGGCCCGGCGGCGCGCGCGAGGACACCCCGTTCACCGTGCTCTGGACGACCAGCTCGGGCGTGTTGCCGGCCGGCAACTCCTATGCGTACGTGCAGTGGGCCGGCGGCGGGTTGACGCAGTCGTACAACTCCACGGGCGTGGGGAACGCGGCCGGGGCGTTCGGTGTCGGGCAGTACGCGGTGCGGCTGCCTGGGGTGGGGCTGCCCGACTTGATCGCCGGCAACGTGCAGGTCACCGCCGTGCAACCGAACGCCCTTCCCCGCCGATGCAAGGTGAACTCCTGGGGCGCGGTCAGCACCGTGGTGCATGCGGAGGTCTTCTGCTACGACCAGGCCGGCGCGTACGCCAACAGCGACTTCGTCCTCTCGTACCACCGCCGGCGGTCGGTGGTCGGCTCCTTCGGCCCGCCCAATCACATCGGATACCTGGGTACCGCCGTCGGCGGGCAGACCAACGACAACTCGATGGTCGGTCTCAATGCCAACACGGTGGTGCCGCTGGCTCCCACCGGCCGCTTCCTGGCGACCTTTCCGCAGATCGGCGTCAGGGAGACGCATGTCCAGGTCGTGGCGCAGGGCCCCGGCAGCAACTACTGCCACCTCACCCAACCCTGGTCGTACACCACTGACGCCGAGGTCGACGTGCTCTGCTTCGACAACGCCGGCGTGATCACCCCGCACCGTTTCCTGGCCACCTTCACCTCCCGGGTCTGACGCCGGGCAGCGTCGGCGGCGGCCCTCCCAGGGCCACCGCCGACGCTGCGCCGTCTTCACCTCTGGTGCAGCAGGGTGACCAGGCCGTGGCCGTCCTCGATTCGGGCGTCCGGTCGTAGCTGCGGGTGGGGTGGTTCGCGGTCGGTGCGGGGCGAGCGCATGAGGATCGCGGCGGCGGTCCCGGCTCGTCGGGCGCAGGCGACGTCGCGGTGCACGGTGTCGCCGATGAACCAGCATTCCCCGATCGGTACGCCGATGGCCTCGGCGGCCAGCCAGGCCAGCCGGGGATTGGGCTTCCGGAGTCCGGCTTCGTCGCTGTAGAACTCGGCGGCGAACAGGTCGGACAATCCGGCGGTGGCGAGGAAGTCGCGATGCGCGGCCCCGCAGAGCGCGTTGCTGACCACGGCCATGGGCAGACCCGCATCCGCCGCCGCGCGCAAGGCCTCCGGGATCCCGGGGCGGATCTGCCAGTCCGGCCGCCAGGCCCAGGCGTACGCCAGGGAGGTCGCCGCCTCCTCGACCGCCGCCCGGGCCGGCTCGGGCCAGGAGTGGGTCACGAAGTCCGCCCACACCTGAGGGTGGGTCAGCTCGATCGGCTCGCCGGTGTGTGCGCTGTCGTCCCGCCATCGGCCGTAGGCTCTGCCGCCCTCGGTCAGGTCGGTGGTGATCTGCTCGCCCGACACGGTGCCGCCGACCAGGTCGGACAACCGCCGGACCAGGTCCGGTGGCGCCGGTGACTGTCGCGGAGCGTCGGCCAGGACGCCACCGAAGTCCAGCAGAAGCGCACGAGGCGATCGCAGCATGCCCCCATCCTTGCGCAAGCGGCAGAGTCCGTCCCTTCGCCTTCGGCCGCCGTGGTGAACGGTCGGGACGGTGCCGGGACGCTGGTCAGTCCGGCTGGCGGCGGGAAGCACCAGGCTGAGGTCGTCGGGCAGCGTCCAGCGGGCGAGCCCGCTCTGGTCCGATTCCAGCACTGCCGCGGCGGCGGCTCGGTGTGCCTGCTCGGCCACGTGCCGGAAGGCCGTGGTGTCGGCCGGGTCGAGCAGGAGGTCGTGCAGGGCGGTACGCAGCAGCCGGGTCGCCACCAGCAAGGCGGTCGAAGTCGCGCAGCCACTCCCGTTCCGGGCTCGGTGGTTCCGTCCAGCCGGCCCAGGTGTTGCAGAGCTCCAGGGCGGGATGCCCGCCGACCAGGATCGGCATCGGATAGCCGTCGACGTGGACCCAGTGCATGCCCACAGTGTGCCTTGACGCGTCAGGGCACGGTCAGTTTGGTCCTCGCCGTAGCGACTGGTGTGCGGCAGGTCCTGCAAGGTCTCCTCGATGCCGCTATGGGCGGTGACGGCGGTGTCGATCACCGTTTCGTAGCGCTTATAGATCAACTCGCGATAGCTTCGTTGGTCAACAAGTGTCCAGTTCGGACTATAACGCGACGGTATTGACGGGGGCGACCATTCAGTGCATTACCTGATGTTCTGTGGTCGGTTGTTGCGCATGAGGAAGTGATGTGTGCTTGACAGACTGAGAAAGAACGTCAGCCGGGAGTATCGATCGCGACGCCATTCGCGTACGCTGATTCCACATCATGGTCCTTAATTCGAGGAGGTGTCACGATGGTGCGTGGTGATGTTCGCGGAGTTGCCAACGCTGTTCGCGGTGTGGCCGACGCTGTTCGCGGTGTGGCCAACGCCGTGCGCGGTGTGGCCAACGCCGTCTGACGTTCAGTGGTCTAGTGCCAGTGACTGGGCTCGCCTCTGTCACTGGCTCAACGAGTGCGCCTAGCCGGCACTCTGGCCGCCTTTGAGCTGCCAGCATTCAGTGTCGGCTAGGCGCCCCACTGCGTCCGGAGATCGATATGCGGTCCCTGTGAAATCGAAAATAATACGGTGGCTGTGCGATCTATCCAGCCCGCCACCGAAACGCGCTTAATAGCTTTGTGGGTGGCTGCATCCGGATGGTATCGGTCACCGCTCCGACGCCGCTACCAGGGCAAGATGGTGCGCTCGGCCGACCGGAAATGTGAAGTCGGGAACGACCTGTTCAGTCCCCACCGCTCACCTGGGAGTGGCTTCCTGATCGTCGCGGGTTGCGGGGGTTCTTCCAGTCGCTGGGCGATCCGTTCGGTGGCGATGAGGTCCTCCGGAGCGAGGCCGGTCGGCCAACCTGAATGGCCTGTTCGTGTTTGCCCTGTACTGCTACGTCACGTCACGAGGTGCGCAGCGCGGCACCGACGGCTGGTAGACCCAAGCGGTACAACGATGTCTTCATGGCCCCGCGGCTCAACGCGGTGGCCGCCGACCGGTGCCGACGGTGACCATCGGTGCCACCGGTGCGCTGGGCGACGCCCCTGGCATCCCCTCCCGTACGGAGTTGGCGGCGGGACTGGCCGGCGCGTACCGGCACACCGCCCGCGACGCCGAGGAGCTTCCCATCACCGGCGGGCCGGACGAGGCCGCCGAACGCCTCGCGGAGTACGCCGCGCACGGCGCGAACCATGTGGTCATCGGACTGTCCGGCCCGGACTGGCGAACACAGGTCGATCTCCTCGCCGAGGTTCGCCGCCGGCTACCAGGAGAGGGTGGCGAGTGATTCGCGAGTTCTGTCCACGGGCTTAGGATCGGGTGGGTGAGTTCCGACCTGGACACCCTGCCGAAGATCAGTGCGCCGGCGACGCGGGCGTTGAACAACGCCGGCTACTCGACGCTGCGCGACCTTGTCGGGGTGTCGCGCGCGGAGTTGGCCAAGCTGCACGGCATGGGACCGAAGGCACTCGGGATCATCCAGAGTGCGCTGGAGCAGCACAACCTGACGTTGGGTAGCTGAGGCGCCGGCAGTCGCGTCTTCAGGACGCCTGACGGATCGGCATGTCGGCCAACCAGACGTCGGCCAGGTCGTCCAGTGGAACGTCGAGGGCCTGGCTGAGGCAGACCACCGTGCCGAAGGCCGGTGCGGGCAGCCGCCCTGCCTCGATCTTGCGTAGCGTCTCGGGGGAGATGCCGGCTGCCAGGGCCACCTCGACCAGGCTGCGGCCGGCCCGCGCGGCCCGCAGCGCCACCCCGAGGCGCTGGCCTGCGGCGATCTGTTCGGCGGTGAGTGGTTGGCGAACCATGCCAGCAGGATATCCCTCGGCACCCCCGACCCGTCGTGGTATAAAAATACCGCTTCGCGGAAGGGGGCTGTCGTGATCGAGCTCAAGTCGTCCGACGAGATCGGCCGGATGGCGGTGACCGGCCAGTTCGTCGGTGAACTGCTCGCCGAGTTGCGCGATCTCGCGGCGGTCGGGGTCAACCTGCTGGACCTCGAACACCACGCCCGTCGGCGGATCGCCGAACGCGGCGCCGAGTCCTGCTACTGGGACTACGCGCCCTCGTTCGGCCGGGGTCCCTTCCGCAACGTGCTGTGTCTGTCGGTGAACGACGCCGTGCTGCACGGCCTGCCCCACGACTACCTGCTGCGCGACGGGGACCTGCTCAGCATCGACATGGCGGTCTGCATCGACGGGTGGGTGGCCGATTCCGCGCTCTCCTTCGTCGTCGGCACCCCCGACCCGGCCGATCTGCGGCTGATCGAGGCCACCGAGGTGGCCCTGGAGGCCGCCATCGCCGCCGCCCAGCCCGGGGGTCGCCTGGGCGACATCTCCGCCGCGATCGGCGAGGTCGCCAAGGCGTACGGCTACGGGGTCAACGCCGAGTTCGGCGGACACGGCATCGGCCGCACCATGCACGAGGCCCCGCATGTGGCCAACAACGGCCGCCCCCGCCGTGGGGTGAAACTCGACCCCGGTCTCACCCTCGCCATCGAGCCCTGGTTCTGCCGCAGCACCGACAAGATCAGGTACGACGGCGACGGGTGGACCATCCGCTCCGCGGACGGCTCCCGTACCGCCCACTCCGAACACACCGTGGCCATCACCGCCGCCGGCCCCCAGGTGCTCACCCGGCGCCCCGTCCTCGCCCGCTGAGGGGCGACTTTCCCGTCCAGATCCGTAAACCTCTCATTCTTGCTACAAAGGGCATGAGGTCGGTGATTCTGGGCGGGGGAAGGCACCATGGCAACGGGTGACGGCACGGCCGGTGGCTCCAGGCCCCCCAGACGCAACCTGGTGGCGATCATCTCGATCGTCGTACTCTCCGGTGCCTTCTTCGGCTACAACCAGGGCGTCGTCAGCGGCACCCTGCAGGACATCCGCCGGGCCTTCGACGCGGACACCCTAGCGGTCGAGGCGGCGACCAGTTGGGTGACGATCGGTGCCCTGATCGGCGCCCTCGTCGGTGGTCATCTGGCCGACCTCCAGAACATGTGGCTGGCCGGGAACCGGGCCCGGGGTCACCGGAAGCCTTAAAGCCTGCCTATCCCCGCAAACTGCCCTAAAGCTCTCGAAACACTCCTAGAGTCGAACCTGGCATTCGGTAGGTCGATGAGCGGGAACGCCAGACCGGCAGCGGGACGGTTCGGCGCGAACCCGTACCCCGGTGGGTCCGCCCAACCGGCCGGCGACGCCATCCGGCGACTGCTGAGAAGGATCAGGAAATGCATCTCACACCGAGAGAGTTCGACAAGCTCACCATCCTCTCGTTGGCGATGGTGGCCAATGCCCGAAGGGCTAAGGGCCTGAAGCTCAACCATCCCGAGGCGGTGGCGGTCATCTGCGCCGCGGCCCTGGAGGGTGCTCGCGAGGGCAAGACCGTCGAAGAGGTCATGAACGACGCGCGCAGCGTGCTCAAGGCCGACGACGTGATGCCCGGGGTGGGGGACATGGTCCCGATGCTCCAGGTCGAGGCGGTGTTCACCGACGGATCCCGGCTGGTCACCATCCACTCTCCCATTCAATGAGGCGCTCCCTTTTCGACAGAGCGAGGCAGACATGGCCAAACAGCATCCGGGACCGAACTCCAAGCATCTGCGTCCGATCGGCGGATACAAGCTCAGTGATCAGCCGCTGGAGCTCAACGCCGGCCGTCCGGTGATCGAGGTCGTCGTGCACAACACCGGTGACCGGCCCATTCAGGTCGGTTCCCACTTCCACTTCTTCGAGGCGAACCGGTTCCTGGAATTCGACCGGCCGGCGGCCTTCGGTAAACGACTCAACATCCCGGCCACCACCTCGATCCGGTTCGAGCCGGGTGACCGTAAGACCGTGCAGCTGGTCTCGTACGGCGGTCTCCAGCGGGTGTACGGGTTCAACGGCCTGGTCCAGGGCTGGACCGGCGACGACCCCACCCCGCCGGACTATCGACCGGACCGCGCCGAGTCGCTGCACAACGCCAGGACACGCGGCTTCAAGTTCAGCGCGCAGGACCAGGGCGACAACAAGAAGCAGTAGGCATCGACGAGCGCGTACGGAACCTGGAGCGATAGATGAGTCAGATCTCGCGGCAAGAGTATGCCGGGATGTACGGCCCCACCACGGGCGACCAGATCCGGTTGGCCGACACCGACCTCTACATCGAGATCGAGAAGGACCTGCGGGTCCTCGGCGACGAGGTGATGTACGGCGGCGGCAAGACCCTGCGTGACGGCATGGGCAGCAGCAGTCAGGCCACCACCGCCGAGGGGGTGGTGGACCTGGTCATCACCAACGTCACCGTGCTGGACGCCCTGCTCGGTGTGGTCAAGGCGGATGTCGGCATCAAGGACGGCCGGATCGCCGGCATCGGCAAGGCCGGCAACCCGAACATCATGGACGGGGTGACCCCCGGACTGGTGACCGGGCCGGGGACGGACGCCATCTCCGGGGAGCACCTGATCCTGACCGCCGGGGGCATCGACGCCCACGTCCACCTGGTCACCCCCTTCCAGGTGCAGACCGCCCTCAGCAACGGGGTGACCACCCTGTGGGGTGGCGGCACCGGCCCCACCGACAGCACCAACGGGGTGACCATCACCCCGGGCCCGTGGAACATCCACAACATGATGCGGGCCTTCGAGAACCTGCCGATCAACATCGGCCTGCTGGGCAAGGGCAACAGCAGCGGCCGGGCGCCCCTGGTGGAACAGATCATGGCCGGGGTGCCGAGCTTCAAGATCCACGAGGACTGGGGTGCCCCGCCTGCGGTGATCCGGTCCTGCCTGGCCGTCGCGGACGAGTTCGACGTGCAGGTCAGCATCCACACCGACACCCTCAACGAGAGCGGCTACATCGAGGACTCGATCGCCGCCTTCGAGGGCCGGACCATCCACACCTTCCACACCGAGGGCGCCGGGGGCGGCCACGCGCCGGACATCATCAAGGTCGCGGCCCAAATGAACGTGCTGCCCGGATCGACCACCCCCACCGTGCCGTACGGCATCAACAGCCAGTCCGAGCTGTACGACATGATCATGGTCTGTCACAACTTCAACCCGAAGGTCCCCTCCGACGTGGCCTTCGTGGAGAGCCGCATCCGCACCGAGACCATCGCCGCCGAGGACGTGCTGCTCGACGAGGGCGTCATCTCGATGATGCAGAGCGACTCGCAGGCCATGGGCCGGGTGGGGGAGACCTGGCTACGCACCATCCAACTGGCCGGCCAGATGAAGAACGTCCGGGGCAAGCTCGCCGAGGACTCCTCGAACAACGACAACTTCCGGGTGCTGCGGTACGTCGCCAAGATGACCATCAACCCGGCCATCACCCAGGGGGTCTCCCACGTCATCGGGTCGGTGACCCCGGGCAAGCTGGCCGACCTCGTACTCTGGGAACCCGCCTTCTTCGGGGTGAAGCCCAAGCTGGTACTCAAGGGCGGCATGATCGCCTGGTCGATCATGGGCGACCCGAACGCCTCCCTGCCCACCCCGCAGCCGGTCTACTACCGGCCCTCGTTCGGGGCCACCGGGACCCAGGTCGCCAAGAACTGCGTCACCTTCGTCTCCAAGGCCGCCCACGAGAGCGGCATCGCCGAACAACTGGGCCTGCAACGGCAGGTCATGCCGGTCTACCGGTGCCGCAACCTGACCAAGCGGGACATGGTGCGCAACGACCGTACGCCGAGGTTGGAGGTCGACCCGGAGACCTTCGCGGTGAAGATGGACGGCGTCCACGCGACCGTGCCGGCGGCCAGGAACCTCCCCATGAGCCAGCTCTACTTCTTCAGCTGACCCGTACCCGGATCGCGGAAAAGGACGACACATGATCGTGGAATCGGTGCTCGGCAACGTGGCCGAGCCGGACTGGACCGAGCGGCTGAGCACGGCCAAGGTCGACGACCTGGTCCTGGACCAGTGGGAGGCCCAGAAGAGTCGGCTGCGCAAGGCGACAAGCCTCGGCACCGAACTCGCCCTCTCCCTGTCCCGGGGGGTACGGCTGCGCGACGGCGACATCCTGGCCTGGGACGAACTCACCGGGACTGCGGTGGTGGCCCGGATCGCCCTCGGCGAGGTGATGGTCGTACACCTGGACAAGCTGCACGGGGAATCCCTGGACATGGTGATCCGCTCGGCCGTGGAGCTAGGGCACGCCATCGGCAACCAGCACTGGCCGGCCGTGGTCAAGGGCACCAAGATGTACGTGCCGCTGACCGTGGACCGCAAGGTCATGGACTCGGTGATGCGTACCCACTCGTTCACCGGCGTCTCGCACGAGTTCATCGCCGGTACGGAGGTCATCGCCTACCTGGCCCCGCACGAGTCGCGGCGGTTGTTCGGCGGAGCGGACTCCACCCCGCACTCGCACCTGCCCGCCGAGCTGAACTGAAGGATCGTCCTGCCATGCCCACCATGGCCGAGGCGCTGCGGTTGCTCCAGTTCGGCGACTCGGTGTTCCCCGTCGGCGCCTTCTCCTTCTCCAACGGGCTGGAGATGGCCGTCCAGCACGGGACCGTGCACGACCGCAGCAGCCTCCAGGAGTACGTCCGGACCATCACCCGACTGGCCGCCACCGGCGACGGGGTCGGCGTGCTGGCCGGGCATCGGGGGGCGGCGGTCGGGGACCTGGACCAGGTCCGCCGGGCGGACGAGGCCGTCCACCTCCGCAAGATCAACGAAGAGATGCGCACCATGTCGGTACGCATGGGCCGCAAGCTGGCCGAGGCCGCCAACCGCATCATCGGTGAGTCGCTGCTCAAGAAGCGGGCCGGCGAGACCGACGGCCTGGTCCCGGTGACCTATCCGGTGGCCCTGGGGGTGCTCTTCGCCGAACTCGGGGTCGACGAACAGGCCGCCTTCGCGGCCCACCAGTACGGCGCGGCGTCGATGGTGCTGAGCGCGGCGATCCGACTGCTGCGGGTGGACCACCTCGACGCCCAGTCCATCCTGTACGCCGTCAACAAGGCGGTCGACGACGACTACCAGGACGTCCGCGGCGCCACCCTGGACGACATGCAGGGCTTCGCCCCGCACCTGGACGTCCTGGCCGCCGCGCACCAGCACGCGCACGTCCGCATGTTCATGAGCTGAACCTCGCGATTACTTCGAAGAAGGGTCGAGCACAGATGAAGTCAGCAAGCCGTATCGGCGTGGGTGGCCCGGTGGGCAGTGGCAAGACCGCCATCATCGAGACTGTCGTGCCCCGCCTGGTGGAGCAGGGGCTGCGCATCCTGGTCATCACCAACGACGTGGTCACCACGGAGGACGCCAAGCACGTCCGGCGGGCGTTGACCGGGGTGCTGGTCGAGGAGCGCATCGTCGGGGTGGAGACGGGGGCCTGCCCGCACACCGCCGTCCGGGAGGACCCCAGCATGAACCTGGCGGCGGTCGAGGACATGGAGGCCAAGTTCCCGGACAGCGACGTGGTGCTGATCGAGAGCGGCGGGGACAACCTGACCCTGACCTTCAGCCCCGCCCTGGTCGACTACTTCATCTACGTGATCGATGTCGCGGCCGGCGACAAGATCCCGCGCAAGAACGGTCCGGGGATCTCCAAGTCCGACATCCTGGTGATCAACAAGACGGACCTGGCGCCGTATGTCGACGCCGACCTCGAGGTGATGGCCCGCGACGCCGCGATGATGCGTAACGGCAAGCCGTTCGTCTTCACCAACTGCAAGACCGGTGCGGGCATCGACGAGCTGGTCGACCTGGTCCGCCGCGATGTGCTCTTCGATGCCGAAGTGCCGGCATGACGACTTCCCTGGACCTGGTCCGGGAACTGGCGCCGTACCAGGATCAACCGGCCCAGCTACCGGCCGCCGCCAACGGCAAGGTCGGGGTGCTGCGGCTCGGTTTCCACCGGCGCGGTGACCGGACCATCCTGCGTGACCTCTACCGGCAGTCGCCGCTGCTGGTGCAGCGGGCACTGTACTGGGACGAGGAGATGCCCGGCCTGCCCTGCGTGATGATCCTGACCACCTCCGGCGGGGTGCTTCAGGGCGACCGGCTGTCCATGGAGGTCGACCTGGGCCCGGGGGCGCAGGCGCACCTGACCACCCAGGCCGCCACCAAGATCCAGGAGATGGACGCCAACTACGGCACCCAGCAGCAGACCATCACCCTGGCCGAGGACGCCTACCTGGAGTTCCTCCCGGAGCCGGTGATCCCGTTCCGGCGCAGCCGATTCGTCTCCCACACCCGGGTACGGCTGCCGGCCAGCGCCACCCTGCTCTACGCCGAGGTGCTCCAGCCCGGCCGCAAGTACTACCGCGACGGGGAGATCTTCGCCTACGACCTCTTCTCCTCCCAGCTCCGGGCGGAGCGGCCGGACGGGCGGGGGCTGTTCGTCGAGAAGTTCGTGATCTCTCCCGGCGGATTCCCGGTCGACCGGGTCGGGATGATGGACCGCTTCCACGTCTTCGGCAACGTCATGCTGCTGACCGACCCCGCGCGGGCCGCGCGGGTCTACGAACGGACCTCGGAACCCGTCTGGGACGAGCAGACCCCCTTGGCCGGGGCGGTCGGTCGGCTGCCCAACGACGCGGGTCTGGTCTTCAAGGTCCTCGGTCAGGAGACCGAGCCCGTCAAAGCGGCCGTCCGGGCCTTCTGTGCCGCCGCCCGCGAAGAGGTGGTCGGCTGCACCTTCCCGCCGGCCTTCAGTTGGCGCTGAGCTGACATGGCCGCCATCACACAGGGCTGGGACGGACTGGCCGACCGCAATCCGCTCGTCCAGTTCATCGACGCCTGCCTGCGCGGACCGGCGCAGGTGGTGTTCCAGAACAATCCGCTGACCGGCCTGGTCATCCTCATCGCGGTCGCCTGGGGGGCCTTCGACGGCGGGCACCCCCGGGTCTTCGGTGGTGGGGTGCTGGGGCTGGTCGTCGGCACCGCGACCGCCCTGGTGCTCCAGGTCGACCGGGCCTCCTGGCGCAAGGGGCTGTTCGGGTTCAGCCCCTTCCTCACCGGCATCGCCGTGCCGACCTTCCTGGACCAACGTCCCCTGATGTGGCTGTATCTGGTGCTCGGCGCGGCGGGCACCACCGTGGTGACCCTGGCCCTCAACGCCATCTTCAAACGGTGGGGCCTGACCGCCTTCACCTTTCCCTTCGTGCTCACCACCTGGGTGCTGCTGCTGGCCGCGTACCAGTTCGACCGGTTCACCGTGCTGACCCAGTTGACCCCGAAGTTCCCCGGCGAGGGCACCCTGACCGGTGGGCGCTTCGACTGGGACCTGGTGCCGATCTTCCTGCGCGGCATCTCCCAGGTATTCCTGATCAACAGTTGGGTCAGCGGGCTGCTCATCGTCATCGCCCTGTTGATCAACTCTCGCTGGTCGGCGGTCTTCGCGATCGTCGGCACGGTCGGCGCCACCCTGCTGGCCCTCTGGTTCGGTGCCGACGGCACCAGCCTCGACAAGGGACTGCTCGGCTTCAACGCCGTACTGACCGCGATCGCGGTGGGCGCGGTGCTGCACCGGCCGGGCCTGCTGGTGACCGGGTACACCCTGTTCGGCATCGCCCTGACCCTGTTCATCCAGATGGCCATGGCCAGTGTGCTCACCCCGTTGGGCATCCCGGTGCTGACCGGCCCCTTCAACGTCGCCACCTGGTTGTTGCTGCTGCCCGACCGGCACTTCGCGCCGGTGCCCAATCACGAGCGGGTCAAAGAGACCGTCGTGTCGTCCGTCCGACGTTCGGTCTGACCGGCCGTATGCAGAAAGGGGCAGGTCGTGTCCGCTGACATCGCGGCTAACCCGGGGGACACCGCCTGGGTGCTGGTCTGCACCGGGCTGGTGCTGTTCATGACCCCCGGCCTGGCCGTCTTCTACGGCGGGATGGTGCGCAGCCGCAACGTCCTGGCGATGCTGCAGCAGAACATGATCGCCCTGGGGGTGGTCAGCCTGACCTGGGTGTTCGTCGGCTACACCATCGCCTTCGGCGACGACGCCGGCAGCGGCCTGTTGGGCAACCTGGAACTGTTCGGGCTGACCGACCTGAAGGTGCCCCCCGCACCCCATCTGCACGTGGTCGACGGGCGGATCACCATCCCGGCCCTGGCCTTCGTCGCGTACCAGATGATGTTCGCGGTGATCACCCCCGCGCTGGTCACCGGCGCCACCGCCGGCCGGTTGAGGTTCGGCGGCTGGGTGCTGTTCCTGGCCCTCTGGTCCATCGTCGTGTACGCCCCGATCGCCCACTGGCTCTGGCACCCGGGCGGTTGGTTGGCGAAGCTCGGTACCCAGGACTGGGCCGGCGGAATGGTCGTGCACGCCAGTGCCGGGGCGGCCGTGCTCGCCGTACTGCTGGTCGTCGGCCGACGCAGGAACTGGCCGCACGCGGAGGCACCCCCCAACTCGATCCCGCTGACCATCCTCGGTGCCGGGATCCTCTGGTTCGGCTGGTTCGGCTTCAACGGTGGGGACGGGCTCCAGGCCAACGGGGTGGCCGCCCAGGCCGTGCTCAACACCCACCTGGCCGCCGCCGCCGGAATGCTGGTGTGGCTGCTGGTGGAGCGGGTCAAGGACGGCCACAGCACCGTGGTCGGCGGGGTCTCCGGGGCGGTCGCGGGGCTAGCGACCGTGACCCCGACCGCCGGGTACGTCAACACCCTGTCCGCCATCGCGATCGGCGCGATCGCCGGTCTGGTCTGTCATCTGGCGCTGCGGTTGAAGTATCTGCTGCGGCTGGACGACGCCCTGGACGTGCTGGCGGTGCACTTCGTCGGCGGCATGCTCGGCTCCCTGCTGCTGGGCCTGTTCGGCGACAACGGCATCAACCCCCTGGGCCGCGACGGTCTCTTCCTCGGCGGTGGCGCCGGCCTGCTGTGGGACCAGGTGGTCGGGGTGGTCAGCGTGGTGGCCTTCTCCTTCGTACTGACCTGGCTGATCGCGGCCGGGATCCAGGCGGTGCTCGGCCTGCGGGTGCCGGAGAAGGACCAGGACCGGCTGGACCAGGCCCAGCAGGGCACGGACGCCTACCACCTGGGCGGGGTGACCAGCCTGGTCGCCCCGGGCGGACCACAACGCCGATCCCGGCGGACCAGGTCGGGCGGTGCGGGTTCGGTGCCGGCCGGGCAGCAGGTCAAGCTGGTCAGCGCCCTGCTGGACCCCGCCCGGGTGGCCGACAGCGGGAGCCTGCGCGAGGAACTGCTAGGTGCCGGCGCGATCTCCCTGACCGTATCCGACACCACCGCGGCGACCGAGGGGACCATGCGGCAGGTGCTGCCGCGCGGCTACTGGCAGGAGCAGCCCCTGCTGGCGCGACTACGGCTCGACGTGCTGGTGCCTGAGCAGGCCGAGCAGGCCGTGGTCGACCTGCTGAACCGCTACGAGCCCCGCCTGGTCTGGACCTCCGAGGTGGCACCGATGGTCGTCAAGTAGCTCTCACCCCGAGGCCCTCGGACCGCTCAGGGGCCGAGCCGGTCAGCCGTCGACCCAGCCGTGGGCGCGGCTGAACTCGATGAATCGTTCCCGTACCGCGATGATCTGGGCGCCGGTCAACGACGGCGAGCAGCGCAGCAGCAGTTCCGTCACCGCCCCGGTGAACTCGGCGGGGGACAGCACGTCGCACAACTCCTCGTCGCCCTCGACGCGCGGACGCAGCCGCCGCTCGCCACCGACCGCGGGCGACTCCGGCTCGATGAGCCGCACCGAGGCGGCCTTCAGGCCACGATCGCTGTCCACGGCCTCGAACTCAACCGGCATCCCGACCCGCACCTGGTGACGGTGCTCGCCGAAGTCGTTGGCGTGGACGAAGACGTCCTCCCCGCCGGCGGACGGCGCGATGAAGCCGTAACCGCGAACCTCATCGAACCGGATGATCTTCCCCACTGACGCCACGACAACCCCACCCCGTACTCAACGCACACTCACTGCGACAACCCGGGACACCCTGCTCGCGGTCGCGTCCACGCCCAGCGCTGGTCGAGAACTTAGCCGCGGCAGGTCCCGCCCTCGCAGGCTATCGGGTCCGGATGCGGCGGGGAATCCCACCGGGCCCGCCGGGCCCGGGGGCCTCCGGTCAGAGGGCCTGGCGGCCTCCAGCCAGGGGCCCGGGGTTTCCGGTCAGGGACCGGTCAGGGTGCCTCCGTTTCGCCGAAACGGCGGTATCACGCCGCCGTGGAACCCGCCGTTTCGGCGAAACGGGGCGCCCGGTCCGGCACCCCGCGCACCGTACGCCGGAGATTGACGGACGGCACTAGGCTCGCGGCATGTCAGCTTCGGGGCGTGAGCAGCCGGTGACCACCAACCTGATCTGGGCTCCGGAAGAGGTACGGCTCGACATCAGCAAGGGGGTCCAGCCTCAGCAGGGCCCGCCGAGGCGGGTGCTGGGGGCGGCGATAACGGCCTTCGTCTTCGTCGGGCTGCCTGCCTTCGTCATCTTCACGGTGACCACCCTCCTGGCGCCGTCGGTGACCAACGAGGCAGGCGTCGGCCGGGTGGCCCTCTGGGCCGGGCAGGTGGCCCTGCTGGTGGCGGTCGGCGCGGCGATCGGTGCCTGGCGCACCCGCGAGGACAAGCCGCAGCCACCCACCACCACCTGGTCGATCGTGCGACGCCTGGGGTGGCACCTGCTGTCCACCGGCGCCTGCGCGGCGCTGGTGCTGGCGCTGCACGGGCTCGCCGTCGGCCAGATCCTCACCCTGGCCTTCCTGCTGGCCGGGGTGCTGCATCTGCTGCCGCTGGCGGTGGCCCGGTTGTTGACCAGGTCGGCCGGTCGGGATCGGGCGTCTTGAGCGACCCCGCGATCCCGACCGGCCGGATCCTTCAGCGCGCGGCGGCCAGCAGGGACTGCCAGGCGCCGTACCCGCCGAGCAGGTCGGACACGTCGGCCCGACCGGCGCTCCGCAGCAGGCTGGCCGCCACCGAGGAGCGGTAGCCGCCGGCGCAGTGCACCACGACCGGACGGTCGGTCGGCACCTCGTCGAGGCGGCGGGTCAACTCGGCCAGGGGGATGTGCAGGGAGCCCTCGACCGCGCCCTGCTCCCGCTCGCCGGCGTTGCGCACGTCGAGCACCACCGGCGGCTCGGGCCGCTCCAGGGCCTCCCGCAGGTCGGTCGCGGTGACCCGGCTGGCCCGGGTCATCTGGGCGATCATCTCCAGGAAGGCGGCCTCCGGCTCCCGCAGGTAGCCCAGCACCTGGTCGAACCCGATCCGGGCCAGGCGTACGACGATCTCCTCCTCGCGGTCCTGCGGCGCCACCACCAGGATCCGGTGCTCCGGGGCCAGGACGCTGCCGGCGGTCTCGGCGAACCGGCCGTCGGCGGGGATGTTGATCGCACCCCGGACATGCCCGGTGGCGAACTCCTGCGGGTCCCGGGTGTCGACCACCACGGCGCCCTCGGCGTGGGCCTGGGCGAACTCGGCCGTGGTGAGGGGGCGGGCCCCCCGGGTCGGGTCGAACAGCTCGCGGGCCTTGCGGTTGAGCACGGCGTCGAAGGCGAAGTAGCCGGGGGCGGCCGGTTGCCCGCCGGTGACCAGGGCGACGAACTGCTCCTCGCTCATCGGGGCGCAGGCGTAGTTGGTGCGGCGCTGCTCACCGATGGTGGACTGCCGTTCGGTGGAGAGGTTCTTGCCGCAGGCGGAACCGGCGCCGTGGGCCGGGAAGACCCGAACCTCGTCGGGCAGGCCCATCAGCTTGCGCTGGACGCTGTCGTAGAGCATCCGGCCCAACTCGTCGGCGGTCACCCCGAGGGAGGCGAGCAGGTCGGGGCGGCCGACGTCCCCGATGAACAGGGCGTCGCCGGTCAGCACCCCGTACGGCACCGGGTCCTCGGCACGCTCGTGGACCAGGATGCTGATCGACTCCGGGGTGTGACCCGGGGTCTCCATGATCTCCAGGGTGACCTCGCCCAGGCTGATCCGCTCCCCGTCGCGCAGCTTGCGGATCGGGTATTCCGTCTCGGCGCGATGGCCGTAGCCGATCCAGGCACCGGTCGCCGCCGCCACCTCCAGGTGACCGGCGAGGAAGTCGGCGTGGAAGTGGGTGTTGATCACCCCGTCGATGGTCAGGCCCCGGGCCCGCGCGTCGGCGAGGTACTCGTCGATGTCCCGGCGGGGGTCGACCAGCACGGCACGCTTGGTGCTCTCGTCGGCGATCAGGTACGACGCCTGGGACAGGCAATCCAGGTAGTACTGGGTGAACAGCATTTCTGGCGACTCCTTCGCAGTGATGACGGGCGATGACCGCTTCCCAATATATACCCCTGGGGGTATGCGTCGGGCGGTCGTGACCAACGCAACTCGATGACCGGTGGCCTAAAAGACGAGGTCAGGCCCCGACAGCCGTCGGGTGGACCTCAGCGACGAGCTCGGGATCCCAGCAGCGTTCCCCGCACTGGTCGGCGTGCACCGCGAGGATGCGGGTGCCGGGCAACCGGCGCGCCAGCCGCGCCACACTCCGGCGGAGCTGGTCGCGGTGCTCGTCGGCGGAGACGGGATTACCGGCGCAGTCGGCGTGCCCGACGATGACCAGGGTGCCGCTGCCGTGGGCCCGCTGGGACACCGCCACCTTCTCCAAGACCGCGGTCAGGTGCGATTCCCCGGTGGCGGTCAACACCGCCGCGGGTCCCGGTTCGGTGATCGTGTCCAGGTAGTCGACATCGAGGTGTTCTCTCGCCCACTCCTCCAACGGACGCTGGATGCGCCCGTCGATGCAGGTGACGATCGTGGCGAAGCGCTGGGATTCGGTCATCGCTCCCGCCCGACCTCGGCATCGCCACCGACCCCCGCCAAGGCCGCCGTGGGGCTCCCGGCCGCCGCCAGGGCGGTGGGGATGTCGGGGTGCACCTGGCCCGCTTCGCTGACCGATCGCCACACCCCGGCGCGGTCCAGCAGGTCGCGCACCGGGCCCCGGACGGTGGCCAGGTGCAGGGCCACCCCGCGGGCGGCAGACCGCTCCCGCAGCTCCGCCAGGGCGGTCGCGCCGTCGGTGTCGACATCGGTGATCGCGCTGGCGTCCAACACCACGGCCACCAGACCCTCCCGCTGTTCGGCCAGGCCGAGCAGTTGGTCGGACAGCCGTTGGGCGTTGGCGAAGTAGAGCGGCCCGTCGACCCGGATGATCGCGTATCGCGGGTCGGTGAGCAGGCCGGTGAACCGCTGCACGTTGCGGTACCGGTCGGTGCCCGGCACCCGGCCGAGTTCGGCGGTGTGCGGCCGGGCGGAGCGCCACAGGAACACCCCCAGGCTGAAGGCCACCCCGGCGGCTAGCCCCGGTTCGACCCCGAGGATCAGGGTGACCAGGAAGGTCAGGCCCAGGGCCAGCCCGTCGGCACGGCGTACCCGCCAGGTGGTGGCCGCGCCCCTGCCGTCGACCAGACCCAGCACGGCGACCACGACGATCGCGGCGAGGACCGCCCGGGGCAGGTGGTGGAAGGCGGGGGTCAGCAGCAGGGCGGTGATCGCCACCATCGCCGCGGTCACCAGGGTCGCCACCGGGGTACGGGCCCCGGCGGAGAAGTTGACCGCGCTGCGGGAGAAGCCACCGGCCACCGGAAAGGCCTGGAACACGCCGGCGGCCACGTTCGCCGCACCCACCGCGACCAGTTCCTGATCCGGGGCCACCTGCTGGCGGGACTTGGCGGCCAGGGTCTTGGCCACCGCGATGCCCTCCAGGTACGCCACCAGCGCGATGGCGATCGCCGCCGGCAGCAGCGCCTGAAGGTCCTGGCCGGACAGGCTGGGCAGCGCCGGTGCCGGCAGGCCCGCCGGAACGTCCGACAGGATCTTCACCCCCCGCTCGCCGAGGGAGAACGCCGCGCTGACCGCGGTGATACCGGCCACCACCAGCAGGGCGCCGGGCAGTCGGGGTACGTACCGGCGCAGCAGCACCAGCGCGAGGACACTGACCAGGGACACCCCGATGGTCAGACCGTGGGCGGTGCCGGCGGAGTCCCACAGCGCCGCCACGGTCTGCCCGAAGGTGTCCGCCCGGCCCATGTTCAACCCGAACAGGTCCTTGACCTGGCTGGCGGCGATGACGATCGCCGCCGCCGAGGTGAACCCGGACAGCACCGGATGGGACATGAAGTTGACCAGCACCCCCAGCCGCAGCACTCCCAGCAGCAGTTGGATGGCACCGACCAGCAGGGCCAGCAGCGCGGCCAGGGCCGCGTACCGGGCCGGGTCACCCTCGGCCAGGGGAGCCAGCGCCGCGCCGGTCATCAGGGCGGTGATGGCCACCGGGCCCACGGCCAGGGAGCCGGAGGTACCCAGCAGGGCGTAGACCACCAGCGGCACGATCGAGGCGTACAGGCCGGTGACGGCCGGCATACCGGCCAGGGTGGCGTACGCCATGCTCTGCGGCACCAACATGACGGCCACGGTCAGACCGGCCACCAGGTCGTGCCGGAGGATGTTGCGGTCGTAGTGCCGCAACCAGCCGATCAGTGGCACCACCCGGGCCAGGCCGGTGTGATCCTGCCGGGGGTAGGTCGCACTCATGCCCGCAGCCCGGGCTCGCTGAGCCGGGCGATGGAGGCGTCGATGTCGCAGCCGGCACCCCGGTTGTAGGGCAGCTTCGTCAGCATCATGCCCATGGCGCAGGTGTTGGTCAGGGCGGCGAAGGTCAGACCGGCTCCGATGAAACCGGCCACGAACCGGGCCCCCGGCACCCAGATGCTGATCAGGATCGACAGCAGGACGATGCTGCCGGCCACCAGGCGCACCTGGCGCTCCAGGCCCCACCGCTCCCGACCCCGCTGCACCGGGCCGCCCGCGGTGATCCAGGCGTTCATCCCGCCGGTGACCACGGTGGCCGCAGGCAGTCCGGCGTTCACCAGCTTGGTGCAGGCCTGGCTGGCCCGGGCACCGGACTGGCAGATCAGCAGCATCCGGCCACCGGCGTCGTTGACGATCCGGCCCAGGTGCGCGTCGACCTGGTCGAGCGGCAGGTTGATCGAGCCGGGGACGTGAGCGCTGTCATATTCCCCGGGCGTACGCACGTCGACGATCAACGTGTCCGGGTTCTCGGCGATCAGCGCGCGGGCGGTGGCGACGTCGATGGCGGCTGAGGTGTTGCTGGCGGTCACGTGACTCTCCTCGATCAGTGGACTTGGATACCCCTGGGGGTATGTCGTAACCGAGTATGTCCGACGGAGGGCCGAGCGACAAATGCCTGGTGGTGGGCGGTGAAGCAGTTCGAGGGTATACCCCCGGGTGTACTGTTGGGCCCGCCGATCGAGAGGGGTGGACATGCAGGTCGACGAGAACGCCGTCGGTGACGTGATCAAGAGGCTGCGCCGCGCCGAGGGGCAGATCCGCGGGGTCATCGGGATGCTCGAAGACGGGCGGGACTGCGCCGAGGTGGTGACTCAGCTCGCCGCCGTGTCCCGGGCCCTGGACCGCGCTGGATTCAAGATCATTGCGAGTGGTCTTCAGCAGTGCGTCACCGCCGCCCCCGGCGAGGAACGCAAGGCAGACCTGGATCAGATGGAGAAGCTGTTCCTGTCCCTGGCCTGACAACTGCCGCCCGGGCGGGTCACTGCCGCATCACCCAGATCGGCAGAGGCTCGTCGGGGTGGCGGTCCTGACCTCGGTCGACTGCACAGCGTCGTACTGTGATCGCCCCGCCGCGACCGGTGGGGGCGTCGCACCGCCACGGCGGGGCCGGCTCACCGCCGACCCCGCCGTGTCCGGTCTCACCCCAGGCGGGCCTCGATGGCCTCGATGATGCGGGGACGCAGCTCGGCCGCGCGGATCACCGCGTCGACGGAGCCGACCTGCACCGCCCGGTGGATGTCGTGCACCCGGTCGAACTCCGCGGCCACCTCACCGAGCTTCTCCGCCCGTACCGCCGAGCGCAGCTCGTCGAGCTCCGCGGTCAAGGTGGCGCGTTCGGCACCGGCCGCGGCGGCCACCCGGGCCTGCAACTCCCGCACCCGGGCGTCGGCGGCGGTACGCGCGTCGACGTCGCGGGCGAACACCACCGCGGCGGCCGGCGCCCCACCCAGCACGGAGGCGAACGAGCCCTCCAGGGCCAACACGGTCATGTTGGGGTTCAACGCCTTGGAGAAGACCACGAAGGCGCCACCGTGGTACCGCGAGATCACACAGAACACGATCGGCCCACGGAAGTTCACGATCGCCCGACCGATCTCGGCGCCGTACTCCAGTTGCAGCTTGCGCATCGACTCCGGCGAGCCGTCGAAGCCGGACAGGTTGGCCAGCACCACCAGCGGCCGGTTGCCGCTGGCCGCGTTGATCGCCCGGGCGGCCTTCTTCGACGACCGGGGGAACAGGGTGCCGGCCGTGTAGGTGTCCGGGCCGTCGGTGGGCGGGAACCCGTGCCGGGGCACCGACCGCGACTCGATGCCGAGCAGACACACCGGGATGCCGCCGAGGTGGACGTCCTGCACCACCGCGGTCTCCGCGTCGGCCATCCCCGCCCAGCGTTCCAGCACCGGATGGTCCTGGTCGGACAGGGCCCGCATCACCGTACGGATGTCGAAGGGCTTCTTGCGGTCCGGGTTGGACTCGGCGGAGAAGATCTCGCCGACCGTGCTGAAGTCGCTGCCGGCCACCGAGTGCGGGAAGTCGGAGATGTCCCGGTCCACCGGGTCGGTGGTGTCCGTACGCCGAGGTGCCGACTCGCCCGGCGCGACATAGGTGTGGTCGTAGTGCGCCATCAGCACGTCGCGGGCGGCGGAAAGGTTGGGCGCCCAGTACTGCGCCTGCCCGTTCGGGCCCATCACCCGGTCGTAGCCACCGATGCCGAAGTTGTCCTCCGCGGAGACCCCGCCGGAGAAGTCCAGCGACTGCTTGCCGGTGAGCACCATCGCCGAATCCGGCGTCATCACCAGCACACCCTTGGTGTGCATGAGCATGGTGGCCTCGGCGTTCCAGTACGGCTGGGCGCCCACGTTGATGCCGGCCACCACGATGTTGATCTCGCCGCCGTCCTGGGTGAACTCGACGATCCGCTTGAGGGCCGCCGCCACCCAGTCCATGTTCTCCGTGCCCGAGGTCATCGAGATCCGGGCCCCGGCGGACAGGGCGTACCACTCCAACGGCACCTGCATCCGCTCGGCCAGATCCAGGGCGGCGATCACCCGCCGGCACTCCGGCTCCGACAGCGCGCCCAGGGCCTTGGTGGGGTCCCCGAGCAGGATGACCCGGGTGACGCCCTCGGGGTGCCGGGCGGTCTTCGTGTTGACCACACCGGCGACGATCGCCGCGCTGTTGCGGCCCTTGGGCCGGTCCACCGGCACCAGGGTGTGGGTCTCGTCGAGGTCGTACTCGACGAAGTCCCCGAGCAGCCGGGTCAGCTCGTACGGGTAGACGGTGTTGCGGCTGCTGGCCCGCAGCACCTTCAGCCGGTAGTCGTCCAGCGGCTCGATCGGCTCGACCGGCGGCTCGCCGACGGTCAGTTGCGCCCCACCGGTGGCGTCGAAGGTGATCCGGATCCCGACCTTGGTCAACTTGCCGGTGGCCCGGTCCTGCTGCCGGGCGATGAACAGGATCTCCTCCAACCCGGCGCCCGCGGTCGTCGGGCGTACCCGCCCGGCGATCATCTCCATCTCGGCCCGGGTCAGGCCGCTCGGCGGCCACACGTAGATCACGATGCGGTTGGTGGGGAAGCGGTTCTTCGAGGGCCGCAGGGACCGGGCCCGGCGGATCGAGTCCAGGCAGGCCGCCACCGCGTCCTCCGTGGTCGGCAGCGCGACCAGCCGACCGTCGTGGTCCCGCAGCTCGGTCAGGTCCCGCACCTGAGCGAAGGCCACCAGTCGGTCGTCGGAGGGGTTCTCCCGGGCCACGCACTGGAACAGGTAGACCTCCTCGTCCGCCGAGGGCAGCCGGGTCAGGTCGAACTTGTGCAGCCGCTCCAACTGCATCCGCTGCGCGATGTACGGGTGCAGGCCCCGGATCAATCGCTCCTCGGCCATCCCGCCGTCCGCCGGACGGAAGGTGAAGTGGTGGTGCATGACCGCCCCGCCGCTGCCGGCGACCGTGGTGGTCAGCCGAAGTACCTGCGGGGGCAGGGGCTGCGCGTTGATGACCGCGAGCAGCGCCTGCGCCATCGCATCGAAGTCCTCCGGCTGGTTCTCCCAGGCCAGATAGATGTCGGCGTTGACGGCCTTCTCGTCGACGGCCAGCTCGGCCAGCCCGCGCAGCGCGTCGCCGAAGGCCTCGAAGCCCACCGCGGCGGACACCAGGGAGGAGTCGGCCCGCTCGGCGACCACGAAGGTGCAGCCGGCCGCCGGGCGGGTGCGGACCCCGATGAGCTGCTTGTTGCCGTAGTAACGCCGGGTCAGCACCTCCAGCATCACGGTGTTGTCGAAGCGGTCGCGCAGCAGCCGCTGACCTAGCAGCCGGACCAGGGGTTCGGTGCTGCGTACCATCGCGGCCACCCGCTCGGCCCGGTCCGGGGCGTCCGGCTGGGCATCCAGGTGGCGCAGGTGCTTGCGGACCTCGGCGTAGACCCGGGCCCGGTTGCGGCGCAGCAGCGGCTGGGCGAACCAGGCGAAGACCACCCCCCGGGCCAGGTCGGCGATCACCGGGAAGCGGACCTGGGTGGCGGCCAGCAGCCGCTCCAGGGCCAGGCCCACCGGCTCGCGCAGGGCCTCCTCCGGCGGCGGCTCCGGCAACCAGGCGCGCAGCAGCGCGGTGACGACCGCGGCGTCGGCGGTGGCCCGCTGCTGGGCCAGGAAGATCCGGAAGACTGCGGCCTCGACCTCGGCGCAGCGGTCCAGTTCGGTCACCCCGTAGTGCCCGAGGGCCCGGGCCAGCTTGGCCTGGAAGGTGGCCGGCAGGCCGGCCCGTTCGACATCCAGGCTCTGCAGATAGGTGTGGAAGTACTCCCGGTCGCTGTGCACGTGGGCACTGCCACCGTCCTCACCGGTGGGCCGGTTGCGGCTCAGTTCGGCCAGGTCGGCGAAGACGTTGAGCAGGTCGAGTTCCTCGGCCAGCGGCCGGTGCCCGTCCTCGGTGGCCGCCTGCCGGGCCAGCAGGTAGTCGTCGAGCACCCGCCGGTCGTCGTGCGGGTCCACATCGAAGCCGAGCAGCAGACCCCGCAGGTCCTCCTGGCCGCGTCGGGTGCGCTCCAGCACCGGGACCTGCTCGGGGGCGGCCGGCAGGTCCAACTCGACGGCCGAGGCGGCCGGGTCCTCACCGGCCTCGGCCTCACCGTCGCCGATCGGGTCCAGCCGCAGCAGGGGGGTGCCCGCCTCCACCTGGTTGCCGACCGCTACCGCGCATTCCCGCAGCCGGGCCCGGAACGGCGCCCGCAGCACGGTCTCCATCTTCATGGCTTCCAGCACCAGGACCGGCGCCCCGGCCTCGACCTCCGCGCCGACCGCCAGGGGGGTGGCGACGACCAGGGCGGGCATGGGCGCCCGCAGCACCCCACCCTCGTCGCGGCTGACCCGGTGGGTCACCCCGTCCACCTCGACCAGGTGGATCGGCCCGTGGGTGGCGGTGAGCAGCCGGTGCTGGGCCCCGTTGACGACGATCTGTCCGGTGTGCCGATCGAAACGGTCCAGTTCGACATCCGCGGTACGGACCTCGCCGCCGGTCTCGATCCCCACCCGGAACCGGTGCGCCCCGGTGCGGGCCACCCGCATCCGGTAGCCGACCCCGCGCAGTTTCAGGTCCAGGGGTCGGCCGCCGACATGCTGCACCTGAGGGCGCCCACCGGCCGCGGTGGCCAGCAGCCGGTGCCGCTCGTCGCGCTCCTCTTCCTCGTACGACTCGATGGCGGCGGCGGCCAGGGCGACCGCGGAGTGCCGGTGCCCGACGAGTTCGCCGTCGGCCCGCACCCGGTCGATCCAGCCGGTGTCCGCGCTGGCGTCGATGACCTCGGGCCGGTCGAGCAGGTCGAGCACGAAGCTCTTGTTGGTCGCGCCCCCCTCGATGATCACCGTGGTCTCGGTCATCGCCCGGCGGAGTCGACCCAGGGCCTCGTCGCGGTCCCGACCGTAGGCGATGATCTTCGCGATCATCGAGTCGAAGTCGGCCGGGATGGTGTCACCTTCGCTGATGCCGGTGTCCACCCGGATGCCCGGTCCGGCGGGCAGGTCCAGTCGGGCCACCCGGCCGGGGGAGGGGGCGAAGTCCCGGTCGGGGTCCTCGGCGTTGAGTCGGGCCTCGATGGCGTGCCCCCGCTCGACGGGCGGCTCACCTTCCAGTCGCCGACCCGCGGCCACCCACAGTTGCGCCTTGACCAGGTCGAAACCGGTGGTGGACTCCGTGATCGGGTGCTCCACCTGGAGCCGGGTGTTGACCTCCAGGAAGGCGAACAGCCGGTCGCCGGGGTGGTAGAGGAACTCGACCGTCGCCGCCCCCCGGTAGCCGACGGCCAGCGCCAGTCGCTCGGCCGAGGACTTGAGCTCGGCGGTCTGCTCCGGGCTGAGCACCGGGGAGGCCGACTCCTCGATGATCTTCTGGTTGCGGCGCTGCACCGAACAGTCGCGTACCCCCAGGGCCCAGGCGGTGCCCTGACCGTCCGCGATCACCTGGACCTCGACGTGCCGGGCGCCGGTGACCAGGCGCTCCAGGAACACCACTCCGCTGCCGAAGGCCCGCGCCGCCTCCTGGCTGGTGCGCTCGTACGCCTCGGCCAGCTCGGCCTCGCTGGTGATCACTCGGATGCCGCGCCCGCCACCGCCCGCGGTCGCCTTGAGCATCAGCGGGTAACCGATCTCGGCGGCGGCGGCCCGCGCGGCGTTGAGGTTCTCGACCGCGCCCCGGCTCCACGGGGCCACCGGCACCCCGACCTGCTCGGCGATCAGCTTGGCGCCGATCTTGTCGCCGAGCTGGCGCATCGCCTCCGGGCTGGGCCCGATGAAGGTGACCCCGATCTTCTCGCACAACTCAGCGAAGGCCGGATCCTCGGCGACGAAGCCCCAACCGACCCACGCCGCGTCGGTGCCGGTAGCCAGCAGGGCGCGCTCCAGGGTGGCCAGGTTCAGGTACGGCCGGGCGGAGGCAGGGCCCAGCTCATAGGCCAGGTCCGCTTCCCGTACGAAGGTGGCGGTGCGGTCCACATCCGTGTAGAGGGCGACGGTCTCGATCCGTGTCCCGGTCTGCGCAGCCAGTTCTCGGGCCGCGTGAATGAGCCGCATGGCGGCCTCACCACGGTTGACGATGGCGATACGGCTGAACACCCGATCGACCCCTCCGGTAGATCCTGTGACGAACGAGGCGGCAGGACGGCGGCCCCGGCAGTGAACACTGTTCTGCCTGAGAACGGGTCGCGCCATGCCGTAACCGCCGAACCCTGCGCGGCCGGATTGTAGGAACCACACAAAACCTTTTGGTGTCTTCACCTCACCTGCGCGATACCGTCATCGACCCCCATCTCGACGGTAAAGGCCCGGTGCGGTGTGCCGCACCCGCGTGCTTGCTGGGCAACCACTCGGCATCGTGGCACGATTTCGCGGGTGACCGGCAGAGCCTCGGCCGAGCAGCTGAAGGATCTGGCGCGGCTGCGTCGGGTCCGGGATCGCATCGACCGCGAGTACGCCCAGCCCCTCGACGTCGAGGCGCTGGCCCGTGGGGTGAACATGTCCGCCGGTCACCTCAGCCGCCAGTTCCGCCTGGCCTACGGGGAATCGCCGTACGCCTATCTGATGACCCGGCGCATCGAGCGGGCGATGGCGCTGTTGCGGCGCGGCGATCTGACGGTCACCGAGGTATGTTTCACGGTCGGTTGTGGGTCGTTGGGTACCTTCAGCACCCGGTTCACCGAGCTGGTCGGGGTACCGCCCAGCATCTACCGGCGGCAGGCGCGCACGAGGGCGGCCGAGATGCCCGGGTGCGTGTCGCGGCAGGTGACCCGGCCGATCAGGATTCGAGAAGCGTCGACGGAACGGCCGCGGCTAGCGTGACCGGCGAACGCTCACGGGGATGGAGAAGACGATGACCAGGACCACGAGCGCCGGGACCCCCTCGGCGCACGTCGCCGACAGCCATGACCTGATCCGGGTGCACGGCGCGCGGGAGAACAACCTCAAGGACGTCAGCATCGAGATCCCCAAGCGTCGGCTGACGGTCTTCACCGGGGTCTCCGGGTCGGGCAAGAGTTCCCTGGTCTTCGGCACCATCGCGGCCGAGTCGCAGCGGCTGATCAACGAGACCTACAGCGCCTTCGTGCAGGGCTTCATGCCGACCCAGGCGCGGCCCGAGGTCGACGTGCTCGACGGGCTGACCACCGCGATCATCGTCGACCAGGAACGGATGGGTGCCAACTCCCGCTCGACGGTCGGCACGGTCACCGATGTCAACGCCATGCTGCGGATCCTGTTCAGCCGACTGGGTCAGCCGCACATCGGCTCGCCGCAGGCCTTCTCCTTCAATGTCGCCTCGGTCAGCGGGGCGGGTGCGATCACCCTGGAACGCGGCGGCACCACGACGAAGGAACGCCGCAGCTTCAGCGTCACCGGCGGCATGTGCCCACGGTGCGAGGGGATGGGCCGGGTCAGCGACTTCGACCTGTCCGCGCTCTACGACGACAGCAGATCCCTCAACGAGGGCGCCCTGACCATTCCCGGCTACAGCGCGGACGGCTGGTACGTCCGCATCTTCAGCGGCAGCGGCTTCTTCGACCCGGACAAGCCGATCCGCGCCTTCACCAAGCGCGAGCTCAACGACCTCCTCTACAAAGAACCGACCAAGATCAAGGTCGACAGCATCAATGTGACCTACGAGGGGTTGATCCCCCGGATCCAGAAGTCCTTCCTGTCCAAGGACCGGGAGGCGATGCAGCCGCACATCCGCGCCTTCGTCGACCGGGCGATCACCTTCGCCACCTGCCCGGACTGCGGTGGCACCCGGCTCAGCGAACTGGCCCGTTCCTCGAAGATCGACGGGCGCAACATCGCGGACCTCTGCGCGATGCAGATCAGCGACCTGGCCGAGTGGGTGCGGTCGCGCAACGATCCGAGCGTGGCGCCGCTGCTGACCTCGCTGCGGCACACCCTCGACTCCTTCGTGGAGATCGGGCTCGGCTACCTCTCCCTGGACCGCCCCTCGGGCACCCTCTCCGGCGGCGAGGCCCAACGCACCAAGATGATCCGGCACCTGGGCTCCTCGCTGACCGATGTCACCTACGTTTTCGACGAGCCGACCGTCGGGCTGCACCCGCACGACATCGCCCGGATGAACGACCTGCTGCTGCGGCTGCGGGACAAGGGCAACACCGTACTGGTGGTGGAGCACAAGCCGGAGATGATCGCGATCGCCGACCATGTGGTCGACCTGGGCCCCGGGGCGGGTACGGCCGGCGGCTCGGTCTGCTTCGAGGGCACCGTCGAGGGTCTGCGGGCCAGTGACACCCTGACCGGGAGGCACCTCGACGACCGGGCCACCCTCAAGGAGAAGGTGCGTACCCCCACCGGGGCGCTGGAGGTCCGGGGCGCGGCCACCCACAACCTGCGCGACGTCGATGTCGACATCCCGCTGGGGGTGCTGGTCGTGGTCACCGGGGTGGCCGGCTCCGGCAAGAGTTCCCTGATCCACGGCTCGGTGGCCGGGCGCGACGGGGTGGTGGCGGTGGACCAGACCGCGATCCGTGGCTCCCGGCGAAGCAACCCGGCGACCTACACCGGCCTGCTGGAACCCATCCGCAAGGCCTTCGCCAAGGCCAACGGGGTCAAGCCGGCCCTGTTCAGCGCCAACTCCGAGGGCGCCTGCCCGACCTGCAACGGGGCCGGGGTCATCTACACCGACCTGGCCATGATGGCCGGTGTCGCCACCACCTGCGAGGACTGCGAGGGCAAGCGGTTCCAGCCCTCCGTGCTGGAATACCACCTGGGCGGGCGCAACATCAGCGAGGTGCTGGCCATGTCCGTCACCGAGGCCGAGGCCTTCTTCGGCGAGGGGGCGGCCCGTACCCCGGCGGCGCACGCCATCCTCACCCGGCTGGCGGATGTGGGGCTCGGTTACCTGAGCCTGGGGCAGCCCCTCACCACCCTCTCCGGTGGTGAACGGCAGCGGCTGAAGCTGGCCACCCACATGGCCGACAAGGGTGGCGTCTACGTTCTCGACGAGCCGACCACCGGCCTGCACCTGGCCGACGTCGAGCACCTGCTGGGGCTGCTCGACCGGCTGGTCGACGCCGGCAAGTCGGTGATCGTCATCGAGCACCACCAGGCGGTCATGGCCCACGCCGACTGGATCATCGACCTCGGTCCGGGGGCCGGGCACGACGGCGGCCGGATCGTCTTCGAGGGCACCCCGGCCGACCTGGTCGCCGCCCGATCCACCGTCACCGGTGAGCACCTGGCCGGCTATGTGGGCCGGTGAGGAAGCGGTCAGGATTCGAGAAGCCGCACCGGTCCGGGCGCGATTAGCGTGACCAGCATGAACATCACCATCCATGCCAGCTTCCTGCCGCACACCGACCCGGAGGCGGCACTGGCCTTCTACCGCGACATCCTCGGTTTCGAGGTCCGCCTGGACGTGGGGCACGGCGGGATGCGCTGGCTGACGGTCGGTCCCCCCGGCCAGCCCGACACCTCCATCGTCCTGACCCCGCCGGCGGTCGACCCCGGCATCACCTCGGACGAACGCGCCACCATCGCCGAGATGATGGCCAAGGGCACCTACGCCGGCCTCCTGCTGGCCACCCCGGAACTGGACGAGACCTTCGACCGGCTCCAGGCCGCCGGGGTGGAGGTGGTCCAGGAACCGACCGACCAGCCGTACGGGTTGCGGGACTGCGCCGTACGCGACCCCTCCGGCAACCTGATCCGCCTCCAACAGCTGCCCTGAACTCCGCCACCACCAGGGGTGGGCACGGGGGGTGGTTAGGCTGCGGGCATGGAGGTCGGCGAGCAGGGGCGGTGGCTGGCGGGGTCGCTGGCGCAGCGGGTCGACCGGCTGGCCTTCACCGACCTGACCACCGACCAGGTCACCGCCCGGCTGGTCGACACCGTGGTCGGCTGGGCACGTGAGCAGGGTTGGCGGGTCTACCGTCGGGCCCCCAGCGTGCTGCCGCTGCCGCCGCCGATGTCGGCCCAGCAGTCCGTGCTCGATGTGGCCTGCGCCCGCCCCGACGGGCCGCCGGTCGTCCTCGAGGTCGACCACGGCACCCGCCGCCGTACCTGGGAGAAGCTGCTGGCCGAGGCGGAGGCCGGGCGGATTCCCCTCTGGCTGCGCTGGGGCACCGGCCGGTTCACCCCACCCCCGCCCCCGATCCAGATGGTGACCTGCGAGGTCACCGTCCGGTCGGAGCCGGCCGGGCGGGGCCGGTTACACACCCGGCTGCCCCGGGCCGAGAAGCAGCCACCGGCCCACTCCGCCCTACGGCTGGATGGGCCGGCGGCGATCGAACTGCCGCTGCCGACGATCGGGTCAACGGGCGGACCGCCCGCCCGGCCGGGTCATCCCGACTGAGTCGTTGCCGTACCATCGGGCTGATTTCCTACCTGGGCGGTGCGGAGGCCGCATGGACGAGGTGACCCTCGGGGCGCTCCGCCTCCTTGAGGAGGCGCAGGCCGGTGCTGCGGCGCAGGTGCTGACGGCCGCGGAGGCGGCGCTTCGCGAACCGACCGGACAGCTCAGCGACGGTCCGGCGGCGATGCACTTCGCCCGGGTCG
This sequence comes from Micromonospora sp. NPDC048871, assembly GCF_043198155.1. Taxonomy (NCBI): domain Bacteria; kingdom Bacillati; phylum Actinomycetota; class Actinomycetes; order Micromonosporales; family Micromonosporaceae; genus Micromonospora; species Micromonospora sp. NPDC048871. The sequence goes on along the minus strand of NZ_JBICUM010000006.1, from coordinate 352,019 downwards.
TGGCGCTGACCCGGCTGGGTGAACTGCGCGCCGCGATCGACGCCACCGACCTGATGCTGGCCGCGGCCGACCGGGAGGGCAGCGCCGGATGGCGTTCCTGCGCCCTGTCGCTGCGGGCGACCCGACGGCTGCGCCTGGGCGGCCAGAACATCGCCGAGTACGACATCGAGGCGGTGCTGCGGGACCTGGTCAGCGCCCAGACCGCCCTGCTGGCCGACGAACCCAACCCGGTGATCGTGGGCAACGCGCACACCGGAATCGCGATCGGCTACGCCCAGCTTCGCCTGTACGAGTTGGCCGCACCCCAGTTCGAGGCGGCCTACGAGGCGACCCGACGAGAGTCCTATCCGGACAACGGCAACCGGGCGATGTGGCTGTGCAACCTGGCCGAACTCAACCTGATCTGGGCCCTGGAGCTGTACCAGGTCGGTCAGGTGGCCGAGGCGGAACGGCACACCGGCGCGGCGGAGGAGTACGCGATTCGGGCCGCCGCCGAGGCCTCCGGCCCCAAGGCGGAGGTGTGGCGGCTCTCCGCCCTGCTGTACGCGGCCTGCTCCCGTGCCGACCGTCAGGACCCGGCCGGTGCGGCTGCCGACATCCCCCGCTACACCGAGCTGCTGCGCATCCACGGGGTGTCCGAGCAGCATCAGGAGATCCTGCTGTGCCGGCCCTTCCACGCGGTGGCCCTGCGCCGATCGGGGCGACCCGAGCAGGCCCTACGGGTCATCGAGGAGGCCGTCACCCTGCTGTCGCCGGAGACCGACTGGCTGATCTCGGCCGCGGTGCACCGTACCCACGCGGTGCTGCTGGCGGCGACCGGCTCGCCCGGTGCCCGGCCGGGGCTGACCTACGGCGACGCCCTGGCCGAGTTGCTGTGGCGGCAACGGAATCACTGGCTGCACACCGCGATGACGATGCAGGCCTACGATGCGCTGCGCTGGCAGCACGAGCAGGCCGAGCGGGCGGCGCGGACCGACCCCCTGACCGGGGTGGCCAACCGGCGGGGGCTGGACCGGTTCCTGCGTGAGCTGACCGATCCCGACCTGGCCGACCGCCCGGTGGCCGTGCTGGCGGTGGACATCGACCGGTTCAAGCACATAAACGATTCCCTGGGCCACGCCACCGGTGACGAGGTGCTGCGGGCGGTGGCGGACCTGCTCACCGCCAGCGTCCGGCCGGGCGACTTCGTGGCACGGTTGGGCGGCGACGAGTTCGTCGCCATCCTGCCGGGCGCGGATGCCGCACTGGCCCGGCAGGTGGGCCTGCGGACGGTGGCCGCCGTCGGCGGCCTGACCGCCTGGCCGGTACGGGTCAGCGTGGGGGTCGCCCACGGTCCGGCGTACTGCCTGGAGCAGGCCCTCAGCGTCGCCGACCAGGCGATGTACGCCGCCAAGCGCGCGGGTGGCAATCAGGCCAGCTGCCTGGCGGCGGAGTTGCCCGGCTGCGCCCCGGCGGCCGCCGACTGACCGACTCAGAGGTGGTCGCGGACCCAGTCGGCCAGCAGCCGGGCGCACTGGTCCACGGACTCCTGCCAGGTGCTCGCCGCCCCGGCGCCGGCCTCGTCGCTGACCTGCTTGATCAGACGCACCGGTACGCCGAACCGCTGGGCGGTCGAGGCGACCGCGTAGCCCTCCATGTCGACCAGGTGGGCGCGGGTGGCCAGGGCGGCGCGGGCCTGGTCGTCGGCGATGAACTGGTCGCCGGTGGCCAGCACCGGACCCTCGCCCAGGGTCACCGGCGCCCCGACGGTCTGCCCGGTCAACCGGTGGAGGAAGGCGGTGTCCAGGTCGTGTTGCAGCACGCTGCCGACTTCGTGGATGCCGGCCCAGCCGGGGTGCAGGGCGCCCGCGGTGCCGAGGTTGACCACCGCCGAGGGCTGCGGCTCGCGGGCCAGGGTCCCCGCGATCGCGGCGGCAGCATTGATCTTCCCCATGCCGGTGAGCAGCACCGGTAGGCGCCCATCGAGGTGCGCGGCCTCCTCCGCGAGGGCCAGCACAAGCAGCGGGCGATCAGGGCTGATCGTTCCTCGAAGATCCATCGGGCGATGGTAGCCGGGCACCGGGGCGGCCCTCGGTGCAAGGTCCGTTCGGCCGAGGGGCTGCCCCGGTCGGGCCTGGAGCTTGGTCGCGGCGACCGTAGTATCGACGGATGTCGACTGAAAGAATCGACTTCGATCGCGCCCGGGAGCCGCGCGATCTGTTGCAGGGCAAGGGGACGCACGGGAGAACCCGTGCCGGGCCGTCCTCCTCCAGTCGGTGCGAACCACGGTCGCCGCCGGACGGCGGCCGACCCCGGGAGGTATGGATGAAACGCATGTTCGGCGTGGTGCTGGCCGCCGCGACCCTTACCCTGGCCGCCGGGCTCGTCACCCCCGCGGTAGCGCAGACCGCACCGGCGGCGACCCCCACCCCCTCGCCGACTCCGGTCTGCCCGCCGGTGCTGCCGATCAACGCCATGGTGACCGGCACGACCGCCACCAGCGTGACCATCACCTACAGCGCGTTCATCGTCCCGCCCTGCGGCTACGACCCGCCGATCACCTTCCACCTCTTCGGCAGCCAGGAGGACGCCACCCAGTGGCAGAACCCGGTGGCCGAGGGCACCTCCGGACCGGAGCGCTCCGGTGCGGTCACCATCGGCGGACTGACCCCGGACACCCAGTACTGGTTCCGGCTCAGCGACGCCCAGGGGGTACGGGACCGGTACGTCATCGGCGGCCCGGCGCGGACCGGATCGACCCCGCCGTGCAGCGCGACCGCCACCATCGACTCCGGATGGGGGACCGGCTTCGTCGTCACGGTCACCGTCCGCAACCCCAGCGAGTCCCAGCTAAACGGCTGGCGGGTGCGGTGGACTACCCCCGGCGGTGAGCGGGTCCAGTCGGTCTGGAACGCGGTGCTGGAGGCGGCCGGGCCCGAGGTGAGGGTGCGGCACGCCGAGTACAACCGGGTCCTGGCCCCGGGCGGATCGACGACCTTCGGCTTCCTGGCGTCGGCCGCCATCGTGCCGCAGGAAATCGTCCTCACCTGCGAGCGGTGGTCCTGACCGGTTCCGGGTATCCAGCCACACGGATGATGGTGAATGCGTTACCGGGTGGTAACGATGTTGTGTCATGGACTCCCCCCTGACCTTGATCGGACTACCCATCGCCCTCGGCGTCATCATGCTCGGTCTGGGTCTCGGCCTGACCGTCGCCGATTTCCGCCGGGTGGCCCACCATCCCAAGGCCGCCGTGATCGCACTGGCCTGCCAGGTGCTGCTGCTACCGGCGCTCTGCTTCGGTCTGGTGCTCGCCTTCGGCCTGCCGCCGGAACTGGCCGTCGGGATGATGCTGCTAGCGGCATCTCCCGGCGGCACCACGGCTAACCTCTACAGTCACCTCTTCGGCGGGCACGTGGCGCTCAACATCACCCTCACCGCCATCAACTCGGTGCTCGCCGTGTTCACCCTGCCGATCGTGGTCAACCTCTCGGCGGCGTACTTCCTCGGTGACGGGCGCAGCATCGGTCTCCAGTTCGACAAGGTGCTCCAGGTCTTCGCCATCGTGCTCGTACCGGTCATCCTCGGCATGCTGGTCCGGGCCTGGGTGCCCCGCCTGGCCGCGAGCCTGAACCGGCCGGTGCGGATCCTGTCGGTGGTCGTACTCGTGGCGGTGATCGCCGGTACCGTGATCGGCGACCGGGAGAACCTGGCCGAGTACTTCGTCTCGGTGGGTCTCGCCGTGCTCGCGTTCAACCTGCTGAGCCTCGCGATCGGGTACGGCGTACCCCGACTGGCCGGGGTGGACCGCGATGCGGCCAAGGCGGCCGGATTCGAGATCGGCATCCACAACAGCACCCTGGCCATCACGATCGCACTCAGCCCGGCCCTGCTGGACAGCAGCCGGATGGCGGTCCCGGCGGCCGTCTACGCCCTTGTCATGTTCTTCACCGCGGCTGCCTTCGGCTACCTGGTCAACCGGCTGGGCACCCGCACCACCACCGCCCCGGGCGACACCACCCTCCATCCAGGAGGCCGAGTGTCGTGACCCGGACAGCCGGCGGCGGGTCGGACGCCAGGCCCCGGCTGTGCAACGATCGATGAGCGCCATGCCGACCCGCCCGCCCGTCGGCCGGTCGCCATGCCGGCACCACGGCAGGCGTACGGGGTGGGCGGCACCTCGTACCCCCTTGGAGAGCCCATGTCCCTCTCTGCGGCTCAGGTCTTCGCGGCGTTGAACGCGGTGCGGCCCCCCGACGAGCCGTCACCGTTCATCGCCAAGGCCGTCGTGCTCGGTGGCAGTGTCGCCGGCCTGCTGGCCGCGCGGGTGCTGGCCGACCATGCGGCCAGCGTCGTCGTCATCGACCGGGACGACCTGCACCTCCCGGGCCCCCGGCCCGGGGTTCCGCAGGGCACCCAACTGCACGCCCTGCTGCCGGGCGGCTTCCTGCACCTGGAACGACTCTTCCCCGGGTTTCGTCGGCTGGCCCTGGCCCAGGGGGCGATCGAGGCACCCCCTGCGGCCCGACGCACCTACCTGGACGGGCGGCTGAAGGTCGTCGTACCGGACGACGCCGACAGCCTGGCCGGCAGCCGCCCCCTGCTGGAGGGGCTGATCCGGCAGCAGGTGCTGCGGCTGCCCAACGTCAAGACGGTCACCGCACGGGCGACCGGTCTGTTGATCGAGGGGGGCCGCGCCACTGGAGTCGAGTACGAGGTCGGCGGTCGGCTCGGGGTGGAGCAGGCGGATCTGGTGGTGGACGCCATGGGCCGGTCCAGTCGGCTCTCCGACTGGCTGGAGCAGGCCGGGTGGGAGCGGCCCGCGATGCGGCGGATGAACGTGCAGCTCAACTACGCCACCGCCGTGTTCCGGCGTCGACAGGACGATCCGGAGCACACCGTCGTGATGGCCCTGAACAGCTATCGGAGGTCGCCGGAGGTGGCGGGGGCGGCCTTCTTCGCCATCGAGGAGGGCCGGTGGATGGCGATGATGGCCGGCTACGCGGACAACCGTCCGGGCCGTACCCCGGAGGACTTCCTGCGTCGGCTGCGCGAGCAGTTCCCACCGGAGTTCCGCGAGGTCGCCGACAGTGAACTGCTCGGCGAGGTGCAGACCTACCGCCACGGGGACAGCCGACGGCGGGACTTCCACACCCTGCGCCGCTTTCCCGCCGGGCTGGTCCCGGTCGGTGACGCGGTAGCCTCCTTCAACCCGGTGTACGGGCAGGGCATCACGGCCGCGGCCCTGCACGCCGCCTGCCTGTCGACCTACCTGCGGCCCGGGCCGGATCTGCGCCAGCCGGCCCGGGAGTTCCTGGCCCTGCAACAGGTGGTGGTCGACGCCGCCTGGTCGCTGTCCACCTCCGCTGATCTGGCCCTGCCGCATGTCGACGGCCCCTACCCCCGGGGCTACCGGCTCTCCAGCTGGGTAAGTCGGCAGATCGTCAACGCCACCATCACGGACGTCGCCACCGCCCGCCGATTCAATGAGGTGGTGTCCATGCGTGAGCATCCGGACTCGCTGGCCACCCCCGGGGTCATCCTGGGTGCCCTGCGGGCGAACCTGCGAGCCCGGTGACCAGGGCACCCCTCTGGTGATCGCGTCGCCGGACCGGCAGAGTGACCTGGGTCGACTGATCACAAGAGGAACCGGGGTGCATGGTGGCGTACGTCTTCCTGCTGCTGGCTATCGCCGCCGAGGTCACCGGCACGAGCCTGCTCAAGGCCACGGAGGGGTTCACCCGGCTGTGGCCGACCGTGGGGCTGGCCGTGTCCTACCTGACGGCGTTCGCCCTGCTCGCCCAGGCGGTCAAGGGCATCGAGGTCGGGGTCGCGTACGCCCTCTGGTCCGGCCTGGGCACCGCGGCGATCGTGGCCATCGGCGCGACCGTGCTGGGGGAGCCCCTGACGGTCACCAAGGTGGTCGGGGTGGGTCTGATCATCGCCGGGGTGGTGCTGCTCAACCTGCGCGGCGCGCACTGACCTGCGGGCCGGCCCTTTCTGCCGAAACGGCGGTGGGGACGCCGGTCGACCGCTAGAGTTGCACTTATTGCAATGCCCGCATATGTTGATCGCCGTCGGCGGGGCGGGAGGGCGCACGATGGGTGCCGGACATGACCACGGCCAGCAGGTGCTGCGCGCGGGAGAGAAGCATCGTGGGCGGTTGTGGGCGGCTTTCGCCCTGCTGGCCGTCTTCATGGTGGTGGAGGCGATCGGGGCCTGGGTGACCGGTTCCCTGGCGCTGCTGTCGGACGCCGGGCACATGTTCACCGACGTGCTCGGCATCGGCATGGCCCTGGCGGCGATCACGGCGGCCAGCCGGGGATCCCGGGACGGCCAACGCACCTTCGGCCTGTACCGGATGGAGGTGCTGGCGGCGCTGGCGAACGCGGTGCTGCTGTTCGGGGTCGCCGTCTACGTCGTGGTGGAGGCGGTACGCCGGTTCGAGGAACCACCGCAGGTGCTGGTCGGCCCCATGCTGACCGTGGCCGTGGCGGGTCTGCTGGCCAACATCGTGGCCTTCCTGCTGCTGCGTTCCGGCTCCAAGGAGAGCCTGAACGTACGCGGGGCCTACCTGGAGGTCCTCGGCGACCTGCTCGCCTCGGTCGGGGTGATCGTCGCCGCCGTGGTGATCGCGCTGACCGACTGGTGGTACGCCGACCCCATCATCGCCGTGGCGGTGGGGGTGTTCATCCTGCCCCGCACCCTCAAGCTGGGGCGGGCCGCCCTGCGGGTGCTCGTGCAGGCCGCCCCGCCGCACCTGGACATCACCGAGGTACGGACCGAACTGCGCGGGGTGGCGGGCGTCGCCGACGTGCACGACCTGCACGTGTGGACCCTGACCTCGGGCATGGAGGTGGCCTCGGCGCACCTGAAACTGACGGCCGGGGCCGACCTGGGCCAGGTGCTCAGCACGGCCCGGCAGGTGCTGCACGACCGCTTCGCGATCGAGCACGCCACCCTCCAGGTGGAGCCCCAGGGCGCCGAGGACGTGTGTCACGGCGCGCACTGGTGAGACCGGGCTCGCGGTGGGTGCGCGGGCTTTCAGCTAGCTGTCAGGAAACCGGGCCAGCATGGGGCGCGTCCCCACACGGAAGGCTGGCAGCGGCATGACGAGGAACACCCGACTGACCCTGGCGATGATCCTGCTGGTCATCCTGGTCATGATCGTTGGGATCGCCGTCAACCGGAACATCGGCCGACCCGCCGCCAGTGGCGCACCGGTCGACGAGGCCGTACTGGTCCGCGAGGACAGCCACCGGCTCAGCACGGCACCCGACGGCAAGGTCACCCTCGTGGAGTTCCTCGACTTCGAGTGCGAGGCGTGCCGGGCGGTCCACCCCTCGATCACCGAGATCCTGGACACCCACCAGGGCCGGATCACCTTCGTGGTGCGGTACTTCCCGATCTCCAGCCACCCCAACGCCGAACTGGCCGCCCGCGCCGCCCAGGCCGCCGCCGAGCAGGGCCGCTTCCCGCAGATGTACGCCGCGTTGTTCGACAACCAGGAGCAGTGGGGGCACCAGAACACCCCGCAGACCGACCGGTTCGTCGGGTACGCCCGCGATCTGGGCCTGGATGTGGACCGCTTCCGGCAGGACCTGGACGCCCCGGCCACCGCCCGACGGGTGGCCGCGGACCGGGCCGACGGTGAGACCGTGGGGGTGCGGGGCACTCCCACCTTCTTCCTCAACGGCCGGGAGTTGACCGGGGTCCGGACCCAGTCGGACATGATCGCCGCCATCGACGCCGCCCTGGCCGGATGAGCGCGACGATGGCCCGCCGGGCGGCGGCTACGGCGCGGCACCGCAATTTCCTGGCCCGGGTCACCGCCTGGGTGCTGACCCTGGGCGGCGGCATCGGCCTGCTGGCCGCCGGCACCCTGACGGTCGAGAAGATCAATCTGCTGGCGGACGCCGACTACGTGCCGACCTGCAGCATCAACCCGATCCTGTCCTGCGGGTCGGTGATGACCACCCCCCAGGCCGCCGCCTTCGGCATCCCGAACCCCCTGCTCGGCATCGCCGGCTTCGCGGTGGTGACCACCCTGGGGGTTCTGCTGCTGGCCCGGGTGCGGCTGCCCGGCTGGTGCTGGCTGGGTCTCCAGGTCGGAGCCACCTTAGGGGTGGTCTTCGTGCACTGGCTGATCTACCAGAGCCTCTACGTCATCTCGGCGCTGTGCCCGTACTGCATGGTGGTCTGGGTCGTCACCATCGCGATCTTCCTCTACACCACCCTGCGCAACCTGGGGGCGGTCGCGCCGGCGTCCCCACTGGCCCGGTTGGCCGGTTACCACAGCCTCATCCTGGTCGTCTGGTACCTGGTGATCATGCTGGCCATCCTGGTCCGGTTCTGGGACTACTGGTCCACCCTCTGGTGAGCCCGCCCTCCGGCACCGGTGTCCGTCGGCCGGGTTCGGGTCAGTGGGCCCTGCGGTGGCGCCGCCAGGAGCCCAGCAGGGCCAGCACCACGATCAAGGCCAGCAGGGTGTACGTGCCGATGCTCAGCTCCCGCTCCAGGTAGCGGTAGGAGGCCGAACCCAGGTAGCCGAGGGTGGACACGGCCGCCGCCCAGAGCAGCCCGCCGGTGAGGTTGGCCCAGCCGAAGATGCGCCGGGGCATTCCACTGGCACCGCTGACCAAGGGCATCAGCACCCGCAGCACGGCCACCCAACGGCCGATCACCACCGCGACCGCCCCTCGGCGGGCCACCAGGCGTCGGGCCCGGTCCAGGTCCAGGCGGCGACGGAGCAGGGCCGGCGCGTGGGCCAGCACCCCCGGCCCGTAACGGCGACCCACCAGGTAGCCGACCTGGTCGCCGAGACAGGCCCCGACCGTCGCGGCGATGATCACCGCCCACAACGGCAGCCCACCCAGGTGGGCCACCACCCCGCCGACCAGGACGACGGCCTCACCGGGCACGAACAACCCCAGCAGGGTCGAGGACTCCAGGGCCGGCAACAGGAACACCAGGGCCAGTACGAGCAGCGGAGGCAGCGCGGCGAGCACGGCCAGGATGCGGTCCATCCGCTGATTCTGGCGGCGGGTACGTCCGGAAATCCCCTGCTCTACGGGGTTGGTAGCACGATCCGGTGGCCGCTGGGCTGCCCGCCGCCGGCCACCGGCCCGGCGTGGTCCACCGGGCCGGTCGCGTGACTCAGGGGGCGGGGACGACCTCCTGGCCCAGCGGCCAGACGGCGGCCGGGACGAGCTTGAAGTTGGCCACCCCGAAGGGGATGCCGATGATGGTCAGGCAGAGGCTGACCCCGGCGACGATGTGGGACAGGGCCAGCCACCAGCCGGCGAGGACCACCCAGATGACGTTGGCGACGCCGGAGGCGACCCCGACTCCGGGCTTGGGGACCAGGGTGCGCCCGAAGGGCCACAGCGAGTACGACGCCAGCCGCAGCGAGGCCACCCCGAAGGGGATGGTGACGACGAGGACGAAACAGATCAGAGCGGCGATGCCGTAGCCGATCGCCAGCACGAGCCCGCCGCCGAAGATGAGCCAGAGCACGTTCAGTACGAATCGGATCATGAACCAATGATGACCGGTGCGCGCCACCGGCCACCGGCGGGGAGGCCGGTGGCCGGTGTGGGCCGGCGAGGGGGAAGGCCGGCCGGTTACGCGCGGTCGGTCAGCCGGTCTGGCCGGTGACGTTGCCGCCGGACTTCGTGACCCGGTAGGTCACCTGGGCACCGCTCCAGAAGTGGAAGGTGAGGGTGACCGGGCTGCCGTCGCGTACCTCACCGAAGAAGGTGTCGGTGAGGGTGATCCGGTTGCCGGTGTAGTCGGGGGCGAAGGTGACGTCGAACTCCTTGAACGACGTCCAGTCGTGCGGGCCGGCGTTGCTGCCGTCGGCGTACCGCGCCTCCATGGTGGCCAACTGGTCGCCCCGGAACTGGGTGGGAATGGCGAAGGCGGCCGTCGTCCCGGTGGCGTTGGACAGCACCGGCGGGTCGTAGCTGATCACGTCGATCCGCCACGGCACGCCGGCCGAGAACCGGGCCTGGAGGGTGGCGTTGACGCCGTACGCCCGGTTGCCGACCAGCCGGGTCACCGCGCTGGCGGTCAGCGTCAACTGGTTGCCGGAGACGGTGTAGTCCGTGCCCCGGACCAGTTCGGTGCTGCCCTGACGCAGACCGGAGAAGGTGGTGCCGTTGAGGTTCAGGGTCAGGGTCTTGGCGGTGATCGAGCCGGTACGCGGCACGTACACCTGGTCGGAGGAGGCGGTGCCGGAGCGGGTCGTCCAGCTCGACTTGATCTGGTTGATCAGCTCGGCGTCCCGCCAGGCGAAGGTGGTCCGGTTGAAGTGCTGACCGTTGTCCCACAGCTGGGTGGTCAGTTGGCGGTGCCGGGCGTAGTACCCGAAGTACTCGAAGAACTTCAGCTTCTCGCCCTGCTGGATGGTGCCGGTGTGCCGGTCGAAGCCGAGCAGCCCGTACTCGCCGATGATCACCGGGATGCCGCGGGCGACGAAGGCGTTGTAGACCCGGTCGAAGGCGTCCACCAGGTCCTGCTGGGTGGTGGCGTCGAAGCGGGTGCCACCGGCGACGTTCACGCTGAACGGCCAGTAGCCGTAGAAGTGCACCGTGGCGATCAGGTTGCGGTCGTTCAGCTGGTTGAGGGTCGTGGTCAGCTCGTTGATCCGGGCCTGCTCGGAGGAGGTGTGCAGGGTCGGCAGGACCAGCATCCGGGTGGCGTTGTTGCCGCCGGAGGCCCGGACGATCCGGTGGAAGTTGACATTCAGCTCGTGCAGCAGTTGCGCGTTCTGGGCGTCACCGGAGCTGTTGGCGAACTGCGGCTCGTTGACGCTCTCGAAGTGCAGCCTGGGTGAGGCGTCCCGGAAGGCCGCCGCGATCTGGGTCCAGAGCGCGTTGTAGCGGTTGAGCACGGTCGTCCGGTTGCTCGGCATCTCGTGGATCCACTGCCAGGAGTCGTGATGCAGGTTGATCATCACGTAGAAGCCGTCGTCCAGGGCCCAGCCGACGACCTCCTTGATCCGGTTCAGCCAGGCCGCGTCGATGGTGTACGAGGGGGCCGGACCGTGGCGGTTGCTCCAGGTGACCGGGATCCGGATGCTGTTGAACCCCTGGGCCCGGATGGCGTCCAACTGGGCCTCGGTGACCCGCGGGTTGCCCCAGGCGGTCTCGTCGGCGCCGACGGAGTCGAAGGTGTTGCCCAGGTTCCAGCCCGGTTGCATCGCGGCCACGTAGGCCATCGGGTCACCGGTCGGCGGCGGGGTCGTGGGGGGAGGGCTGGTCGGCGGCGGGGTGGTGGGGGGTGGGGTGGTCGGGCCCACGCTGCCGGTGCAGGTGACCCCGTTGAGGGCGAACGAGGTGGGGGCCGTGTTGCTGCCGGACCACGAGCCGTTGAAGCCGAAGGACACCGTCTGGTTGGTGCCCAGCGCGGCGTTGTAGCCGACATTGGTGGCGGTGACGTCGTTGCCGCTGGAGGTGACGGTGGCGTTCCACGCCTGGGTCACCCGTTGCCCGGAGGGGAAGGTCCAGGTCAGTCGCCAGCCGTTGAGCGGGTCGCCGAGGTTGGTCAGGTCGACGTTAGCGGTGAAGCCGCCCGGCCACTGGCTCGGCGCGGAGTACACCACTTTGCAGCCGGCCGCCGCCTGGGCGGCACCCGTGCCGACCAGCCCGATCCCGGCCAGCAGGGTGGCGACTCCGACGCCGACCACCCCCAGTCGCCATCGTGTCCTTCGTGGTGTGCGCAGCCCAGCCATGGCGCTCCTCGCGTGGTGATGGTGTCGGGTGGCTGGCCGCCTGTCGCCGGACCGCCGGCAACCTCCGGCCGGCTCGCACAATAAGTTGGGATCATGAACTTTGTCAATCGACACACCACGATATGAAGGGCTGCTGTGCAGGTGATACCCCCGGATTCCCGCTCCGGGTGATCGGCCGGGTCGGGGTCAGAGCCGTCCGGCCACCGTCCGCGCCAGCTCGGTCAGCCGCTTGTTGTACTCCTCCGGTTCATCCGTGCGGACCAGCCGGATGGCCACCCAGACTCCGGAGACGTTGACGAAGACGTTCCAGTCCTCCAGGTACGCCTCGTCACCGATGCCGGACAGGGTCTCGAACTCATGATCGAGGTCGCGGTCGATGTCCAGCATCTTCTTGGCCCCGTCCCCGACATGCACCTCCACCTGCGCCACCGGCCCGGAGACCGGCCCGGTGAACCAGCAGCTCTCCCCGCTGGGCAGCGGGTCGTCCAGGGGGGTACCGGCCACCTTCTCGGCATCCTGCTTGGAGACCAGGGCGCAGGCGTCCACCGGGGTGGCCGCGGGCGGCTCGGGTGCCTCGGTGACCTCGGTCGGCGCCACCGGTTCCGAGGGCGGCGCCGGCGCCGGCGGCGCCGCCGCGGGCTCCGCTCCGCCACAGGCGGCCAGGGTGGCCAGGGCGGTGGCCGTCACGGCGAGTCGAGCGACGGTGGTCAGGTGGCGCACGGTGTCTCCTTCGTCGAGGGTTTCAGCGCGGCAGGGCGTCGACCAGCTCGCGCATCACCTGGGCGTATCCGTCCGGCTGGGCGCCGAGACGCGCGAAGCTGCTCAATGTCACGGTGAAACTGCCCGCGCCGTTGATCACCACCGCTTCCGCCTCGATGTCCTTGACCGCCAGGTAGCCCTTGTCCCCGACACCGAGGTCGGTCACCGACCGGTAGGTCTGGTCGGCCTGCTGGCGCTGGTAGTCGTAGGTCATCTCCCCAGCCTCCCGGGAGGCCGTGGTCACGGTGAGCAGCGCGATCCCGTCGCCGAAGCTGCAGTTGCCCTTGTCGTCCAGTTGCTGGCCGACGATCTCGGCGACCTGCTCGGCGGTGAAGGGGCAGACCGGGCGGACGGACCCGCCGCCGTCGACCGGCAGGTCGAGGTCGGCATCCGAGCCGGCGTCCGGACCGGCAGCGGGCGTCGTCGGCTGGCTGTCGCCGCAGCCGGTCAGTGCCAGGGCCGCCGCGAGCACCACCGGCAGGATCAGTCGTCGCACCTGTCTGCTCTCCTTCTCCAGCCCGGCCGGCAGCGCTGGGCACCAGCGCCACTGACGGTCGGGGTGACCTTGACGGTACGGCCGTGACCAGGCGAAGGAATCCGGTGTTTCCCTAGCCTTTGTGGCCCAGCGTCGCCCCGGGGAAGTCGACCCGGGCCAGCGCCGCGTTGAGTTCGGCCCGCCGGGAGATGCCCAGCTTGCGGTAGACCCGGGAGAGGTTCGTCTCCACCGTCTTGGGGCTGACGAACAACTCGTCGGCGATGGCCCGACTGGTCCGTCCCAGGGCGGCCAGCCGGGCCACCCGTTCCTCCGTGGCGGTCAACCCCGAGGGTGCCGGAGGCCGGCCGCCCAACCGGGCCGCCTCCGCCCGCGCCCGGGCGGCGAAGGCCGCCGCACCCAGCGCCTCGAACTCGCCCGCCGCCGCCGCCAGGGCCTCCCGGGCCGGGCGCTTGCGACGCTGTCGCCGGTGCACGATGCCGGCCACCAGCAGGCAGCGGGCCCGGTCCAGCGGCAGGACCTCCGGTGCCACCGCGGCGCGGGCGGCGACCAGGTCGTCCAGGGCGGCCGAGGGGTCCCCACCGGCGGCGCTGTCCAGCAGGACACGACTGCGTGCCAGGCCCAGCAGGGTCCAGGGCCGGGGCAGGCGGCGGTGCCGTTCGGTCAGCCGGTGCAGGGCGGCGCGGGCGGTGGCCAGGTCACCGGCGGCCACACATGCCTCGATCCAGTCCGGTTCGAAGCGCTGCGCCAGGGGCTCGGTAAGGCCCATCCGGTCCACCGTGGCGGCCAGCCGACCGTACCCGGCCGCCGCCTCGGCGACCCGCCCGGCGCAGAGCGCGACGAAGGCAGCCAGTTGCAGGTGGATGCGGCGGCACCAGTCGTCGTCGAGTTCATCGCCCAGCCGCAGGCCCGCCTCGGCCACCCGCCCCGCCGCCTCCAGCCGTCCCCGCAGGGCGTCCAGCAGGCCGGTCAGCCAGATCTCCGCGGTCAACTCGGTGCCGAGCAGCTCACCGAGGTCTCGGGCCGCTGCGATGTGCCGCTCGGCCAGCGCCCACCGCCCGGCCAGCAACTCCGTCTCACCGAGATGCTTGAGCAGTTCGTACTGGGAGGGTTCGTCGCCGCGGGCCGCCGCCCGGTCCAGCAGCCGGGTCAGCCGCTCACGCGCCCGGTCGGGTTCGTCGATCCCCTTCCACCAGATCGCCGGGATCGTACCGGCCAGCCAGGAGGGTTCGGCCCCCTCCATGCCCAGGGCCCGGTCCAGCAGTTCGGTGCGGGGTGGCTCGCCGGCGCGTACCTCGCTGAAGAACAGGTGCAGCAGGGCGGCGGCCAGCAGCTCCCGGTCGCCACCCGGGCCGGTGAGCAGGGCGATGGCCGCCTCCGCGTGAGTCCGCGCCGGGTCCGGCAGGTCGACGAAGAGGGCCAGGTGGGCGTGGATCCGCCCGGCCAGGGGAGAGCCGGGCTGGGTGGCGGCCAGGGCCCGCCCGGCGGCCGCCAGGGCGGTGCCGCCCGGCTCGTCCGCGCTCCAGGCGACCACCGCGCGCAACAGCAGCGCCTCGGCCCGCAGGTGGCCGGTGAACCCGGCGGCCACCTGTTCGGCGGCCATCCGCGCGCCCGGGTGATCGCCGCAGTCGAACCGGCACCGGGCCGCCGCCAGCAGCCGCTGCCCCAGGGTAGGGCGGTCCTCGGCCGGGGTTAGTCGGGCGGCCGCCTCGTAGAGGTTCGCCGCCGCCTCCGGTGCACCCCGGGTGTGTCGGCGTACGGCGGCAGCGGCCAGGGCGTCGGCGACCACCGGATCGGCCGTGGTGGTGCAGGCGGCCAGCTGACGCACCCGTTCGTCGGGGTCCGCCACCGCCTCGGCCAGCCTGCGGTGCAGCCCTCGCCGTACCCCCGGCGGGATGCCGGCCCGTACCGCCGCCGCGTAGACCGGGTGGGCGAACTGCACCCGGGTCGGGGTCACCATCAGCAGTCCGGCCTCCTCGGCGGGATCGAAGGCGCGCGGGCCGACCCCGGCCGCCGTCAGGTCCCGCAGCAGGGGCACCCCGAGCAGTGCCGCCAGCCGTACAGCGTCGCGGCACCGGATCGGCAGCCCGGCCAGCACCTCCGCCAGGAGTTGGTGGATGGAGGAGGCCACCGGCAGCTCCTGGGCCGGCTCCGGTGGCTTCGGCAGCCGCTGCACCGCCCGGGCCACCTCGATGGCCACCAGCGGATTGCCGCTGGACTCCCGGGCGATGCGGGCCAGCAGGGGACGGTCCAGGACGGCACCGACCCGCTCTCGCAGGACGTGGTGCAGCGCGTGCACACCCAACGGGGTCAACGCCAGCCGGGTCGGTGCGGTGGCGCCCGCGTCGAGCCCCAGTGGGGTGGCCGGCACGGTGGGCCCGCTGGCGCTGCGGCTGCTGACCAGTGTGGCCAGTCCGGGGCCTATCCGGCGCAGGGCGAACCGCAGGGCACGCTCACTCGGCCGATCCAGCCAAGGTGCGTCGTCCACGGCCAGCAGCACCGGCCGCCCCGAGGCGAGCGCCGCCTCCAACAGCGACCGGGTGGCCGCCCCGATCACCCGTTCGTCGATCGTCTCGTCGCTGTCTCCGGTGACCAGCACCGTCTCGGCCGCTACCCGCTGCGGGCGCGGCAGGTCCGCCGCCAGGCCCGCCAGGGGACGCAGCAGGTCGGCCAGGGCGGCGAAGGGGAGGTCGGCCTCGCATTCGGTCGGCGCGCAGGACAGCACCCACCAACCCGCCTGGGTGGCCTCGGCCACCAGGGCCCGCAGCAGGGCCGTCTTACCGATCCCGGCCGGCCCCTCCAGCAGCACCTGCCCGGCCCCGCCCAGTGAGCGCCAGGCCTGGTCGAACACCTCGTCCCGGCCCACGAGCGCACGCCGCATGGGGCGATTCTGGCACCGCCGGGTGTCGCCGACCATCCTGCGGACGCCCGACGCGCCGAGCACGTTCAGCGCCCCGCGCTCCACAGTGGTGCGCGGGGCGCCACCCCGGTCAGGGGGTCGAGGGCTCCGGCTTCCGGTCGGTCGGGGCCTCGTCCTGGCCCTCCGGCTGCCCGGCGAACCAGTTGATGCCGGGCGGTCCACCGGCCGCCAGCGCCGCCTCGGCCCGCGCCAGGGCGTTCTGCGGAAGCGTCACGGTCGGCCCGAGGTACGACTGATCCTCGGCAGCCGGTTCGCCGCCTGCCGGTGCCTTGGGGCTGACCGTCGGGGCCTCGACGGCGGCGTCACCCTCGGCCGCCTCCGACCCACCGCGCTCGGCACTCGCAGCCTGGCTCACCGGCTCGACCTCTGCCGCCGGGGTGGGCGGGCGTTGCACGGAGCGGGCCCCGACCATCGGATACTCGGCGGTCTCGCCACCCCCGGCCGCGGCGGCCATCACGGCCGCAGCCGCCAGGTCGGCGACCCGCTTGGCCTCCCGTTGCACCCGGGCCCGGGTCTCCTTGGCGTGCCGCTCGGCCGCCTCGACGGCCCGGCGTACCTCGTCCAGTCGCTGGCTCTCCGCCGTCAGATCCCGGACGGTCTCCTCCAACTGCTGGCGCATCCGGGACAGCTCGGCGTCGGTGACCTCCCGGTCCCGCTGGATCTCCGCCAGCTGCCGCCGGGCGGTCTCCAACTCCTCCTGTACGCCGGCCAGGGCGTCCTGCTGCTCGCCGATCTGCAACTGGACGGCGTGCAGTTGCTCCTCGGCGACGGCGGCCTGCTCGTCGCTGTGTCGGCGTACCTCGGCGGCCTGCTCGTCGGCGCGTTTGCGGATCTCCGCGGAGTACTGCTGGGCGTCCGCGATCATCGAGCTGACCCGCTGCTCGGCGGCGGTGCGCTGGGCGGCCAACTCGCGTTCCGCCGCGGCCCGCTGCTCGGCCAGATCCTCCTCGGCCGTGGCCCGCCGCTCGGCCAACTCCTCCTCGACGGCGGTCCGTCGCTGGGCCAGTTCCTGCTGGCTCTTGGACCGGGCCGCCTGGATCTCCTGGTGGATCTGGGTACGCGCGGAGGAGGTCAGCGCCTCCGCCGCCGCCCGGGCCTGCTCGACCTGTTGGCGGCACTGCTCGCCGATGCGCTGGGCCTCCTGCTGGGCCCGCTCGTGGGCGGCCTCACCCTCGGCGCGCAGCCGGTCGGCCCGCTCCCGGGTCTCCGCCAACTCGGCCTCGGCCGTGGCCCGCAGTTCCTCGTACTTCTTGTCGTGCTCGGCGCGGCGGGCGGCCAGTTCCTCCTCGAGGTCGGCCAGCGACTTGGCGGTGCGCTCCCGGGCGTTGGCCAGGGTCTTCTCCGCCTCCGCCTGGAGCTTGTTGGCCCGCTGGGTGTGGGTGTCGATGATCGCCGCGGCCTGCTTCTCCGCCAGGTCCAGGATCTGGCCGACCATCGGGCCGACATCCTGGAAGGTCGCCTTGTCCAGTTGCGCCGGTCGTTGCCGCAGCTCGGCCACCTCGGCCTGGGCGGCCTGGAGCTTGGCGGTCAGCTCCCGGGTCCGGCCCAGGGCCCGGTCCCGTTCGGCCGAGACCGTGCTGAGTTGACCGTCCAACTGCTCCACATAGCGGTCGACCTGCTTTCTCTCGTAACCGCGCAGGGTCACCTCGAAGGTCGGCCGGGAGGCCAGGTCGTCGCGGACTGCGTACGGCTCCTCGCCGATGGACATGCCTCATCCTCCGTACGAACGCGGGTCGGCGCACCGGCGACCCGGCGGCGATGACGCGCAACGCTACCGCCGCTCGCACCGGTCTGTCGTCCCCCACCCCGACACCTTCTCGTGTTCTCCGCGAGCCGGTTCGCGGGTGGGGGTGGCATCGAGGCGGGGGCTGCCCGGTCGGGGGCGGGCGGAGGTGAGGAGGACCCACATCTTGACTCGAAGTTAGGTTAGGTTAACCTAAGCGCATGTCGAGCGTACTGGCGTCGAACGACGCTGAGCAGCGCCTTCGTGGCGTCGACCTCTGCCTGGGTTACCACCGTAAGGCAGTGGTCCACGGCGCCTCGATCGCCCTGCCTGCCGGGAGGGTGACCGCCCTGGTCGGGCCGAACGGCAGTGGCAAATCCACCCTGCTGCGGGCGCTGGCCCGGCTGCACCCGATCGACACCGGGGCGGTGTTCTGCGCCGACGGTGTCGCCGCGGCCAGCCTGCCGGCCAAGGAATTCGCCCGCCGGGTCACCCTGCTGGCGCAGAGTCGACCGGTACCCAACGGGGTCACCGTCCGGGACGTGGTCGGCTACGGCCGCCATCCCTACCGGGGCCGCTGGCGCAACGAGGACCCCGAGGGCCCGGCCGCGATCGCCCGCGCGATGGCGGTCACCGGGGTGGCCGCGATGGCCGACCGGCCCGTGGACGAACTCTCCGGCGGCGAACTCCAGCGGGTCTGGCTGGCCACCTGCCTGGCCCAGGACACCGAGGTACTGCTGCTCGACGAGCCGACCACCTTCCTCGACCTGCGCTATCAGGTCGAGATCCTCGACCTGATGCGCGAGCTGGCCGACGAGCACCACGTCGCGGTCGGGGTGGTGCTGCACGACCTCAACCAGGCCGCCGCGGTGGCCGACGAGGTGGTCCTGCTGCACAACGGCCGCATCCGCGCCGCCGGTACCCCGGAGCAGGTCTTCACCGAGACGGACCTGACCGAGACCTACGGCATCCGCATCGAGGTCAGCACCGATCCACTCACCGGTCTGGTGACCACCCGCCCAGTGGGGCGGCACCTGACCCGTATCCCGGTCTGAACCCGGACCGGTCCAGCAAAGAGAAAGAACGTCATGTCCCGTACCCGTGTCACCGCCCTGGTCGCCGCCGCCGCTACCGCGCTGCTGCTGGCCGCCTGCGGCACCACCGAGAACACCGCCGAACCCGCCCCCTCCGCCTCCGCCACCGGCGGACCGGTCACCGTGACCGACAGCCGGGGTAAGGAGATCAAGCTCGAGCGCCCCGCCACCAAGGTCGTCGGCCTGGAGTGGGGCGAGGTCGAGATGCTGGTCAGCCTCGGCGTCATGCCGGTCGGGGTCGCCGACCCCAAGGGGTACGCCACCTGGGTGACCGCCGCGAAGCTGGACCCCGAGGTCAAGGATGTCGGCACCCGGGGCGAGCCCAGTGTCGACTCGATCGTCGCCCTCGCCCCCGATCTCGTGGTCGTCTCGGACGGTCGCGGCGCCGCCCTGCTGGACCAGCTGGAGAAGTACGTCCCCGTGCTGGTGACCAAGAGCAGCGACGCCACCGACAACGTGGGCCGGATGCGTGCCGACCTCAACATGATCGCCAAGGCGGTCGGCAAGACCGCCGAGGCGGAGAAGCTGCTCGCCGACTTCGACGCCGCCCTGGCCGACGGCAAGAAGAAGATCGCCGAGGCCGGTGCCGCAGGGAAGCCGTTCGCCATCGCCGACGGCTGGAAGGAAGGCAGCACCGTCAGCATCCGGATGTTCGGCCAGGGTGCCTTCGTCTCCCAGCTCGGCATCCAGCTCGGCCTCACCAACGCCTGGACCGGCAAGGTCGACGAGGTGTGGGGCCTGGGCCAGACCGACGTCGAGGGCCTGACCGGACTCAAGAGCCCGGACCTGCACTTCTTCTACAACGCCTCGGACGGTACGGACGTCTTCGCCGAGGGCCTGGCCGACAACGCCATCTGGAAGTCGCTGCCCTTCGTCCAGCAGGGCAACCTGCACCGGATGCCGGACGGCATCTGGACCTTCGGCGGGCCGCTCTCCGCCAAGCAGTACATCGACCAGTTCGTCAACACCTACGCGGTGTGACCGAGCTGTCCGCGCCTCCGCGTTCGGAGCCGGCCCTCGGGCCGGCTCCGGCCGGACGCCTGTCCGGTACCCGCGTCGTCGGGGCCTTCATCGCGGCCACCGCGCTGACCCTGGTGGTCGCCGTCGTGCACCTCACCCAGGGCACCTCCACCGTGGGCGCCCTGGACCTGCTGCGACTGCTCACCGGTGGCGAGGACGAGACCGTTCGGGTGCTCGTCGCCTCCCGGGTGCCCCGGTTGCTGGCCGGGCTGGCCATCGGTATCGCCCTCGGCTTCGCCGGTGCGGCCCTGCAGTCCATCGCCCGCAACCCGCTGGCCTCGCCGGACACCCTGGCCGTCAACGCCGGTGCCCACCTGGCCATCGTGTCGGTAGCCGCCTTCGGCATCGCCTTGCCCGCCCTGCCGGCCGGTGGACTGGCCTTCTGCGGCGGCCTGGCAGCGGCCGGACTGGTGCTGGCGATGTCCTCCGGCGGACAGGCCGGCACCACCCGGCTGATCCTGGCCGGTTCGGCCACCGGGCTGGCCCTCAGCTCGGTGAGCATGCTGCTGCTCCTGCTCTTCGAACAGGCCACCATCGGCCTGTTCGCCTGGGGCAACGGATCCCTGGTGCAGAGCGACCTGAACGCCCTGACCCAACTCGCCCCGGTCATCGGCCTGTCCATCGTGGCGCTGATGCTGCTCGGTAACCGCCTGGACATCCTGGCCCTCGGCGACGACACCGCCACCGTGCTCGGCCTCGACGTACGGCGTACCCGGCTGATCGTCACCGTGCTGGCCGTCCTGCTCTCCGCCGCGGCGGTCACCCTCACCGGGCCGGTCGGGTTCGTCGGCCTCTGCGCGCCGGTGATCGTCCGGCTGCTCGGACCCCTGGTGCCCGGAGTGCACCGCCACCGGGTGCTGCTGCCCCTCTCCGGCCTGGCCGGGGTGATCATCGTGCTCGGCTCGGACGTGCTGCTCCGGGCGATCATGGGCGCCCAGGCCGGGGTCGACATCCCCACCGGGGTGGTCACCACCCTGCTCGGTGCGGCCGTGCTGATCTGGCTGGCCCGGCGGCACCGCGACGCCGGACCCACCCGCCGACCCCCGGGGGGTCACGCCGCCGTACGCTCGGCCGCCTTCCACCGCACCGTCGTCGGGGTGACGGCCGTCGTGGTCACCGTGGCGGTGCTGGTCGGGATGCTGGCCGGGGACACCTGGGTGCTCCTCGGTGACCTGGTCAACTGGGTCAACGGCAGCACCGGCCCGGCGTACACCTTCGTGCTGGACCAACGATGGCCCCGAGTCGCCGCCGCCCTGCTGGCCGGCGCGGCCCTGGCGGTGGCCGGCACCACCGTGCAGGGGGTCTGCCGCAACCCGCTGGCCGAGCCCGGCATCCTCGGCATCACCGCCGGAGCCGGACTGGGCGCCGTATCGCTGATCACCTTCGTGCCGCTGGCCAGTGTCTGGGCCGTCTCCGGGATGGCCGGGCTCGGCGCGATGCTCGCCTTCGCCCTGGTCTACGGGGTGGCCTGGCGAGGTGGACTCAGCTCCGACCGGCTGGTCCTGATCGGGTTCGGGGCCTGGCAGGGCGGCATGGCGCTGATCACCTTCCTGATCGTCGCCCACGACCCCTGGAACACCGGCAAGGCCCTGACCTGGATGTCCGGCTCCACCTACGGCCGCACCGCCACCCAGGTGCTGCCGGTGGCGATCGCCCTGCTGGTGCTCACCCCGGCCGTGCTGGCCGCCCGCCGCGAACTGGACCTGATGGCCTTGGACGACGACACCCCCCGGGTGCTCGGAGTCCGGCTGGAACGCACCCGGCTGGTGGCCCTGGCCGCGGCGGCGCTGCTCACCTCCACCGCGGTCTCCGCCGTCGGGGTGATCGGCTTCGTCGGTCTGGTCGCCCCGCACGCCGCCCGCGCCCTGGTCGGCGGCCGACACAGCCGGGTACTCCCGGTCGCCGCCCTGCTGGGTGCCGCCCTGGTCAGCCTCGCCGACACCCTGGGCCGCACGGTGATCGCCCCGGCCCAGATCCCGGCCGGGCTGGTCACCGCCCTGATCGGCACCCCGTACTTCGTCTGGTTGCTGTGGCGCTCGCGCGCCTCGGCCGCGCAGTCCCGATGACCCCTCCCGTGGCCCGTACCAAGGAAGGCAGCATGACCAACACCCTGCCCGTCGCGCCGTGGCGGTTGTTCTCCGTCGAGATCCGCGCGGTACGCCGGCTCAGCCCCTCCTTCGTCCGGGTCACCTTCACCGGCCCGGACCTGGACCGCTTCGCCGACAACGGTTACGACCAGCGGATCAAGCTGGCCCTGCCGCTGCCCGGCCAGCGGACGGTCGACCTGCCGCAGGGCCCCGACTGGTACGCCCAGTGGCGGGCCCTGCCGGAGCACCTACGCAACCCGATCCGCACCTACACCGTTCGGGCGGTCCGGCAGCACCTGCACGAACTCGATGTCGACCTGGTGCTGCACGGTGACGGTGGCCCGGCCAGCCGCTGGGCCCAGCAGGTCCGCCCCGGCGATGAGATCGCCATCGCCGGCCCGGACGCCGGCTACGCGGGCGACCACGGTGGACGCGAGTTCCGCCCGCCGTCGACCGGGTGCCTGCTGCTGGCCGGGGACGAGACCGCCGTCCCGGCGATCAGCGGCATCTGCGAGCGGCTGCCCCTGGACGCCCGGGGCCGGGTGCTGCTGGAGGTCCCCCACGCGGCGGACGTCCTGCCGCTGGACACGCCCCCCGGGGTAGAGGTGACCTGGCTGCCCCGCGAGGGCGGCCCCTACGGAGCCCGGCTGATCGGCGCGGTAGCCGAGGCCGCCCGGGACCTGCTGGCCGTCGCGCCGCCCGCCGGCCCCGGCCCTTCGATGGAGGAGACGGAGGTGGAGGCGATCCTCTGGGACATACCCGAGGTCCCGCCGACGGCCCCCTGCTACGCCTGGCTGGCCGGGGAGGCAGGCGTCATCCGCACCCTGCGCCGCCACCTGGTCACCGACTGCGCCCTGGACCGCCGCGCCGTCGCCTTTATGGGCTACTGGCGCCACGGCCACCCCGACCCCACCTCCTGATCCCTTCCGCCCTCCCCACCCCTTCCATCCCCGGCGATCTTGCACTTTTGGTCGCTGATTCGTCCGCTATATGCGGTATGCGGGGGCAGAAAGTGCAAGATCGACGGGGAGGAGGCGGGGGGAGGGGGGAGGGGCGGGGGGAGAGGGCGGGGGATGTTAGGGGAGGGGGTGGGAGATGTTGCGGGCGTGGTCGGTCAGGGCGGCGCTGGTGATGGTGGCTTCCAGGGGGAGGATCTCCAGGCAGCGGCGGATGGCCGGGGTCAACAGGGTGTTCGGTACCCGCATGGACAGGGTGCAGTGCGGGATCCAGTTGCCCGGGCGGTAGTGCTCGGTCAGGGGGATGCCGGCGGCGGTCAGCCGGTCGTGCACCCGCCGATGGTGCTCCAGCAGCTCCACGGTGGGCGCCAGGCCCAGCCAGAGCACCCGGCCGACGAACTGGCCGACGTACTGGAAGGACAGCCGCAGGGGCGCGGCCACGGTCGTACCCTCCAACGCCGCCGCCACCCGCTGCGGGTCGAAACGCGGTGCCACCGCCAGCGACACGTGCGGCCGGTGCCGCTGCTCCAGCAGCGAACGCAGGCTCTGCACGCCCTCGGCCTCCAGAGCGTCCCAGAGGACCCGGATGCGGCGGGTGGCGACGGTGTCCAGATAGAGCTCCAACGCGGCGACCACATGATCACTCTAGGGGCCGCCGCGTCGGTGGTCACGGCACGATCACGGCCCGGCCCTCCAGGGTGCCGTCCTGCATCTGCCGGTACGCGGTCATCGCCTGATCCAGTTTGAAGGTGGTCGTCTTCGGCCGCAGCAGCCCACGGGCACCCAGATCCAGCACCTCGACCAGCTCCGGTCGGCTGCCCCAGTAGGTGGTCTGGATGCTGACCTCGTACGGCACGGAGAAGAAGCTCACCGGCAGGGTCCCGCCGCCGATGCCGACGATGGTCAGGTCCCCCACCGTACGCGCGGCGGCGGCCCCCATCTTCAGGGTGGGGTCCGCGCCGACGAAGTCCAGCACGACGTCCGCACCCCGGCCCCCGGTGGCCGAACGGATCTCCTCGACGGTCCGCTCACCCGAACGCAGCGTCAGGTCGGCACCACACTCCTCGGCCAGCCGCAACGCCTCGTCCCGGGTGTCCACCGCGATGATCCGGGCCGCGGTGGTGGCCTTGAGGATCTGCACCCCCACATGCCCCAGCCCACCCACGCCGATCACCACGGCGGTGCTGCCGGGCGGCAGCTTCGACCAGGACCGGCGGATCGCGTGGTACGGGGTAAGCCCCGCGTCGGTCAGCGGTGCCGCCTGCACCGGGTCCAGCCCGTCGGGCAGCGGCACCACCAGCCGGGCGTCCGGCACCAGCTCGTAGTCGGCCATCCCGCCGTCCAGACCGAGACCGCCCCCACCGCCGGGAATCGGCGCGGCGGCCGGATTCTCGCAGTAGTTCTCGGCGCCGAGCCGGCAGCGGGGGCAGACCCCACAACCCCACGGCCCGTACACGGCGACCGGTTGGCCCAACTCCAGTGAGGTCACCCCGGAACCGAGGGCGTGCACCCAACCGGCGTTCTCGTGCCCCAGGGTGAACGGCGGGTTCCAGGGCAGACTGCCCGCCTCGAAGTCGTGCATCAGGTGCAGGTCGGAGTGGCAGGCACCGGCAGCGCCGATCTTCACCACCACCTGACCGGGGCCGGGTGTCGGCTCATCCACCTCGACCAGTTCCGGGTCCGTCTTCCATGCAGGCAGCCGTAGCGCACGCATCCTTGCCTCCTTGTCCGCTGTAGCCAACGCCTCGGCTGCCCGGTGAGGATCGATTCAAACCCAGCGGTTGCCGATCGCACCGGGTAGCGGTGCACTGAATTACATGAGTGTCATCAAGGTGGGCACGTCCTCATGGGCCGATCAGACCCTGGTACGGTCCGGCTGGTACCCACGGGCGGCGAACACCCCGGCCGGTCGGCTCGACTACTACGCCGGCAAGTTCCCCCTGGTCGAGGTGGACACCTCGTACTACGCCGTGCCGACGCCGGAGACCACCCAGGGCTGGGTAGCGGCCACCGGGGACGACTTCACCTTCAACGTCAAGGCGTACCGCCTCTTCACCGGTCATCCGACCCCGGTCGCCACCCTCCCCGCCGACCTGCGCCCCAGCGGCGGCCCGGCCCGGATCCGCCGCCGGGATCTGCCACCGGCGGCGTACGACGAGTTGTGGCGCCGGTTCCGGGCGGCGCTGGAGCCGATCGCGGCGGCCGACCGGCTCGGCGCGGTGCTGTTGCAGTTCCCGCCGTGGCTGGCCCGCAGCGAGGCGGCCCGGCACCGGATCGCCGAACTGGCCGAACGCTGCCGACCCTGG
This sequence comes from Micromonospora sp. NPDC048871, assembly GCF_043198155.1. Lineage (NCBI taxonomy): Bacteria > Bacillati > Actinomycetota > Actinomycetes > Micromonosporales > Micromonosporaceae > Micromonospora > Micromonospora sp. NPDC048871. Next base: position 326,948 of record NZ_JBICUM010000006.1, on the reverse strand, counting down.
CGGGTGGCCGTCGAGTTGCGACACGGCTCCTGGTTCGACGGCACCGCGGCGCTGGAGACCCTGGCCTTCCTCCGCGAGCACGGGCTGACCAACTGCGCCGTGGACATGCCGCAGGGCCACCCCGAGTCCGTGCCACCGATCCTGATCGCCACCGCCGACCTGGCGATGGTACGGATGCACGGGCACAGCACCGCCTGGGCCGGCGGCGACAAGGAGGAGCGCTTCCGGTACGCCTACGCGGACCGGGAACTGCGCATCTGGTCGGAGTTGCTGACCGAACTCGCCGGGCAGGCCGACGAACTGCATGTGCTGTTCAACAACTGCTGCGCCGGGCAGGCCCAGCGCGACGCCGAGCGGCTGGCCGGTCTGCTCGCCGCGGGGCGGGTAGCAGCCGGAGCCGAACGGTCGTCGCGCTGAGCCGGGTGCCCAGGTGCTCAGCGGCGCCAGGACACCCCCTCCGGTCGCGTACCGGTCGCTTCCTCCAGCGCGTTGTCCGGCAGGTCCTCGCCGACGACCTCGTCGGGAAACGAGCGGCGTGACGGCGCCGGATCGGGGGGCGCCCCCGGCCCGGCGGCCGGCGTCCGGGTCGGCTCCACCGACCCGAACCCGTGCCGGCCGGCGCTCGGCCGTCCACTCGGTGTCTCGCCTGCTCGCCGTTGCCCACGCCGGCCCTCCGGCACAGCGGTCTCCTCGCTGCCCTCGTCCCCCGGCGAGTCCTCGCCGAGACCCCACGGGGGGTCGGCGTCGAAGCCGCCCGTGGTCCCCCAGGGCTCGACCCCCTCGGGCCCCCGGTCCTGCCTGTGCCTGTCCGTCATGACCGGCTCCCTCCCTCGGCCGCGGCGATCCGGGCGCCGCCCTCGGGCCCGGTGGCCCGCACGTCGCCGTTCACCGCCGGGCCGGCGGCCACTCAGTGGCCGTTGTGGCTCATCGCCTTGGACATCTGCATCAGCCCGCCGCCCTTGGCCATCGCCTTCGGCGACTGCATCAGGCCGTTGGCCCGGCCGAGCACCCCGCGCAGGACCTGCCCGGGTTTCTGCTGCTCACCCATGTACGCGGTGACCACGATCAGCGCGCCGGTGAGCGCCGGAATGGTCCACTGGAGCAGCTTGAGCTGCCGCTGACAGGCGGCCACGTTCTGCGGGGTCTGCTGGTTCGGCTCGGTCACCCCGGCCACGCTGGGCCCGCCCGCCCGGGCCAGGCGGTTGCCGAGCATCCGGCTGTACCCGGTCACCGCCAGGGCGCTGAGGGTCAGGGCGGTCTTCAGGGTGCTCACCCGCCCGACACCCCGCTGGGCGGCCATCCGAGGGCTCTCGGTGACCAGTTCACCTACCGCCCCGGCCAGGTGGGCGCCGATGGCGGCGGCGTTGACCGGGGTCCACCGGGACCACCCGGCCGAAGCCACCGGCAGCCGCTGGGTCGAGTCGCCGACCTGGGCCGCAGCGCCGTTGACGCCGAAGGCTCCCATCAGGGAGCCACCGAACCAGGCCGCCAGGCCCAGGTCGTGCATGGATCGAAGAGCGGTGTGTGTGTCCGACATGTTTGTCCCCCTCAAGCCGTTTTCGAGCGCTGCGGCTTACCCGCCCTGGCAGGGCCTAATCACCGGGTGGGGGTGGGAGGGGTCAGCGGGCCGGCAGAGTGGCGGCGAAGTCGGCCACCCGGGCGGCCAAGGGCTCGGCGGCGTGGCGTACCCAGGTGAAGTGGTCCAGCCGGACCCCCTGCGGGTCGGGATACCGCACGCGTGCCACAGCAGCTTCGGGGAGCTTGGCGCAGAGCCGGTCCAGGGTGGCATGCGGGGTGTACTGGTCGTGCGCGAAGCTGACGGCCAGCACCGGGGTACGGATCTGCCGCACGGCCGCCTCGGTGTCCACCCCCTCCAGGTCGGGGAAGCGACCGGTGCGGGCGGTGTAGGCCCAGTCGCGGATCACCCCGCGGGCCTGCCGGCCACCGAACCCCCAGCCCGGCCAGACCCCGAGCAGCCGGGCCGTGGCGGCGATGCCCTGGGTGTACGGCAGCACCCCGTAGCGCCGTGGGCCGGTGAAGTCCCGCCAGTACGGGATCCCCACGGCCGTCAGCACCAACCCGTCGACCTCCTGCTCGCCGTGCAGGGCCAGGTGCAGCACGGCGGCCTGCCCACCGAGGGAGTGCCCCAGCAGCAGGGTGCGCCGACCGTCGAACCGAACCTTGAGGGCGGCGCGTACCGCACCGATGTCGGCGGCCAGCTCCGGGTAGCCGTACCGACAGGCCCGGCTGGCTCTGGGGGTGCTCTCGCCGGTGCCCCGCAGGTCGGCCACGACCACCCGCAGTCCGGCGGCCCGCAGGGCGGTGGCGAAGGGCCGGTAGTACCGGGCCCGCACCCCCATGGCCGGCACGACCAGTACCACCGGTGCCTCCGCCGGGCCGGTGGGCTCCGGATAGACCTGGATGCCCAGGCGGGCGCCGTCGACCTGGACGAATTCCTGCACGTACTCCACGGTCTCGGTCACCCGATCAGGTTACCGGCGAGTCATGACACGCTGATCGTGCCGTTCGAGGCGCGTACGCAGGCCACCGAGCGGGCCATGGTGGTGGCCGCCCCGGCCAGGCACTGGCCGAGCACCTGATGCCCGGCGGCGTTCGGGTGCCACGACTCCTGGCAGGTCTGGAAGTAGGTAGCGCAGGTGTTCGCGATCCGCTGGATGGCGATCTTGTCCTTGCCGGAGAGGCTGGTGACGAAGGTGCCGTTGGGCGGGTTGTCCATCAGCCGGATCGGGGTGGCCAGCGTGCCGGTCGGGCTGTTCGAGGTCTCGCAGAGCCGGGCGCCGTCGAAGGCCCGCTGGACGTTCAGATAGACCAGGTCGGTGCTGGGGAACTCGGCGGCCAGGGTGTCCCGGGTGGAGCGGACGATGGTGCCGAGACCCTGGGAGAACCGGTGGCCGGGGGCCAGGCTGGCCCGGTGGATCGGGCAGCCGGCGGCGTACCGCTCCGCTCCGAGGGCGCGGAACTTGTCCCGGGTGTCGTCCCGGCTGTCCTCGGAGTGGTACGGCGAGGCCAGGTCCAGCGGCAGCGGGTTCGTGTAGTCCTGCAACACCACCCGGTGCTGACCGTCGGCGTCCACCTCGCGCAAGGTGGTCAGGATCTGGCGTACCGCCGCGGTGGTCTCGGCGGTCGCGGCGCTGATCTGCGCGGCGGTGGCCAGGTCCGCGTCCGTGCAGGGCTTCTGCTCCACCGGGCCGCCCAGGTACGCCCAGAACTCCCACCAGCCGGTCCAGGCGTCGGCGATGAACCGGTTGGCGCACTTCTCCGCCACCCCGCCGAAGGTGAACGAGCTGTTGTTGGAGCCCAGACCGATCAGGACCAGGTCGATGTCGTGGGTCCGGGCGACCGTGCGGAGCTGGTCGAGCTGGGCGGCCACCTGTCGACCGCCGGTCCGCGCCGACGAGGCGGCGGCGATGTCGCGCGGCTGGCCTCCGGAGCAGGCCAGATTGAACCGGTCCTGGATGCCGGGCAGTGACGCCTGGTGCAGCGAGGCATTTCCGGACCGGTGGCAGAAGAAGGCGTTGCTGTTCGGCGCGGTCCAGCCCGGGAAGCCGCGGGCGACCCCGGTCGAGTCGACCACCGGCTGGTACCCCCCGGCGCCTTCGCCGCTGATGAAGCTGTCGCCGAGGGCGACCGCGGCGGTGGGTGCCGCCGCGGCCGCAGGGGCGGCGCCGGTGAGAGTCGTGGAGAGGGTTGCCGCGACGACGGCCAGGGCCATCGCGGCGGCGGTACGACGCAACCTGGGCATGGTTTCCCATCCATTCATGGAAATATGAAAGATCCTCTTCTCGTGATGGAATCACGCAGGTGTGACGTGCGTCAACAACGGGAAACGCATGTGACATGTGGGTCAGGGGGGAGTTAACTCCGCCCGTGCCGCATCCGGCCCGGGCATAAGGCCGGGCGACGGGGCGTTGACCGCGGCAGGTGCCACCAGCAGAGGCCGTGTGCGGCGTGCCGCACGGGTGTCCGCGTCAGGTGTCGGGGCGTACGGCTACGCTCGCTGCGGCCGTCCCACGCTGGGCCGACCACCGACGGTGTGGGGCAGCACATCGCCGAGACCGGGGAGTACGACGGAGTTGACCGCAGAGCCTGAGACCCTGTACGGGGCCGATGACCTCACCCATCTTGAGGGGCTGGACGCCGTTCGCAAGCGGCCCGGCATGTACATCGGCTCCACCGACAGTCGTGGCGTGGGTCACCTCGTCAACGAGATCCTGGACAACTCCACCGACGAAGGCGTCGCCGGCCACGCCACGAAGATCGAGGTCACCCTGCACCCCGACGGTTCGGTGCAGGTGGACGACGACGGGCGGGGCATCCCCACGGACGTGCACGCCCGCTCCGGCATCTCCGGGGTGGAGCTGGTGCTCACCCGGCTGCACGCCGGCGGCAAGTTCGGCGGCTCCGGCTACAAGACCTCCGGGGGTCTGCACGGGGTAGGCGCCTCGGCGGTCAACGCCCTGTCCCGCCGCTTCGACGTCACCGTCCGGCGCGGCGGCAAGGTGCACACCATGTCGTTCCGGCACGGGGTGCCCGGCATCTTCGAGGGCGACGGCCCGGAGGCGCCCTTCACCCCCGGCCCCGGCCTCCAGGTCGCCGGGGCGATGAAGCGCGGCCAGCGCACCGGCACCTCGATCCGCTACTGGTACGACCCCCGCTACTTCGAGACCGGCGCCACCCTCGACCACGACGCGGTACGCGCCAAGCTGCGGCACACCGCCTTCCTGGTCCCCGGGGTCAGCTACACCCTGCGCGACCGCACCGCCCAGGAGCCGACCGAGGAGCAGTTCCACTATCCCAACGGGCTCACCGACATGGTGGACTTCCTCGCCCCGGCCGGAGACCGGCCGGTCTCCGGCACCCTGCTGGTCACCGGCGAGGGCACCTACCGGGAGAACGCCGCCGACGCCAACGGCGTGATGCAGTCCAACGTGCAGCGACGCGCCGAGATCGAGGTGGCCTTCCGCTGGGGCACCGGCTACGAGCGCACGGTCGAGTGCTTCACCAACACCATCCGCAACGCGCACGGCGGCACCCACCGCAAGGGCTTCGAACGGGCCCTGGCGCGTACCCTCGCCGACGCCGTACGCAACACCCGTGGCCTGCTCAAGGCCAAGGAGGACGCCCCCACCCTGGACGACGTGCTGGAGGGCATGACCGCGGTGGTGCACGTACGGGTGCCCGAGCCGCAGTTCACTTCCCAGACCAAGGACGAGCTCTCCACCGCCGGGGTCACCAAGGTGGTGCAGGGGCTGGTCGAGCAGCACCTGAAGTCCTGGCTGGAGGACCGCAAGACCAAGACCGAGGCGCGCACCGTCCTGCAGAAGATCGTCGACGCCGCCCGGGTACGCCTGACCCAGAAGCAGCAGAAGGACGCCGCCCGCCGCAAGACCGCCCTGGAAGGCGCGGCCATGCCGGCCAAACTGGTCGACTGCCGCGCGACCGGCGTGGACCGCAGCGAGCTGTTCATCGTCGAGGGAGACAGCGCGCTCGGTTGCTTTACCGGCGACACCATGGTTGCGCTGGCCTCAGGCATCAGCCGCTCGTTCGCGGATCTTGCCGAGGACTGGCAGCGGGGCGTCACCCACTTCGGCTACACCACCAACAAGGCGGGTCGGGTGGTCGTCGCGCCACTGGTCGAACCGCGCCTGACTAAGCGGGCCGCGCCGCTGGTGAGGGTGACCCTCGACAACGGCGAGTCGGTCAGATGCACCCCGGATCACCTTTTCCGCCTACGCGACGGCTCCTACCGCCGTGCCGACGCCCTCACGCCCGGCGATTCCCTCATGCCGCTCTACCGCAGCCTGTCCAGCAAGGCCGCTGGGCAGAAGCTACAGGGATACGAGCGGGTCTGGATGAATGACAGGGATGAGTGGGTCTATACCCACTACCTCGCCGACGCCTGGAATCTCAGGCACGGCCGGGACAGCGCGGCCAACGGCAACGTGCGTCACCATATCGACATCGACAAGCGCAACAACGACCCGCGCAACATTCAGCGCATGACCTGGGCCGACCACTCGGCGCTGCACGCCTCGATGATGGGCGAACATGTCCACGCCGGGTGGCGTGAGTGGTTCGCGAACGGTGGTCGTGAGTTCAAGTCGGCGATGCTGACGGCTCAGTGGCGGGACCCTGATTTCCGTGAAGCATGCCTGGCACGGCTCTTCGCGCTCAACGAGTCACCCGCCTTCCGGGCAAAGTTCGAGCAGGGATTCCAGGATTGGTACGCCGCGCTCAGTGACGACCAACGGCGTGCCTACGCAGACCGGATGCGCCAGCGGCAGGCTGGTTACTGGTCGGATCCGGAGCACCGGGCGACGGCTGCGGAGCGGGTCAGGCGGTACTTCGCCGACCCGGCCCGGCGTGAGCAATGGCGGGAGCGGTCCGTGCGGCAGTGGCAGGACTCCGAACTGCGTGCCTGGCGGTCGCAGAAGACGATCGAGCAGTTCTCGGACCCTGCGGAAAGGACCCGGCAGCGCAACGCGGTTTTGGCTTGGCACGCGGACAATCCGGAGTTCGGCGAGCATCACTCGCGCCGGATGAAGCAGCGGCTGACCGATCCGAACAACGACCACCTCGCCAAGGTGCAGGCTGGACGAGCCCGGTACGTGGCGACCGTGCCGCGTGGCGAACGGGTAGGTCGCCAGCAGGACGGGCGCCGGCTTGCCGCGCTGCGCCGACTCGCGCCGATGCTCGCCTTGGAAGACGGTGACCTCGCGGCGGCGTACGAGGCTGAGCGCCTGCGTTCGGCCCGTACCGGGCTGCGCTTCGACCGGCTCCTCAAGCTCTACGACGGTGACTATGCCCGCCTTCGTGAGGCTGCTGCTCTGGTCAATCACCAGGTGGTGTCCGTCGAACCGCTCGATGAGACGGCGGACGTGTATGACCTGACGGTCGAGGGTTACCACAACTTCGCGTTGGAGGCGGGCGTCTTCGTGCACAACAGCGCTCGGGTCGCCCGTACCGCCGAATATCAGGCGCTTCTGCCGATCCGCGGCAAGATCCTCAACGTGCAGAAGGCCAACCTCCAGCAGGTGCTGGACAATGCCGAGTGCGCCGCCATCGTGCAGGTGCTCGGGGCGGGCTCCGGGCGTACCTTCGATCTGTCCTCGATGCGGTACGGCCGGGTGCTCATCATGGCCGACGCGGACGTCGACGGCGCCCACATCCGGACCCTGCTGATCACCCTGTTCGCCCGGTACATGCGGCCGTTGATCGAGGCGGGTCGGCTCTACGCCGCGATGCCGCCGCTGCACAAGATCACCACCAAGGGGCGTAACCCGGAGACCATCTTCACCTACACCCAGGCGGAGATGGAGGCGACCGTCCGCAAGCTGGAGAAGGCCGGCAAGCAGATCGTCACCCCCATTCCCCGGTTCAAGGGTCTCGGTGAGATGGACGCCGACGAGTTGTGGGACACCACGATGAACCCGGCCACCCGGTCGGTGCGCCGGATCACCCTGGAGGATGTCGACGCCGCCGAGCGGATCCTCGAACTGCTGATGGGGGAGAAGGTCGAGCCGCGCCGCAACTGGCTTATCGACTCCGCCGACCGGGTCGACCGCGACGCCATCGACGCCTGACCAACGGGTTCTTCGGAAGGAAAGCTGAACCATGGCACGCCGCAAGGAAACGAAGGTCGACCACTCCGCGTTCGACCAGGCCGGCGCGCGGGTCTTCGACAACCCGCTGGTCACCGAGGTGTCCGACTCCTACCTGGAGTACGCCTTCTCGGTCATCCACTCCCGGGCCCTGCCGGACGCCCGCGACGGCCTCAAGCCGGTGCACCGGCGCATCCTGTACGCCATGTACGAGTCGGGTTTCCGGCCCGACCGGGCGCACGTCAAGTCGGCCCGGGTGGTCGGTGACGTGATGGGGCGCTACCACCCGCACGGCGACACCGCGATCTACGACGCCATGGTCCGGATGGCCCAGGACTTCTCGCTCAACGTCCCGCTCATCGACGGGCACGGCAACTTCGGCTCTCCTGACGATGGACCGGCCGCCGCGCGTTACACCGAAGCTCGGATGTCGCGGGAGGCGATGCTGCTCGTCGGCGAGTTGGGTGAGGAGACCGTCGACGTCGAACCCAACTACGACGGGTCGCTGACCCAGCCCACCGTGCTGCCGGCCGCCTTCCCGAACCTGCTGGTCAACGGCACCTCCGGGATCGCGGTCGGGATGGCCACCAACATGATCCCGCACAACCTGGGGGAGGTCGTCTCGGCGGCCCGCTGGCTGATCCGGCACCCCGACGCCACCCTGGACAAGCTGATGGAGTTCGTGCTCGGTCCGGACCTGCCCACCGGTGGGCTGCTGCTCGGCCTGGACGAGGTGCGCCGGGCGTACGAGACCGGCCGGGGCGTGGTGCGGATGCGCGGCAAGGTGGAGGTCGGCCCGTTGGAGGGCAGCCGGGGTCGGCAGGCCATCACGGTGGTCGAGTTGCCGTACGGGGTGGGTGCGGAGAAGGTCATCGCGGCCATCACCAACGAGGTCACCAAGACCAAGCGGCTGACCGGGATCGCCGACGTCAAGGACCTCACCGACCGGGAGAACGGCACCCGCCTGGTCATCGAGTGCAAGGTGGGGGTCAACCCCCAGGCCTTGCTGGCCGACCTGTACCGCCTAACCCCCCTGGAGCAGTCCTTCGGGGTGAACAACCTGGTGCTGGTCGACGGGCAGCCGCGCACTCTGGGGTTGAAGGCGCTGCTGGAGGTGTTCCTGGCGCACCGGTACGAGGTGGTGACCCGGCGCAGCGCGTACCGCAGGCGTAAGCGCGAGGAGCGGCTGCACCTCGTCGACGGTCTGCTGATCGCCCTGCTCGACATCGACAAGGTGGTCAAGCTGATCCGGGCCAGCGAGGACGCCCAGGACGCCAAGGACGGCCTGATGCGCCGGTTCAAGCTCTCCGAGATCCAGGCCGGCTACATCCTGGACACCCCGCTGCGTCGGCTGACCAAGTACGACCGGCTGGAGTTGGAGGCCGAGCAGGAGAAGCTGCGCGCCGAGATCGCCGAGCTGTCCACCATCCTGGACGACGAGAAGGTGCTGAAGAAGGTCGTCTCCGACGAGTTGGCCGCAGTGGTCAAGCAGTTCGCCGCCCCGCGTCGTACCACCCTCGTCGACGGTGATCTCAAGGAGGTGCTCGCCGCCTCCGCCCCGGCCGGGCCGCTGGAGGTGGCCGACGACCCCTGCCAGGTGATCCTGTCGGCCACCGGGCTGGTGGCCCGTACCGCGGCCGAGTCGGAGGAGGCCGCCGAGGGGCGGCGCCGGCACGGCCGGGTCAAGCACGACGCGGTACGCGCCATGGTGCACTCCACCGCCCGGGGTCGGGTGCTGCTGGTGACCAGTGCGGGTAGGGCCTTCAAGGTGGATGTGCTGCCCCTGCCGGTGTTGCCGGAGCAGTCCGGCACGGTGTCGCTGCGCGGCGGGATGTCCGCGGCCGAGTTGGTGCCGTTGGAGCCGGGGGAGACCGTGGTGGGTCTGGCGCCCCTGGGCGGCACCGCCGAGGGCTCTCCGGGTCTGGCGTTGGGTACCCGTCAGGGGGTGGTCAAGGTCTGCGCCCCGGACTGGCCGGTCCGTTCCGACGAGTTCGAGGTGATCGGGCTGCGCGACGGCGACGAGGTGGTCGGGGCGACCTGGCTGGTCGACGGTACGGAGTCCCTCGCCTTCCTGACCAGCGCGGCGTCGCTGTTGCGTTTCCCCGCCGGCACGGTTCGTCCGCAGGGGCTCAAGGGTGGCGGCATGGCCGGCATCGCCCTGTCGGCCGGGTCGCAGGTGGTGTACTTCGGTGCGGTGCGTACGGACGATCCGCAGCACGGTGAGCCGATGGTGGTGACCTCCACCGGTGCCACTGTCAAGGTGACGCCGTTCGCGGCGTACCCGGCGAAGGGGCGGGCGACCGGCGGGGTGCGCGCCCAGCGCTTCCTCAAGGGGGAGACCGACGTGGTCGTCGGCTGGATCGGCCCTCGCCCGGTGGGCTCGACGGCCAATGGCGAACCGGTCGAACTTCCGGCCGCCGATCCCCGTCGGGACGGCTCCGGTTTCGCCGTCATGCTCGGCCCCACCGTGATCGGTCATCAGATCGATCGCCAGTAGGCGGAGTTGCCGGTCCGGCCCGGTGCAGTGGGGTGCGTTCGACGGTGGTCACACCCCCGGTCCCGTGGACGGTGGCGGCGACAGCGGCGCCAGGACCTGGACCAAGGGTGAGGTCTGGCGGTTCTTTTCGCAGTTCTGATCAAGGAGATGTCGAAGTCCCCGGTCCCGGCCGGGGACTTCGACACACGGTCCGGCCTAGATGCCGCCGGCCAGCCGAGCGGCGGCGGAGCTGCTCAGAGTTCCGGTTCGGGGCCCTGGCGGGAGGTCGGGGTGGTGTTGCGCAGCCGGGCGATCAGGCGCATGCCGTGGTAGATGATCAGGGCGGCGGCGGAGCCCAGGGCGATGCCGTGGAAGGAGAGGTCGCCGACGGTGAGGGTGTAGTCGGCGGCCCCGATGATCACGGCGACGGCGGCGGTGAGCAGGTTGATCGGGTCCTGGAAGTCGACCCGGTTGTCCAGCCAGATCCGGGCACCGAGGATGGCGATCAGCCCGTAGAGGGCGGTGGTGGCGCCGCCGAGCACCCCGGCCGGCACGGTGAGGATCAACGCGCCGACCTTCGGGCTGAGCCCGAGCAGCACTGCGGCCAGCCCGGCGACCCAGTACGCGGCGGTCGAGTAGACCCGGGTCGCCGCCATCACCCCGATGTTCTCGGCGTACGTGGTGGTGCCGGAGCCGCCGCCGGAGCCGGCGAGCATGGTGGCCACGCCGTCCCCCATGAAGGCCTTGCCCATGTCCCGGTCCATGTTCCGGCCGGTCGTGGCGGCTACGGCCTTGACGTGGCCGGCGTTCTCCGCGATCAGCACCAGGACCACCGGGATGACGAGCACCACGGCGCGCAGGCTGAAGCTGGGCGCGTGGAACTCCGGCAGCCCGACCCAGGCGGCCTCCCGTAGCCCGGTGACCGTGGCCGGGTCCAGTCCGCCGGTCAGCGCGGCGAGCACCCAGCCGACGAGCACCCCGAGCAGGATGGACAGCCGGCCCAGGAAGCCCCGGAACAGCACCGTGAAGATCAGGATCGCGGCCAGGGTGACCACCGCGACCAGGGGTTGGGCCTTGACCCCGCCGTTCCCGCCGCCGTCCCAGGCCACCGGGGCCAGGTTCAACCCGATCAGCATCACGATGGCGCCGGTGACCAGCGGCGGCATCAGCCGGTTGATCCAGCCCGCTCCGGCGAACTGCACCACCATGCCGACCAGGGCGATCGCTGCCCCGACCACGACGATGCCGCCGAGGGCCGGGCCGATGTCGCCGCCGGCCTTGGCCGCCAGCACCGGGGCGATGAAGGCGAACGACGAGCCGAGGTACGACGGCAGCCGGTTGCCGGTGATCAGCAGGAAGAGCAGGGTGCCCAGCCCGGAGAAGAAGAGGGTGGTGGCCGGCGGGAAGCCGGTGATCAGGGGCACCGTGAAGGTGGCCCCGAACATCGCCACCACATGCTGCACCCCGATGCCCAGGGTGCGGGGCCAGGAGAGCCGTTCGTCGGGGTGCACCACGTCCCCGGGGCGTACGGTGCGGCCGTCGCCGTGCAGGGACCAGGGTGACCAGCGGGAACGCGGTTCGGTCGGGGACTGGGTCATGATTGGCCCTTCGCGTCGAAGTGCTGACGGGGGCGAAAACCCTGGACGTTTCTAGCATGGGCGATCGTGCGCGGTTCTGGAGGTCAGAAGGGTGTTCCTGCACCGGCCGGTGCCCTTGCCTGCCTGGTGATCGCGGTGCCGCCCGGTCCCCAGAAGTGGGTCGATCTCTGATTGGGTAGGGTGCCACGACGGGCGGCGCCGAACGGGTGGCCGCTGGTAGCCGATCGGATCGGGCAGGTGGCCCGTTGGGAGGAGGGGCGCGTGCCTCCGAGGCCGTCGACGTCTCAGGTGCCGGCATGACCAGCGCACCGGTGGCGGCCGGCATCGCATCCGGCCGGGGCCAGGCTAGCCGACTACCCTCGCTGACCGGGCTGCGGTGGGTGGCCGCGCTGCTGGTCTTCGGCTTCCACGCCGGCACCATGCGGATCATCGCGGAGCCGGACTACCAGGCGGTCGTCGGCAAGATCTTCACCCTGGGCCTGTCCGGGGTGCAGTTCTTCTTCATCCTCAGCGGATTCGTGCTGGTCTGGTCGGCCCGGCCGGGAGACTCGCGACGGGGGTTCTGGCGACGTCGGTTCGCCAAGATCTATCCGAACCACGTACTGCTCTGGGTGCTGGCCATGGCGGCGGCCCTCTGGTTCGCCGATCCGATCAACCCGGTCGCGGCCCTGGAGAACCTGTTCCTGCTCCAGGCCTGGGATCCCCGCCCCGGCTTCTTCTACAGCGTCAACAACGTCAGTTGGTCACTGTCCTGCGAACTCTTCTTCTATCTGTGCCTGCCGCTGGCCCTGCCCCTGGTGCGGCGGGCCCGCCCCTGGCTGCTGTGGGCGGTGGTGATCGCCGTACCGCTGCTGATCCTGGCGCTGTGGCCCGCGCAGACCCTGGTGCCGGAGCAAAGTCGGTGGTGGTTCACCCAGGTGTTCCCGCTGGTCCGCTCGCTGGAGTTCTGGATGGGGGTGGCCGCAGCCGAGCTCATGCTGCGGGGCCGCTGGCGGGGTCCCGGCCTGCCCCTGGCGAGCCTCATCTTCGTGGTCACCTGGGTGGTCGCCGCGCAGTGGATTCCGGCCGAGTTCTGGGCGGCGCTGCTGTCGTCGGCGTACGTGGTGCTCATCGCCGCCGCGGCGGACGCCGATGTGCGGGGCCTGCGCTCGCCCCTGCGCTCGCGCCCGATGGTCTGGCTGGGGGAGGTGTCCTTCGCCTTCTACCTGGTGCACGTCTTCGTGATCATGACGATTCTCCGGGTCACCGGAGACTGGGGAACCGGTCTGCCCGGCTGGTGGGGCCCGGCCGCGGTGATCGGCTTCCTGCTGCTGACCCTGGGCCTCGCCGCCCTGGTACACCGCTTCGTCGAACAGCCGATGATGCGCCGCCTGGCGCCTCCCCGCCGCACGGCCCGCCCCAGCGCCACCGACCCCACGCCCGACACCGACCCCACGCCCGACACCGAGCCTGCGCCCGCCTCTGGCACCAAGCCCGCCTCGGGGGCCACGCCCGGTGCGGTGCCCGGCCCCCGTGCCGAGACTGCGTCCGGCACCGAGACATCGGCCGACCTCCATGCTGGACGGTAGGGTCCTGGCCCGCCGACCAGGCCGGCAACCCGAATCAGGTTCCTTGCGGCGACACGCCGGGCGGCGGTGCGGGCTGCGGATGCCGGCGGTAGCGTGACACCGTGCTCCCGGTCCTTCCCACCCGTCCCCTGTGGTGGTTTGCGCGCCGGGTGGTACGACTGCTGACCGGGTTCGCGGTCGCCGCCGCCTTCACCATCGGGGTCTGGGCCATGCCCGCCCACCCCGGGGCGATCGAGGACCTCGGTCCGGCCGGGCAGCCCACCATGGCCGGCCCCACCTGGTCCTTCGAGGGTGCCCCGGCCTCCTCGGTCGCCGGTGGGTGCGCCGCTGTCGCCCTGCCGGTCGAGATGTGGGGGCCCGGGGGCGACGACCGCCCGGAGGCGGGCCCCGCGACGACGCCGGTGTCGCCGTTGCCGCTGCCGCCGGAAGCCGCCCCGATCATCAGGGCCGCCCACGGTCAGCCGCCAGCGGTGGTCACCCCGGGTCCGGGCTGCGCTCGCGCACCACCTCGTCGCTGATCGTGCGCCCTTACCGCCCTGGTCACCCGGACCTGGCCCGCCTGGGCCGGTAGTGCTCCGGAGATCGCCCGGGGCTCCGGAGTGACCTTGACGGCCCGGGCCTCCGGGTCGGCCCTGCCGCCGACCGTACCGGCCGGAGGTCCGCGACGGGTCGCAGTGATCAAGGACCTTTCGCGGACGGGTTCGCGGGGTGTACCCGCTGGCCTGATCCGGTCCCGCCGCCGAGACCGCCACATCAGCTTCCCCGAGGTGCCGACATGGAGCAGACCCTTCTCTACCAGTTCCTGATCGACGTCCCCCGAGCCGCCGCCATCTGGTCGGTGCTGCTGGTGCTCGCGTTGGGTGTGCTCACCGTGCTGGTGGCCCGACCCGAACCGGCCCCCTCGACCGACCGGGACCCGGCCCCCTCCGAGGAGGATCCCGCCGCCGTGGACCTGCGGCGCTATGCCGGCGAGGTGGCCGTGGCCGCGGCGGGGGCCGCCCAGAACGCCGCCCGCCGCCGGGAGGCGTGGCAGCGTGCCCAGACGGAACTCGACCGGGCCTGGGCCGCGTACGACGAGGCGGAGACCGCCGCCCGACGACTGGCCGCCGCCGGCGCGCTGCCCACCCCCGGTACGCCCCACACCCCCACCGAGTACGCCGCCAGGGAACGCTGGCTGCGCCACGCCGCGATGACGGCGTACTGGCGGGGTGATCTGTCGGCCCGGCAGCTCACCGACGCCCTGGCGCACCGGGCCGGTTGGGATCCCCGACGTCACCCCGCCGAGCAGGAGATCTTCCTGGCCCGGGTGGTACGCGACGGGCGTCAGGCGGCTTATCAGGCGGCTCGGCAGCAGGAGCGCGAGGCCTGGCGGGCCGCGGAACTGGCCGTCGACGCGGCTCGGGCGCTGTCGACCGAGGCGTACGCCGCAGCGCAGCGGACGCGGGCGTACCCGCTGCCGACCTCACCCCGGGTCGTCCTCGGCCCTCAGGGAGCCGTGGCGCGCTGGCGGGTGGCCCGGGCCGGTTGAGTCGGAGGCTCTTTTTCCCATTTATTCGGTGACCCCGGTCACAGTCATCGCCGAATCGGTCATCGGAGGGCAGACATCGAATGCCGGGCGTAATTTCCGGGGCTTTGCCAACCTCGGGTCCTGTTGTCGACCGGCGGTGCCCTCCTGACCCGGAGTCCCATTGAGCGACGACAGTTCCCCGGTACCCGAAAAATTTAGGCTGCGAGAAGGTTTAGGCAGCTCAGGGCGGCCTTGGCAGGAGCTGTAACGCACAGTAATGTCGGCCCGTCCGGTGCGGTCACCGTTCGCAAGTGGCGACGCCGCGCCGACCCGCTCAATCGTGATCTCACGAACCGGGGACCCACTGCACCACTGGGGTGAATCCGCGAGCCACGGCCCGCGGTAGGGCGATCTTCCCGCCCGAATCCGTCAGCTAACCCGGTCGGCGGTGTCGGAAGGAGCTCCTTTCCTCGTGCAGCACAATCAGCGCCCCCCGATATTCCTGCGCCTCCACGGCCCCGTGGTGCCTGCGCTCGCCGGTCCGCTGTCCGCGCGCTGACCCAGGCCCACCGCAGTCGCCCGATCCCCGGGCGCATCCCGTGAAACGGCACCGCCCCGTACTCCGCCTCCGGGTGTCCACCGGATGGCCGGAGCCGCTGTGCCACACCACCCCTGAGCCCGTGGAGGATTCGTGAAGCACACCCTCAAGCGTCAGCTGCGTCGGCTGGCCACCGAACGCCCCTACCAGCTTGTGGCCACCTCGGCGCTGGCGTTGGCCCTGGCCGCCGGTGCCGGCGCCGTGGTCACCCAGATCGACGACCCGGCCGAGACGCAGACCACCGCCGTGGTGGCCGAGTTGCGCGAGGAGCCGGCCGCCTCCCGTGGCCTGGCCCGGGTAGCCACCGCCCCCAGCAGCGCCGCCCCGAGCAGTGCCGCGCCGAGCGCGGAGCCCGGCAGCGCGCCGTCCAGCGCCGCCGCCTCGCCGGAGGCCGCCTCGGCGGACCCGGACCTGGCCGGCGAGGAGGCCGCGCCGAAGGCCCCGGCGAAGAAGGTGCTGTCGTACGACTACCAGGCCCAGATCAACGGGTGGTACTGCGGCCCGGCAGCGGTGCGTAACGCGCTCAGCGCCGCCGGCATCGACCGGGACCAGGAGACCCTGGGCGCTGCGCTCGGCACCACCTACTCGGGCACCAACTCGGCCCGGGACACCACCCGGGTCCTCAACGCCATGGTCAAGGGCAGCCCGTACCGGACCACGATGATTCCCGGTGGCGCGGCCACCCCGGCCCAGATGGATCAGCTTCAGGCCGATGTCGTCACGGCCATCTCCGACGGCCGGGGGGTCGTGGTGAACGTCGCCGGCAGCGTCACGGACACCGCCGGGGGCTGGCACTCCTTCCCGGGTGGCCACTACGTCGCCGTGGTCGGCTACGAGGACGAGGGCCGGATGGTCAAGATCGCCGACTCGGCCGACCCCTCGTACTACTCGTACTGGCTGAGCACGATCGATCTGGCCAACTGGGCCGCCACCCGCGGCTACTCCTCCTGATCGACCTGTTTCGTACCGGGCGCCGACCCCTGTGGGGTCGGCGCCCGGTGTCGTATCCCGGTCGTGGCTCTCGCCGAGCCGGTGCGGGCGGTGGCAGACTGCCCGACATGATCATCGAGTCGGGCGGGCGGGACGGTTCGCCGATGCTGTTGCTGCTGCACGGAATGGGTGCCAGCGGTGCTGTGTGGCTACCCTCGGCCCCGCTGCTGAGCGAGCGCTGGCCCGGCCGGTGGATGGCGCCGGATCTGGCCGGTCACGGCGGGTCGCCGCCGCTGGCGGGGTACTCCTTCGCCGGGCTGGCCGACCAGGTCGCCGCCGGCCTGCACCCCGGCGATCGGGTGATCGTGCTGGGCCACTCCCTCGGCGGGGTGGTCGGTCTGGCGTTGGCCGCCGCGAATCGGGCGTTCACGGTCGAGGCGGTGGTCGGGCTCGGCATCAAGGCGGTCTGGTCCCCGGCGGAACTGGCCCACGCCGGTGATCTCGCGGCCCGCCCGGTCACCTGGTTCGACAGCCGCGACGAGGCGGCCCGACGATACCTGCGGGTCGCCGGCCTGGCCGACCTGCTGAGCCCGGATGATCCCGCGGTGGCGGCCGGGCTGCGGCAGGTGGACGGCCGGTGGCGGCTGGCGATGGATCCGGCCGCCTTCGGCGTCGGTGAGCCCGACCTGACCACCCTGCTGGCCGGGATCGAGGCGCCGGTGCTGCTGGCCCGGGGCGAGCACGATCCGATGGTTTCCGAGGCACAGCTCAAGCAGTACGGGGTTCCGGTGGTGACCCTGCCCGGCCTCGGCCACAACGCCCATGTCGAGGATCCGGCGGCCGTACTGGCGCTGCTCGACGCCGTACGCTGACCGGTCGCGGTCAGGGGCGTTCGCCGTCGCCGGCCTGCTCAGGGGAAGCCTGCTCAGGGGACTTGCGTAACCACAGGACCACCCCGAGCACTCCTGCCACTGCGCTGCTGATCGCGATCGCCGTCTCCGCCAGTTCGGACCAGTCGTCCATGAACGGGTAGACACGCGAGAGGACCATCCCCACGAAGCAGTAGAACAGCAGAACGACGGCGACGACGCGCTGGAGAATCATGACCCTGATTGGAGCACAGGGCCGCGAGCGACCCTCGGGCAGAGTCCACTGTGTCCATGAGTCGACCGCCGTCGGGCCGATGCCCGGCGGCGGGGTCGCTCAGGTGGCGGGGTCGCTCAGGTGGCGGGGGAGAGCGGGGCGTCGCTGGCGGACCGGGGCGCCGGGGCGGCCCAGTGCGGGTCCAGCTCGCGCCGGGCGGCGGTCAGGAACCCCTCGGCGTACGTCTCGGTCGGGAAGTCCCCGAGGTATCGGCGGCGGGTGGCCCACCGGGCCTCGGCCAGGGGGTCGGTGTCCAGCAGCCGGGTCAGCACCTCGTCCACCTCGGTCAGGTCCCGACGCAGTACGTAGCCGGCGGCGGCCAGTGGGAACCGTTCGAGGAACCGGTCGCCGTCGACCCCGGTGTCGGTGACCGCGTACGGCTTGCCGGAGTGCAGCCAGTCGGACACCACCCCAGAGACGTCGGAGATCAGGGCGTCCGCGCGGTTCACCGACTCGGCCAGGGTCAACGCCCCGGCGGCGGCACCGAACAGGTGCGGGCGGCCGGTGCGGGTCCGGTCGGCGGCCAGCAGGTCGTGCAGCCGCCCCAACTGGCGGGCCGAGGCCGGGTTGTGGGCGGTGTACGGGTGGGGTCGCACGATCACCGTGGCCCCCCGGTCGAGCAGCCGGGTCAGCAGGGTCTCGGCGAACGGCAGCGAACAGTAGTCGGCGTCGGCGTGGTGCCCGGTCCAGGTGGGGGTGTAGAGCACGGTGGGGTTCGGCAAGCGGCGGACCGGGCCGGTACGCACCTCGATGGCCTCGACCTGGGGGCGGCCGACAACCACGAACTTTTCGGCCGGAATGTCCACCCCGGCCCGGGCGTACCGGTCGATGGCGGCCTCGCCCGCTACGAAGATCCGGTCGAAGATCGCCGACACCGGGTTGGCGCTGGAGGCCTTGTCGCTGTCGCCGTGGTGCAACTGCACATGGGTCAGCTGGGTGAAGCGCAGGCAGTGGCTGTTCTTGGCGCCGTGGTTGACGTAGAAGGCCACCCGCAGGCTCGGCACCAGCACCTCGTCCATGCTGCGCAGGGTCGGGCAGTAGAGCACCGGGGCGGTGGTCTTCGCCGCGATGACCGGCAACGCCTCCGGCTCCCGCAACATCACCACGAAGGGCCGACCGATCCGCTCCAGGTACGGCAGCCACATGGTGACCTGGTACTCCGAGCCGGGGGGAGCGGAGAAGTACAGCAGGAACTCCGGCTGGCGCCGGCGCAGCTCCCGGGTGACCGGGGAGCCACCGGCACCGGGCCGCAGTCGCCGCATGACCAGCTTGCCGGCGACCGCCCCCACGGCGGCACCGGCCAGCAGGCTGGCCGCCAGGGCCACCGTGGCGGGCAGTCCCGCCATCGCGGCCAGGGCCAACACCGCCAGCAGGCCTGCCACGATGTCACCCAGGCGGGCGGTGATCCGGGGTACCCAGGTGCGTACCGGAAGGTTGGCCGCGAGCAGCTCCAGGTTGCCCGCCTCGCGCAGCGGGCCGGCTAGCACCATCAGCCCCAGCAGGATCACGGCCGTGCCGGTCAGGGCCACATCGAAACCGGAGTCGAGCTGCCGGGAGTAGCCGACCAGCACCCCGGCCGCGATCAGAGTGGTCTCCGCCACCCCGTCGGCTCCGGGGCGGACCCGACGTTCCCAGACCGTGGCGGCGAGGGCGAGCAGCGAGAGCCCGAGCCCCCAGGTGGTCGCGCCGGTGAGCGCGACCACGATGAACGCCAGGACTGCCGTCCCGGTGGCCAGCCCCCGGGCGGCCAGCTTCCTGACCAGGTCACCACGCATCTCGGTGTTGCCTTCCGGGTCGTCGTGGGTCGGTCAGGAGACCGGGGCGCTGCTGTTCTGGCGGCTGCCCTGGGCCGGCACCACGGCACCCGAGGCCTCGCCCGGCGGGCGGCGCACATCGATCACCTGGCCGGTCAGATCCGAGATCAACACGTCCAGGGAGGCCTGGGCGACGGTCTCGGCCGCGAGCAGGGTGTGCTCGGGCTCGGCGCCGAAGGCCTTGGTCCGCATCGGGGTGGCCGTCCGCTCCGGGTTGATCACGTTGACCCGTACGCCCAGCTCGGCCCACTCGTCCGACAGGGCCTGGGTGAGGTTGACCAGGGCCGCCTTGGTCGCCGAGTAGAGGGCGTAGTCCGCCCGGCCACGGGTGTAGGAGCTGGAGGTGTACAGCAGCAGCTGGCCCTTGGTGTGCTGAAGGTAGGGCAGCGCCTGGCGGGCCACCGTGACCGGGCCGACGAAGTTGACCTGGAGCACCCGGTCGATGGTCTCTTGGTCCATCTCGGCCAGGGCGCCCTTCTCCAGGATGCCGGCGGTGACCACGACGTGGTCGATGCGGCCGGTGGCCTCGAAGGCGGTCCGCAGTGCGGCCTCGACGTCGGCCGGGCGCTCGACATGGGTGCCGGTGCTGGAACGGCTGAACGGGAAGACCTGAGCGCCGTAGCGCCGGGCCAGCTCGGTCAGGTCGTGGCCGATGCCGTAGCTGCCGCCGAAGACGACGATCGTCCGGCCGGAGACCTCGTCGCCGTAGGCGCGCTGGTCGGCCAGGCGGGGCACCTTGGCGGCGGCCAGCTGGAAGAGCTTGTCCGCCAGGTGCACGTCGACCGGGTGGGTGACCTTGATGTTCTCGTCCGAGCCGTCGATCACCTTGATCGGCACCTCGGGCAGGTAACGCAGCACCACACCGCAGTCGTCCGTGGCGGCGAAGTTCGGGTCCCCGGCGGCCAGCCGGTACGCCTCCCGGATGGTGCTGGAGCGGAAGGCCTGCGGGGTCTGCCCCCGGCGCAGGGTGGATCGCACCGGGATGTCGGTGATGCACTCGTTCTCGTCGACCTGGATGATCGTGTCGGCCGAGGGGATGGCCACGTCGACCGCCGAGTAGGTCCAGAGGGCGTTCACGCACTCCCGCACGATCCGGCCGCTGAGCAGGGGCCGTACCGCGTCGTGGAAGAGGATGTTGCAGTCCTGCTCGCCCACCGCGTCCAGGGCGATGCGGGTGGTGGCGTTGCGGGTGTCCCCACCCTCGATGACCTTGGTGACCTTGCGGAAGCCGGCCTTGTTCACGATCTGCTGGGCCTCGGCGACGTGACCGCTGGCCATCAGCACGATGATCTCGTCGATCTCCGGTGCGGCCTCGAAGACGGCCAGGGTGTGCTCGATGATCGGCTTACCGGCGATCTTGAGCAGCTGCTTGGGGATGCCGAGGCCGAGCCGGGTACCGGTACCGCCGGCCAGCACCACGGCCACCGTCCGTGAGGGTCGCCACGGTGCCGCGTGCTGCGGCGTGGTGCCCGAATCGGTGGTCTGGTCCTGCGTCATTGCCGGTCCTCGCTCTCGGTGCATGGCTGCGATGTCGTGCATGGCTGGAATGTCTCGTCGACACGGCGACGGATGAACGATAACGCGGGTGCGGATCACCCTGGGTGTGGCGTTGTCGCCCGGACGATGCCGGACATCCGCCGAAAACTCTACTTCCCGTTGGTGAATGCCTCGTACGCCTTCAATACCTCGGCGGTGGGGCCATCCATCCGGATTAATCCGGACTCCAGCCAGATTGTCCGTTCACACGTGTCGCGTACCGAGGAGAGCTGGTGGCTGACCAGGAAGACCGTACCGGCGTTCTCCCGCAACTGGCGTACCCGGGCCTCGCTGCGCTTGCGGAACCGCTTGTCACCGGTGGCCAGGGCCTCGTCGATCAACAGCACGTCGTGCTGCTTGGCCGCGGCGATGGAGAACCGCAGCCGGGCCGACATGCCGGAGGAGTAGGTACGCATCGGCAGGGAGGCGAAGTCCCCCCGCTGGTTGATCCCGGAGAACTCGATGATCTCCGGCAGTTGGCGCTGCACGTCGGCCGGGGACATGCCCATGGCCAGGCAGCCCAGTGTGACGTTGCGCTCTCCGGACAGGTCGTTGAGCAGGGCGGCGTTCACCCCGAGCAGGGAGGGCTGGCCCTCGGTGTAGACCGCCCCACGCTCCACCGGCAGCAACCCGGCGATGGCCCGCAACAGGGTCGACTTGCCGGAGCCGTTGGTGCCGATCAACCCGATGGCCTCGCCCCGGTACGCGGTGAAGGTGACCCCCCGCACCGCGTGCACCTGGCGCACGTTCGGTGTCGTCGTACGGGTGACCAGCCGCCGCAGCGCGGCCACCGGGCTGTGGCTGCCGGCGGCGCCCTTGTGCACCCGGTAGACGACATGCGCGTCGTCGACCACCACGGTCGGGATCCGTTCCTGGATCCGGGGCAGGGTGACCGTCACGTCGTTGGACATCGCCAGGTGATCAACCACGGCCGTACTCCTGTTCGCCGCGCCAGAAGTAAAGGTAGCCCCCCAGGCCGACCAGCACCGACCAGCCGATCGCGACCAGCCAGGTCAGCGGCAGGGAGTCGTTGAGCAGGGGAGTGTTCTCCAGCAGCGCCACCCGGGCCAGCTCGATGTAGACCAGCATCGGGTTGAACTGCACGATGGCGGTGGCCCAGCCCGGCAGGTTCTCGGCGAACAGTTGGACGCTGTAGAGCACCCCGGAGCCGTACATCCAGGTCCGCAGGATGAAGGGCATCACCTGCTTGAGGTCGGTGGCCTTGGCGCCCAGTCGGGCCACCGTCATGGTCAGCCCGGCGTTGAACACCGTCTGGAGCAGCACCGCCGGCACCAGCATCAGCCACATCAGGGTGATCGGCTCGCCGGTGATCAGCACGATGGCGATCAGCACCACCATCGAGCCGAGCAGCTGCTGGAACTGGGTGATGGTGATGGCCAGCGGCAGGCTGGCCCGGGGGAAGTGCAGGGCCCGGATCAACCCCAGGTTGCCGCTGATCGCCTGGGTGCCCTGCTGCACGCTGGTCTGGGTGAAGTTGAAGATGAACAGCCCGGCGGTCAGGTAGGCGATGAAGTTGTCCATCCCCCGGCTCTGCTGGAGGATCAGACCGAAGATCAGGTAGTAGACCGCCGCGTTGGTCAGCGGGGTGAGTACCTGCCAGAGCTGCCCCAGGCGGGCGTTGCTGAACGAGGCCGTCAGCTTCGCGTTGGCGTACGCGGTGATGAAGTGCCGGTAGCGCCAGAGCTGCCGGGTGTAGCTGCCCAGGGAGGGGCGTTGACCGGCCATGCGCAGCCCGTACCGGGCGGCCAGCTGGGCCGGAGGCAGGCCGGAGTCGGGGTCGGCCAGCGTGCTGTTGGCCATGGGGATGGGCGCTCCGATCTTGTCGAGCCGGCGGGTGCGTTCGCGACGATGGAATCTAGCGTGTTCGTGCTCGGAGCGTCGCCTCGCCGCTGCGTGGACAGTAGTCCGAGAACCGTCGGGACGCAACCGTACCGTCGTTGCGGTACATTGTCCTGCGTGACAGCCGAGAAGAGTCCCAGGTGACGACCGGGAAGAGGCGTGCGCCGGCCGGTGCGGCGGTGCTCCGTGGGGAGATCACCACGGCCATCCGCCGGGCCCTGATGCAGGAACTCGCCGCGGTCGGCTACGGCCGGCTCTCCATCGAGGCGGTGGCCCGCCGGGCCGGAGTCAGCAAGACGGCGATCTATCGCCGGTGGAACTCCAAGCTCGATCTGGTCCTGGAGGTGGTCACCGCCGCCGCCGGCGCCCGGTTGCCCGCCCTGGACACCGGCGCGCTCCGCAGCGATCTGGCTCTGCTGTTCCAGGTGGTGGCGCACGCCCTGGCCCACCCGCTGGCCGCGCAGATCATCCCGGACCTGCTCGCCGAGGCCGCGCGGAACCCCACCATCGACGAGACCTTCCAGCAGATGCTGCGGTCCCGGCAGCAGGAGATCGTCGGCGGGCTGATCACTCGTGCGGTGGACCGGGGAGAGTTGCCGGCCACGACCGACCCCGACGCGGCGGTCGACCTGATCGTGGGGCCGCTGTACTGGCGGCTGGCCATCGCCCGTACCCCCTTCACCGACAGCTACCTGGAGACCCTCGTGGATTCGGTGGCGCGGGCCCTGGGCGCCGGGGACCTTCTGCCCCGCCAGCGCCCGGCGCCGACCTCGGGTTGAGCCGGCCGGGTCCGGGGTAAGGCTGGCTGCGTCCACCCCCACGGCCCGGCATGACCGGGTTTCTCCGCACCGGTACTACTCTCGGTGGGGTTCGCCCGCGCCGCCGCCCGGCGAACCTCCGGCGCAGCCGCACCTGCCCGTACGACGACAAGGACCCTCGTGTCGCTGACCGCCCACACCGTCGCCGCATCCCGACCGGCAGCGGCCGACGAGTCGGCCGCACCCGCCGAGGTCCGGCGCAGCCCGATCCGGGCCGTGCTGGGTGGGGTCCGGGACGGCATCGCCGCGATCCCCGCACTGCTCACCGACTGCGCCGTGCTGGCGTTCGCGCTCTGGACCCTGCTCTACCACGCCGCCCTGCCGTTGGGGCTGGCCCCCTCGCTGACGCTGCGGATCTGGCTGATCGCCGGATCGGCGCTGGCGGTGCTCGCCGTACTCCTCCGGCTGGCCCTCCGGTGGCGACGCCGCCGCACGGCCCAAAACTCGGCCGCCCCCCAGGCCCCCGCCGACCCGCCGGACCAGGCAGCCCCGGAGGAACCGGTAGAGCCCGCCGATCCAGCGGACCAGGCAGCCCCGGAGGAACCGGCAGAGCCCGCCGACCAGACCGAGCCGGTCGCCGACCGGGCCGGGTCGATGAGCGTGGCCCAGCGGTGGTGGACGGCGCTGACCCTGTTGGTCGGCACCGGCGCGGCGATCACGGCCGGGCTGGCCGGTACGCCGGCCGGTGCGGGCATCTCCTGGTGGGTGCCGGGCTCCGCCGGGCTGGTGGCCGCGATCGGTGCGGTGCTGCTGACCTGGCGGACCTGGCGAGCCACCCCGCCCAGCCGGTCGGAGGCCCCCGCCACGACGGCCTGGCAGTCGGCGTACGCCCTGCTGATCGCCGGGGTGGCCGCGGTGGCCTCGCTCTACCTGGCCCGCAGCACCCCGGACGACATCTACTACGTGGGCCGCTCGGTGTGGGTGGCCGAGCGCGACAACGTCCCCCTCAACGACTTCCTGTTCAGCGAGAACGTCCTCCCGGCGATGGCCTCCCAGCCCCCGGTCGCGAGCATCGAGGTCTTCGCCGGGGCCCTCGCCCGGTTCTTCGGCATCCCGGCCGCCTCGGCCACCTGGTATCTGCTGCTGCCCGTCCTGGCCGTGCTCGCGGTGCTGGCCCTGTGGCGGCTGGTGCAGCGGTGGGCCCCGCGCCGTCCGGTGCTCGCCTTCACCGTGGCCGTGGCCTTCCTGGCCCTGGTCTGCGGCCCGGACGCGGCGCTGGGCACCTTCCACCTGCCCCGCCTCTACCAGGGCAAGGGGATGTTCGTCTCCGCGGTCGTGCCGTTGATGTGGCTGTACCTGACCCGCTGGTTCGACGACCGGTCCAAGCGTGGGCTGCTGCTCATCGTCGCCTTGTCGATCACCGCGATCGGACTCACCACCACGGCGGCGATCATCCTGCCGATGCTGGTCGGCGGGGCGGCCCTGATGATGCTGCTGGTCGGGCGCTGGAAGTCCGCCCTGGTGGCCGGGGTGGCCGCGCTGGCGTACCCGGTCGGGGCGGTGGTGATCACCCAGCTGGTCCTCGGCACCTCGGCCAACGAGGCGGCAGCTGACGTCAACTTCTACGACGCCGCGCACACTTACCGGCGGACCTTCGAGATCGGCATCGTGGGGGTGATCGGCGGACTGGCGTTGTGGTGTGGTGCCTTGCTGGCCCGCCGCCGTACCCCGGCCCTGCTCGCGGCCGGGGGCGCCCTGACGCTGAGCGTACTGCTGGTTCCGGGGGTGTTGGAGTGGCTCAGCGCGGTCACCGGCATCTCGGTGGTGCTCTGGCGGGTCCCCTGGCTGCTGGCCGTGCCGGCGCTGATCGGGTTGCTCTGCACCGTCTGGCTGCCCACCCGGCTGCGGGTGGTGCGGGCCCTGGTCGGGGTGGTGCTGGCCGCCGCGATGATCACCTCCTTCGCCGTCTACGCCGTGCCGATGTGGGACGAGCGCAGCGGGGTGCTGGTGCACGCCGAGCCGACCTGGAAGATCCGGCCGCAGCGGCAGGCCATCGCGCAGTTCATCATCGACCTGGACCGCCCGCCGGGTCTGGTGCTCGCCCCGGCGAGCATCATGCGGACCATCCCGGTGATGTCCGCCCGGCCCCGGGTGGTGCTGCCCCGCGACTTCTTCCTGGTCGAGTACGACCTCAACTCACAGTTCTCCCAGGACCGGCTGCTGCTGACCCAGTTCGCCAACGGGGGTCCCAGGGCGGAGCGGCCGGAGCGGGACGAGGTGATCGCCGCGCTGGATCGGCTGGAGGTGGGCACGATCTGCTTCTACAGCCAGAACCGGTTCGCCCTGCGTACGGCCGAGCGGGCCGGCTACACCCTGGCCGCCGAGCGGCCCGCCGAACCCCCCGTACACCCCAACGCGGTCACCTGCATGGTCCGAGGGTGACCGGGTCGACCGGGCCCTCGACGGCGACGGCCCGGTCGGAATTCGCGCGGCCGGGGCCGGCGGCTTGAGCGGTACCGGCCCGGTCCGCCGCCGGGGCGGGCATGCTCACAGGGCAGGGCCGTAGTACACGGGAGGTGGGCATGGACAGCTACCACGAGGACTGGACGGACAGCCAACGCGCGCTCTACGACGAGTGCTACCGCCGTGGAGCCGACTGGGCCGAGGACCCGGCCACCCCGGCCGAGGACGTCCAGCAGGTGATCAATCTCGGTGAGGCCGACGACGACACCCTGGCCGACGCCGAGATCGACTTTCCGCCGTTGATCGACGCGGTCACCGAGGCCACCGGCGAGGTCGTCAGCACCGTACCGGCCAGCCACGACGACCCCGCCTTCAAGGGTTTCGTGGACGGGGTGCGGGACTCCACCTCCGATGAGGTCTTCGGCCTCTGAGCAAGGTCAAAACCTTCCCCCGGGCCTGTCACCCCGGCCGGTCTTCTGCCACCATCAACCCAACCAGTGCGGCAGCGCAACAGACCTGATGGGAGGCCGGGTGTGCGGATCCTGCTGGTCGAGGACGACCGCCGGGTGGCCGGTGCGCTGTCATCGGCGCTGAACCGGCGCGGCTACGAGGTGGAGCACGCCGCCACCGTGGCCGCCGCCCTCTGCGCCGCCCCGTGCGACCTGGTGCTGCTCGACCTGACCCTGCCCGACGGGGACGGCACCGACCTGTGCCGGGAGCTGCGCCGACGCAGCAGCCAACTGGGCATCATCGCGGTGACCGCCCGGGGCGAGGAACGCGACCGGGTGCTCGGCCTGCGCATCGGTGCCGACGACTATGTCGTCAAGCCCTTCTCCATGGTGGAGCTGCAGGCCCGGATCGAGGCGGTGCTGCGCCGGGCCTCGCACACCCCACCGCAGCGCACCCTGATCGAGGTCGGCACGGTCCGGGTCGACGCGGCGGCCCGCACGGTCACGGTGGCCGACCGGCCGGTGTCGCTGACCCGCAAGGAGTTCGACGTCCTGCTCTCGTTGGCCCGCCAGCCCGGGGTGGCGGTACCCCGGGACCGGATCCTGCTCGACGCCTGGGGGACCACCTTCGCCGATCGGCACACCGTCGAGGTGCATGTCGGGTCGCTGCGCAACAAGCTCGGCGACCCCCGCCTGGTGGAGACCGTGCGCGGCGTCGGATACCGGCTGCGGGCCGAGTGAGGGGCCGGGTGTGCGACGCCGCCTGGTGATCAGCTATCTGCTGCTGATGGTGCTGGTGCTGGTGGCTTTGGGTACGCCACTGGCGGCGACCCTGGCCACCCGGGAGACCGACCGGCTGCGGGCCGACCGGCTGGCCGACGCCACCCGGTTCGCCTCGCTGGCCGGCCCGGCCCTGCGCGACGGCACGACCGGCCCGCTCGCCAGCGAACTGGCCAGCTACGAGGAGCTGTACACCATCAACGCGGCCGTGGTCGACCGGGACGGGGCCGCGGTGATCCCGTCGCCCGGTTGGCAGTGGACCCTGGGCACCCGCCAGGCCCTGGATGTCGCCCTGTCCGGCCAGCAGACCAGCAGACCGGACTCGGTGTGGCCCTGGGTGGACGAGCCGATCGTGGTGGCGGTGCCGATCAACGACGGGGGTGAGGTCCTCGGAGCGGTGGTCACCGCCAGTCCGGCCGACGGGGTCCGTCGTACGGTGACGACCTGGTGGTTGTTGCTGGCCGGCACCGGGCTGATCGCCGTGCTGGCCTGCGTGCTGACCGCCTTCGGGCTGGCCGGTTGGGTGCTGCGCCCGATCACCGAACTGGACGCGGTCACCCACGAGATCGCCGAGGGGGACCGGGGAGCCCGGGTGCAGCACCGGCTCGGTCCGCCGGAACTGCGCCGCCTGGCGGCGAGCTTCAACCACATGGCCGACGTGGTCTCCGACGTGATGGACCGGCAGCGGGCCTTCGTCGCCCACGCCAGCCACCAACTGCGCAACCCGTTGACCGCCCTGCGGCTGCGGGTGGAGGAACTCGGGCCCAGCCTGGTCGACGAGCAGGGCCGCGCCGAACACCAGCTGGCCCTGGAGGAGACCGACCGGCTGGCCCTGCTGCTGGACGGCCTGCTCACCCTGGCCCGGGCCGAGCGCCAGGAGAACCAGCGGGTGACCGTCGACGCGGTCGCGGTGGCGGAGTCCCGGGTGGCGGCGTGGGAGCCCCTGGCCCGGTACCGGTCGGTCACCCTGCGACTGACCGCCAACCCCGACCCGGTTCACGCCCGGACCGTACCGACCGCGATCGACCAGGCGCTGGACGCTCTGATCGACAACGCGGTCAAGTTCAGCGGCGCGGGCGGCGAGGTGACCGTGACCGTCACGGCCCGCGACGGCGGCTGTGCCCTGGAGGTACGCGACACCGGCCCCGGCATGACCCGCAGTCAGCTGGGCCAGGCCACGGAACGCTTCTGGCGGGCCCCGGAGGTGCAGAACGTCGACGGCGCCGGGCTGGGGCTGACCATCGCGGCCGTGCTGGTGGACGCCTCCGACGGCCGCCTCACCATGCAGCCGAACTCGCCCCGTGGACTGGTCGCCGCCCTGTGGTTCCCCGCCCCGGAGGAGCCGCCCGCCCTGGACGAGCCACCCGTCGCGCTGGAACCGGCCGCCAGCCCCGGCTGAGCCGCCCGGGTCAGGGCTTGCTGTCGCGGTAGTACGCGGCCGCCCCCGGATGCAGCGGCAGCGGCGGGGTGGCGATCGCCGAACGGGGGCTGATCCGTCCGGCCGCCGGATGGGCGGCGGCCAACTCGGCCCGTCGTTCCATCAGCAGCCGGGTCACCTGGCGCACCAGGTCTTCCGGCAGGTCGGCTCGGACCAGCAGATAGTTGGGGTTGGCCACGGCGGTGACCGGGTCGATGCCGTACACCGACCGGGGAATGTCCCGGGGCACGTACACCTCCCGGTTGCCCCGGCGCAGCGGCACGGTCCACTCGCCCAGATCGACGATGCGGGTGGGGGTGTCCTGGACCAGTTGGGCCACCGCCCGCACCGGCAGACCGCCGGAGAAGAAGAAGGCGTCGATCTCACCCCTGCGCAGCGCGGTGACGGAGTCGTCCAGACCGAGCTGCACCCGGTGCAGCTCGACGTCGTCCAGCCCGGCCACGGTGAGCAGCCGGTTGACCGTGATCTCCGTTCCGGAACCGGCCGCGCCGATGGACACCCGCCGACCCGCCAGGTCGGTCAGCTTTCGGACTGGGCTGTCCGCGGTGGTGACCAGGTGCAACAGGTCGTCGTAGACCCGGGCCACCGCCACCACGGGTGGATCCGGTCCCGGATAGGCCGGCAGCACGTCGGCCTGGGTGAACCCGAGTTCGGCCTCGCCTGCCTTGAGTAGCCGGACGTTCTCCACCGAGGCGGCTGTGATCAGTACCTCAGCGCGTACGTTGGGCAGTTCCCGGTTGAGGATGGCGGCCAGGGAGGTGCCGATGGCGTGGTAGACGGCCGTCGGGCTGCCGGTGGCGATCCGAATGCGTACCGGGTCCTCGGGCTCGTCCCGGCAGGCACTGAGACCAGGCAGGACCAGCAGCACGGCCACCAGGATGGCCGCACTGGCGACGGGCCGCCGGTCTCGGGCAGCATACCGGGAACTGGTCACGGGCAGCACTGTGCGCCGCCGGACCCCTGCGGCGCAACCCCAGGATGGCGGAGTCTGTCCCGACCGCGGTGCAGTTTTGTCCTGACCGGGGTGGTTCACTCAGGCGACCGGTCGGTGGGCCACCTCCTCGCCGGCATGGTGCAGGATGCGATCCCGGTCCGGGCCGTGGGCGACACTGACGAGGTAACAGCCGGTGCCCGCGCGCAGCAGCGCCGGTACGTCGAGCAGGGCGGCGCCGCGGACCAGGACGGCGGCGAGTTCCCGGTCGGTGATCCGTACCCCGAGGATGTGTCGCCGTACGTGCCGTCCACCGGCCAGCAGAGCGGCCCGCCAGGCAGCGGAGGCCAACCGGGTGCGCCACTGCCGGCGAGCCGTCGAGGCACCGGGCACCGGACCCCCGAGCAGTTCCCGTCGGCCCCGACGCCAGCCGTTCTCCATCAGTGCCGCGTACTCCGGCCGGTCTTCGTGGGACACGTGCAGCCGGTGCAGTTCGTAGCGGCGGCGCAGGCCACCCACGGCCAACTCGTGCCGTACCGGTATTCCCAACCGGTCCAGCAGTTGGCGGGTGCGGCGGGCCGCCTCTTCCCGGTTGAACTCGATGGCCGTGGGCAGGCTGGGCTGTTGTCCGGGGTAACGGTGACCGGATGTGGCCGGGGGCGGCATACAGCGCAGCAGACAGGCCGCCTCGAAGGCGTCGGCCAGGGTCGTCCAGTCCAGGGGCGGCAGGGTCGACGGGGTGCGGTGTCGGTCGAGCAGAATCGGTTCGGCAACCACCCGGAGGGCCTCCTCGTGGTGTCGGGTGTAGTTACAGTGACCCGAGACGCCGCGTGGTGGTACCGATCAGGTCGAGCCTTGAGGAAATCTTGCGGCTGTTCACAGCTCGGAAACCACCACGTCCACCTGACGTGGCCGTCCCGCTGCCGAGGGCTGCTCGCAGACGGTGTACTTCAGCTCCCGCAGCGCCCCCACCAGGGCATCGATGCTCCGTGGACGGACCCCGTGCAGCAGCAGGTCCCGCACCAACCGACCCTTGGTGGCCTTGTTGAAGTGACTCACCACCGAGCGCACCGGTACGCCGTCGACCTCCCGCTCGTGCAGCACCCGTACGGTGAGGGTCCGCTCGGCCAGCGCGCCCCGGGGGGTCCAGGCGGCGGCGTAGGCACCCGAACGCAGGTCCAGCACCGGCCCGGTACCCGCGGCCGAGGTCAACGCCGGCCCCAGCACCGGTCGCCAGAGCGCCGGCAGGGCACCGACCCCGGGCAGCCGGGCCCCGATCGGGCAGCGGTACGGCGGAATCCGGTCGCCGATCCGTACCGCCCCCCACAGGCCGGAGCTGATCAGCACCTGCCGGGCCGCTGCCCGGTGCGCCGCCGGTGGCAGGGTGGCCAGGTCCAGTGCCTCGTAGAGCACCCCGGTGTAGATCCGACCCGCCGGTGCGGTCGCCGCCCGCTCCAGACGGGCGTTGCGGCCCAGCTCACCGTGCTGGCCGGCACCGAGTCCCAGGGCGGTCAGCGCCGCCTCGGCGGGCCCCTCGCTGAGCCTCAGTAGCGCGGCCAGCACCTGCTCACGGACGGGGTTCAGCTCCGGCAGCGAGAGCCGGGCCAGGTCCAGACGGCGACCGGCGCCGACCTCGGCCTTGCCCTCCGAGGGCGGCAGCAGGATGAGCATCGACAGACTCCTCGACCTCCCGGACCGGGCCATCCGCGCCGGGGTCCGGCCAGCGTACGACCCCCCTCACCGCCACGGTCGCAGCGGCGTGGGCGGGTGGTAGACCCGGAAGCCGCCGACCTCGGCCAGCAGGTCGGTGTCCGCCCGGTCGCCGAGCAGTTCCCGCAGTCGGAGGTCCGCCGGTCCACCGGCCTCGAACACGTATCCGGGCCGTGCCGCCCGGGCCAGCCGCCACCAGTACGCCGGGTAGCGGTTCTGCCCGGGCCGCAGGTCGCTGTCGAGCACCCCGCAGACCACCTGCTCACCGGTGTTGAACACCAGCCGGTTGCAGGTCCAGTACTCGCCGTACACCTCGCGCAGCCCGGCGGCCCGGACCAGTTCCGCGAGTTGGCGGGACTGCCGTTCCTGCACCCGGCCCGGCTCCGCACCGGCAGTGGCGAACAACACCGTGACCACCAGGGCGGTCGCCGTCAGGGCGGCCAGGGCGGCGGTGGCCGCCGCGCCGACCAGCCGCCCCGCCGCGCCGACCGTGCCCCGCCAGCAGGCCACCGCCGCCACCCACAGCGGCCAGAGCACCGCCGGCAGGGACAGTTGCAGCACCGACAGGTAGCGGGCGTTGCCCAGGGGTTCGGTGGCGGCGAGGGAACTTCGCACGTACGCCAGCAGGGTCAGCGCGGCGCCGACGAGCAGTGCCAGACGCACCACCGCGACCACCCGCTCACCCGGTCCGGTCATCCGCCGGTACGCGAACCCGGCCAGCACCACCCCGACGACCAGCAACACCGGGTAGAGCAGGCCGAACCACTCCTGCCAGCGGGCGCAGCCGGTCAGCGGACACAGCCCGGTGGCCTGCGGAACCCCCTCCAGCAGCCCGCCGTCGAGCCGCTGCCCCCACGACGGGGCAGGCCCCTGGGTGCCGCTGATCCGACCCAGCACGGACAGGGAGTCCTGCCCGGGTGGGGCCACCAGGTTGTCGCGGATCATCGGGGCGATCCCCACACCGAACCCTAGGACCAGCAGCAGACCGGCCCACCCGAAAAGTTCCCGGCGCAGCACCCAGAGCAGCGCCAACCCGGCCACCGCCAGGTACGGCACGATCAGCCAGTCCGACCAGAGGGCCAGCCCGGCGAGCAACCCGAAGCCGCCGACGGCCCACCAGCGGTGCCGTACCGTGCCCCGGGCCAACCCCATCACGATCAGCAGCATCGCCAGCACGGCGACCTTGACCTCCGGACGGCCGCCGACCGTCGTCACCTGGTCGCGGATGACCCGCTCGGAGCCCAGCGCCAGCAGCCCGACGACGGTGGTGGCGAACCAGGGTGAGCCGATCCTTCGGGTCAGCCGGTGGATCAGCCAGAGGAACAGGGCGTAGAGCGCGAGCACCGGCAGCCGCAGCGCCGGCCAACTCGGCCCGGTCACCGCGAGCAGGGGAGCGGCCAGGTAGGACTGCAACATGCCCATGTACCGCTGGCCGTACAGGAAGACCGGATGTTCCCGGCCCTGCGCGATGTGCAGGGCGGCCAACCCGAAGGTGGCCTCGTCGCTGTTGGACACCGGCACGGTGTTCAGCACCAGGTACAACCGGTAGCCGACCCCGAGCACGCCGAGGATCAGTGCGACCAGGGCCGGACGATCCAGCCGTGGCAGCCACCGGCTCCGTCCTCGCTGTGCTTCCGACCCTGGTCGTGGCACGACCTCGCCCCCGTCGCCGTTCCGACGGGAGTGTTTCACGGTAACGGCGCATTCGCGGGTATTTGCCGGGGATCTGCTGATGTGTCACCTGCCGTCGCGGCTTGGGGGAATGCACCCTGCAGACGATCAAGAAGCCCCGGTCTCGCGTGGCCGAGGTCGGCGGGGTGTGGCAGGGTTGCAGACGTGCCACCCACACCCGCTGGCCAGTTGGCCATACCCAGCCTGCACCGGGCCGCGCGGATCGAGGACGCCGTGCACGCACTGGTCGAACGCCGACTGCGGCGGACCGGCTGGCGGACCAACATCATCGCCTACACCGGGTACGGGGCCCCCGGTTGGGCGCGGGTGATGTGCCGGGTGCTGCTGGGACGGCCGGACACCCGCCAACGGGGGCGGCTGGAGAAGGTCCGCGGCTGGCGCAGCTTCACCACCCTGCCGGCCAAGCACGTCACGGTGACCATCGAGACCGGTGGGGTGGTGCACGAGGCCCGGGCCGATCGCAGCGGGTTCATCGACACCACGGTCGAGGCGGATCTGCCTCCCGGTTGGGGCTCGGTGCGGATCAGCATGCCGGACGCCGAACCGGTCGAGGCGCCGGTGCGGATCCTGGATCCGGAGGTGCGCTTCGGCGTCCTCTCCGACATCGACGACACCGTGATGGTGACCGCGCTACCCCGCCCGCTGCTCGCCGCCTGGAACACCTTCGTCCTCGACGAGCACGCCCGGGCCGCCGTGCCCGGCATGGCCGTGCTGTACGAGCGGCTGGTCACCGCCCACCCCGGAGCCCCGGTCTTCTACCTGTCCACCGGTGCCTGGAATGTCGCACCGACCCTGACCCGCTTCCTGTCCCGGCACCTCTACCCGGCGGGTCCGCTGCTGCTCACCGACTGGGGACCCACCCAGGACCGCTGGTTCCGCAGCGGGCGGGAGCACAAGCGGGCCACCCTGGCCCGGCTGGCCAAGGAGTTCCCGGACGTACGCTGGCTGCTCGTCGGCGACGACGGCCAGCACGACCAGGAGATCTACCGGGAGTTCGCCGCCGCCCACCCGGACAACGTGGCCGGCGTCGCGATCCGCCGCCTCTCACCCGCCCAGGCGGTGCTCGCCGGTAGCCTGCCCGTCCCGCACGACCGCCCGACCGAGGGACCGGTGGGACAGAAGTGGCTCTCCGCCCCCGACGGCGCCGGCCTGTGGACCCTGCTCCGCGGCGCCGGCCTGGTCTGAGTCAGCCCTACGCCCGGTGAACGAAAACCAGTGCGTCAGTTGACGCAGAGCAAAGGGCAGCGGTGGTTCAGGCGGGGCGGAGCCAGAGGGCGCCGAGCGGGGGGACGCGCAGCGCCACCGAGGCGGGTTGGCCGTGCCAGGGGACCGGCTCGGCGTGCACGGTGCCGAGGTTGCCCACCCCGGAGCCGCCGTAGTGGTGGGCATCCGTGTTGAGCACCTCGGCCCAGGCCCCGGCGGCCGGCAGGCCGATGCGGTAGTCCTCCAGGGGCAGGGCGGAGAAGTTGGCCACACAGACCAGGGTGACGCCGTCGGGGGCGATCCGGACGAACGAGATGGTGTTGTTGGCGACGTCGTCCCCGGCCAGCCAGCGGAAACCGGCGGGGGAGGTGTCCTGCGCCCACAGGGCGGGGGTGTCCCGGTAGACCCGGTTGAGGTCGCCGACCAGGCGTTGCACCCCGGCCCGGGCCGGGTCGTGCAGCAGGTACCAGTCGAGGCCGCGTTCCTCGCTCCACTCCCGGTCGTCGGCCAGCTCGCAGCCCATGAACAGCAGTTGCTTGCCCGGGTGCGCCCACATGTAGGCCAGCAGCACCCGGACGTTGGCCAGTCGTTGCCACTGGTCGCCGGGCATCTTGCTCAGCAGGGAACCCTTGCCGTGCACCACCTCGTCGTGGCTGATCGGCAGCACGTAGTTCTCGCTCCAGGCGTACGCCAGGGAGAAGGTGAGCTGATGGTGGTGATGCTGCCGGTAGATCGGGTCCTTGGAGGTGTAGAGCAGGGTGTCGTGCATCCAGCCCATGTTCCATTTGAACCCGAAACCCAGCCCGCCCTCACTGGTCGGTCGGGTCACCCCGGGCCAGGCGGTGGACTCCTCGGCGATCATCACCACCCCGGGGTGGTGCTTGTAGACGGTCGCGTTGGTCTCCTGCATGAAGGCGATGGCCTCCAGGTTCTCCCGGCCGCCGTACTGGTTGGGCACCCACTGTCCGTCGGGGCGGGAGTAGTCCAGGTAGAGCATCGAGGCGACCGCGTCCACCCGCAGCCCGTCGATGTGGAACTCCTCCAGCCAGTAGAGGGCGTTGGCGACCAGGAAGTTGCGCACCTCCCGGCGGCCGAAGTCGAAGACGTAGGTGCCCCAGTCCGGGTGCTCCCCCCGGCGCGGGTCGGGGTGCTCGTACAGGGGGGTGCCGTCGAAGCGGGCCAGGGCCCACTCGTCCTTGGGGAAGTGGGCCGGCACCCAGTCCAGGATCACCCCGATGCCGGCGGCGTGCAGCCGGTCCACCAGGTGACGGAAGTCGTCCGGGTCACCGAAGCGGGAGGTCGGGGCGAAGTATCCGGTGACCTGGTAGCCCCAGGAGCCGCCGAAGGGATGCTCCATCACCGGCAGGAACTCCACATGGGTGAAGCCCAACTCCGTCACGTACCCGGCCAACTGCTCGGCCAGTTCCCGGTAGCCGAGGCCGGGACGCCAGGAGCCGAGGTGCACCTCGTACACGCTCATCGGTTCCTGGTGGGGCTGGCGGGTCGCCCGCCGCGCCAGCCAGTCCGCGTCGCCCCACTCGTACGTCGAACGGTGCACCACCGAGGCGGTGGCCGGCGGCACCTCGGCGTACCCGGCCAGGGGGTCGGCCTTGTCCCGCCAGTGACCGTCGGCGCCGAGGATCCGGTACTTGTACCGGGCCCCCACCTGCACCCCGGGTACGAAGATCTCCCATACCCCGGCGGAGCCCAGGGACCGCATCGGCCATCCGTCGTCGGGTGCCCAGCCGGTGAAGTCGCCGACCACCCGCACCCCCCGGGCGTTGGGGGCCCAGACCGCGAAGGCCACCCCGCCGTCGAGGACGCGGGCGCCGAGGGCCTCCCAGAGCCGCTCGTGTCGCCCCTCGCCGATCAGGTGCAGGTCCAGCTCACCCAGGGTCGGCAGGTGGCGGTACGGGTCGTCGTGCGGCTGCCCGTCCCACTCGATGCGGTAGTCGAGCACCTCGCCGGGCATGGTCGCCTCGAAGACCCCGGCCTCGTGTACCCGGGTCATCGGGTACCGCTGCTCACCCACCAGCAGGCACAGCTCGGTTGCGCCCCGCCGCAGGGTGCGGATCACCGTACGACCGTCGCCCGGGTGTGCCCCGAGCACGGCGTGCGGGTCGTGGGTCTCCCCGGAGATCAGCTGGTCCATCGGGCGTCGTCCTTCGTCGCGGAGGCGGTGCCGCCACTCAGACCGGCGGCAGTGGCGGGCACGGTGGTGGTGATCGGCGCGGGGGTGGCGGTGGCCGCCGGAGCCGGGGAGGGCGCGGCGGCGTCGGTAGGGCGCAGGGTGAACACATGGGCGGGTTGCAGGTACGGATCCAGCCGGACCGCGTTGCGCTGCCCCCAGTCGTAGTGGGCCCCGGTCAGCTCGTCGTGCACCATGAACCGGTCGTGCCAGTCCAGGCCCAGGGCCGGCATGTCCAGGGTGGTGTTGCCCCACTGCACGGTGTGCGAGTCGAAGGAGCAGACCACCAGCACGGTGTTGCCGGTGCTCGGGTCGCGTTTGGACCAGCACAGCAACGCCGGGTTGTCGATGTCGTGGAAGACCAGGTTGCGCAGTCGGTGCAGGGCCGGGTTCTCCCGGCGGACCCGGTTCAGGGTGGCGATGAACGGGGCCAGGGAGCGTCCCTGCGCCTGGGCCTGCGCCCAGTCCCGGGGGCGCAGCTCGTACTTCTCGTTGTCCAGGTACTCCTCGGCGCCGGGGCGGGCGACATGCTCGAACAGCTCGAAGCCGGCGTACATGCCCCAGGAGGGGGAGAGCAGGGCGGCCAGCACCGCCCGGATCTTGAACATCGGGGGCCCGCCGTGCTGGAGGCTCTCGGGCAGGATGTCCGGGGTGTTCGGCCAGAAGTTCGGCCGCATGTAATCGGCCGCCGCCACCAGCTCCGCGCAGTACTCCCGCATGTCGGCGGGCGAGGTCCGCCAGGTGAAGTACGTGTACGACTGGGTGAAGCCGACCTTGGCCAGCCCGTGCATCATCGCCGGTCGGGTGAACGCCTCGGCCAGGAAGAGCACCTCCGGGTCGGTCCGCTTGACCTCCCAGATCAGCCAGTGCCAGAAGTCGACCGGCTTGGTGTGCGGGTTGTCCACCCGGAAGATCTTCACCCCCTCGCCGACCCAGTGCCGCACCACCCGCAGGATCTCCGCCCGGATGCCCTCGGGATCGTTGTCGAAGTTCAGCGGGTAGATGTCCTGGTACTTCTTCGGCGGGTTCTCCGCGTACGCGATGCTGCCGTCGGCGCGGGTGGTGAACCATTCCGGGTGCTCGGTCACCCAGGGGTGGTCCGGCGCGCACTGCAACGCCAGGTCCATCGCCACCTCCAGGCCGTGTTCGGCGGCGGCGGCCACGAAGTCGCGGAAGTCCTGCGGGGTACCCAGGTCGGGGTGGATGGCGTCGTGGCCGCCCTCGGCGGCCCCGATGGCCCACGGCGAACCCACATCCTCCGGCCCGGCGACCAGGCTGTTGTTCGGGCCCTTGCGGTTGACCCGGCCGATCGGGTGGATCGGCGGCAGGTACAGCACGTCGAAGCCCATCGCGGCCACCCCGGGCAGCCGCTCGGTGGCGGTGGCGAAGGTCCCGGAACGGGCCGGCGTCTCGGCCGTGGCCAGGACCGCCCCCTCCGAGCGGGGGAAGAACTCGTACCAGGCGGAGTACAGGGCCCGCTCCCGGTCCACCCAGATGCGGTACGCCTCGCCGGTGGTGACCAGCTCCCGCACCGGGTGCGCCCAGAGCAGTTCGGCCAGGTCGAGGGCCGGGCCGACCCGGTCCTTCAGCGGCAGATCGGTGTCGCGCAGCGCGGCCACGGCCCGTTCGAGTCGGGCCTGCTCGGCCTTGGGCACCGCTGCGGCACCCAGCACGCGTACCCCCTCGGCCAGGTCGTTGGCCAGGTCTTCCGCGCCCTGACCGGCGGCGATCTTCTTGGTCACCGCGTTGTGCCAGGTCAGGTACGGGTCGCTGAACGCCTCCACGGTGAAGACCCACTCCCCGACCGCGTCCGGGGTGATGGTGGCGTGCCAACGGTCCTGACCGGGCGCACCGGGCCGCATCCGGGTGAACGGCTGCGCCTGCCCGTCCGGGCCCAGCCAGACCACGTTGCAGCCGAGGGCATCATGCCCCTCCCGGTACGCGGTCGCCGACACCGGCACGAGTTCACCGACCACGGCGCGGGCCGGATAACGCCCGCAGGAGACGACGGGGGAGACGTCTTCGATCGGGAACCGTCCAGTCACCCTGTCAACCTACTGCGCGAGATCCTTTCGCGCTCGGTTGCGCACTGCTTCCGCCGCGCCGGTCAGCGCCGCGCCCGCCACGCCTTGGCGCGCCGCAGGTAGCGCAGCACCCCGACCGGGCCGGTCGAGACCGGCCAGTCGTCGGTGCGGAAGTAGGCGTCCGAGCCGCCGTCCAAGAAGATCACCGAACCGCAGAGAAAGTCGGCGGCCGGCGAGAGCATGAACGCCACCCACTCGCCGACGTCCGCCGGGTTGCCGCGCCCGCCGATCGGCACCGGCAGCCCTTCGACCGCCTCCTTCTCGCCCCGGGCCATCTGCTCCTCCAACAGCGGAGTGGAGATGATGCCGGGGGCCAGGACGTTCACCCGGATGCCGGCACCGGCCCACTCCGGCGAGATCGCGGCGCGGCGCGCCCACCGGGTCACCGCCAGCTTCGAACTCGCGTACGCGAACGGCGCCGAGCGCTTGCCGAAGCGTCCCACCACGCGCAGCGCCCGGGCGGCGTCGCGGTCGAGCAGGGCCCGCACGGCGCGCTCCGGCACCATCGGGGTGAGCGTGACGGAGTTCGAGCCGAACACCACGACCTTGCTGTTGCCGGCGGCGGCCAGGGTCGGTCGCCACGCCTCGAGCAGCTCCACCACGCCGAAGAAGTTGACCTGCTGCACGATCCGGTCCCGGCCGGGGATGCCGCCGAGCCCGGCAGCGCAGACCGCCCCGTCGAGCCGCCCTCCGGCGCGCTCCAGCACCTCGGTGGCCGCGTTCGCGCGCCCGGTCGGCGTGGAGAGGTCGGCGATCACCTCCACGTCCCGCAGGTCCACGCCGACGACGGTGTGCCCGTCGCGCCGCAGCCGCTCGGCGGACGCCCGGCCCATGCCCGAGGCCGCGCCGGTCACCACGTACGTACCCATGTCGGTTCCTCTCCGCTACGCCGACGGCCGGCCCCTTGCCGGATGCTGGCACGCCGGGCGACCCCGGGTGCGACGATCCCGACAAAAGCCGTGCCTATTCCGCCATCAGGCGGCCCGGGCCTGGTCGGCGGCGGGGAGCTTGCCCGCCGCGTGCCGCCCGACGATGTAGCCGTAGACCAGGCCCTGGCCGATGGTCGCCCCGGCCCCCGGGTAGGTGCGGCCGAAGGCGTTGGCGGCGGCGTTGCCGATGGCGTACAGCCCGGGGACCGGGGTCCCCGCGTCGGACAGCGCCCGGCCGAGGCCGTCGGCCCGGATCCCGCCGCAGGTGCCGAGATCGGACAGGACGACCCGGACGGCGTACAGGGTGCCGGCCAGGGGCCGCAGGTTCGGGTTCGGCGTCACCGTGGGGTCGCCGTAGTAGCGGTCGTACGCGCTGGCGCCGCGCGCGAAGTCGTCGTCGACCCCGGCGGCGGCGAACCGGTTGAACCGCGCCAGGGTGGCGTTCAGCGCGTCGGCGTCCACGCCCATCGACCGGGCGAGGTCACCCGGGGTGCCCGCGCGGTGCGCGATGCCCGCCGCGTACCAGGACTTCGGCAGCGGGGCGCGGGGGAACTGCGTGCCGGCGAAGACGTAGCTGTTGCGGTACCGCTTGTCGAAGACCAGCCACATGGTCGGCAGTGCCCCGCCTTCGCGGGCGAGGCCGAGCACCCGCTGCCCGAACGTCATGTAGTCGCAGGACTCGTTGACGAACCGGCGGCCCGTGCCGTCCACCATGAGCGACCCGGGCAGGGAACGCTCGGCGAGGAGCACCGACGGCGCGGCGTCGCCGACCGGGGCGACGGCGGGGAACCACCACGCCTGCTCCATCAGGTCGGTGCCGGCGCCCGCCTCCTGGGCGGCGCGGATCCCGTCGCCGGTGTTGCTGTCCGCGCCGAGGCTCCAGCCGCCCAGGTCGCGGTGGTGGTGGGCGTGCCGCAGCGGCAGGTCGTGGTCGAAGCCGCCGGTGGCGAGCACGACACCCCGCTCGGCCCGTACGGCGAAGGTCGTCTCCCCGTGGCGCAGCTCGGCGCCGACGACCCGGTCCCCCTCGACCAGGAGCCGCTCCAGCGCCGTCTCGGTCCAGACCGGGATGCCGGCGCGGCGGACGCCGGCGAAGAGGCCGGCGGCGATGGCCTGGCCGCCGGCGGCGTATTCCCGCCCGACCGCGAGGCCGCCGAGGCCCTGGGCGAGGCGGGTCACGATGCGGGGCAGCGCGCGAACCGGGGTCTTCGCCATCAGGTTGAGCCACTTGTAGTCCGCGCCGGTGACCGGCATGGGCACGGGCGCGGAGAGGACGGCGGGACGCAGCCGCGCCCGGTCGGCACCGAGGAGCTTCAGGTCGAGCGGACGGCACTCGCAGCTACGGCCGACGGCGGTGCCGCCGGGCAGCTCCGGGTGGTAGTCGGAGTAGCCGCGCGCCCAGAGGAAGCGCATCGGGGTGGTCCGGGTGAGCATCTCGACCGTGGCGGTGCCGTGCTCGAGGAAGCTGCGCCAGCGCTGTTCGGGCGCGGAGCCGTCCACGACGGCCTCCAGGTACGCCGCGCCGCGCTCGGGCGTGTCCCCGGAGCCCTCGGCGGCCAGCACGGGATTGGCCGGGATCCAGAAGGCGCCGCCGGAGCGCGCCGTGGAGCCGCCGACCCAGCGCGACTTCTCCACGACGACCACGGAGAGGCCGGCCTCGTGGGCGCTGAGCGCGGCGGCGAGGCCGGTGCCGGAGCCGATCACGACGAGGTCGACCGAGGTGGGCCGGGGCTGCCGGGGTACGGACATCGGGGAACTCCTTACTACGGGGCGACGACGGGCCGGGTACCGGCGGCGACGAGCGCCGTCGTCCCCTCGGCGTCCAGGGGGCAGTGGGTGCCGGTGAAGATGCTGGCGGCGCAGAGGTTGCAGTGGGTGCAGCGCGACCGGGTGGCGGCGTCGCGGCGGATCTTGTTGATCAGGTCCGGCTCCCTGAGCAGGGCGCGGGCCATCGCGACGTACTCGAAGCCGTCGCTCATGGCCGTACGCATCCCGTCGAGGTCGGTGACGCCGCCGAGCAGAATCAG
This sequence comes from Micromonospora sp. NPDC048871, assembly GCF_043198155.1. Lineage (NCBI taxonomy): Bacteria > Bacillati > Actinomycetota > Actinomycetes > Micromonosporales > Micromonosporaceae > Micromonospora > Micromonospora sp. NPDC048871. The sequence continues at coordinate 285,644 of NZ_JBICUM010000006.1, read as the reverse complement.
CGGCATGGACAGCTCGCGGCGGAACTGGAGCGCGAGGTCGCGGAAGTAGAGCGGCTGGTAGGGGTAGTCGCGGAACAGGAACCGGCCGAACATCTTCATCCCGAGCCGCAGCAGCGGCGGCTGGGGCGCGGCCATCGCCGCGAGCGGGATGTCGCCCCGGAACAGGTACATCGGGTTGAGCAGCGAGGACCCACCGGTGAGCTCCAGGGCGTCCAGGTGTCCGTCGGCCTGCAACATTCGGGCGAACGGGATCGACTCGTCGAGGTCGAAACCGCCGGGCACGCCGTCGCGCATGTTCATCTTGGCGATGACGGCCATGTCGTCGCCGACGGCCTCCTTGACGGCGGCCAGGATCCGGCGCGGGAACTCGGCGCGGTTGGCCAGCGCACCGCCGAACTCGTCCCGGCGTCGGTTGAGCTTCGGCGAAAGGAACGATCCGGCGAGGTAGGTGTGGCCCAGGTGCACCTCGACGGCGTCGAAGCCCACCTCGCGCGCCGCCGCGGCGGCGCTGCCGTGGGCGGCCACGATGCGGTGGATGTCGTCGTGGCTCGCGGCGCGGTCGAAGCCCATCCCCAGGGGGTTGAACCGCGCCGACGCCGCGAGCGAGGGCAGCCCGTTCGAGCGGGGGTTGGCCACCGGACCGGCGTGCCCGATCTGGGCGCTGACCTTGGCGCCGGTGGCGTGCACCGCCTCGGTCAGCCGCCGCAGCCCGGGCAACGCCTCGGGCCGCCAGTAGACCTGGCCCCGTTCGGTGCGCCCCTCGGGCGCGACGGCGAGGTAGGCGACAGTCGTCATGCCGACGCCGCCGCGACCCACGGCGGTGTGGTACTCGATCAGGCGGTCGGTGACCAGGGCGTCCGGGGTCGCCCCCTCGAAGGTGGCGGACTTGATGACCCGGTTGCGCAGGCGCACCGGACCGAGGACGGCGGGGGCGAGCGGGTCGGGGATCGGGCGGGTGGTGGTCACGGGGCTTCCTCGGGTGTGGTGATGCGGATGTCCAGCCGACGCAGCAGGGCGTCGACGGCGTGGGCGGGCGAGCCGTCGGGGCTGCGGGCCCAGTCGTACAGCGCGGCCTGGGCCGCCTCGCGGTACGCGGTGGCGACGGCGTGGTAGATCGCCCTCGGCGCTCCCGGTCGACGCCGGGCGATCTCCCGGGCCAGGGCCTCGGTCCAGGGCGCGTAGGCGCGCGCGGAGGCTCCCGCCAGCTCGGGTTCCTCAGCGACGACCCGCATCCAGTACCCGCCCGCGCTGAGCACGAGCGCGTCGTCGGAGACGGAGGCGACCACGGCGGCGCGCAGGGCGTCCGACAGCGGGACGTCAAGGGGCAGCGTGCGGAACGTCTCGGTCAGCCGCCGGGTTGCGGCGGGCACCCCCACCCAGGCGAGGGCGGCCTTGGAGGGGAAGTACCGCATCAGGGTGCGGGCGCTGATCCCGGTGGCCGCCGAGATGTCCTCCCAGCCGGTGGCGCCGTAGCCGCGCTCCGCCCAGAGCCGCAGGGCCGCGGTGCCGACCGCCTCGGGATCGAGCACGGTGGGTCGGCCACGTCGGCGCGGGGTGGGCGGGTTCTCCGAGGCCATGCGGCAAGTGAAACACTTTTTGGCGCGGTGCGCCAATAATCGGCCGTGGGCTGAGGCATGCCGTCGGCGGCTGGACTGTCCTTGTCAGGCGGGCGGCTCGTTAGCCACGAACGAACCCTTGCCCTGGTGCACCTCGATCCAGCCCCGCTCGTCGAGGATCCGTAACGCGAACCTGATCGGCGTCGGGCTGGCCTGGTACTGCTCGCAGAGTTGCACGATGGAGGGCAACTTCTCGCCAGGCTTCAGTGCGCCGGACTGAATCGATGCGATCACGTCGGCGATGATCTGTTCGTACACGGGTTGTCTGGGCATGGCAACGGCCTCTCGTCAGCGCGTCGAGCATGCCAGCCACTGAGGATCCGCAGGTGAGCGCCGTCGCCACCGTACCGCTGTGTCAGGCACTGCGCTGCTGTGACCGTAACGGGGCCGCGTTGCGGGCCGCCGTCGTGGCCGCCCACCGCCTCGGCCCCCTCGACCCGGCTGCCCGCTTCGGGTCGCTGCGCGGGACGCTGCTGCTTCAGGCCGCGCTGGCCGCCGCCGATCGGGCCGACGATCGCAGTGCCCGAGGGCTGGTCGACCAGGCCGTGGCGCTCGCGGATCAGGGGAGCTTCGGCGGTGAGGGTTTCGGCCCGGCGGCGGTGCAGGCGGCCCGCGTGCTCGTCGCGGCCGCGCGGGGAGACCTGCCAGTGGCGACGGTACGCCACGAACGACTGCTTGCCAGCCCAGGCTGGCGGTGGCTACCGCCCGAGCACCGGGCCGCGTACCTGCTCGACGTGGCCCGCGCGTCCGCCTCGGCCGGCGAGATGTCCCGGGCCGGCCGGGCGCTGCTGGAGGCGGAACGCACCGCGCGCAGTGAGGTGCGCGACCGCCCGGCTGCCCGGGAGCTGGTGGCCGCCGTGGCCCGGTCCACCGCCGCACCCGCTGCCCTGACCCGCCTCGCGGCCACCCTCCACGTCGCCCGATGACCCAGAGCGGCTCTCGAGGGTGGACCGGCTGGGGCCGGACACCTCGCCTCAAGACGTATCCGTGCCAAGCAGACCGAGCACATGTCTACCGATGAACTCATGGAATTGCTGCGTGGCGAGTGGCCGCCCGCGGTCGCACACCGATCCGCCCCGTGACGGCGAGCGTTTATGGGACCGGGCCGGCGGCTTGCCGATGTCGATCCGGTTCTGCGCGCGCGTCTCTTCGCGGCCTGGGGGTGGAGGTAGTGGGAAGTGTGCCTATCGAGCTGGAGGCGGAAACGGCTCACGGCGGACGAGCCGGGGAACGGTGACGGTCCCGCCGAGGTGACGGCGTGAACGGTTCAGCTCGATAGGGACAGGAGGGGCAGGGTGGTCGCCACCCGCCCCTCCCCGAGCCTGGAAACCCGAGTAGCCGCAACCCCCCGACCAGCCCGAATGCCCCGAGACGCCGCATGCCGGCGACAGCTCACGGGACCCAGAGATGGCGACATGCGGCAACCCGTGCCGCGCACCCCGTACCGGCGCAGCGCCGCCACAGCCGGCGTACCGACAGAACTCTGGGCGAGCGTTAAAAGGGGGCCCCTCCTCTACCCGAGGCGTTAACAGGGTGCCCTTCCTTACCTCAGTGAGCGGTAGAGGTTGAGGGTGCGGGCGGCGATCGCGTCCCAGGAGAAGTGCTCGACCGCCCGGCGGCGGCCGGCCCGGCCAAGCGCGGCGGCGCGGTCGGGAGAAGCCAGCAGCTCGTTGAGCCGGGCCGCCAGGTCGGCCTCGAAGCGGGCCGGGTCGGCGGGCGTGCCGTCCAGACCGGTCTGCTCGATCGGGACCAGCAGGCCGGTCTCGCCGTCGGCGACCACCTCGGGGATGCCGCCGGTGGCCGTGGCCACCACCGCGGTTTCGCAGGCCATCGCCTCCAGGTTGACGATGCCCATCGGCTCGTACACCGAGGGGCAGACGAAGATGGTGGCGTGGGTGAGCACCTGGATCACCTCGGGCTTGGGCAGCATCTCGGCCACCCAGATCACCCCGGAGCGGCCCGCCCGCAGCTCGGCTACCAGGCCCTCCACCTCGGCGGCGAGCTCCGGGGTGTCCGGTGCCCCGGCCAGCAGCACGAGCTGGGTGTCCGGGGGCAGGTCACGGGCGGCGCGCAGCAGGTGCGGCAGGCCCTTCTGCCGGGTGATCCGCCCGACGTAGACCACGCTGGGCAGGGCCGGGTCGATGCCGAGTCGGGCCAGCACGTCCGTGCCCGGATCGGGGGCGTACTGCGCGGTGTCGATGCCGTTGTAGATCACGTGCACCCGGTCCGGGTCCACCGAGGGGTACGCGGTCAGCACGTCCCGGCGCATCCCCGCGCTGACCGCCACGATCGCGTCGGCCGACTCGTAGGCGGTGCGTTCGCACCAGGAGGAGAGGGCGTACCCGCCGCCGAGCTGCTCGGCCTTCCACGGTCGCAGCGGCTCCAGGCTGTGCGCGGTCACCACGTGCGGCACCCCGTACAGCAGCTTCGCGGTGTGCCCGGCCAGGTTGGCGTACCAGGTGTGGCTGTGCACCACGTCCGCGCCGGCACACCCGGCCGCCATCTCCAGGTCCACCCCCATGGTCCGCAGGGCCGGGTTCGCGCCGGCCAGGCCCGCCGGTTCGGGGTACGCCCGCACTCCCGGCTCGGTACGCGGCGCGCCGAAGCAGTGCACCCGGACCTCGGTCAGCCGGCGCAGCTCCCGGGCCAGGTACTCGACATGCACCCCGGCGCCCCCGTAGACCTCCGGTGGGTACTCCCGGGTGAGCAGGTCGACGCGCAGCGGGATGGAGTCGGTCATGCCCGGCACCCTAGTGCAGAAGTGTGGCCGTACAAGTGGTGAAGCGGCACCGGGATGGATAGCGTCTGGTCATGGCTGAGAAGGTGCTCGCGATCGTCCTGGCCGGCGGAGAGGGCAAGCGCCTGATGCCGCTCACCACGGATCGGGCCAAGCCGGCCGTCCCGTTCGGCGGGATGTACCGCATGGTCGACTTCGTCCTCTCCAACCTGGCCAACGCCGGGTACCTCAAGATCGTCGTGCTGACCCAGTACAAGTCCCACTCCCTGGACCGGCACATCACCAAGACCTGGCGGATGTCGACCCTGCTCGGCAACTACGTCACCCCGGTGCCCGCGCAGCAGCGCCGGGGCCCCTGGTGGTTCTCCGGCTCGGCGGACGCGATCTACCAGAGCTTCAACTTGATCTACGACGAGCAGCCCGACTACGTGATCGTCTTCGGAGCCGACCACATCTACCGGATGGATCCCCGGCAGATGGTGGAGGAGCACATCGCCTCCGGGGCCGCCGTGACCGTGGCCGGCATCCGGCAGCCGCTGTCCACGGCCGACCAGTTCGGGGTCATCGAGGTGGCCGAGGACGGCCGGCGGATCCGGGCCTTCCGGGAGAAGCCCACCGACGCGGTGGGGCTGCCGGACGCCCCCGACGAGATCTACGCCTCGATGGGCAACTACGTCTTCACCACCCGGGCCCTGGTCGAGGCGGTCGAGCGGGACGCCGAGGACCGCTCCAGCAAGCACGACATGGGCGGCAGCATCATCCCGATGCTCGTCGAGCGCGGTGAGGCCAACGTCTACGACTTCCGTGACAACGAGGTGCCCGGCAGCACCGACCGGGACCGGGGCTACTGGCGGGACGTGGGGACCCTGGACTCCTTCTACGACGCCCACATGGATCTGATCAACGTGCACCCGGTGTTCAACCTCTACAACTTCGACTGGCCGATCTACACCGAGCAGCCGCCGTACCCGCCGGCCAAGTTCGTGCACCAGTGGGGGGAGCGGGTCGGTCGGGCGGTCGCCTCGATGGTCTCCCCCGGGGCGGTGATCTCCGGCTCACTGGTGGAGAACTCGATCGTCTCGCCGAAGGTGAAGGTGCACTCCTGGGCCCATGTGGACGGCTCGGTGTTGATGGAGGGGGTGGAGATCGGTCGGCACGCGGTGGTGCGTCGGGCCATTCTGGACAAGAATGTCCACGTTCCCGAGGGCGCCGAGATCGGTGTCGATCTGGAACGCGACCGACAGCGCTACACCGTCTCCGACAACGGCATCGTGGTCATCGGCAAAGGACAGAAGGTGGAACCGTGAGTGGTGGTACTCACCCCCGGGCCGGGCAGCCGGCTCAGCCTGCCGACTTGGTCGACGTGCCGCGGCTGGTGACCGCCTACTACGCCGAGCATCCGGACCCGGCCGACCCGGCTCAGCAGGTTTCCTTCGGCACCTCGGGGCACCGTGGGTCGAGCCTGCGCAACGCCTTCAACTCCGACCACATCCTCGCCGTCACCCAGGCGCTCTGCGACTACCGGCGGGAGCAGGGCATCGACGGGCCACTGTTCCTCGGCCGGGACACCCACGCGCTCTCCGCGCCCGCCGCCGTGGACGCGTTGGAGGTGCTCGCCGGCAACGGGGTCACCGTGCTGCTGGACAGCCGCGACGGCTACACCCCCACCCCCGCGGTGTCGCACGCGATCCTCACCCACAACCGGGGCCGCACCGCCGGGCTCGCCGACGGCATCGTGATCACCCCGTCGCACAACCCGCCGGACGACGGGGGATTCAAGTACAACCCCACCCATGGCGGCCCGGCCGACTCCGACGTCACGAAGTGGATCCAGGACCGGGCTAACGCGATCCTCGCTGCCGGGCTCCAGCAGGTGCGCCGCGTCCCGTACGCGCGGGCCCGCACCGTCGACACCACCGGCACGTACGACTTCCTCGGCGCGTACGTCGACGACCTGCCGGCCGTGCTCGACCTGGACGCGATCCGCGCCGCCGGGGTCCGCATCGGCGCCGACCCGCTCGGCGGGGCCAGCGTCGCCTACTGGGACGAGATCGCCGACCGGCACCGCCTCGACCTGGCCGTGGTCAATCCGATCGTCGATCCGACCTGGCGGTTCATGACCCTGGACGGGGACGGCAAGATCCGGATGGACTGCTCGTCGCCGAACGCGATGGCTTCGCTGATCGCCATGCGCGCCGACTACCAGGTCGCCACCGGCAACGACGCCGACGCCGACCGGCACGGCATCGTCACCCCCGACGCCGGGCTGATGAACCCGAACCACTATCTCGCCGTGGCCATCTCCCACCTGTTCCGTACCCGGGAGAAGTGGGGCCCGGACGCGGCGGTCGGCAAGACCCTGGTCTCCTCCTCCATGATCGACCGGGTGGCGGCCGACCTCGGGCGTCCGCTGCTGGAGGTGCCGGTCGGCTTCAAGTGGTTCGTGCCCGGGCTGCTCGACGGCACGGTCGGCTTCGGCGGGGAGGAGAGCGCCGGGGCGTCCTTCCTGCGGCGCGACGGTGGCACCTGGACCACCGACAAGGACGGCATCCTGCTCTGCCTGCTCGCCTCCGAGATCATCGCCCTGACCGGCCGCACCCCGAGTGAACACTGGGCAGAGTTGGCCGAACGCTTCGGTGCCCCCGCGTACGCTCGGATCGACGCCCCCGCCTCCCGGGAGCAGAAGGCCGTGCTCGGCAAGCTCTCTCCGGAACAGGTACGCGCCACCGAACTTGCCGGTGAACCGATCACCGCCACCATCACCACGGCACCCGGCAACGGCGCCTCGATCGGCGGGCTGAAGGTGACCACGGCCAATGGCTGGTTCGCCGCCCGTCCGTCCGGCACCGAGGACGTCTACAAGATCTACGCCGAGTCCTTCCAGGGCCCCGAACACCTGGCCCGCCTCCAGGAGGAGGCCCAGGACCTGGTCACCGAGGTGCTGAAGGCGACAGGCTGAACGGCGGGGACCCCAACAACAGGGTCCCCGCCGTATGCATCCCGTTCCGGCTCAGCGGGCGAGCGGTATGCCGGTCTTCTGGTTGAGAAGCGCGCCGGGAAGGACGCCGCAGAGCCGGGCGAGCTGGTCGATGACCTTGTCCGGCTCGTCGAACGGATCCAGTCCGCTGACCTCCAGGGGATCCAACACAGGCACTCTGACGTGCGAGATCAGCGGATGCAGCGTCCGGTGGTCGGACTCGCCGCTACCCAGCAGATCCTCGTGCAGCTTCTCGCCCGGCCGCAGACCGGTGTAAACGATCTCGACTGTGCTGGCGGCCTGTTCGACCATCCGGCGCGCGATGTCGTCGATGCGTACCGGTTCACCCATGTCCAGCACCAGGGCTTCGCCGTCCCGGCCTATGTTCGCCGCCTGAAGGACCAGATGGACGGCCTCCTGCACCGTCATCAGATACCGGGTCACGTCCGGGTGGGTGACGGTCAGCGGCTGCCCGGCCTCGATCTGTCGCTGGAAGGCGGTCACCACCGAGCCGCGGCTGCTCAGCACGTTGCCGAACCGCACGCTGAGGAAGGTGCCCGGGTAGGCCGCCGCGGCGTGCGCGGTGAGCATCTCGGTGATGCGTTTCGAGTAACCCAGCACGCTGATCGGGTCGGCGGCCTTGTCGGTGGAGATGTTCACGAACCGGGCCACGTCCCGGCAGGCGTCGAGCACGGTGAGAGTGCCCCAGACGTTGGTCTTGACAGCCTCTCCCGGGTGCCGTTCCAGCAGCGTCAGGTGCTTGAGCGCCGCAGCATGAAAGACGATCTCGGGGCGTCGTTGCCGCATGATGCGCCGGACACCCTCGTCGTCGCGCAAGTCGGCGAGGATCAGCTCGGGGCCGTCCAGCAGTGCCCGACCGGTGAGCGACATCTGGAGGCCGTGCAACGCTGACTCGTCCCGGTCCAGCATCATCAGCTCACCGGGGTTGGCCTGCATGATCTGCCGGCACAACTCGGAGCCGATCGAGCCGCCGGCGCCGGTGACCAGGACGCGCCGGCCGGCGAGCACGTTGTCGTCCAGGGTTAGATCACCGACGACCTGACGTCGGCCGAGCAGGTCACTGATCTGGACGTCCCGTACGTCCCTGACCGTGATGCGGTGATCCACCAGCTCCCGCATCGGTGGAAGGATCTTGAATGTGGCGCCCGTGCGGAGCGTGGCCTCCCGGATCTCGCGGATCAGCGTGGCGTCGGCGTTCGCCACGGAGAAGATCAGCGCGGTCGCGCCGGTGCGGTGGATGGCCTTGGCGATCTCGGCCCGGCCACCCAGGACCGAGACGCCGGCGATGCGCAGGTCCTGCTTGTCCGGGTCGTCGTCGAGGGCGCCGACGGGCAGGTAGCGGCCCTTCGGGTCGCCGAGCATCGCGCGGACGAGTCCCTGTCCGGCCTCGCCGAGGCCGAAGAGCAGCACCGGGGTCGCTGAGCGGGCGTCCGGACGCATGGCCCGGTCCCGCCGGTGCCGATGCAGCAGACGGCAGCTGAGCATCAGCAACAGTGCCAACGCCCCACCGACCACCGGGGTGCTGCCAGGCACCGGGCGTTGGTCGAACGCCAGCAGGGCGATCAGCACAACGGCAGCCGTGGTGGCGGTGGTGCCCGCGAGACCGCGGACCTCCTCGACACTGCCGAGCGGCTGCCGACCCGAATAGATCCGGCGCAGCGCGCTCAATCCGACATGCAGTACGGCGGCAGCGCCGCCGAGCATCACCGCGTTGACAGCCTGATCGATGGTGAGGATTTGTTCGTACCTTGCCCAACCGGCGACGGTGAATCCACCGACCCAGGCGAGCGCGTCGGCGACGAGAAAGACGGCGGTACGTCGGCTGCTCGCCCTGATGCGGTCGGTGGCCGTGGATTGCGTTCGCTGGACACGCTCAATTTCCCGCAGCATGTACAAACTCCCCTGTCCTGCTGTCGGTGGCCGATGATGACCTACGGCAGGTCAGGGCCACGTGCATCCCGTAACTGCTTAGCCGACGTTTGCTCTGCGGGTTCTGGGTTTCGCGTTTCTGTGGCCGGTTGTTGGTATGGTTCGTCGCTGGGGCGAAAATATTGTCGCCTCCGCCCACCGGTATTCAGGAACAGTCGAATGCCATTCATGCCAGCGGGCCGCGCGCAACCGTCGACTGGTCTTACCACGAACCTTCTTGACCCTGAGGTCGATGCCCTTGCGGGCCAGCCGCTCGGCCCGGCTACGGCTGAGCACCGTCTCGATCTCCGACGGGACACATGCCAATGCGTCGATCAGGGCGCGACGAAATCGAAGGGTTTTCAGGTCCGCTGATTCCCGCGCTACCTGTCGCCCGGGTCGGTCGTTTGTCCCGGTGTGCTCGCAGGGGGAGAGGAGAAGCTGGTGCTCGATGCGGTGGGAGCTGAGGCCAACCCGACTCGGGAACACGACCTTGAACCCTTTCGCGTCCTGGCTACCTGTGGCGGGTTCGTGCCGGGGCATCGGTATGGAGGCCCGGTGCGCTCTCTCGTCCAGATCGTGGAATCGATATCCGAGAGCATCGACCTGACCTTGGTGACGCGTGACCGCGATCTCGCCACGCCGACTCCGTATCCGGGTCTCTCTGGCCGTTGGGTCAGGCAGTCAGGAGCGCGGGTGTTCTACCTGACCGTCTCACGGGCGGGTCAATGGCGTCAGCTGCGGCGCGAGTTCCGAGATACTTCCTTCGACCTGCTGTACGTGAACAGTCTCTTCTCGATGTTCTCACTCGTGCCGATCATCGCGGCACGGCTGGGTGTGCTGAGGGTGTCGCGGATCCTCGTGGCCCCGCGGGGGGAGTTGTCGCCCGGCTCGCTCTCCCTCAAGCGGCGGAAGAAGCAGGTGTTCCTCCGGTTCTGGCTGCCGCTGCTCAGGACGCTGGGAGTCGTCTGGCATGCCACCAGTGATCGTGAGGCGGAGAGTATCCGGCGAGCGTGCCCATGGGCACAGATCGAGATCAACAGGTCGCAGGTGTCGCTGCCGTACGAACCGCTTCCGCCGGGACCGGTCGCACCCGGCCCTGCCCGGCTCGTGTTTATCAGTCGCATCAGCCCCGAGAAGAACTTGATCCTTGTACTGCGGGCGTTGCAGCAGGTCTCGACGCCGATGGATCTCGACATATACGGGCCGATGGAGAATGTCGGCTACTGGGAGAAGTGCCAGAACCTGTTCGCGCGCCTGCCGACGACGGTACAGGTGCGGTACTGCGGCGAGTTGGCTGCGGACGAGGTACGGAGCACCTTCGCCAGGTACGACGCCTTTGTCTTCCCCACGCTCGGCGAAAACTTTGGGCATGTCATCGCCGAGAGCCTTTCCGCATCCTGTCCCGTGATCTGCTCCGACCAGACGCCTTGGACGGACCTGCTGACCGCTGGTGGTGGCGCGGTCCTGAAGCGGCTCACCGCCGACGATCTCGCCGGGCAGCTCGAACGGTTCGCCGCGTTGGATCAGGTGGCTCGGGCGCACGCGCGTCGTGCAGCTGGCGACGCATACCGATCGTGGCGTCGGCGCGTTGACGGCCCGAACATCCTCGAGCAGGCTCGCCGGGCGTCATGGGTACGGCCCGGTGACCCGATCCACCCGTCGTGCTGTGGCGCTGATTCGTGAATGGGAGATAGCGGTGAACCAGCCGGTCAAGGATCGGGCCAACCTTCTTCCCATTAGGGAGGGGACGCGTCGCGTTGCGGTTGTCACCCATGGGCTGCACAGGAGTGGCGGCGTGGAAAGCGTTGTCAGCTGGCTCTGCGAGGGTCTTGCCGCGAGCGGTCGGTACGCCGTGGACATACACGATTTGGCGATGTCGTATCGGGACAGTTCCAGCCGGCGCATTCTGGCGCCCCGGTCGTGGCTGCAGCCGAGCGTGCTCACGCGCAAAGGGGAGAGGCCGGACGAATGGTATTGGGGTGCGAACGCGGTCGAACTCGAGTTCATGCGGTACCGGCCACGACGTGAGTTGACCAAGGCGCTGGCGGGGTACGACCTCATCCAGGTTGTCTGCGGTTCGCCCGCGTGGGCGGCACCGATTCTCAACGCCGGCCCGCCGGTCGTGATCCAGATGGCGACGTTGGTGGAGTGGGAACGTGATTCATATCCGAAAGCGGGAGCGTCCGCCGTAGCCGCTTGGCGAGCGATGATGACCCGGATCACCGCACGGATCGAGAGGTCGGCCCTGAGCGCGGCCGACGCGGTCCTCGTCGAGAACAAGGTGATCCTCGACTGGATGAGGACAGCCGGCCATTCCAACGTCGTGCTCGCGCCTCCCGGCGTCGACACGACCATCTTCTCACCGCCATCCGACGGCTGGCGTGCCGATGGACACCTGCTCTCGGTCTGTCGACTCGCCGACCCACGTAAAGGACTGGACCGAATGGTCCGCGCGTACGGGAAGCTCGTGTGTGATCGGCCCGACGCGCCCCCGCTCGTGCTCGCGGGAAAGGGACGCCTGGATCCCTCGATCAGCGCGCTCATCGCCGATCTCGGGCTGAACCGGCGGATCGTGGTGCGTGCCGATGTTCCGGTCAATGAACTGGTCGAGCTTTACCGTAGTGCCTCGGTGTTTCTGCAGACCTCCTACGAGGAGGGCCTCGGTCTGTCCGTCATCGAGGCGATGGCCTGCGGGGTTCCGAGCGTGGTCACGGCCACCTACGGCGCGCGCGAGAGCGTCGCCGACGGACGGACCGGCTGGTTGGTTCCGCTGGAACCCGCGGCCGATGTCAGCCGGTCAGTGGCGGCGCGGGTGCACGAGATCCTCGACGGCGCCGGTGCCAGTATGGCCACCGCAGCTCGCCGCCGCTGCGAAGAACATTTTTCCCGGCACGTCACGCTCCGCCGTTTCATCGACACGTACGATCGGCTGCTCGCGCACGGGGCAGAGACGCGGTGAGCGCACCAGCGGCGGTCCAGCCCTCAAGGGAACGGGGGCAGCATCGGATCGCCCGGCGGCAGACCTCCCGACTCACCGGGTTGCTCCAGCAGTTCCCGGTGACTGCGGTGATCCTGGCACCGTACGCGATCCTTGTGGTTCCGATGGCGGTGTTCCACGGCAACCCGAAGACCGGGTTCATACTGAGCCTGCTGGGGCTGGCCCTGGCCAGTACCCTGGCCGTGGAACTAGCCTTTCGCAGCCGGATAGGCAAGCGCGGTGACTGGCAGCGCGGCCTTGCACAGGCCAACGCCGGTTACCCACACCTGTTCCTCCTCGCCCGGCTGACCGCTGTCGTCAGCATCGTCGCGGACGTGGTCGGTGCGCTGGAAGGCCGTGGCACTGTCTTCACCCAGGCTGCGGGCGAGTTGGCCTCATCACCCGCGGCCTTCGTCACCTCCGCTCTCTCGGGATGGCGCTACCTCGCGGTCGCCCTGCTGCTGGCGAGCCTGCTCGGGGGCCACGTGGGTCACCTGCGTTTCCTGCTGTGGGCGACCCTCCTCGTCGCCACCCAGGTTGTGCTCATACTGATCACGGCAATCTCGGCCCCGCTGATCGGGTTCCTGTCCTTTCTTCTCGCGGTGACCGCCATCTGTGGTGTGGTCCGCCCACGCTTCGTGATCGCCGCTGTGCTTGTGTTGTTCCTCGTCTGGCCGACGATCTTCGCGCAGCGCAACGAAGTGAGGGTCGGGGGCGGGTATGCGGTGGACGAGAGGATCAGTGCCAGCGACCGACTCCGCTTCGACCTTCAGGTCTCGCGGGCGAGTGACTACGAGGTGCCGGTCGACATCGGCCGTCCCGGCCTGCCGGAAATCGTTCGGTATGGCGTTGTGCCCCGGATACTGGATCCGGATCGGCCGGCGCTGTCGACCGGCGCGCGGATCAACGAGTTCCTCGGTGGAAGCCCTACGTCCGCCTATACATTCCTCGCTCTCGGCACCATCTACTTTCTTGACGGCCCCTGGGGGGTAATCCTCTTCTACAGCGGTTGGGCGCTCGCCGTCGTCGCGCTGATGCGGATCCGGGGCGCGCCGGGACCGGTGCGGCTCGCGTACCTGTGCTTCGTGATGGCGACTCCGCTCGTCTGGTCGGCCACCTACCCCGAGTCCATGATCGCGTTTGTGCAGTACTCGGTCGCTGCGCTGCCGGTTTTTCTGATCATTCACCTGACCAGGCAGACCCGAGCACCTGTCCCGCCTGCCGCCAGCGGGTACGCCAGTTGACCGCATCGGCGGATCTCCGTGGCGCGACCGGCGGAGGTCGGGCATCCGCGTCATCGCCGGCCGGGCGCTCCTTCGGGCGGCGTGCCGTCGTGGCGTTTGCGGTCAACGGGCTGTCCAGTATCGGCAACCTTGCCGTGTCGGTGTCGGTTGCTCGTGGTGAACCGCTGGGTCGCTTGGGGCAGTTCGCCCTCGCGTTCTCGATCTACGTGCTGGTCACCGGGCTGTCGCGTACGACGGTTACGGAGTCGGTTCTCGCGGAGCGCGCGGAACCTTCGTCGGCCGAGGCGGCGTACGGAGCCCGCCGAGCCTGCCTGCTCGGCGTGTTGACGGGGGCAGTGGTCGTGGTGGTGGGGGTCGGTCACGGATCGTCGTACCTCGCCATCGCCGGCGGGATGCTGCCGGGCCTGGTGCTGTATGACTACGTGAAGGCGATGAGCCTCGGCGCAGGCGAGACCCGGGTTGCCGTGGTGCAGGAGGGGCTGTGGACCGGGTGCGTGTTGACGATCACGCTGTCAGCCCTCGTTCTGCCCATCACGCCCGTTCTGGTCTTCGCGACCTGGGCCACCACGGGAGCCCTCATCGGGGTTCTCACCGCCGTCGGTCAGCGGTATCCGGTCCGGCCGGGATGGAACCTCGATCGACGGCGGACCAAGGTCTCCGCGACCTTTGCGGCGCAGTTCCTGGTCACCACCGGGTCCGCGCAACTGGCCCTGACCGGACTGGCCGTCGTCGGCGGCGCTGCCGGCGTCGCCGTCGTCGGAGCGCTGGGTGCGGCCCGGACCGTATTCGGGCCGGTGGCCCTGCTGACCGCCACGCTCAATTCGTTGATCGTCCCGTTTCTCGCGCGCAGCCGCCCCCGGGGAGTCCGTACGCGGCTGCGTACCGCCGGGCCGGTGGTCGGCCTGACGATTGCCCTCAGCGCCCCGGTGGTGATCGGCGTCTGCCTGTTGCCGGACCGGGCTGGTGCGGCGCTGCTCGCGGACAACTGGGCGGTGGCCCGGCCGTTGCTGCCGTTGATCGCCGTCGAGGTTCTGTTGGCGCCGATCGCGCTCGTCGGATTCGCCGGGCATCGGGTGCAGGGAGCCGGGGGGCGGGCTCTGTTGATCGGCGGGGTGCTCGGCCCGATCCGAGTCGTCTCGATCGTCGCCGGCGGTGTCCTGTTCGGCGCGTACGGCGCTGCCGGAGCGCTTGCCCTGATCGTCGTGGTCAGCGCGAGCTGCTGGTGTCTCAGCTACCTGACCCTCGATGTGCAAAGGGAGAAGCGATGGCGCGACCAACCGTCGGGCTGATCTGTCTCGGTGAGGCGGGAAACTTCGGGGACGACCTGATCATGATTGCCGCGGTCGTGGCGGCCACGGAGACAGGGGACGACGTCGCGGTCCGGCATCTCAGTTTCGGAAGGCCCGTCAACTGGCCTGCGGTCTCCGCACGCATCGGTCGTGACCTGAGCCCGCAAGCGGTACGTCCGACCAGAGACCTACCCGGCTCGCGACGCAGCGAACTCAGCTTCCAAAGCTGTCAGGCGGTGCTGTTCGGCGGCGGTGGTCTCCTGCAAACCAGCCACCATCCGCACACCCCCTACCACTGGCTCAGCTTTCTGCCGCGGCACCATCCGGCGGTTCCGGTGCTTGCCGTCGGCCTCGGCCTCGGCCCGTTGAGCGACTACTGGCAGCGGCGCTTGCACCAGCTTGGTTCCCCGTTCGACGAGTGTTACCTGCGTGATGACGACTCGGTCGCCTATGCCGAACAGCGACTTGGCTGGCGCGTCGGCCGGTGCCGGGATTTCGTCGACTCCGCATTTCTCACTCGACTCGGCATCGGTCGGCGCGGCTCCTCGGCAGACGGTCAAGGCCTGCTCGGGGTGGCGCTACGCCGATGGCCGGGGCTCGACCCCATCGGCACCGCCCGCCACATCGGACGCGTCGCAGAGGCGTACGGTGTCGGGAACATTCGGCTGTTCGTCCTAGAGACGAGTGCCAGCGGAGTGGACGTGGCCTTTACCGAGCAGGTGTGTCGGCAACTCGGTGGCCGTGAAGCGGAGGTCGTCCCGTACCTGGGCGCGGACGTGCTCGATTTCGCCGAGGCGATGGCCGGATGTTCGGTCGCCGTCTCGATGAAGTTGCATTCGAGCGCGCTGTGGGCGGCACTCGGTGTGCCGATCTTCCCGATCTCGTACGCGCCGAAGACGGCGGCGTTCTTCGGCCAACCGTTCGCTGGCTTGAAGACGTACGACCAGGTGGTGGCACCTGCGGTGGAGCCGAACTCTGTCCCGCGCGCGGCCGACGTCGTGCTGCCGTGGCTTCGACAGGCGCTCTCCGGGCAGTTTGCGGTCACCCGTGCCGTCCTCACGAACAGCGACAAGTTGCGACTTCAGACGTCACGCACCGCGGTCAACGTCTACCGGCGTCTCGGCCGTTCATTCCGGAACGTGATGGTACGAGAGTGACCGAGGACGCCGACCACACCACCTAACGGCGCAGCGGGTCCTGGCCCCGCGCCTGCTCCAGCAGATTCGCCAGGGCCACGCTGCCGATCCGCTCCGAGAGGTGCTCCAGGTAGAACTGGCGGCCGGTTCGGCCCAGTTCCTGGCGTTTTTCGGTGCCCAACTCGTACATCCGGCGGATCGCGTCGGCCAGGGCGCGGGGGTCACCGGGTGGTGCCACAAAACCGGCGCCGGACTCGTCGACGAGCCGCGCCGCGTCGCCCGCCAGGGCGGCGACGATCGGCCGGCCGCAGGCGAGCGAGCTCTGCACCTTGCTCGGCATGGTCTTGCGGTGCAACGGCCGGTCACGCAGAGAGATTAACTGGACGTCGCCGAGCGGCATCAGCTCGATCATCCGTTCGAGCGGTTGCTGACCGAGGAAGACCACCCGGCCGGGCGGGTAGCCGCTGGCCAACTCGCGCAGCCGCTGCTCCTCCACCCCGCTGCCAGCGAACACGAGCGTCAGGTCCGAGATGTCGGTCAGGTGCTCCATGGCGTCGATCACGACGTCGAGCCCTTGCAGGTTTCCCATGCTGCCGGCGTACATCACCACGAAGCCGGAGAGCCCGAGCGATTCGGCCAGCTGCGGATCGCGGGGCCGGGGGCGAAAGCGGCGCTCGTCGACCCAGTTGTAGACGACCGAGAGTTTGTCCCGGGGGACACCGCGCTCGGCGAGGATGTCGACCATGCCGGGCGCGATGACGGCCACGTGCGTCGCCTGGCGGTAACTGGCGTTGCAGAACCGGTGCAGGATCCGGACGATCTGATCCAGGGCACGGCCGGGACGCACGTAGTCGCTCTCCGCCAGAGTGTCCGGCCACATGTCCTCGACCAGGATGACGTATGGGCGTCCGTGCAGCCACCGGGCCACCATCGCGGGAAGCGCCACGGTCGCCGGTGACGAGTAGACGAGCCAGACGTCGACCTTGCGGAGCAGGTCCAGCCGGGCCACCGCCGAGGCGGCGAAGCTGAGGTAGTTGGCGGTCCGCCTGACCGCCGACCCGTCGTGACTGGGAAACAGCGGCACCCGATGTACGGAGACGCCGTTCATCATCTCGAACTGGTATGCCCGGAGGCGGTAATCCGGGTGCAGCCTGCCCGACGGGTAGTTCGGGAAGCCGGTGAGTACGTGCACCTCGTGACCGAGCGCGACCAAGGACCGGCTGATGATCCCCGGGAGAACGGCTGAGCCGCCTTCCGGGTCGTACCACTGGGAGATGATGCCGATCCTGGTCAACGCGCCACCGCCGCACCCGGGAGCCATCTGTCGACGTTCGCCGTGTGGATGTCGCGGCCGTAGCGGGCGAAGATCTTCGCGAGCCCGTCGCGGTCGCGGACATCCACCGACCAATGGGTGTACGAGGCCAGTTCACCGGACAACCGGCGAAACCCACCTGAGCCTGTCGCAATGGCGACAATCATGAAGAATCCTTCGATTGCTTGAGAATCAGGCGTATCGACCATACAGCGCATCTGTTGCGATTGTGGGAACTGGGAACGGAGTGGTGTCTGAGATGTAGTAGCAAGAGCTGGTAGAACTCGGAATGTGACGAATGACGCCGCTCCTGATCGCGACTCCCGAACCCGGGTGTACGACCCGCTGAAGCGACTCTTCGACCTGGTCGCCGCGAGCCTTCTCCTGGTGCTCGCCGCGCCGGTGATGCTCGTCGTGGCGCTGGTGGTGCTGGCCACGATGGGTAGGCCGGTGCTGTTCCGCCACACCCGACCGGGCCGACACGGCACGCTCTTCGACCTGGTGAAGTTCCGGACGATGCACGAGGTCGACCCGGCGCGCGGGCTGGTGACCGATGCCGAGCGACTCACCCGGGTCGGTCGGTGGTTACGTGCCAGCAGCCTCGACGAGTTGCCCGAGCTGTGGAACGTGCTGCGCGGTGAGATGAGCCTGGTAGGTCCCCGACCGCACCTCGTCAAGTACCTCGAGCTCTACACGTCCGAGCAGGCACGTCGACATGATGTCCGGCCGGGGATCACCGGGCTGGCGCAGGTACGGGGGCGCAACGCCATCGGGTGGGAGGAGAAGTTCACGTACGACATCGAGTACGTGGACGAGAGGTCCCTGCTGCTTGATCTCCGGATCCTGGCGGCGACCGTCCGCGTCGTCGTCCGCCGGGAGGGCATCGCCGCCCCCGGCGCCGCCACCTGGCACGAGTACACCGGTCCGCCGAAGATACGGGAGGGCGTGACCTCGGCGAGCGCCCGATGAAGGTGCTCCTCTTCGGCGGCGGTGGTTTCCTGGGCCGGCACATCCACGCCTGCCTGGCCGCGCACGCCGAAGTGCTGGCCCCGACCCGACAGGACTGTGACCTGGCGGAGATCGACCACGGTGCACTTGTCAGGCTGCTGCGCCGGGTCCGCCCCGAAGCCATCGTGATCGCCGCAGGTAGGACCTTCGGCACCGCCACCGAACTGCTTCAGGCGCACACCATGGTGACAGCCAAACTCATCGACGCCATCGCCCTGGCAGCCCCGCAGGCGCGACTGGTCAGGATTGGCTCGGCTGCGGAGTACGGACCGGTACCGCACGGGCACACGGTCCGGGAGGACGATCCGGCCCGCCCAGTCGGTGAATACGGCCTCAGCCATCTCACGGCGACCGCGTTGGTCGAGCTCGCCGGTTCGGCCGGTCGGGTGGACGGGCGGGTGTTGCGTGTCTTCAACCCGGTGGGGCCGGGCATGCCGAAGAGTTTCCTGCTCGCGCGCGCCGCGCTCCTGTTCCGGGAAGCCATCCGCGCCGGAGCGGAGACGGTGGACCTCGGCCTGCACGCCGCCTGGCGGGATTTCATCGACGTGCGTGACGTCGCCAGCGCCACCTGGGCGGCCGTTCGCACCGAACTTGCCGGTGACCGGGTATTCAACATCGGCAGCGGCCGGGCGCTCTCGCTGAGCACCGCCATCGACCAGCTTGCCGAGACCGCCGGCTACGCGGGCGTGGTGGCCGCAGGGCCGTTCGCGCCAGAAGCGGCCAGGTCAGCTGCGGTCGGGTGGATGTGCGCCGACCGTGCTCGGGCCGAGCGCATCCTTGACTGGGTGCCGATGCATCCCCTAGCTGACTCGTTGACCGAACTTTGGACGGACATCAACCGGGACGGCCCGACCGGCGCCGAGACGAGTCACCGCCAGTCGTCGCCCGCGGCGAGACGCCGCTCCAGCAGCGTCGCCAACGGCAGCGACTCACCGTCCCGCCCGCCTGCGCCCACGACCAGAGGCGGCATCGACGGCTCCGGTCGGCTGCCCAGCACCCGGGACCGGAGGCTGGACGGCACGACCAGCAGGTAGAAACGACCCTCGGTGTCCACCGCCCGGGTCCGCGCCCGGTCCACGTACCAGCCGCTGACCGCAGTGCGGTATCGGCGGCGTCCGTCGTAGGACGTCGCGGTGAGGCGGTCGGTGCGCAGACCGCGTCGGGCCGCCTCGGCCGCGAATTCGGCCACCAACTCCGCCGCCCTGGCCTGCTCGGCCGCGCGCTGCCGCGCGTCCGCGTCGGCGTGTGCCCGCACTGCTCGACGCTGCCGCTCCCGCCACTCGATGCCGTCGTCCGCCACACCGACACGGTACGCGGCCAACCAGGCTGACTGGTTCCGGTGCCCCAGGAGGCGCTGTCGAGCGGACCTGCGTCGCCACCTGGATCCGTGACCGCTTCGCTCGACAGCGCCTCCGTCGTCCTCATGCCAGGCCGGCTCGGCGCAGCGCCTCGGCCATCGCGTCGTTCGCCGGCCTGGGCGCCGCCCGCCCCGACCGCTGCTGTGGTCCGCCACGCTCGCCAGTGCGGGCTGCGCGCTGCCCGCCACGTTGCCCATCGCGTGTGACCTGCCCGCCACGCGGGCCGTCGGTACCCTGTCGGCTGTCGCGGTCGCGTCGCCCGCCGGTGCCCGGCTCGGCCTCGTCTTCCAGCCGCAGGGTCAGCGAGATGCGCTTGCGCGGCACGTCCACGTCCAGCACCTTGACCCGGACCACGTCGCCGGACTTCACCACCTCGTGCGGGTCCTTGACGAAGGTGCGCGACATCGCCGACACGTGCACCAGGCCGTCCTGATGTACCCCGACGTCCACGAAGGCGCCGAAGGCGGCGACGTTGGTGACCACCCCCTCCAGCACCATGCCGGGGGTCAGGTCACTGATCTTCTCCACCCCCTCGGCGAAGGTCGCCGTCCTGAACTCCGGGCGGGGGTCGCGGCCCGGCTTCTCCAACTCGGCGAGGATGTCGGTGACAGTGGGCAGACCGAAGGTGTCGTCCACGAAGTCGGTGGCGCGCAACCCCCGCAGGATGGCGCTGCGGCCGATGATGGAGCGCAGGTCCTGACCGGTGGAGGCGAGGATCCGGCGCACCACCGGGTACGCCTCCGGGTGCACGCTGGAGGAGTCCAGGGGGTCGTCGCCGCCGGGGATGCGCAGGAAGCCGGCGCACTGCTCGAAGGCCTTGGGGCCCAGCCGGGACACCTTCTTCAACTCGGCCCGGGTGCGGAAGGGGCCGTTGGCGTCCCGGTGCAGCACGATGTTCTCGGCAAGGCCGGCGCCGATGCCGGAGACCCGGGTGAGCAGGGGCGCCGAGGCGGTGTTGACGTCCACCCCGACGGCGTTCACACAGTCCTCCACGACGGCGTCGAGTGACCGGGAGAGCTTCACCTCGGACAGGTCGTGCTGGTACTGCCCGACCCCGATGGACCGCGGGTCGATCTTGACCAGTTCGGCCAGCGGGTCCTGGAGGCGGCGGGCGATGGAGACCGCACCCCGCAGCGACACGTCCAGCCCGGGCAGTTCCTGGGCGGCGTACGCGGAGGCGGAGTAGACCGAGGCGCCCGCCTCGGAGACCACCAGCTTGGTCAGCTTCAGCTCGGGATGCCGCTTGATCAGGTCGGCGGCCAGCTTGTCGGTCTCCCGGCTGGCGGTGCCGTTGCCGATCGCGATCAACTCGACGCCGTGCGCGGCGGCCAGGGTGGCCAGGGTGTGCAGGGAGGCGTCCCACTGCCGACGCGGCTCGTGCGGGTAGATGGTGTCCGTGGCGACCACCTTGCCGGTGGCGTCCACCACGGCCACCTTCACCCCGGTACGCAGACCCGGGTCCAGCCCCATGGTGGGTCGGGCACCGGCCGGGGCGGCGAGCAGCAGGTCCCGCAGGTTGGTGGCGAAGACCCGGACGGCCTCCTCCTCGGCCGCCTGCCACAGCCGCATCCGCAGGTCTGCCCCGAGGTGGATCAGGATGCGGGTACGCCAGGCCCAGCGCACCGTGTCGGTCAGCCACTTGTCGGCCGGCCGCCCCTGGTCGGTGACCCCGAAACGGCCGGCGATCGCGGCCTCGTACCGGGTCGGGCCGGTGACGACCGCATCGGCGTCCCCCTCGGCCTCCGGGTCCATGGTCAGGTCGAGTACGCCTTCCTTCTCGCCCCGGAACATGGCCAGGATCCGGTGCGAGGGCAGCTTCGGGTACGGCTCGGCGAAGTCGAAGTAGTCGGCGAACTTGGCCCCGACGGTCTCCTGTCCCTCGCGTACCCGGGACACCAGCCGGCCCCGCGACCACATCTGCTCCCGCAGGGTGCCGATCAGGTCGGCGTCCTCGGCGAACCGCTCGATCAGGAGGGCCCGGGCCCCGTCCAGCGCGGCGGCCGCGTCCGCCACCCCCTTGTCGGGGTCGACGAAACCGGCCGCCACCGTCTTCGGGTCCTGCGTCGGGTCACCGAGCAGGATGTCCGCCAGCGGCTCCAGCCCGGCCTCCCGGGCGATCTGTGCCCGGGTGCGCCGCTTGGGCTTGTACGGCAGGTAGATGTCCTCCAGCCGGGACTTCGACTCGGCGGCCATGATCTGTGCCTCGAGGGTCTCGTCCAGCTTGCCCTGGCTGCGGATGGACTCCAGCACCGCGGCCCGCCGCTCGTCCAGCTCGCGCAGGTACCGCAGCCGCTCCTCCAGGGTGCGCAGCTGGGTGTCGTCGAGCAGCCCGGTGGCCTCCTTGCGGTACCGCGCGATGAACGGCACGGTGGCGCCGCCGTCGAGCAGGTCGACGGCCGCGCGTACCTGGTGCTCGGCGACCCCGAGCTCCCCGGCGATGCGCTGATGAACAGAGAGGGTCACGATGCTCCGCCTTCTGATGTGGGTTCCGCCGTGCATTCTGCCGGGCTACCGTGGCGATCATGGAAGCACCTGTGGAGCCCCGGGCGCGGCGACTGTTCGGCGGCAGCGCTCGGGCCCTCGGCGACCTGGCTACCAGCCCGTTCCGGGCCGACCGGGACCGCATCGTCGGCTCGCCCTTCTTCGCCCGGCTGGCCGGGGTCACCCAGGTGGTGAGCCCCGGCGGGTCCGGGCTGCTGGTGCACAACCGGCTGACCCACAGCCTCAAGGTCGCCCAGGTGGCCCGGGCGATCGCCGAACGCCTGACCGCCGACGACTGGCAGCGGGATCTGGCGGAGAAGTTGGGTGGCTGCGACCCGGACGTGGTCGAGGCCGCCGCCCTAGCCCACGACCTAGGTCACCCGCCCTTCGGGCACCTGGGGGAGCGGGTGCTGGACCGGCTGGCCCGGCACCGGCTGGGTCTCACCGACGGCTTCGAGGGCAACGCCCAGTCGTACCGGATAGTCACCTCGACCGAGATCCGGGGGGCGGCGACCACCGGCCTGGACCTGACCGCGGCGGTGCGGGCGGCCATGCTGAAGTACCCCTGGACCCGGCTGGACCACCCCGACCCCCACCCCCGCCTGATGGACCCTCCGCCGCGCGGGGCGGCTCCGCTGCCGGAGGACCCGGACAGCGGCTCGGCGAAGTTCGGGGCGTACCGCACCGAGCTGGACGACCTGCGGCAGGCCCGGGCACCCTTCGTCGGGCGGATCGCCGACTGGCAGCAGACCGTCGAGGCCTCCGTGATGGACATCGCCGACGACATCGCGTACGCCATCCACGACGTGGAGGACTTCTACCGGGTGGGGGTGCTCCAGCAGGGGGCGGTGGCCGCCGAACTGATGGCCTGGCAGCGCGAGGGCGGGCACCTGCGGGCCATCACGGACGCGGCCCTGGCCACCTCGGCCCGTCGTCCCGGAGCGGCGATCGAACGGCTGCGCCGCCACCTGCACCACAAGGACGGCTGGGTGGCCGACGACGAGGCTTTCGCCGCGGCGGTCGAACACGTCCGGGAGGAACTGGTCGAGGGGCTGCTGGCCATGCCGTTCGACGGTTCGATCGAGGCGGAGCAGTACGTGGCCCGGTTCTCCGCCCGGTGGACCACCCGGCTGGTCGACGCGATCACCCTCACCGAGAAGCCCTCGCTGCGCTCCGGGCACGTGTTGCTGGCCCCACCGCAGTGGCACGAGGTGCAGGTGCTCAAGTTCGTCCACCACCGGTTCGTGCTGGCCCGCCCGGACCTGGCCCTGCACCAGCGGGGTCAGGCCCGGCTGCTCGGCACCCTGGTCGAGGCGCTGCTGGAGTGGCTGCTGGATCCGCAGGAGGAGTCCCGGCTGCCCCGACGCCTGCACGACCTGGTCGAGTTGGCCGAGGCGGAACTGCATCCGCGTACCCCGGATCGGATCGGCCGGGCCCGGGGTCGGGCCATCGTGGACTTCGTGGCCCAACTGACCGACGGGCAGGCGGTGGCCATGCTGGACGCCCTCTCCGGCCGCTCCGGTGCCCTGTGGACGGACGCCTTCGTGCTGTGAGGTCGTGACTCAGCGGGCCGGTACCCCCTTGACCACGGTCCGGCGAGTCTCAGGCGATCGCCTGCCACCAGCCGTCGACCGCCGGAGGGTCGTCGACCACCACCCGCTCGCCCGGCCGGGGCACCGCCAGCCGCAGGTCGCGGGCCTTGGCCTCGACCCAGAGCCGGTCCACCGGCTCGGACCAGTCGTGCAGGGCCAGGTTGAAGGTCCCCCAGTGCACCGGTACGAGCAGCCCGCCGCGCAGGTCCACATGGGCGGCGACCGCCTC
Source organism: Micromonospora sp. NPDC048871 (assembly GCF_043198155.1). NCBI lineage: Bacteria > Bacillati > Actinomycetota > Actinomycetes > Micromonosporales > Micromonosporaceae > Micromonospora > Micromonospora sp. NPDC048871. The sequence goes on along the minus strand of NZ_JBICUM010000006.1, from coordinate 261,756 downwards.
CTCCGGGAACATGTGGATGCTCGGCCAGGCCCGGTCGTACGCCCCGATCTGGATGAGGGTGACGTCGAAGGGGCCGTGCGCCGCCCCGATCTCGGCGTAGCCGGGGAAGTAGCCGGAGTCCCCGGTGTAGTACACCCGGCGCTGCTGACCGGCCACCACCCAGGAACTCCACAGGGTGCCGTTGCGGCGCAGCCCTCGCCCGGAGAAGTGCTGGGCGGCGGCGCAGGTGATCTCCAGACCGGCCAGCCGGTGGGTCTGCCCCCAGTCCAGTTCGATGATCCGGTCGGCCGGCACCCCCCACCGGTCCAGGTGGGCGCCGACCCCCAGCGGCACCAGGAAGGGCGCCGACTGCCGGGCCGTCAGTTCCCGGACCGTGGCCATGTCCAGGTGGTCGTAGTGGTCGTGGGAGATCAGGATCGCGTCCAGGCGGGGCAGTTCCGCCAGGCCTGCCGGGGGTTCGTGCAGCCGGTGCGGGCCCAGGGCCGCCGAGGGGGAGCACCGCTGACTCCACACCGGGTCCAGCAGCACCCGCCGTCCCTCGATCTCGATCAGGGTGGTGGCGTGGCCGTACCAGATCACGTTGAGTTCCCGGGCGGGGTCGACCGGGGTGACCGGGGCGGCCCGGACCAGCGGCACCGGGGCGCTGGGGCGGCGCTTCTGCTTACCGAAGAGCAGCTCCCGCAGCATGTTGCGGTCCGGGGCCGGGGCGGTGATCGGGGTGCCCGGCCGGTTGTGGAAGACCCCCTCGCGGAACTGCGGCGAGCGGGCCGCCCGGTCCGCCCGGGGGCCGGTGAGCCGACCACCCAGGGCGGCCGGCACCTCCCGGGCGACCCAGGCCAGGCCGGCCAGCCCGGCCAGGGCCGCCAGCCCGGCCATTGATGCGCCGATCCGTCGACCGGTAGACCTCTTCGGCGTCCGCATGGATCCCCTCCCGTGACTGCCCGGGGTCCACGTTAGTCGCCGTCGGTCGATTCAGCCGCCGTTGCTGGGGCGGTGGGCGGGGGCCCGGTGTCTGGTCCCGCTGCCGCCGAGCCGGTCGGTGGCCTCCAGGAAACGCCGCCCCATCCGGGCCCGGGCCGCCACGGCGGGGTGGGTGGCGCCGTAGTCGTCCGCGCCGGCCTGGCCGTCGGCGAAGAGGGCGTACGTCAGCACGGGGGCACCGGCGGGGTCGAAGATCACCCCGGCCTCGTGGCGGGCGTCGGCGAACCAGCCGGCCTTGGTGGCGATGCGGGCCCGCTGCGCCGAGGACATCTCCCGCCGGATGCCGTCGGTGAAGGCCACCGGAGAGCGCAGCAGCCGCAGCACCACCTCGGTCGAGGCCGGGGTGAGCAGGGCGCCGCCGACCAGGGCCCGGAGCAGGTCGTGGGTCTCCCGGGGGGTGCTGGTGCCGAGGAAGAACCGGTTCGGGTTGGCCACCGGCTGCACCTGGGTGTTCGGGAAGCCCTTGTCCCGCAGGATCTGGTTGAGCTCGGCGGCCGGGCAGACCAGCCCGCAGAGCCGTACCGCGGTGTCGTCGGAGACGGTCAGCAGGTTGGCCAGCACATGTCCCAGGGTCACCTGGCTGGGGTAGGCCCCGTCCAGGCTGAAGATGCCGTCGCCGCCGGGCACCACGATCGCGGCGCTCACCTCGACCTGCTGGTCCAGGGTGAGCAGGCCCCGGTCGACCTTGTCCAGCACGGCGACCGCCACGGCGATCTTGTTGACGCTGTACGCCTCGATCCGGCGGTCCGCCGACTCGGCCACCGCGACCACCGGGTCGGCCCCGGCCGGGTCGGTCAGGCTGACGTACGCCTGCCAGTTCCCCCCGGCCCGGCCGCTCTCCCGGCGGTACGCGGCAGCGATGCGCGCCGCCACCCGCCCACGGTCGCCACCAACCCCTGCCTGCCCGGTCACCGCGCCGGCCTGCCCGGCCCGTCCGGGGTCAGCGGCGGCCGGCCCGGCCGCGCCGAACACCGTGCCGGCCGTGGCCATGCTGCCCAGGCCGAGGGCGGTCCTGCGGTTCGAATGCGCTCACGGGGCGAGGACGACCTTCACGCAGCCGTCCTCCTTGCGCTGGAACATCTCGTACGCCTGCGGGGCCTGCGCCAGCGGCAGCCGGTGGGTCCGCAGGTCCTCCACCCCCAGGGGGTCCCCGTCAGCCGCGAGCAGGGGGATGATCTCGTCGGTCCACCGTCGGACATGGCACTGGCCCATCCGCACCTGGACGCCCCGGTCGAACATCTCCATCAGCGGCAGCGGATCGACCTCACCGCCGTACACCCCGGAGATGGAGACCGTGCCGCCGCGTCGCACGGCCTTCAGGGCGGCCTTGAGCACGACGAGCCGGTCCACCCCGGCCTTGTCGATCATCTGCCCGGCCAGCTTGTCCGGGAGCAGCCCGGCGGCGGTCTGGGCGATCTTGCCCAGGGGCGCCCCGTGCGCCTCCATGCCGACGGCGTCGATCACCGCGTCCGGCCCCCGCCCGTCCACCAGGTCGATCAACGCGCCGGGCACGTCGTCGATCTGGCTGGTGTCGAGCACCTCGACACCGTGCCGGCGGGCCATCTCCAGGCGCTCCGGAACCAGGTCCAGGCCGATCACCCGCTCGGCGCCGAGGTGCCGCCCGACCCGGGCGCAGAACTGGCCCACCGGGCCCAGGCCGAACACGGCCAGGGTGCCGCCACGGGGGGTGTCGGCGTACTTCACCGCCTGCCAGGCGGTGGGCAGGATGTCGGAGAGGTAGAGCCAGCGCTCGTCCGGGCCGGTCTCCGGCACCTTGATCGGCCCGAACTCGGCGTGCGGCACCCGCAGGTACTCGGCCTGGCCACCGGGCACCGAGCCGTACAGGCTGGTGTAGCCGAACAGGGCCGCGCCCTTGCCCTCCGAGGTGACCTGGGTGGTCTCGCACTGGGCGTACAACTGGCGGGAACACATCCAGCAGGACCCGCAGGCGATGTTGAACGGCACCACCACCCGGTCGCCGGGCTTGAGTCGGGTCACCCCCGCCCCGACCTCCTCGACGATGCCCATCGGCTCGTGCCCCAGGATGTCCCCCGGCTTGAGGTACGGCCCGAGCACCTCGTACAGATGCAGGTCAGAGCCGCAGATCGCGGTGGAGGTGATCCGTACGATCGCGTCCGTAGGCTCCTCGATCCGCGGGTCCGGCACCTGCTCGACCCGCACCTCCCGCCTACCCTGCCACGTCAACGCCCGCATGCTCTGCCCCCAACCGTCGATGTAGCTACCCTGCTACCCGACAACCCGCCCCCTAACCACCCACCCACCCACCCCACCCACCCCACCCACCCCCCACCCCCCTCTCTCACCGCGTTGATCATGAGGTTAGCGGCAGTAGTCGATCTCTACGCTGCCGTCAACCTCATGATCAACCCCGTGGGGGTGGGTGTGGGGGTGGGGGTGGGGGTGGGGTGGGGGGGTGGGTTGGGGTTAGGGGGTGGGGGAGTCGGGGCGTTTGGTGGTGGTGGCTGCCAGGTAGTCGCGGTTGAGGCGGCCGATGGTGGTCAGCGGGATGCCCTTCGGGCAGACGGCGGTGCACTCACCGGCGTTGGTGCAGCCGCCGAAGCCGGCCTCGTCGTGGGCGTCGACCATGCCGATGACCCGGGTGAAGCGCTCCGGCTGGCCCTGGGGCAGCAGGCCCAGCTGGGTGACCTTGGCGGCGGTGAACAGCATGCCGGAGCCGTTCGGGCAGGCCGCCACGCAGGCGCCGCAGCCGATGCAGGCGGCGGACTCGAAGGCGGCGTCCGCGTTGGCCTTCGCCACCGGCACCGAGTGGGCCTCCGGCGCGCTGCCGGTGGGCGCGGTGATGTACCCGCCGGCGGCGATGATCTTGTCGAAGGCGTTCCGGTTGACCACCAGGTCCTTGATGACCGGGAAGGCCCGGGCCCGCCACGGCTCGATGTCGATCGTGTCGCCGTCGGAGAACTGCCGCATGTGCAGCTGGCAGGCGGTGGTGCCGCGCTGCGGCCCGTGCGCGTTGCCGTTGATCATGAGGCCGCACATGCCGCAGATGCCCTCACGGCAGTCGTGGTCGAAGGCGACCGGCTCCTCTCCGGCGAGGATGAGTCGCTCGTTGAGCACGTCGAGCATCTCCAGGAACGACATGTCCGGGGAGACGTCCTCGACCTTGTAGGTCACCATCCGACCCTTGTCCTGGGGACCGGACTGGCGCCAGATGCGCAGGGTCAGGTTCACTTGTAGCTCCGCTGCGTGGGGTGGACGTATTCGAACTTCAGGTCTTCCTTGTGCAGCACCGAGGGCTCACCGGTGGCGGTGAACTCCCAGGCGGCGACGTAGGCGAAGTTGTCGTCGTCGCGCTGCGCCTCCCCGTCGGGGGTCTGGTGCTCGGCCCGGAAGTGGCCGCCGCAGGACTCCTCCCGGTGCAGGGCGTCGATGCACATCAGCTCGGCCAGCTCGAAGAAGTCGGCCACCCGGCCGGCCTTCTCCAGGGACTGGTTGAGCCCGTCGGCGTCACCGACGATCCGTACCCGCTGCCAGAACTGCTCGCGCAGGGCCCGGATCTCGTCGATGGCCTTGCGTAGCCCGGCCTCGGAGCGCTCCATGCCGCAGTGCTCCCACATGATCTGGCCGAGTTCCCGGTGGAAGGAGTCCACCGTGCGGTCGCCGTTGACGGCGAGCAGCCGCTGGAGGCGGTCCTCCACGTCGCGGCGGGCCTCGATCGCGGCCGGGTGGCTGCCGTCGATCTTCTCGAACGGCCCGGCGGCCAGGTAGTTGGCGATCGTGTTGGGCAGTACGAAGTACCCGTCGGCCAGCCCCTGCATCAGGGCGGAGGCGCCCAGCCGGTTGGCGCCGTGGTCGGAGAAGTTCGCCTCACCGATCACGAACAGGCCGGGGATGGTGGACTGCAGGTCGTAGTCGACCCAGAGGCCGCCCATCGTGTAGTGCACGGCCGGGTAGATCCGCATCGGAACCTCGTACGGGTCCTCGCCGGTGATCCGCTCGTACATCTCGAACAGGTTGCCGTACTTGGCCTCGATGGCCTTGCGGCCCAGCCGGTTGATGGCGTCGGCGAAGTCCAGGTAGACGCCGAGCTTGGTCGGGCCCACCCCCCGACCCTCGTCACAGACGTTCTTCGCGGCCCGGGAGGCGATGTCCCGGGGCACCAGGTTGCCGAAGGAGGGGTAGATCCGCTCCAGGTAGTAGTCCCGCTCGTCCTCGGGGATGTCCCGGGGGGCGCGGTCGTCGCCCTTGGCCTTCGGCACCCAGACCCGGCCGTCGTTACGCAGCGACTCGCTCATCAGGGTCAGCTTCGACTGGTGGTCGCCGGAGACCGGGATGCAGGTCGGGTGGATCTGGGTGTAGCAGGGGTTGGCGAAGTAGGCGCCCTTGCGGTGGGCCCGCCAGGTCGCGGTGACGTTGCAGCCCTTGGCGTTGGTGGACAGGTAGAACACGTTGCCGTAGCCGCCGGAGGCGAGCACCACCGCGTCGGCGAACTCGCTGGTGATCTCACCGGTGACCAGGTCCCGGACCACGATGCCCCGAGCCTTGCCGTCGACGACGATCAGCTCCAGCATCTCGTGCCGGGAGTTCATCTCCACGTTGCCCAGGCCGATCTGCCGCTCCAGGGCCTGGTACGCCCCGAGCAGCAGCTGCTGGCCCGTCTGACCCCGGGCGTAGAAGGTGCGCTGCACCTGGGCGCCACCGAAGGAGCGGGTGTCCAGCAGGCCGCCGTACTCGCGGGCGAAGGGCACCCCCTGGGCGACGCACTGGTCGATGATGTTGACCGAGACCTCGGCCAGCCGGTGCACGTTCGACTCCCGGGAGCGGAAGTCGCCGCCCTTGACGGTGTCGTAGAACAGCCGGTGTACGGAGTCACCGTCGTTGCGGTAGTTCTTGGCGGCGTTGATGCCACCCTGGGCGGCGATGGAGTGCGCCCGCCGCGGGCTGTCCTGGTAGCAGTAGGACTTGACCTGGTAGCCCTGCTCGCCCAGTGTGGCGGCGGCGGCACCGCCGGCCAGGCCGGTGCCGACCACGATCACGGTCATCTTGCGCCGGTTGGCCGGGTTGACCAGCTTGGCCTCGAACCGACGGCGTTCCCAGCGGCTCTCGATCGGGCCGTCGGGAGCCCGGGTGTCGGCGACCGGGTCGCCTTCGATGTACAGATCCATGGTCAGGACACCAATCCGGTGAGTACGGCGAACGGGACCACGAGGTAGCCGACGACCAGCCCGACGGAGAGGACCAGCGCCACCACCCGGGCACGCTGCTCCCCGCGCGGGGTCTGCTGGCCCAGGCTGCGCAGCGCGCTGTAGACCCCGTGGCGCAGGTGGAAGCCGAGGGTGGTGACCGCCAGGGCGTAGAAGAGGGTGACGTACCAGCGCTCCGGCGCGAAGCCGGCGACGACGTTGGCGTACGGCCGGGTCGGGTCGCCGACCGGGTTCAGGGTGCCCGTGGTCAGGTCCAGCAGGTGGTAGATCACGAAGAAGAGGATGATCACCCCACCCCAGCGCATGGTGCGGGCGGCGTAGCTGCCCTGGACCTTCTTGCGGTGGGCGTAGCGGACCGGGCGGGCGGCGCGGGCCCGCATGGCGAGCACCGTGGCGGCCCAGATGTGCCCGACGGCCGCGACCACCAGGCCGATGCGCATGAACCAGAGGAACCAGACCCCCGGCAGCACCGGCTTGCCGACGTCACGCAGCCAGTGGGCGTAGCCGTTGAACGAGGAGTCGCCGGAGAAGACCTTCAGGTTGCCCAGCATGTGTGCGATGAGGAAGAACACCAGGAAGATGCCCGTCACCGCCATGACGGCCTTCAGGCCGACGTTCGAGCGGATGGGCGACCGAGTTCGCGTCGTGACTACCACGAGGCCGACGCTAGGAGCAGTTCAATCAGTCGTCCAATGCATCGACACCGCAGTCTTGATAGCCATAAGCTATCCAGGTGCAGCTCCATCAGCTCAGGTACTTCGTTGCGGTGGCCGAAGTACGACATTTCACCCAGGCGGCCGATGTCGTCGGCATCACCCAACCCTCGTTGAGTAAGCAAATTCACGCCCTGGAAGCCACCCTCGGCGCCCCCCTGTTCGAGCGGGTAAGGGGCAACATCACTCTCACCGCGGCCGGCGAGGTGCTGCTGCCCCTGGCCAAGCGGATCCTCGCCGACGTGGAGACCGCCACCCGCGAGGTGCAGGAGCTGGTCGGGCTGCGCCGGGGGCGGGTCCGCCTGGGGGCCACCCCCAGCCTGGCCACCTCGCTGGCCCCCCCGGTGCTGCGCCGCTTCCGTGACGTCCACCCCACGGTCGACCTGCGGGTCGAGGAGGGCGGATCGCAGGACCTCGTCCGGGAACTGCTCCGGGGGGCGCTGGACCTGGCACTGATCATCATGCCCGCCCAGGGCACCGATCCCGGGCTGCGCGCCGACCCGATCCTGACCGAGAGCCTGGTGGTCGCCTCGGTCGACCCCCTGCCGACCGCCTACCCCGGGGCCGACCTACGCATCACCGACCTGCGGGATCAGCCGCTGGTGATGTTCCGCGAGGGCTACGACCTGCGGGACGCCACCCTCCAGGCCTGTCGCAACGCCGGTTTCGAGCCGACCCTGTCGGTCGACGGCGGGGAGATGGACGCCGTACTCAGCTTCGTCGAGGCCGGGCTGGGGATCGCTCTGGTCCCCGGCATCGTGGTGGCCCGCCGCCCCGGCATCCGGGTCACCCGACTGGCCCCACCCGGGGTGCGCCGCACCATCGCGGTGGCCCGCCGCCGCGACGTGGTGCCCACCCACGCCGGGCGCGAACTGCGCCGCATCCTGCTCGACTACGTGCAGACCGCCACCACCGCCAGCGAACTCCCGCCCGGGGTCGAGCCGTTGACCTGACCTGTCCGGATCGAGCACGACGGAAGCAGCCCCGGGGATGAGAGCACGCATAGGCTCCCGGCATGGCAGCCTCCGGTCGCGCCGTCGTCATCGGAGCCAGTCTGGGCGGATTGCTCGCGGCCCGGGCGCTGGTGGACAGCTTCACCGAGGTGATCCTGCTGGACCGCGACGCCCCGCCGGCCGAACCGGTGCATCGCCGGGGGGTACCGCAGGGCCGGCACGTACACGTCCTGCTGGCTCGGGGTCGGCAGGCCCTGGAGTGTCTGCTGCCCGAACTCGGCGCCGAGTTGTACCGCCTCGGGGCCACCCCGGTCGACCTGCACGGGCAGGTGCACTGGTACAACGACGGCCACCGGATGCGGTCGGCCCGCTCCGACCTGACCGGCTTCGGCATGAGCCGCCCGCTGCTGGAACAGGCCGTCCGGCAACGGATCCTGGCCCTGCCCGGGGTACGCCTGGTGCCCGACTGCGAGGTGACCGGCCTGCTGGCCACCGCCGATGGCCGCCGGGTCACCGGGGTACGGCTGGCCCCCCGCGAGGGCCGGGCAGCGACCCTGACCGCCGATCTCGTGGTCGACGCCGGTGGCCGGGCCAGCCGCAGCCCGACCTGGCTGGCCGAACTCGGCTACCCGGCAGTCGAACAGGAACGTGTCGAGGTGGGGGTCACCTACGTCACCCGCCGGTACCGGCGCGAGGACGGCCAACTGGAGGACAAGCTCGGCGTACTGTCCAACGCGATGCCGGGGCGGGCCCGCTACGGGGTGGTCGCACCCCAGGAGGGCGGGCGGTTCGCGGTCACCGTCGCGGGCATCCTGGGCGAGGCGCCGCCGGTCGACGAGGCCGGATTCATCCGGTACGCCACCTCGCTGGCCGCCCCGCAGGTCGGGGAACTGGTCCGGCAGGCCCAGCCGCTGGACGAGCCGGTGCTGATGCGCTTCCCGGCCAGCGTCCGACGCCGGTACGAACGACTGTCCCGGTTCCCGGACGGCTTGCTGATCTTCGCCGATGCCCTGTGCAGCCTGAACCCGGTCTACGGGCAGGGCATCACGGTCGCCGCCGTACAGGCCCTGCTGCTGCGGAGCCTGCTGGCCCGGGGCCGCCACCGGCTGGCCCGGCGGTTCTTCCGGCGGGCGGCCCGGGTGATCGACGGGCCCTGGTCCATCGCGGTCGGCACCGACCTGCGCTTCCCGGGAGTCACCGGGCGGCGTACCTGGAAGGTCCGGTTCGTCAACGCCTACCTGGCCCGGCTGCATGTCGCGGCCGCGCGCGACGCGGTGCTCGGCGCCGCCTTCCTGCGGGTGGTCAACCTGATCGACCCGCCGGCCCGGCTGCTGGGCCCGGACGTGATGCTCCGGGTACTCCTCGGCAGACGTCAGCGCCCCTCTGCCTCGTCCATGGCCCGGTAGATGCGCTGCTCCGAGATCGGGTACGGGGTGCCCAGGGCCTGCGCGAAGACGCTGACCCGCAGCTCCTCGATCATCCAGCGGATCTGCCGCACCGCCACGGAACCGCGTCGGGCCGGCGGGAGGGCGGCGAGCATCTCGTCGTACTCCCGCTGCACCACCGCGATCCGGTCCTGCAACTGCTTGTCCCGGGGCGGATTGCCGGGCAGCCGGTCCAGCCGCCGCTCGATGGCGGTCAGGTAGCGCAGCAGATCGGACAGTCGGGCGTAGCCGACCTCGGTGATGAAACCGGCGTGCACCAGCCCGGTGAGCTGGTTGCGGATGTCGGCCAGGGCGGCCACCACGGCCAGGTTCCTCGTCGCGCCGAGCCGCTGCTGCACCGCGTACGCGGCGGCCAGCACCGCCCGGACCCGCTCCATCACCTCCGTCACGGTGTCCACCAGACCGGCGCGGACCTTGTCCCGCAGGGCGGCGAAGCCCTCCGGGTCCCAGACCGGCCCGCCGGCATCGCCGATCAGCTTGTCGATCGCCGCGCCGGTGGCGTCCTCGATCAACGCCTGCACCCCGCCGTGCGGATTGCGCGACAGGGCCAGCTTCGCCTCGTTGGAGAGCCGTCCGGCCAGGAACTTCGCCGGGGAGGGCACGGTCAGCCGCAGCAGTCGCCGGGTACCGGCCCAGTGCGCGGCCTCCTGCTCGGCCGGGGAGTCGAAGACCCGCACCCCGACCGTGGTCCCCTCGTCCACCAGCGCCGGGTACGCGGTCACCGCGTACCCCGCCCGGACCTGCTCGATGGTGCGGGGCAGGGTGCCGATCTCCCAGCCGGTCAGCCCGGTGCGGGCCACCTCCGGCGCGGCGGCCGCCACCACCTGGCGTACCTCCGCCTTGAGTCGGCGTTGCAGGGCCGGCAGGTCCTTGCCCTCGGCTACCGGTTTGTCGTCCTCGCCGAGCACCCGGAAGGTGACCCGCAGGTGGTTCGGCAGCTTGCTCGGATCCCAGGCCTCGCGGGGCACGGTCACCCCGGTCATCCGGCGCAGCTGCCGGGTCAACGCCTCCAGCAGGGGTTCCTCGCCGGGGGTGATCGCGGCCAGCACGGCGCGGGCGTAGTCCGGCACCGGTACGAAGTTGCGCCGCACCGGCTTGGGCAGGGAGCGGATCAACGCGATGACCAGTTCCTCCCGCAGGCCGGGCACCTGCCAGTCGAAGCTCTCCGCCGGTACCTGGTTGAGCAGCGGCAACGGGATGTCGACGGTCACCCCGTCGACCGGGGAGCCGGGCTCGAAGGTGTACGTCAACGGCAACTCGACACCCTCGGTGCGCCACTGGTCGGGGAAGTCCGCCTCGTCCACCCCGCCCCGACCGGCGTTGACCAGCAGCTCACGGGTGAAGGTGAGCAGGTCGGGCTGCTCCCGGCGGGTCTTCTTCCACCAGGTGTCGAAGTGCCGCCCGGAGACCACCTCGGCGGGAATCCGCTCCTCGTAGAACTGGAAGATGGTCTCGTCGTCGACCAGGATGTCCCGCCGCCGGGCCCGACTCTCCAGCTCCTCCAGCTCGGTGCGCAGCCGCTCGTTGTCCCGCCAGAACTGGTGGTGGGTGGACCAGTCGCCCTCCACCAGCGCGTGCCGGATGAACAACTCCCGGCTCAGCACCGGATCGATCCGACCGAAGTTGACCTTGCGGGAGGTGACCAGGGGCACCCCGTAGAGGGTCACCTTCTCGTACGCCATCACGGCCGCCTGCTTCTTCTCCCAGTGCGGCTCGCTGTAGCTGCGTTTGACCAGGTGCTGGGCCAGCGGTTCGACCCACTCGGGTTCGATCCGGCCGTTCACCCGACCCCACAGCCGGGAGGTCTCCACCAACTCGGCGGCCATCACCCAACGCGGCGGCTTCTTGAACAACGCCGAGCCGGGGAACAGCCCGAACTTCGCCCCCCGGGCCCCCAGGTACTCGTTCTTCTGGGCGTCCTTGAGGCCGACATGGGACAGCAGGCCGGGCAGCAGGGACTGGTGCACCTTAGGGGTGTCGATCTCCTCCGGCAGGTCCGCACCGGCCTGGCGTCGCCCGCCGCCGCGCGGGGCCTCCTCGTCGGCGCCTCGCCGTCCGCGTCCCCGACCCTCCTGCTCGGCGGTACGCAACACCTGGCGCAACTGGCTGACGATGTCCTGCCACTCGCGTACCCGCAGGTAGTTGAGGTACTCGGCCTTGCACATCCGACGGAAGGCGCTGGAGGACAGCTCCTTCTGCTGCTCGCGCAGATACCGCCACAGGTTAAGAAACGCCACGAAGTCCGACTCTTTGTCGGTGAACCGGGCGTGCGCCTGGTCGGCCTGGGCCTGCTTGTCGGCCGGCCGCTCACGCGGATCCTGGATCGACAACGCCGCGGCGATCACCATCACCTCGGTGGCGCAGCCGTTGCGCTCCCCTTCGAGCACCATCCGGGCCAGCCGGGGGTCCACCGGAAGCTGGGCCAACCGCCGCCCGAGCGCGGTGAGTCGCCGGTCCGGGTCGGTCTCGGCCGGGTCCAGGGCACCCAACTCGTGCAGCAGGTTGACCCCGTCGGCGATGTTGCGTCGATCCGGAGGGTCGATGAACGGGAAGGCGGCGATGTCGCCCAGGCCGATCGCGGTCATCTGGAGGATGACCGAGGCCAGGTTGGTACGCAGGATCTCCGGGTCGGTGAACTCGGGCCGCGACTGGAAGTCCTGCTCGTCGTAGAGCCGGATGCAGATACCGTCCGAGGTACGCCCACAGCGGCCCTTGCGCTGGTTGGCACTGGCCTGCGACACCGGCTCGATCGGCAGCCGCTGCACCTTCAGGCGCTGCGAGTAGCGGGAGATCCGGGCGGTACCCGGATCGACCACGTACTTGATGCCGGGCACGGTCAGCGAGGTCTCCGCGACATTCGTCGCCAACACCACCCGCCGCCCGCTGTGCGGGGCGAAGACCCGGTGCTGCTCGGCGACGCTCAGCCGGGCGTACAACGGCAGGATCTCGGTGCCGAGCAGCGACCGCTTGTTCTGCACCAGCTTGCCCAGCGCGTCCGCGGTGTCCCGGATCTCCCGCTCCCCGCTGAGGAAGACCAGGATGTCGCCGGGCCCCTCGGCGGCCAGCTCCTCGACCGCGTCGCCGATGGCCTGGATCTGGTCGCGGACGTTCTCCTCGTCCGCCTCCTCCTCGTCGGCCTCCGCCACCTCGATCAGCGGCCGGTAACGCACCTCGACCGGGTAGGTCCGCCCGGACACCTCGACCACCGGCGCCGGTACGCCCTCGGGATGCTCCTCGGTCGGCGGTCCGGCGAAGTGCCGGGCGAACCGGTCGGTCTCGATCGTCGCCGAGGTGATGATCACCTTGAGGTCGGGTCGGCGGGGGAGCAGCTGCCTGAGATAGCCCAGAATGAAGTCGATGTTGAGGCTGCGCTCATGCGCCTCGTCGATGATCAGGGTGTCGTACTGGCGCAGCATCCGGTCGGTCTGCAACTCGGCCAGCAGAATGCCGTCGGTCATCAGCTTGACCAGGCTCTGCTCACTGACCTGGTCGGTGAAGCGCACCTTGTAGCCGACCACGTCGCCCAGCTCGGTGCCCAACTCCTCGGCGATCCGGTCGGCCACCGTACGCGCGGCCAGCCGACGAGGCTGGGTGTGCCCGATCAGCCCGCTGATCCCACGCCCCAGCTCCAGGCAGATCTTCGGCAACTGGGTGGTCTTGCCCGACCCGGTCTCACCGGCCACGATCACCACCTGGTGATCCCGGATGGCGGCGGCGATATCGTCCTTACGCTCGCTGACCGGCAGCGCCGCCGGATAGGTGATCTTCGGCAGCGCGGCCCGGCGCCGTTCCAGCCGCCCTTCCGCCGCCGCCACCTCGGCCGCGATCTCGGCCAGCGTCGACTCCCGCCGCTGCGGGTCGTGCAGCCTGCGCACCCCGTCCAGCCGTCGGCGCAGCTGGCGCTGGTCGCGGAACATCAACGGGGGAAGGCGACGCTGCAACGCGCGGATCGGGTCGGTCGCGGCAGGTGAGACTGGATTCTGCATGTCGTGCCCAAGGATATGCAGCCCGCCGCCGCCCCCGCCTCCTGGTTATCCCCACCACCCCGCCCACCGCCCCCGACCCCCTCACCGCACCCGCCAGCCAAGGCCCGGACAACGCGCGGCGCCTGCCGCGCCGACCTGCGCCGTGCGGCGCCGGGCGCTGGCTGTCGGGGGCTGGCACGGTGCCCGCCTGAGCCGTGCCGGCATTCGGGCTGCCGGGCGGTGCAGGATGGTGCGGTGCCGGGCGTTGCGAGTCGGGCGTTGCCGGGGCGGTGGAGCGCCAGGTCCAGGGCCGGCCGTGTCAGGTCTCCCCGGCGCCCTTTGCTCTGCTTCAACCGGCGCAATGGTGCTGGTCCGCAACCTGTGCGTGGGGTGAAGCAGAGCAAAGGGGGCGGTGACAATGCAGCCGGACGGCGGCGGTCTATCGTGGGGCGTCGAACTGGGAGCGGAACGCGGGGACGCCGATGACGATGCGTGACACCGATCGGGCGTTGGTGCAGGCGGCCAGCGCGGTGGCGAAGCTGCGCTGCCGTAGTGCTGCCCACACTCTCGCCACCGCGGCCCGTACCGCCGATGGTCGGGTCGTCTCCGCCGTGAATGTGGTGCACCCCACGGCAGGAGCATGCCCCGAGGTGGTCGCGCTCGGCACCGCCGTCACCCAGGGTGTGGGCGAACTGGAGACGATGGTCACGGTCGGGGACCGCGGCCGGTCCCTGGTCGCCCCCTGCGACGCCTGCCGCCGACTCCTGGGCGACCTGCTCCCGTCGCTGCGCGTGATCATCGGCCCCCTCGACGACCCCCGAGTCCTACCGATCACCGACCTCCCCCCAACCACCCCCCACTGACTCCCGTCACCGGGGCGCCCGGGCAGGCTCGGGGTGCAATTTCGGGGAAGTTGTCGCCTCGGCGCGGCCGGAGGAAGCATCTTCCCCGAAACTGCACGAGGCTCGCGGGCAGCGGGCTCGGGGGTCAGCGGGTGCGGGTGCGGATCGCTTGGCGGAGTTCGGCCAGGAAGCCGTCGAAGTCTTCCCGGAGGCGTTGCGCTGTCACGTGCAACACGATCCAGTCCTCGCCGAGCAGGCGGTTGAGGCGACGTCGGTCGCGGTGGAACTGCGCCGGGTCGTCATGCCAGAGGCCGTCGTACTCGACCGCGATCCGCAGGTGCGGCCAGGCCAGGTCGACCCGGGCGATGAAACGACCGTCCCGTTGCACCACGAACTGGGTGACCGGCCGGGGGAGACCGGCCAGCACGATCCGTACCCGTAGCCGTGACTCCGGTGCCGACTCCGCGCCGGGATCGGCCAGCTCTGCCACCCGCAGCATGCGTTTCCAGCCCCGGGCACCGCGACGATCGTGTGCCAGGTCCAGCAACTGTTCGATGCGTACCAGCCGACGGCCGAGCAGCCGGTCCACCACGACCACGGCCTCTGCCAGGTCGAGCCATTGGGCCAGATCCCAGCAGGTCCGCAGCGGTGTGGTGACCGGCATCCCGTCGTGCGACAGCACCTCGAACCCGTCGACCTCGGCGGTGTGCACGGCCAGACCGGCTACCGGCCCGAAGCGTTGCCCGGCGGGCACCAGCACGTCGAGGGGGTCGGCGTCGGCGATGAACCCGGCGCCGAACAGCGCTGCGGCGCTCCGTCCGGCGATCGCCGCACCAGGTGGGAGCAGCCACCGCGCGGCAGCCTGACATCGGATGCGGTGCGAGACCGTGAGCTGGGCATCGGCGTACACGTCTCGGAAGATCGGCCGCCATGCCTTGCTGCGTAGCTGACCCCGGGTCAACAGCCCTCGGGCCACGGCACGGGAACCTCGGAAGACGCGCCCGCGTAGCTGCGGTGGGCGCCGAGCAGAAGTAGCCACGCCAGCCACCATGACCCACCGCCCTGCCCGCCCGACACCCCTGTGGATAACCCTGCTCCCACCGGCAGGCAGCGGGTATGCAACTTCGGGGAAGATGCTGCCTCTGGGCGCACGGAGGCGACATCTTCCCCGAAGTTGCTCGTACGCAACGTGCGGGTGGGGCGGGGTCAGGCGGCGGACCAGATGGCGCGGAAGGCGGCGGCTTCGCCGGCCAGCCAGCGTTCGATCTCCTCGGACCGAACGCTCTCGGGCATCCGGTGGGTTACGCCCCGGCGTACGTCTACCAGGATCGGCTCGGCGTGCGGCAGGACGGCATCCATGTGCCGGGCCATCAGGTGCAGGGTGGCCAGTGCGGCCTCCTCGCTGGGTGGGGTCTCGTCGAAGTGCAGGCGGACCGCCTCGGCGCGGCCGTCGGAATGGCGTACGCCGAAGTGGGGGTTGATCTTGACGGGGAGGTCACCGAGCAGGGCCAGGGCGTCGCGGGTCTGGGCGAGGTCCACAGTGCGCGGCTCGCCCAGGGAGTGCAGCCAGGTCGTGGCGCCCGGCACCAGTGCCTGGTAGAGGGGACGCCACCGGGGCTTGACCAGGTCCACCACCTGCGCCAGGTGGGTCCCTCCAGTGTGGAAGGCGATGTCGGTCTTGAGGGCCTTGACGAACTGGCCGTGCGGGTTGAAGCCGGAGCGGCTGGCCCGCTGGCGGCGCAGGCCGCCGACGAAGGTGGCTTTCGTCGGCCCGGTGCGGTCGACGTACCGGGTGAAACCGAGGAGGGTGGCGTACGGCGTGAGGGGGGCGGAGATGGGCGCGGTCACGAGCATCCTCCCAGGTCAGGAACTCGATTAGTACATACATTCTAATCGACGGGTCTGACATCGCCCAGGGGAGAAAACGGGCCGACGGGTGCGGTGCGAGCCCTGGCGGGGGACAACGCGCGGCTCGGAGATCGTCTAAAGTCCGGGCTTCCCCCAAACTCTCTTCCGGAGCAGACACATGACATCCCGCATGGCCCGTTGGCCACGCCTGGCCGTGGGCACGGCGGTGCTGGCGGCGGCGGCCCTCCTCGGCTCCGCCCCGGTGGCGCACGCCGCGGAAGCGCGTCCCGACCTGTTCGTCTCGTTCACTCAGGAGCCGGTCGCGGAGGTCGACAACAGCGGCACCACCGTCGGCATGTACGTCTACAACTACGGCGAGGCGGACGCGAGCGCGGTGACCGTCACCCTCGACCTGAGCAAGCTCTCCGCCGGAGTCGTCGCGACCGTGCCGGAGTGGGTCGACGAGTGCAAGCTCGCCGACAAGAAGATCACCTGCGCCGTCGGGGTGCTCGTCGCCGGGCAGGTCGACACCCTCTACCCGGTGTCGTTGGCCAGCGAGAAGGGTGCCAAGCCCGGCGATGCCGGCTCGATCTCGGTGACCATCGCCGGCGCGGAGGAGGACGCGAACCCGGACGACAACACCACGACCTTCCCGGTCTCGGTGGTCGCCTCCGGGCCCGATCTGGTGGCCGCAGCCGTGGACCTGAACGACAAGTCCGACCGGGTCGGCGGCGGTGACACCGCTCCCCTCTACAGTGGCGTGTTCAACGAGGGCGACACCACCGCCGAGGGCTTCAGCTTCAGCGTCAGCCTGGCCACCGGCGCCACCTTCGTCGAGCGCTACAGCGACTGCACGTACGCCGACTACTACCCCGACGCCACCGGGGCTCCGTACGTGTACGGGCCGAGTGAGGTCACCTGCGTACTGCCCTTGCCCCTGGAGCCGGGTGAGGGACTGCTGCTGTTCGACGACGAGAGCGGCGAGTCGCTGTTCAACATCACCTTCGGTCGCAACCTGTCCGGGCCGGGGGAGCACAGTGGAGTCGTCAGCGTCGCCCTGGCGGGGCAGTCGCGGGCCGCGCAGAAGGTCACCGGCAGCAAGGGCAAGGGTTCCTCCCTCGCCGCTGCCGCCAAGGCCCTGCAGGTCAAGGCTGCGGACGCCAAGGCCTCCCGGCGGTCCGCCGCCGAGCGGGAGCTCGACGAGTCGAACAACTACGCGGACTTCCGGTTCTGGAGCAAGAAGAACACCCTGGACGTGGCTGTCACCGCCCCGGCGATCAAGGGCGCCGTGGGTGAGACCGTCGACCTGACCTACGAGGTCGTCAACCACGGTCCCTCCGACGGCGGGGGCCCGGGGGTGCTCATCACCGCGCCCAGCGGCACGGTGCTGCTGCCCGCCGAGTGGTGCTACACCGACGGCGAGCCGGGCCGGACCCTGCCCGAGTCGAAGAAGCTGCGCTGCAACTTCGAGAGCGAGTTCCCGAGCACCGCCTCCGGCTTCGGTCGGATCAAGGCGACCGTCAAGATCAAGATCAAGTCCGAGCCCGGTACGGACGGCACGATCGTGGCCGACGGCGCCATGTACTCCAGCGAGTCCAAGCCGGAGAACAACACCGCCCGCATCGTCATCAACACCGGTGACGGTGACGGCGGTACCGGCGGCGGCCTGCCGGTGACCGGCACCTCGGCCACCCTGCTCGCCGGTGTCGGTGCCGCCGTGCTGGCGGTCGGCGCCGTACTCCTGGTGATGTTCCGTCGTCGTCGCGTGGCGTTCCAGGCCCCGCGCGACTGACCGACGGTGTCGGTGCCGCAGGGGTGAGCGGACCGCTCAGGTCCTACCCCTGCGGCGCCGGACGCCGACGGCCCGTGCTGGCCGCCGGCACCGGCGGCCTCGCCTCAGAGTTGGCCGACGTCCGTGATCCGGATGACCGCCGTGCCCGCCTCGTCGGAGGCGGCCAGGTCGACCTCGGCACTGATGCCCCAGTCGTGGTCGCCCTCGGGGTCGTCGAGGATCTGCCGTACCGTCCAGCGTTCCCTACCCTGCTCGATCATGAGCAGCGCCGGGCCCCGGGCGTTCGGCCCGATGCCGATCTCGCCGTACGACTCGAAGTAGGGCTCCAGCGCCTCGGCCCAGGCGTCGGCGTCCCACCCGGTGGCCCCGTCCAGTTCGCCGAGGCTGTGCCACTGCCGCAGCGCGGCCAACTCGACCCGACGGAACAGGGCGTTGCGGACGAGGACCCGGAAGGCGCGGGTGTTGCGGGTGACCGCCGTGGGACGGTCGTCCAGGGCGGCGGCGACCTCCGGCAGGTCGGTCGGGTTGCGCAGCCGCTCCCATTCGTCGATCAGGCTGGAGTCGACCTGGCGGACCAGCTCCCCGAGCCACTCGATCAGGTCGATCAGCTCGTCGGTCTTGGCTTCCTCGGGCACGGTCTGCCGCAGGGTCTTGTACGCGTCGGCCAGGTAGCGCAGCACCAGGCCCTCCGAGCGGGACAGCCCGTAGAACTGCACGAACTCGGTGAAGGTCATCGCCCGCTCGTACATGTCGCGGACCACGGACTTGGGGGAGAGCTGGTGGTCGGCGACCCAGGGATGCCCCTGCCGGTACATCTCGTACGCGTTCTCCAGCAGTTCCGCGAGGGGCTTGGGCCAGGTCACGTTGTCGAGCAGTTCCAGGCGGGCCTCGTACTCGATGCCCTCGGCCTTCATCGCGGCGACCGCCTCACCCCGGGCCTTGAACTGCTGCGCGGAGAGCACCTGGCGGGGGTCGTCGAGGATCGACTCGATCACGCTCAGCACGTCCAGGGCGTACGAGGGGGACTCGCTGTCCAGCAGTTCGATGGTGGCCAGGGCCAGCGGCGACAGGGGCTGGTTGAGCGCGAAGTCTAGTTGCAGGTCGACCGTGAGCCGGACCCGTCGGCCGGTCTCGTCCGGCTCGGGCAACTCCTCGACCACCCCACCGGCTCTCAGCGCCCGGTAGATGGCGATGGCCCGGCGGATGTGCCGGCGCTGGGCGGCGGGGTCCTCGTGGTTGTCGGTGAGCAGGTGCCGCATGGCGGCGAAGGCGTCACCGGGGCGGCCGATGACGTTGAGCAGCATCGAGTGGCTGACCTGGAAGCTGGAGGTGAGCGGTTCCGGCTCGGCCTCTACCAGCCGCTGGAAGGTCGGCTCACCCCAGCCGATCGAGCCCTCCGGCGGCTTCTTGCGTACCACCTTGCGGCGCTTCTTGGGGTCGTCGCCGGCCTTGGCCAGGGCCTTCTCGTTCTCGATCACATGCTCCGGGGCCTGCACCACGACCCGGCCCAGGGTGTCGAAGCCGGCGCGTCCGGCCCGCCCGGCGATCTGGTGGAACTCGCGGGCCTTGAGCAGCCGGGTCCGCACCCCGTCGTACTTCGACAGGCCGGTGAACAGGACCGTACGGATCGGCACGTTGATGCCGACCCCGAGGGTGTCCGTCCCGCAGATGACCTTGAGTAGTCCGGCCTGGGCCAGGGTCTCCACCAGCCGGCGGTACTTGGGCAGCATGCCGGCGTGATGCACCCCGATGCCGTGCCGGACCAGCCGGGACAGGGTCTTGCCGAAGCCCGAGGTGAACCGGAAGTTCCCGATCGCCTGGGCGATCATGTCCTTCTCGGCCCGGGTGCAGACGTTGACGCTCATCAGGGCCTGGGCGCGCTCCAGGGCGGCGGCCTGGGTGAAGTGCACGACGTAGACCGGGGCCTGCTTGGTCTCCAGCAGTTCCTCGAGAGTCTCGTGCATGGGGGTCATCGCGTACGAGAAGATCAGCGGGACCGGCCGCTCGGCCGAGCGGACGACGGCGGTGGACCGCCCGGTACGCCGGCTCAGGTCGTCGACGAACCGGGTGGTGTCCCCCAGGGTGGCCGACATCAGGACGAACTGCGCCTGAGGCAGTTCGATCAGGGGCACCTGCCAGGCCCAACCCCGGTCCGGTTCGGCGTAGAAGTGGAACTCGTCCATGACCACCTGGCCGACATCGGCCCGGGATCCCTCCCGCAGCGCCAGGTTGGCCAGGATCTCCGCCGTGCAGCAGATGATCGGAGCGTCGGCGTTGACGCTGGCGTCCCCGGTGAGCATGCCGACGTTCTCCGCCCCGAACACCTCGCAGAGGGCGAAGAACTTCTCCGACACCAGGGCCTTGATCGGCGCGGTGTAGAAGGTCGTCCGGTCGTCGGCCAGGGCGGCGAAGTGCGCGGCGATCGCGACCAGGCTCTTGCCCGAGCCGGTCGGGGTATTCATGATCACGTTGGCCCCGGAGACGATCTCGATGACCGCCTCCTCCTGATGGGGGTAGAGGTCGAGGCCGCGCGCGGAGGCCCAACCGGCGAACGCGTCGTAGAGGGTGTCGGGGTCGGCGGTCTTGGGCAGCGCGGCGGTGAGAGTCATGGCCGGTCCATGGTGCCTGGATCGTGCCCTCCGACGCCAACCGGGTGACCGGTTTCGCCGGGCCGGCTGTTAACAGGGGCCCCCTTTACCGCACGAGGCGTTAAGAAGGGGCCCTTCCTTACCCGTTAGCGGCGGCGGTAGATCAGGTCGGCGATCGGGCGGCCGGCCCGCAGGGCCCGCCGCTCGAACCGGGTCACCGGCCGGTGGGCGGGCCTGGGGGCGTACCCCTCGTGCAGGTTGACCAGGCCCGGATCGGCGTCCAGGGTGACCCGCATCGCCTCGGCGTACTCCGCCCAGTCGGTGGCGCAGTGCAGGATGCCGCCGAGGGCCAGCCGGGAGCGCAGCAAGGCGACATGCCTCGGCTGGATCAGCCGCCGCTTGTGATGCCGGGACTTGGGCCAGGGGTCCGGGAAGAAGACGTGCACCGCGTCCAGGGAGTCCGCCGGAATCGTCTGCATCAACTCCACCGCGTCGCCCTCGGCGATGCGGACATTGCGCAGCTCACGCTGGTGGACCAGGTCCAGCAGGTTGGCGATTCCGGGCGTGTGCACCTCGACCGCCAGATAGTCTCGATCCGGGTCGGCGGCGGCCATCTCGACCGTCGTGTCACCCATGCCGGACCCGATCTCCACCACCAGCGGAGCCCGGCGGCCGAACAAGGCGACCGGATCGAACGGCGTGGCATCGCCCACGCGCAGCGCGTACACCGGCCAGAGGTCCTGCAGGGCGGCCGTCTGCCGCTCGCTCATGCGGCCCCGCCGCGGGTGGAAGGTACGGATCGCCCGCGCCGGGTGAGGCACGGCGCCAGCGGAGATCGGTTCGGTGGAGGTCACAGCGCACCGAGCTTACGCGAGCCCGGTGCCGGATCGGATGTGATGTACGACCGGGAATGAGACCATCATTCCCGTACCGCAGACCGGGTGTCCGGCGGCGCCCGGCGACTGCTCCGTCGCGCCGGGAGGGGGCATCGTGTCAGTGACCCGTACTCGCCCGGCCCGGTCGGCCACCCTGGTCGCGGCCTCGGTGTTCGCCCTCGTCGCCCCGCTGCTCGCCGTCGCCCTGACCGGGATCTCGACCCCGGCCCGCGCCGCCGCGGCCGGTGCCGGCCAGCCGATCGCCGCCTCCCAGCCGGTCGCCGCCCGAGTGGTCGCCGCTCCGCAGCCACCTGGCCCGGACGTGTTCATCGAGGTCAGCCCGAGCACGGTGGAACCGGGGCATCTGGTCGGCCTGCGGGCCAGCTGCCGGGACAACTCCGTCGGGGCCATCGTCGTCTCGGACGCCTTCGGCCGGGTCGCCGTGCAGCCGCAACGCGGCCTGCTGACCGGTACCGCCCAGGTGAAGGACCGGGTGCTGCCCGGCAACTACCGGGTCAAGCTGGAGTGTCGGGGCGGGGAGAGCGCCTCGACGATGCTTCAGGTGGTCCGCACCGTCCGACCCAGCCGGGGACCGGCCACCGGATTCGGCGGCGGTGCCGGGACCACCTTCGGCCTGCTGGTGCCCGGCGGGCTCGCGTTGACCGTCAGCGGCGTGATCCTCTGGGGCGTGACCGTCCGGCGTCGGCACACCGGCCGGTGAGCCCCCATGGCCGCCTCCCGAACCCCACGCCCTGCCGGGGTTGATCGCATCTCACGATCGGCTGGTGGGGTGCGGGTCGGGCGTCCGGCTGGTAGCCGGCCGAGCCCTCACCCTCGGCCCGAGGTGTTCGTGCCGCCGGTCGAGCGGCCCGGGACTTCCATCGCCCGGGCGGACCTCTTCGTCCCGGGCGACGTCCCACCGGCCTCGAAGCGACCGGCATCCACCGGCCACCCGGCCCGTGGCTCGGCCCGACCGGTCCGCTCCTCGCCCCCGGCCGGTCCGCTTCCCTCGGCCGGTCCGCCTCCGTCGACCAGCCCGCGTGCATCCGCCGGGAAGGCCCCCCGGGGCACCCGATCCAGTCGCCGGGCCACCCGCTCCGGCCGCAGTCCCTGGTCCTTGCCGTTGGCGGTGGTGCTGGTACTGCTCGGTGTCTTCGCCACCGGCGCCGGGCTGGGGCGCAGCGTCGGTGATCCGTTGCAGTGGGCCACCGCGGCCGGCGGTGGTGCCGAGCCACCGGCGCGCGAGACGGTCGCCGCGCCCGCCGCACCCCGGCCGGTACGCCTCACGGTCGCGACGGTCGACATCAACGCCCCGGTGAAACCGGTCGGGGACGCCGCCGACGGGACGATCGACGTACCGCCGTTGAGTCGGCACGAGGAGACCGGCTGGTACGACCGGGGGCCGGTGCCCGGCGAGCCCGGTCCCGCCGTCATCGTCGGCCATGTCGACACCAAGAGCGGCCCCTCGGTCTTCTACGACCTGCACAAGCTCCGGGTCGGGGAGACCGTCGAGGTGCAGCGGGCGGACGGCTCGGTGGCGGTGTTCACGGTCGACTCCGTCGAACGCTTCCCCAAGGACCAACTGCCGGCCGACCGGATCTACGGCCATGACGGCCCGCCCAGCCTGCGGCTGATCACCTGCGGGGGTCAGTGGCTCGGCGGCGCGACCGGCTACGCCGACAATGTCATCGCCTTCGCCACCCACACCGAGACCCGCCCCGCATAGCAGCAGCCCAGAGCGGGCCGGTGACTCAGGGAACCTGCTGCACCACCTCGAACTCCAGCAGGGTGGCGCCGGTGGCGACCGGGGGGCGTTGTTCGCCGCCGGGCGGGGCGGCGTGGGCGGCACGGGCCGGGCCGGCGGCCCAGTCCTGGTACGCCTGCTCGCTCTCCCAGCGGGTGTAGACGAAGTAGCGGTTGTCACCGGCGACCGGGCGCAGCAACTCGAAGCCGAGGAAGCCGGGGGAGTTCTGCACGGCGTGCGCCCGCGCGGCGAACCGCTTCTCCAACTCCTCGCCGGCTCCCGGGGGTACCTCGATCGCGTTGATCTTCACGACTGCCATGTCCCCACCCTAGACGCGGGCAGCGCCCGCCACGGCGCAGAGTCGTCACCTCAGAAGGTTTCGACTGTGGTGTCGACGACGATCGGGGCATGGTCGGAGGGGGACTTGCCCTTGCGGGCCTCCCGGTCGACATAGGCCGCGCGGACCGTGCCGGCCAACGGTGCCGAGGCGTACACCAGGTCGATCCGCATGCCCTTGTTCTGGTGGAACATGCCGGCCCGATAGTCCCAGTAGGTGAAGGGATACGGCCCCTTCATCGGGGTGGGCACCACATCGACGAGGCCCAGGTCCCGCAACGCCGCCAGGGCGGCCCGTTCGGCCGGGGTGACATGGGTGGAGGTGGCGAACAACGCCGGATCCCACACGTCGTCGTCCGTCGGGGCCACGTTGAAGTCCCCGCAGACCGCCAACGCCGGATGGTCGGTCAACTCGGCGGCCAGCGCCTCCCGCAGGGCCCCCAGCCAGGCCAGCTTGTAGGCGTAGTGCGGGTCGTCGGGGGCCCGCCCGTTCGGCACGTACACCGACCAGACGCGTACCCCGCCGCAGGTGGCGGCGATGGCTCGGGCCTCCGGCTCGGGGAAGCCCGGCTCGCCGGGAAAGCCGACCGTGACATCGGCCAGGCCGACCCGGGACAGGATGGCCACCCCGTTCCACCGGCCGTCGCTGTGGCTGGCCACGGTGTAGCCCAGCTCGCCCACCTCGGCCACCGGGAAGGCGCCGTCGGGGCACTTGGTCTCCTGGAGGCAGACCACGTCCGGTTCGGTGCCGGCCAACCAGTCGAGCAGCCGGGGCAGGCGGGCCTTCACCGAGTTCACGTTCCAGGTCGCCAGACGCATGATGTCAGCCTGCCGTATCCCGGCCCGACTCCGCGCGCCGCCACCCCTGAGGTTGTTAACAGGGGGCCCCTGCTCTGCACCAGGCGTTAACAAGGGGCCCTTCCTTACACCCTCATTCGTTGTTGGGGCGGGTCTGTTCGGCCAGGAAACGTTCCAGTTCGGCGCCGAGTTCCTCCGCGGTGGGCAGGGGGCCGGTCTCCGCCGCCAGCAGGTTCTTACCTTCCTGACCCCGGGCGTACGCGTCGTACTGTTCCTCCAAGGCCTGCACCAGGGTGCTGGCCTCCTCGCTCTGCGTCACCTGCCGGTCGATCTCCACCCGGACCGCCTCGGCGGCGGAGCGCAGCCCGTCGCGGGGCAGCAGTAGCCCGGTGCTGCGGGACACGGAGGCGAGCAGCACCTCGGCGGCGGCCGGGTACTCCGCCTGCGCCACGTAGTGCGGCACATGGGCGGC
Organism: Micromonospora sp. NPDC048871; assembly: GCF_043198155.1. Classification (NCBI taxonomy): domain Bacteria; kingdom Bacillati; phylum Actinomycetota; class Actinomycetes; order Micromonosporales; family Micromonosporaceae; genus Micromonospora; species Micromonospora sp. NPDC048871. The sequence goes on along the minus strand of NZ_JBICUM010000006.1, from coordinate 237,221 downwards.
GAAGCCCAGGGCGTCCCGACCGGCCTCACCCAGGCGGAACTCCAGCAGGTGACCCACGCTGCCGGGTACCTGGACCCGTTGCAGCCACGGCTCGTAGCCGACGATCAGATCGGGGCGGGTGGCGTGGGCGGTCACCCCGGCGGGCCGGGTGTGCGGCACCGCCATCGGGATCGAGTTGAGCCCCACCGTCAGGCGTACGTCCAGCCGGGCGGAGAGCCCGGCGACCGCGGCGACGAACCGCTCCCACTGCAGATCCGGCTCCGGCCCGGTGAGCAGCAGGAAGGGGGTCTCGTCGTCGTCGTGCAGCAGATGCAGCACCAACTCCGGCGTGTCGTAGCTTTCCCAGTGATCCTCCACGAAGGTCATCACCGGGCGGCGGGATCGGTAGTCGAAGAGCTGGTCGAGGTCGAAGCGGGCGATCTGGCGGGACTCCAACGAGGTCAGCAACTGCTCGCGGGCCAGTCGGCTGGCGTTGCCGGCGTCGACGAAACCGGTGAGTGCCTGGATCAGGACCGGTTGCCCTAGTTCGGGCAGATCGGTGGTGAGTTCGTAGAGCTCGTGTGGATCGAGCACCGGTGCGGCCTCCCTGGTTGCGCGTAACGGGGGTTGCTGGTTTGACGGCTCCCCCGATCGCCAGAACGTACCCGCCATCCTGGCGCATTCCTGCCGCGCCGGTCCGCCCGACCCGGATTCGATCCGACCCTGCCCGAATACGGCGTTGCGGCCCGGGGGTACATATGAGTGAGCATCGTGGAAGGGAGTGGTGATGAGCGACCCGGCTCCGGTCAACGGACAGCCCGGCGTCCCGGCAGTGCCGGGCCGGCGGCCCGAGGGTGAGGCCACCGAGACGCCACCGGTCACCCTCTGGGACCGGATGCGCCAGGACCCGCAGTACGCCCCGGAACATCTCGCCCTGGAGGCGGTACGCCGACTCGGTCCGGAGGCGGCCACCTGGGTCCGACAGGCCCGCGCGCAGCACCCGAACGCCACCCCGGACTCCCTGGCCGATCAGGTGGTACGCCGATTCGTCAACCAGGCCCGGCTCTCCGGTGCCGTCTCCGGGGCGGCCGGTCTGCCCGGTGCGGTGCTCGATGTCGGGGTGCTCGCCTGGACCCAGGCCCGCATGGTGCTGCACATCGCCGCCGCCTACGGCGCGGACCCGGCACACCAGGACCGGGCCGCCGACCTGCTGGTCCTGCAGAAGGTGCACAAGGTGGCGGCCAGCGCCCGACTGGCCCTGGGGGTGGCGGCGGGCCGGGAACGGGCCGGTGCGCTGTTCGGTGGTGGCGGTCAGACCACCCTGGGTCGGGCGATGCTGCGGCTCGGGATCCGGCTGGCCCAGATGGCCGGGGTACGGGCCGCGAAGCGGGTCTTCGCCAAGGTGGTACCGGGGGCGGCCATCATTCTGGGCACCTGGGCGAACTCCTCGGCCACCAAGAACCTCGCCGAACGCTCCCGGGCCCACTACCGTCAGCACGGTCATCCGCACATCCCGACCCCTCGCCGTTCCCCTGAGGACGACGATCAGTCGGCGTAGCCGGAGGACCGCCAGGTCACCTCGGCGAGACGGGACTGACCGGCCGTGTTGGGGTGGAAGTAGTCCAGGGCGTTGACCAGGTCCAGGTCGAACCTGACCCGGTGCACCGCCCCGCCGTCGTACCGACACCGGGAGCCGTACGCGCGGCAGGCGGCCGACAGTTGTCTGTTGTAGGCCGAGATCCGTTCCTTGAACTCCGTGCGGCGGGCCCGGTCGGCCGGTGCGGTCGAGGTCGGCTCGGCCAGCAGCGCCGGACAGACCCCCCGTCGCCAGGCCCGGGTGGCCCGGGAGTCGTCGTGGCCGACCTCCCAGAGCCGGTACAGGTTGGGGATGCTGACCACCAGCACCCGGGCCTTGGGTCGGCCCTCGCGCAGCACTTTCAGCCCTCGGTCGATCTCGGCCCGGAACTCGGTAACCGGGGTCATCGCCTCGATGGAGTTGCGGCAGGCGTCGTTGGCCCCGATCAGCACGGTCACGTAGTCGGCCCGGTCGCGTACCGCCGCCTCCGCCTGGCCGGCCAACGCGGCGGCCCGGGCCCCCGGTCGGGCGTGGTTGTACGCCTTGTCCCGCAGCTTGGGGTTGCGGTCCAGCAGCCGGCGGTAGTGGCTGTCGACCCGCAGCCCCGACCCGGTGGACCAGGAGTTGCGTTCGCAGGAGGTGAGCACGAGGCAGGAGCCGAAGCCGGTGGTGATGGAGTCACCGAGGGCGGCGACCACCTTGGGGGAGCCGGGTGGCGGGCTGCCGGTGGGTCGGGGGGTCGCCTCTCCGCCCGCCTCGCAGGCCAGGGCGACCAACGCGAGCAGGCAGACGGCGGCGGTTGTCCAGCGTCCAGGCATGACTTCCCCAGCCTCGTAGCGCGCAGAGACGGCAGGATGACTGTACGCGTGGGCCGCGTGACCTTCGTGCCGCCTTGTCGGAGATGCGGCAGATCCCTGTCGCCGGGTCGAGAAGCGTGCTAGTCGCGGTGGTGGCGGTTAGTCCGGGCGGTGCGGGGTAGGTGGAGGTGATGACGAGATCACAGCCCCGGCGTGCCCGCGGCACGGTCGGCCACGCGTACAGCGCACTCAATCTGCGGCTGGTGCTGGCCGGCTTCGGGCTCGTCACCATGGTCGTCTTCGCGGTGCTGGCGTTCCGTGCCGAGCTGGCCTTGCTCGGTGTGGTCTGCGTGATCTTCGCGGTGGTCGCGGTCGTCGACCTGGCCGTCATCCAACGCCGCCGTGCCGCCCGCCGCCGTGAGGAACCCGGTGTGCGGCACTCGCTCTTCGAGTGACGGGAGAAAGCCCTGATGCCCATCGCCACCACCAACCCCGTTACCGGCCAGGTGCTCAAGACCTTCGAGCCGATGTCGGACGAGCAGCTGAGCGACGCGATCGAACGGGCCGATCTGGCGTACCAGCAGCTGCGGGGCACCACCATCGACCAGCGCGGGCGGTGGCTGAACGCGGCGGCGGACCTGCTGGAGGCCGAACGCGACGACATCGCCCGGCTGATGACCACCGAGATGGGCAAGACGTACGCCGCAGCCAAGGCAGAGGTCACCAAGTGCGCCGCCGCCTTCCGCTTCTACGCCGCCCACGCCGCCGAGTTCCTGGCCGATCTACCGGCCGACGCGAAGGCGGTCTCTGCGACCCGGGCCTTCGTCCGCTACCAGCCGATCGGGCCGGTCCTCGCGGTGATGCCCTGGAACTTTCCGCTCTGGCAGGTCGTACGCTTCGCCGCCCCGGCCCTGATGGCCGGCAACACCGGGCTGCTCAAACACGCCTCCAACGTGCCGCAGACCGCCCTGCTGCTGGAGGACGTGATCCGCCGCGCCGGTTTCCCCGAGGGGGCCTTCACGACCCTGCTGGTCGGCTCCGAGGCGGTGGAGCAGATCCTGGGCGACCCCCGGGTACGCGCCGCCACCCTGACCGGAAGCGAGCCCGCCGGCCGGTCCATCGCCCAGATCGCCGGCCGGGAGCTGAAGAAGACCGTGCTGGAACTGGGCGGCAGCGACCCCTTCGTGGTGATGCCCTCGGCCGATGTGGAACTGGCCGCCGAGGTGGCCACCACCGCACGCTGCCAGAACAACGGGCAGTCCTGCATCGCGGCCAAGCGGTTCATCGTGCACACCGAGGTCTACGAGGCCTTCGCGGAGGCGTTCGCGCACCGCATGTCGGCGCTGCGGGTCGGCGACCCGATGGACGCCGACACCGATGTCGGGCCGTTGGCCAGCGAGCGGGGCCGCGACGAGGTCGACGCCCAGGTCCGGGACGCGGTCGACAAGGGAGCCACCGTGCTCTGCGGTGGTCGCAAACCCACCGGGGAGGGCTGGTTCTACCCGCCGACCGTGGTCGCCGACCTCGATCCGAGCATGCGGATGTGGTCCGAGGAGGTGTTCGGGCCGGTGGCCGGGTTGTACCGGGTGTCCTCGTACGAGGAGGCGATCGAGGTGGCCAACGGCACCGCCTTCGGGCTCGGCTCCAACGCCTGGACCCGGGACCCCCAGGAGCAGGAGCGTTTCGCCACCGACCTGGTCGCCGGGGCGGTGTTCATCAACGGCATGACCACCTCGTACCCGGAGCTGCCCTTCGGTGGGGTGAAGAACTCCGGGTACGGCCGGGAGTTGTCCGCCCAGGGCATGCACGAGTTCTGCAACCTCAAGACGGTCTGGATCGGTGCGGGGGAGGCCGGGGCCGGCGCCGGGGCGCACGCCGAGTAGCCCGGCTTACTTTTCCGCCGGCCTGGGTAGGGAGGCCGGCATGACGGCGATCGGTTTCCACGCTTCCCACGAGCAGATTCATCCCCGTGCCCTGCTGGAGGCGGTGTGTCACGCCGAGGAGGTCGGCTTCGACGCCGCGATGTGCTCCGACCACTTCGCACCCTGGAGCGAGCGGCAGGGGCACTCCGGGTTCGCCTGGTCGTGGCTAGGTTCCGCGCTCCAGGCCACCGGGCTGTCCTTCGGCGTGGTCAACGCACCGGGCCAGCGTTACCACCCGGCCATCATCGCCCAGGCGATCGGCACCCTGGCCGCGATGTACCCTGGCCGGTTCTGGGCCGCGCTGGGCTCCGGTGAGGCCGCCAACGAACATGTCACCGGCGAGGCCTGGCCCCGCAAGGAGGTCCGCAACGCCCGGCTGCGCGAGTGCGTGGAGGTCATCCGGGCCCTGCTGGCCGGCGAGGAGGTCAGCCACGACGGGCTGGTCCGGGTCGACCGGGCCCGGCTCTGGACCCGACCCGAGCAGCCGCCCGCCCTGGTCGGCGCCGCGGTCAGTGTCGAGACCGCCCGCTGGTGTGCCGAATGGGCGGACGGTCTGATCACCGTGAACGCCTCCACCGACCACCTTCGCCGCATGATCGACGCCTACCGGGAAGCCGGCGGTCGCGGGCCGATCCACCTCCAGGTGCATCTGAGCTGGGCCGGCAGCCAGGCCGAGGCCGAGGCCATCGCGTACGACCAGTGGCGCAGCAACGTCTTCGCCCCCCCGGTCTGCTGGGACCTGGCCACCCCGGAACACTTCGACGTGGTCTCCGCCCAGGTACCCATGTCCCGCCTGGCCGAGGTGGTCAACATCTCCGCCGACCTGGGCCGACACACCGGCTGGCTGGAGGACTACATCGACCTAGGCTTCGACCAGATAGCCCTACACCACGTAGGCCAGGACCAACGCCCCTTCCTGGACGCCTTCGGCACCCAGGTCCTCCCCAAACTCCCCCACACCCCCTAACCCACCCACCCCACACCCCCTAACCCACCCACCCCCCTAACCCCACCCCCCTCGCGCCCTCTGTCTGTGCCCCGTTGATCATGAGGTTAGCGGCAGTTGTCGATCTCCAGACTGCCGTCAACCTCATGATCAACGCGGCGGAGACAGGGGGTGGGTTAGGAGTTGGCCGGGCCAGGGGGGTTGGGCGGGGCGGGTGAGGGTGAAGGGGGTGGTGGGGGTGAAGCCCTGGCGTTGGTACCAGCGGACCAGGGCGCCGTCGTCGCCGGCGTAGCAGTCCACGCGGAGCAGGTGGACACCGCTTTGTCGGGCCAGGTCGGCGGCGTGCGCCAGTAGTCGGGCACCGATTCCCGCTCCGGCGTACGCCCGGTCGGTGACCAGCAGGTTCACGTACAGCTCCGGTTCGGTGGCCGGGGGCACGTAGTCGTTGGCGGTGCCCACCACGAGCGCGCCGACCGGTCGGTCGCCGATTTCTGCCAGCCACAGACCGTCGCCCTTGGCCCAGCCGTCGGCCTGGGCGATGCGGCGCGGGTCGGTCGACGCGGGCTCGGTGCCCCACTGCCCGGTACGCCCCTGCGCCACCAGCCAGGCGGTGGCGTCGTCCAGCAGTCGCAACACCGCCGCCGCATCCTCCGGCCCTCCGGCCCGCAACACCAGATCATCCATGCCGCCATCCTGCTACCCGGCGACCAGGCGAACAGCGAGGGGCCCGGTGATCAAGAGGTTTGGTCGCCTGGAGGCGGAATCCAGACCCAAACTTTTTGATCAACCGGGCCCCGAGCGGGCCGGGCCGCAGCCGGGCCGGGCCCCTCGCGAGTGGGGCCGGGTGGGGTGCCGGTCGCCGACGGCACCCCACCCGGGGATCAGGAGACGGTGCAGGGTGCGCCGTTGACCGTGATCAGGTTCGGTGCGGGGTTGGCGCCCTTGCCGGTGGTGGCGTTGAAGCCGAACATCGCCGTGCCGCCGGGGGCGATGTTGCCGTTGTACGACTCGTTCTTCGCGGTCACCGTGGCGCCGGACTGCTTGACGTCTGCCATCCAGGCCTCGCGCACCTTGGCGTCACCGGTGAAGGCGAACTTGGCGGTCCAGCCGTTCAGGGTGGTGGTGCCGGTGTTGCGGATGGTCACCTGGCCGGTGAAGCCGGTGCCGCCCTGCCAGGAGCCGTAGTTGGTGTACGTCACCGAGCAGGTGGGTGCCGGCACGGCCGCCGAGTCACCCTGGTCGGCCAGGAACGAGGCGATCCAGGCCAGCGCCGAGTTCCAGTTGATCGCCACCTCGTTGGTCGAGTAGGAGGCGATGTCGTCGACGTAGCAGAACATCGGGGCGCAGCCGGCGAGCAGCTTCTCCACGAACGGGTCCTGCAGGTCGGCGTTGGGACCGCCGGCCAGCGAGCCCGCGGGCGGCTTCGGCATGGTCGGGTCGAGCTGGTAGCCGAAGATGCGGCTGTGCTGGTTCTCCGCCGCGTGCTCGCCCCAACCGGTGACGAACGAGATGTTCAGCGCGTTGCGGCCGAGGATGTAGTCCATCGTCTGCACCGCGCCGTCGCGGTACTTGGCCTGACCGGTCAGGTCGAAGGCGGTGGCCAGCACGATCGCGTTGTTGATCACGTTGCTGTTGCCGCCCCAGAAGTAGCTGCTGGACTCACCCGGCATCGGCAGCCCGTACGCCTGGCGGGCGATCTCGGCGAGGTAGCCGTCCGCGGCGTCGGTCACCGACTTGCGGATGCGGGTCAGCTCGGCCGCCGCCAGCCCGCTGGGCACGGTGGCCAGGTCGAGGCGGCCCAGGGCGGCCACGCTCTGCCAGCCGAAGCCCCGGGCGTCGAAGACGTCGCCGGTGTGGTGCGGCGAGGCGGTCAGGTCGGCCAGGTAGGCGGCCTCACCGGTGGTCAGGTACAGCTCGGCCGCCGCCCAGTAGAACTCGTCGGTGACGTTGCTGTCGTCGTACGCGCCGCCGCCGTTGCCGTCGGTCGGGCTGGCGTAGCGGGTCGGGTTGGCCTTCGCCGCGGCGTAGGCGGTCTTGGCCGCGGTGCCGCAACGCTGCGCGAAGGCGGCGTCGTACGGGGCGAACAGCCGGGCGCACTGGGCCGTGACGGCGGCCAGGTTCAGGGTGGCGGCGGTGGACGGCGGGTGCAGCTCACGCAGCTCCGGGTCGTCCTCGGGCTGCAACGGCAGTCCGGTCCAGTTCTCGTCGTGGATCTTGTGGTGGGCCATCCCGGCGAGCGGCTTGCCGGCCGGCACCTGCATCCGCATCAGGAACTCCAGCTCCCAGCGGGCCTCGTCGAGGATGTCCGGTACCCCGTTGTCCCGCTCGGGCAGCCGCAGGGTGCCGTCGCCGAGGGCGGCACCGAACCCGGCGGTGGCCGCGTTCTTGGTCCGCTCGAAGGTGCTCAGCAACTGGTAGGTGGCGATGCCGCCGTTGACCACGTACTTGCCGTGGTCGCCCGCGTCGTACCAGCCGCCGCGCACGTCCAGCCGGTAGTCGCAGACCCCGGGCTGGCAGGGCACGTCGGTGTCGCCCTGGTTGGGGGCGACCCCCAGGTGGCCGGCCGGGCGGGCGTACTCCTCGCCGACCAGGTCACCGTCGATGGCGATGCCGCTGCGCTGGATGTAGAAGAACTGCAGGGCGTCGGAGCGCAGCTGCTCGTAGAGGGCGCCGGAGATGTCGAACGGGTGGCTGACCTCACCGTCCACCGTCAGGGTCAGGCCCTGTCCGGGGGTGCGGTACGAGGAGAAGTCCAGCGAGTGGACGTTCTGCGCCGAGGCCGGGTCGACCCCGCGGGGGGTGGTGTTGCCGCTGGCCACCACGGCACCGGAGGCGGACTTCAACTGCCAGGGCAGGGCCTCGGTGGCGTCGGTGACCACGGTGGCGTTCTTCGGCCCGTGCGGCAGGTAGCCGACCTGGTTGACCCGGACCCGGGGGCCGGTGTCCGGCTCGTACGGCTCGGGCGGGTTGCCGCCGCGCAGCGAGACGTTGTCCAGGCAGACGGTCTGCTGTTCGGCGGCCCCACCGACCTGGAAGATCAGCTGGGACCGGCTGTCGTCGGTCGGGGCCACGAAGGTCCGCTCGACCCGCTGCTGGGTGGGGGTGGCGGCCGCGATGACCGAGTAGTAGCCGGTGTAGGGGGCGCTGCCGAGTTGCAGCACCGCGGTCACCGAGCCACCCGGGGTCGAGGTGACGTCGAAGCCCAGGGTGTATTCGGCGCCGGCGATCAGCGGCACTCCGTCGTGGCCGATGCCGGCGTCCCACGGGTTGGCCAGGCCACCGGCGACAGTGGTGCAGAGTTGGCCGTCGACCACGCCGAGGGGGCCGGTGCCGAAGGAGAACCAGGGCGAGGAGCCGTTGCTGAAGTCGCCGTTGGTGATTTGTTCGGGTGCGTCTGCCGGGGGGTCGGCGTAGGCGGTGCCGGCGGTGGTGCCGGCCAGCGCCACGGCGGTTGCCGCAGCGAGCACCGCTAGACGACGTCGGGGTGGCGTCACGGGGGATCCTTCCGACGAACAGGACGGGCAAATGGTGGGGGAAACCTGGGAGCGCTCCCAGGTATCGGGCATGTTTCCAGGGACGGCCGATCGTGTCAATCGATCGCACCCGATCCTCATCGGGGCGTTCAGCAGTGAGATTTGCCGCGCCACGCCCGGTCGTCCCGATCTCCTAGAGACAACCCCGCCCTTCGCCTGGCAGGCTGCGTGCCATGACCCTGAAGCTGCGTTCTGCCGGAACGAGCGACTGTGGCCTGATCCGCAGTGGTAACCAGGACGCCCTGCACGCCGGCGCCTGGCTGGTGGCGGTCGCCGACGGCATGGGAGGCATGGCCGCGGGCGACCTGGCCAGCTCGATCGCCATCGAGGCGATGGCCCCACTGGACGTGGAGACCCCCGAGGACGCCCTGGTGGCCGCCCTGCAGAGCGGCATCCAGTCGGCCACCAGCCGGATCCGTCAGGCGGTCGCGGATGATCCGCAACGACAGGGGATGGGCACCACACTGACCGCGCTGCTGTTCGCGCGTACCGGCAGCTGCCTGGCCCTGGCGCATGTGGGCGACTCCCGGGCGTACCTGTTCCGCGAGGGGGTGCTCAAGCAGATCACCCGGGACGACACCTTCGTGCAGATGCTGGTCGACCAGGGCCTGATCACCCCCGACCAGGCCGGCAGCCATCCGCGCCGGGCCGTGGTCACCCAGGCGTTGCAGGGCGACGAGATCTCCCCGACGTACGCGACGATGCTGCCCTGGGCCGGGGACCGGTGGCTGCTGTGCAGCGACGGGTTGTCCAACGTCGTCAGCGCCGAGACCATGGCCGAGGTGCTGGCCGAATACCCGGACCGTCAGGAGTGCGCACGCCGGCTGATCGACCTCGCGCTGCGCGCCGGTGGACCGGACAATGTCACGGTCGTCGTCGCGGACGTGGTCGACGAGGGCTGAGGGCGCCCGAAGGACGGCACCGCTTTCGTCGGCCAGCCGAACACCGTGAACAGGTTCGGACGTGACGTTGCGCCGAGGGCGCTCGCCGTCGCGGCGGCGGACCTAGTGTTGACCTGAGGCGGCCTGTTCCTCGACGACCGGCCTGATCGAGGCAGCCGCCGTCGAGGGGATGCGCGCCCGTGACGGGCGACGGCCGGCAATCCCATCTGCGTGATCCTGATCGACGGGGACAGCGTGCCGCTGGCCACCATCCAGGCACTCGCGCGCTACTGGGAGACCGAGTACGACTGGCGCAGGATCGAGGCGAGACTGAACGACCTGCCGCAGTTCCTTACCGAGATCGACGGCCTGGACATCCACTTCATCCACGTCCGCTCCCGGCACGAGGACGCGCTGCCGCTCATCGTCACGCACGGCTGGCCCGGGTCCGTGATCGAGCAGTTGAAGATCATCGGGCCGCTCACCGATCCGACGGCGTACGGCGCGTCCGCGTCCGACGCCTTCCACCTGGTGATCCCGTCGTTGCCGGGCCACGAACACGGCGGTCTCCGCGTCCCGCCTCTACGCGGAGAACCCGCTCTCCTTCTTCGCCACCAAGGGGGTCTCCGTGCCGGCCGCGGTGAGTGCCTTCCCCGACGAGTTGTACCAGGCCCCGCGCAGCTGGGTCGAGCGGGCGTACCCGAATCTCGTCTACTACCACAAGCTGGACAAGGGTGGGCACTTCGCGGCCTGGGAACGGCCGGAGGTCTTCGTGGAGGAACTGCGCGCCGGCTTCCGGTCGCTGCGCTAGCGACGCCGATGGGGGCCGTGTGAGCTGAGCGCCGCTGCGCTCAAGAACGACCGCGCTGGCCGTGGCAGGGGCAGACTCCTGTGTGAGGGCTGCCCCTGCCCGGTGTCTCCGCCGTGCAGCGGCGACGCCGTGTGCCAGCTACCGCGTACCGGCGGTGCCGGCTGCCTTGATGTCGCAGCGGTCAGCGACCGTCGGCTTCGTCGAGGCCGACGACGAAGGCGCTCCAGGCCGATGGTGGAAACGTCAGCACCGGCCCGCCGCGATCCTTGCTGTCCCGCACCGCGACATGACCGTCGAGTGTGGCGACTTCCACGCAGTTGCCGTTACCCACACTGCGGGTGCTGGTGCGCCACTTCGCCCGGGACAGGTCGAGCGCGGTCATCGCGATCCCTTCATAAATACTGAGGGTGATCGCGCTGACGCGATCACGTAAAGTAGCGAGCAGCTTCTTTCAGGCGGATCAGAGATGCCGCCGGATCCAGCGCCAACCGGCGCAGCCGCTCGTGCACAAGGCTATACGAGCCCACCTGTCCGGCCTCTTCCAGTGCCAGGCCTGTCGTGAGGTTTTCCAGGTAGACCACGGCGGCGTCGGCGGCGTCGGCGAAGGTGAGGATCACGTACGGGGAGTTCATCGCCGGGTGCCCGCCCGCCTCGAAGGGCAGTACCTGAATCGTGACGTTCGGTAGTTGAGCGACCGTCTCCAGATGCGACAGTTGACCCGCCATTACGGCCCGGTCGCTGACAGGGCGTAACAGGACGGCCTCGTTCAACACCACCGACAGTTCGACCGGGGCGTCGCTGTGCAGCACGTCCTGTCGGCGGAGTCGGGCGGCGACCTTGCGGTCGAGATCCTCCTCGCCGGCGGTCAGCCGGTAGACCTCCCGGGCGTACGCCTCGGTCTGCAACAGGCCGGGCACCGCCTCGGCCTCGTAGGTGCGCAGGGTGGCGGCCTCGGCCTCCAGGCCGACATAGAACTCGAACCATTCCGGCAGTACGTCGCTGTAGTGCTGCCACCAGCCGCGTTGCTGGGCGCCACGGGCGATCTCGATGAGGGCCTCGGCGTCGTTTCCGGTCACTTGATACAGGGCCAACGCGGCGCGTACGTCGCGGGGCTTGATGCCGATCTGGGCGTTCTCGATGCGGGAGAGGTTGCTTTTGGACATGTCCAGTTGCCGGGCGGCGACATCCAGCGTCATTCCGGCGCTTTCCCGCAGTTGACGGAGTTCCCGAGCGATGCGGCGGCGGCGAACAGTGGGGCTTGCGGTCACCCTCCGAGTCTGTCACGGGGAAATCCGCAGGTCGCATCAGCACGGAGTGCAACTGTCGAAAACGGGAGTTGCATTGCAGTGCATCGACGTGCATGCTTTCCCGGGTTCGCGATCACACAGGACGGCCATTCGGGGGAGGACCGTTGCTCATCGCCGACGAGTTCTTCCTGATCGCCCACAACGACATCCGTGGCAAGGCGAAACTGCACCCGGCCGCCACCGGTCTGGGCCTGGCCGGCGGGCTGCTCGGCGAGTTGATCCTCTATGGACACCTGACCGTCACCAACGGTCAGGTCAGCGTGATCGACCGCCGTCCGCCCGCGGACGCCCTGGCGCACACCGTGCTGGACCAGTTGATCGGTGAGGCCCAGCACCAGTCGGTACGCACCTGGCTCAGCTTCCTCGCCCAGACCTCGGTGACCTCGGTGGGGGAGCGGCTCTGTCGGGCCGGTGCGCTGCGTCGGCAGGAGAGCCGACGGCTGCTGCGCACCACGGTCAGCTACGTGCCGATCGATCCCAATGTGGCCGCCTGGCCGGCTACCCGGCTGCGTGCGGTGCTGGAACGTGCCGACCCGCCGAGCGTGCCGGACGCGCTGCTGCTGGGTCTGGTCGCCTCCGCCGGGTTGACCCGGGAAGTGCTGTGGAGCGCCGGCCCCCGTGCCCACCACCGACTCAATCTGATCATCCCCGCTCTGCCGGCCCCCCTCAAGGAGCTCGTGGCGCACACCGAGGCCGCAGTGGGCGCGGCCGTGCTGCGCGGCACCTCCTGAGCCGGCGCCTAAACCCCCTCACACTCATCCGGAGTCATCCATGTCCTCCACACTGACACCACAGCGACCAAGCAACGTCTCCGAGGCGCTGGCCCGGGGCCGGCTCGGCGTACCCTCCGTGGTCTTCTTCGTGCTCTCCGCGGCAGCGCCGCTGACCGTGGTGGCCGGGGTGGTCACCACCGGCTACGGGGTCATCGGGGTGCTCGGTATCCCGCTGGCCTTCCTGGCGGTCGCCGCCGTGCTGGCGATCTTCTCCGCCGGGTACGTGGCGATGGCCCGTCGGATGGCCAACGCCGGGGCCTTCTACGCCTACGTCGCGCGGGGCCTGGGTCGCCCCGCCGGGGTGGGTACGGCCTGGGTGGCGCTGCTGGCCTACAACGCGCTTCAGGTGGGGCTCTACGGCACCATCGGCGCGGCGGCCACCCCGGTGCTGGACCGGCTGTTCGGCATCGCCCCCCAGTGGTGGGTGGTGGCACTGGTGGCCTGGGCCATGGTGGGGCTGCTGGGCCTGCTGCGGGTGGACATCAACGGCATGGTGCTGGCCGCCCTGCTCTGCGCCGAGATCGCCATCATCCTGCTGTTCGACCTGGGCCAGTTGAGCAACCCGGCCTCCGGCGGGGTCAGCTTCGCGGCCTTCTCCCCGGACAACTTCTTCGTGCCCGGGGTCGGTGCCGTGCTGGTGCTGGCGATCCTCGGCTTCGTCGGCTTCGAGGCCTCGGTGGTGTTCAGCGAGGAGAGCAAGGACCCCAAGCGCACCGTGCCGATGGCCACCTACCTGTCCGTGGCGATCATCGGTGTGGTCTACGCCCTGTCCTCGTGGAGCATGACGGTCGCCGTGGGACCGGACCGCATCGTCGAGGAGGCCAACGCCCAGAGCATCGACCTGATCTTCAACCTGGCGGGAGCGCACCTGGGTGACACCGTGCTCACCATCGGGCAGGCACTCTTCCTGACCTCGGTGCTGGCCGCGATGATCTCGTTCCACAACACGACCGCCCGGTACGCCTTCGCGCTGGGCCGGGAGCGGGTGTTGCCGGCGATCTTCGGCCGTACCTCCCCGGTCACCGGGGCCCCCCGGGCCGCCTCGCTGGCGCAGAGCACCCTGGGCCTGGCGGTCATCCTGCTGTACGCGATCAACGGCTGGGACCCGGTGCTCCAACTGTTCTTCTGGCTGGGCATCACCGGCGGCTTCGGGGTGCTGCTGCTGATCGCCACGACCGCCGTCGCGATCATCGCCTACTTCGCGCGCAGCGGGGAGCAGGAGACCCTGTGGCGCCGGCTGATCGCTCCCGCCATCGCCGGGATCGCGTTGATCTCCATCATCGTGCTGGCCGTGCAGAACTTCGCCGACATGCTCGGGCTGGAGCCCGACTCGCCGCTGCGCTGGCTCTTCCCGGCGGCATACCCGGTGGCCGCCGCACTCGGTGTGCTCTGGGGGCTGGTGCTGCGCAACAGCCGCCCGGACACCTACGCCCGGATCGGTCTGGGTGCGGAGAGCACCGCCGCGGTGCTGCCCACCACGGAGGTGGGGCGATGACCGAGGTGAGCATCGTACGGCTGGAACCGGCCGACGCCCGGTGGGTGGCCGAACGGATCGCGGAGGCCTTCCTGGTGCTGGACGCCACCCGGTGGCTGGTGCCGGAGGAGGCCAAGCGGGAGGCGGTGCTGGCCGGCCAGTTCGAGATCGTGGTCTCCCACGCCCTGCGGCACGGGCTGGTCTTCGGCACCACCGACCGGGCCGGGGTGGCGGTCTGGCTGCCCTCGGTCGGCGACCCGCTGCCCGAACCGGAGGACTACGACGCCCGGCTGGCCGCCGCCTGTGGCGAGTGGACCCCCCGCTTTGCCCACCTGGACGAGCTGTTCGCCACCCACCATCCGCACGCCGATCACCACCACCTGGCGTTGCTGGCCGTGCGGCCGGATCGGCAGGGCACCGGGGTGGGCAGCGCCCTGCTGCGGCACCACCACGCCTGGCTGGACGCCAACGGGATACCGGCCTACCTGGAGGCCAGCAGCGAGAGCAACCGGGTCCTGTACGCCCGGCACGGCTACCAGGAGTCCGAGCCGTTCCGGCTGCCGGACGGCACCCCGTTCTGGCCGATGTGGCGCGAGCCGCGTACCGACTGAGCGCGGACACGACGGTGGCCGGGCCCGCCGGCCCGGCCACCGTCGCCACCCCCTCCTAGTACGTTCCGTCGAGTTGCCCCCGCAGCTTCGTCAGCGCCCGGGCCAGCAGCCGGGACACATGCATCTGTGACACCCCGATCTGCTCGGCGATCTGCGACTGGGTCAGGTTCCCGTAGAAGCGCAGAGTCAGGATCTTCTGCTCACGCTCGTCCAGGGTGGCCAGGGCCGGCCCCAGCGCCACCCGCAGCTCGGCCAGCTCGAACTCGCTGTCCTCACCGCCGAGCATGTCACCGAGCTCGGTGGCCCGGTCGCCGTCGCCGGTGGGGGTGGACAGGGAGACGGCGTTGTACGCGCGGGCGCCCTCCAGGCCCTCCAGGACCTCTTCCTCGGTGAGCTTGAGGTGGGCGGCGATGTCGGCCACGGTCGGCGAGCGGCCGAGGGTCTGCAGCAGCGAGCTGTTGGCGTCCGAGATGGCCAGGCGCAGTTCCTGCAACCGTCGGGGCACCCGGATGTCCCAGGTGCGGTCGCGGAAGTGGCGCTTGAGCTCGCCGATGATGGTGGGGATGGCGTAGCCGGCGAAGTCGACACCCCGGGAGGGGTCGAACTTGTCGATGGCCTTGATGAGGCCGACGGCCGCGGTCTGGGCCAGGTCGTCGGTCGGCTCGCCCCGCCCGCTGTAGCGGTGGGCCAGGTGGTTGGCCAGCGGCAGCCATGCCTCGATGGCCCGGTCGCGCAGCGCGGCGCGGGACGGGTGTCCGGCGGGCAGCGCGGCCATCGCGTTGAGCAGGTCGGTGGCGCTGTCGGTGAGCGCTCGCGGGTCGAGCTTGGCCGCGGTCGTCGGCGCGGTAGCCGCCTCGCTAATCGTTGGCGCGGTCATGGTGGTCCTCCCTGCACCTCGTCCGCGGATAAAGACGTGACGCTTCGGTTGGGCACTGTTGGTACGTTCGGGAGTCACCATAGCCTGATAGGCCAACAGAAATCTAGCCGAACGGACGATGTGTTTAAGTGATTTAAACCGTGAAATCGGTTCAAATTGGTCATGGGTAACGGGCATCGACCGGGCTTACTGCTCTCCGCATCCGGTCGCCGGGCGGGTCGCGGTCGGGTGCGGCCACCGGGTTTCCGGCGGCCCAGACGGGTTACTCAAGGGCCGGATCGGCACGCACCCCAAACTCGAGGAGGCCGCACCATGCCCGGCGAGACGACCAGCGCTGTGACCGAGCACCGCGAGCAGGCGGTGGAAGGGGAGCGGGGAGCGCTGTTGGCCGTACTGGTGATGGTGGTGCTCGGCTTGGCCGGCATCTTCGCCGTTTCCTGACCAGCGGGGGCGCCCCGGTCGCATCGGGCGCCCCCAACTCGTCGTCCTGCCTGACTCAGGGCCGGGAACCCTGGCCCTCGGTGTGCGCCAGCCGCTTCGCCGGAATGACCCCGAGCCGTCCGGCCTGGTAGTCCTCGAAAGCCTGGATCAGCTCGTCCCGGCTGTTCATCACGAACGGGCCGTACTGGGCCACCGGCTCCCGGATCGGCTGACCACCCATGATGTACAGATCCAGGGTGGGAGTCCGGCTGTCCTGCCGGGCGTTGGCCTTGATCCGCAGGGCGTCACCCGGGCCGTGCACCGCCAGCTGCCCGGTCCGGACCCCACGGCCGTTGGCACCGACCGTGCCACGCCCGCCCAGCACGTACACCAGGGCGTTGAAGTCCGGCCGCCAGGGCAGATCGACCTGCGCCCCCGGCTCGACGGTCACGTGGGTGACCGTGATCGGGGTGTACGTCGAGCCCGGTCCCCGGTGCCCGGCGATCTCACCGGCGATCACCCGGATCAGCGCACCGCCGTCCGGGGTGGTGAGCAGGGCGGCCTGGTTGCCCCGGATGTCCTGGTACTTCGGCGGGCTCATCTTCGCCACCTTGGGCAGGTTGACCCAGAGCTGGGTGCCGTGGAACAGCCCGCCGCTGACGACCAGGTGCTCCGGCGGGGCCTCGATGTGCAGCAGACCACTGCCGGCGGTCATCCACTGGGTGTCGCCGTTGGTGATCGTGCCGCCCCCGCCGTGGGTGTCCTGGTGCTCGAAGACCCCGTCGATGATGTAGGTGACGGTCTCGAAGCCCCGGTGCGGGTGCCAACTGGTGCCCTTCGGCTCGCCCGGGGCGTACTCCACCTCGCCCATCTGGTCCAGGTGCAGGAAGGGGTCCAGCTCGCTGACCGGTACCCCGGCGAAGGCCCGGCGCACCGGGAAGCCCTCGCCCTCGAAGCCGCTGGGCGCGGTGGTCAGCCGACGGACCGGGCGGATGGTGGTGGTGGACTCGTCCAGCCGGGGCAGGCGGGGCAGGACGAGGACGTTGTCGACCGTGATCGCGGGCATCGAAGGCTCCTTCAACTGTCGCTGTGGGCGGGGCTGGCGGTTGCCTGTAGCCGCTGGCCGAGTCGGGTGAAGATCCTGGTCAGGCAGGCGATCTCGGCGTCGTCGAGGTCGTCCATCAGGTGGGTACGTACGGAGTGCAGGTGCTGCGGTGCGGCCTCGCGCAGGGCCAGCAGGCCGGCGGCGGTGAGCACCGCCTCGCTGCCCCGGCCGTCCTGCGGACAGGGCTGCCGCACCACCAGGCCGCGCCGCTGCATCGAGGAGATCTGGTAGGTCAGCCGGCTGGGGGAGAAGACCAGTCGGCCGGCCAGCTCGCCCATCCGCAGCCGGTGCCCGGGGACCTCGCTGAGCAGCACGAGCACGTGGTAGTCGGCGAGGCTCAGCTCGCTGGTGGCGCGCAACTCCTCCTCCAGCCGGGTGAGTAACCGCTGGCTGGCCTCGATGTACGCCCGCCAAGCAGCTAGCCGGTCGGCGCTCAGGCTCTCGGTCATGGCCCCACGATAGCTCAAAATTCAAATTTGAACAAACTCACTGGACTGCTGGCTGGAAGACTGACCAACGGGCAGGCGAGGTCAGGTATTGAAGGATTGAATGACCGGATCGGATTTCCAGCGGCCGCACGGCCGACGCCACGACGAGCATCTGCACGCCCGACTGGCCACCGACTGAGATGCGATCCGCCCCCGACCGTCATGGTCGAGGGCGGCCGGACGTCGTCGGCGTCCGTCGATCGGGTGCTCAGCCCGCGGTCTGCGGGGTCCGCCCGCCCAGGTGCAGTCGACCCAGCACCTGACGGGCCTGTTCGGCCACGTCCGCGTCGACGATCACGGCGTACTGGTTGGCGCGCAGCGAACTGGCCGAGGTGAAGTCCCGCTTGCCGCCGGTCATGGCGTGTGCCACCGCCCCGAACACCGCGCCCCAGAGGGCCCCGATGACCAGGCCGGCCAGGATTACCGCGATCCAGTTGCCGACGGTGAAGATGCCGAACAGCAGGCCGATGAACAGACCGAACCAGGCACCGGTGCCGGCGCCGATCAGTCCGGCACGAGCTGTCGTCATCCGGCCCAGAACGGTCTCCACCAGGGTCAGATCGGTGCCCACGATCGCGCTGCGTTCCACCGGGAACCGGTTGTCGGCCAGGTGGTCCACCACCCGTTGGGCGGAGGGATAGTCCGGGTAGGCCCCGATCGTCACGGTCGGTGGACCGAACTGCGGACTCTGCCCGTCGCCGCTGGGTGCCGCGGTCCGGCCACCCGGGCCCGACGGGAGGGTGCCGCCGCCGGTCACGCCCGGCTGCCAGGCCGGGGGATTCGACTGTGTGGTCATGGGTCTCCTCCTTCGTCGTACCAGGCGTTCCCGTCCGAGGGCAGCGGTAACGCGCCGGCGCCGGGGATGAGGAGAGGAGGAAGGCCCCCCGCCGGTGCCCGAAGGCGGTGGCGGGGGGCCTGTCCGGAGGGGGGTGATCAGGTGCAGTTGGTGCCGTTGAGGGTGAAACCACTCGGCGCCGGCAGGCTGCTACCGCTGTAGGTGCCCTGGAAGCCGGTGCTGAGGGTGCCCCCGCTGGGCAGGCTGCCGTTCCAGTCGGCGTTCCGCACCGAGATGCGGTCGCCGGACTGGCTCCAGGTGCCGTTCCAGCCGTTGCTCAGCCGTACCCCGGAGCCGGGGTTGAAGGACAGGGTCCAGCCGTTCACCGCGCTGCCGCGGTTGGTCACCCGGATCTCGGCGGTGAAGCCACCGGTCCAGGTGTTCGGGGTGAAGGTCACCGTGCACCCACCGGCCGGCGGCGGGGTGGTCGGCGGCGGCGGAGGAGTGGTGGGGGGCGGCGGGGGAGTGGTCGGGCCGGGGGTGGTGGGGGCCGGCGTGGTGGGCAGCGGCCCGGCCGCGATGGCCAGGTCGTACGCCCGCTGCGGCACGAACTGACCGGCGGCGGCGATGCAGCCGTCGGCCTCACCGGGCAGCTTGACCCAGAGGAAGGCGTCGATCGCCGAGTCGCCGGTGTTGGTGGTGCTCGGCGTGCCGATGGCCCGCCCCGGCGGGTCGCACCACTCCGAGCCGGCGGGACCGTTGCCGTTACGGCTGGTGTCGATGACCGCCTTCAGGCGGGAGATCCCGGTCGCCGCGATGATCGACTTGGCGTAGGAGACCTCACCGGCGGTGCTCCGGTAGTTCGACACGTTCACCGAGATGCCGTCGGCGCTGTTGGCGATGTCCGCGGCGAGCAGCCGGTTGGCGGCCTCGCCGGCAGAGAGCCAGCCGCCGTGGCCGATGTCGTAGTAGACCTTCGCCGCCGAGGAGGCACGCTTGAGGGCCTTGCCGGCGTACGCCATCGAGGCCCGGACCTCGGCCTGCTGGTTGCCGTCCATGCAGCTGGTCATGATGGGGAGCACGTCCGGCTCCAGGATGATGGTGGCCGGTCGGCCCTGCAGGCCGGCCGCCACCTGGTCCACCCATTGGCGGTAGGCGCTGTGGTTGGGGGCCCCGCCACCGCTGTGGTTGCTGCAGTCGCGGTTGGGGATGTTGTAGACCACCAGGATCGGGATCTTGCCCGCTGCGGCGGCGGCGCCGACGAACTGGCTGACCTCGCCCTGCACGGTCGAGGTGTTGGTGGTGGTGTACCAGCGGGGCTGCGGCACGTTGGCGATCCGGTCCCGGATCACGGCGGCCCGGGAGTCACCCGGGTTGGCCGCCACCCAGCGGGCGGCGCTGGTCTGCGGGTCCACGTAGAAGGCGGAGTCGGCCGCTGCGGCGGGCGCTGCCAGCAGCGCGCCCACACCGACGGTGGCGGCGACGGTCAGTGCCGTCACCGCGCCGACCACGGCGGACGTGCGTCGGGTTCTCATGGTCTGCTCCTCGGATATATCGAGCAAGTTGCGTGGAAGCGCTCCCACATGTCCGCCAAGGTACGGGCCCGTTGCGAAATTGTGAAGACCTTCCGGAAGCATCGACAGCTTTAGGTGTATCTCTCGGCCTGGTCAGCCCCCGGACGAACGGATTCGGGTCCGACCGGTACGTAGGATCACCGGA
Source organism: Micromonospora sp. NPDC048871 (assembly GCF_043198155.1). Taxonomy (NCBI): domain Bacteria; kingdom Bacillati; phylum Actinomycetota; class Actinomycetes; order Micromonosporales; family Micromonosporaceae; genus Micromonospora; species Micromonospora sp. NPDC048871. Next base: position 217,227 of record NZ_JBICUM010000006.1, on the reverse strand, counting down.
TGACTACCGATCGGACCGGCGTCGTGGTGGTCGGTGCCGGCATCGCCGGAGTGGCCTGTGCGCAGGAGCTGCGCCGGGCCGGGGTGCCGGTGGAGATCCACGAACGGGCCCGGGTGGTCGGCGGCCGGATGGCCAGCAAACGCTTCGACGGACGCCCGGCCGACCTCGGGGCGGCCTACTTCACGGTCAGCGATCCGGACTTCGCCGAGGAGGTGGCCCGGTGGCAGGGGGTCGGGCTGGCCCGGGAGTGGACCGACACCTTCCTCGCCTACGGCGAGCAGGGCAGGCGTACGGTCAGCGGTCCCCTGCGGTGGGCCGCCCCCGGTGGGCTGCGCTCGCTGGTCGAACACCTGGCCCGGGACCTGCCCGTGCGGGTGAACCGCCTGGTGCTCGACGTCGCTCCGGGCCCCGCCGTGGACGGCCGCAGCTGCCAGGCGGTCGTGCTGGCGATGCCCGGGCCCCAGGCCGCGCTGCTGCTGGACCCCGCCCTGACCGCCGCCACCGAGGCGCTCGCCGCCCAGCGCTGGTCACCCGCCCTGGCGGCGGTGCTGCGGTTCCCGGCCCGACGCTGGCCGGACTTCCGGGGGGCCTTCGTCAACGACCACCCGGTGCTGCGGCTGGTCTGCGACGACGGGGACCGCCGGGGCGACCAGGCCCCCGTGCTCGTCGCGCACACCACCGGGCAGTTCGCCGAAGGCCACCTGGCCCAGCCCACCGCCGCCGCCCCGGCGGTCGAGGCGGCCGTACGCGACCTGCTGGGTCTGCCCGACCCGGCGGTGGCGGTGCACCTGCACCGGTGGCGCTACGCCCAGCCCATGGCCGGTGATCCCGCCACCTTCCACCTGGACGAGGCGGGCATCGGGCTGGCCGGCGACGCCTTCGGTGCCCAACCCCGGGTGCAGACCGCCTGGCGCTCCGGCCGGGACCTGGGGCGGGCCCTGGCGCAACGACTGGCCTGAGCCCTGCGACCGGGCTACTGCGGCGGGGTGAGGATCTCGAACCAGACCGTCGAGCCCCGCACGGTGGGATCGGTGCCCCAGGCGTCGCTCAACTCCTCGATCAGGCCCAGTCCCCGGCCCCGGCTGCTCAGGGTGTCCGTCCGGGCCCGGGTCACCGTGCCGCGTGAACCGGAGTCGGCCACCGACACGAGCAGCCGTTCCGGGCTCAGGTCGATCTCCACCCGGGCCGCCGTGCCGGCGTGCAGCAGGGCGTTCGTGGTCAGCTCACTGGTGCACAGCACCGCCGCCCCGATCACCGACTCGGCCACCTGCCATTCGGTGAGCTGGGCGGTCAGCCAGTGCCGTACCCGGCTGGGGGCGGTCGGCTCGGCCGGCACCTCCATCCGGGCCGACCGGCTCGGCCGCAGGGCGTACTCGACCGCGAGCACGGCCACGTCGTCCTCGGTGGCGCCGGGTACCGAGGCGGTGGCGGTGGCACACAACGCGCGGGGGTCGCCGCTGTGCGCCGCGGCCACCGACTCGGCCAGTCGCGCCAGGCCGTGCGAGAGCCCGTGTCGCCGTCGTTCCACCACCCCGTCGCTGAACAGCAGCAGGGTGTCCCCGGGCGGGAAGGCGACCGTGCAGGTGGCCGGCCGGTAGCCGACCCCCAGCGGGGCGCCGACCGGCACCGGCACGTACTCGGCTCTGGGCTCCCCGTCGGCGGAGCAGCGCCGGATCAGCGGCGCGGGGTGACCCGCGCTGGCCAGGGTGAGCAGTTCACCGGTGACATCGATGACCCCGAAGGCCACCGTGACGAACAGCTCGTGGGTGCCGGCCTCCGCCCCCAGGCTGCTGACCAGTCGGTCCAGCCCGACGAGCACCTGGTCCGGGCGGGGGTCGTTGAGGGCCAGGGCCCGCAGGGCGGCGCGTACCTGGCCCATCCGGGCGGCGGCCTGCACGTCGTGTCCGGCGACGTCGCCGAGCACCACCCCCAGGTCACCGGTGGGCAGCAGGAAGGCGTCGTAGAAGTCCCCACCGGCGGCGTTGCCGTCCACCCCCGGGTCGTAGCGCGCCGCGATCCGCAGCCGGGGCAGGCTGGGCAGGTTCTCCGGCAGCATGCTGCGCTGCAACAGTTGGGCGGTGCCGTGCTGGGTCTCGAAGCGGCGGGCCCGTTCGGTGGCCTGGCCGACCAGCTCGGCCGAGGCCTCCAGCAAGGCCCGCTCCTGGGCCGACCAGGTGTGCGCGGACCGGTAGCCGACCGTGAGGGCACCCCGTACCCCGACGGCCCGCAGGGGTACGGCCGCCAGGGCCCGGATCTTCTGGTCGTGCCGGTCGGCGGCTACCTCCCGCAGCGGCTCGCCGTCGGTGATGTAGTTGGCCCGCCCGGTGCGGGCGCTGACCGCCCCCGGGGCCGGCCAGTCCGCCGGACCCCGCCGCCACAGCGGGGGGAGCCGTTCGTCGGCCTCATCCACCAGTTCCCCCCGCACCCGCCGGGCCATCCGCCACCCACCGGCGTCGTCCACCGCGAAGGCGACCCGGTCGGCGTCGAAGGAGGTGATCGCGTAGCGCAGGGCTACCCGGGCCACGTCGTCCAGGGTGAGGGTGGCCGACAGGGCGGCGGCCAGATCGCTGATCCCCTGCAGCTGCCGGATGGCCGGGTTGGTCTCGGCGATCACGGACAGCACCCCGACGATGCGGCCCCGGCTGTCCCGGACCGGGGAGCAGGCCCGCACGTACTCGGCCTGGTCGAGCTGGCCGGGGGCCGGGCGCAGCGGCATGGTGGTCTCCCGTTCCAGGAACGGTTGACCGGTGCGGTAGGTGTGTTCCACGACGTCACCGATGCCCGGCATCGGCCACACCTCCGCGAAGACCTGCGGCGCGGGCTGCCCCAGGGCCTGGGGGTGTTTGTCGCCGATCAGTGCGGCGTACGCGTCGTTGTAGACCAGGAAGAACTCGTCGCCCAGGTGCAGCGCCATCGGGGCGGGGGAGGCGAGCACGATCTCGGCGGCGGCGCGTACCGCGGTGTCCCAGAACTCCGGGGGGCCGAGCCTGCTGGCGCTCCACTGATGGCGACCGACCAGGCCGGTGACGCCAGGCAGCCGCGCGCTCGACACGGGGCCTGCTGGCGTGGGGACTCGCCCGACCTTTCCTGGCATGACAGCAGCCTAGTCCGGACGGCCGAACAGTGTTTCGATCATCCGTCCCGGTGCGCCGCAGCCGGGGCATAAGGCCAGGTAAGAGCCCCTCTCTGGTGACCTGTCGGGAAAAAGGAGGGCAACGGCGCGGCGTGTGGCCTGAGGGAAGGGGTAAGCGCGTCGGGCAGACCATGCGACAGGAGGGACATCATGCCGGAAACCTTCGCGGCCAGGCAGGTCGATATCGGCACCGCCGTGGCCGACATGTGGAGGTCGGTGCTGCTGTTCGTACCGAGGGCCATCGCGTTCATCGCGATCCTGGTGGTCGGATGGCTCATCGCCAGAGCCGTACTCAAGATCGTTGACGCGGCCCTGGAACGGGTGGGGTTCGACCGGGCGGTCGAGCGGGGTGGCGTCAAACGGGCACTGGAACGAACGAAGTACGACGCCAGCGACATCCTGGCGAAGCTGGCGTACTACGCCGTGCTGCTGTTCACCTTGCAGTTCGCGTTCGGGGTCTGGGGGCCCAACGCGATCAGCAACCTGATCTCAGGGGTGGTGTCCTGGCTGCCACGAGCGTTCGTCGCGATCGTCATCGTGGTGATCGCCTTCGCCATCGCCAACGCCGTACGGGACATCGTCAGCGGTGCGCTGGGCGGCCTGTCCTACGGCAAGGTGCTGGCGGACCTGGCGGCGTTCTTCGTCATCGCCCTGGGTGTGATCGCGGCGCTGAACCAGGTGGGCATCGCCACCACGGTCACCACTCCGGTGCTGATCGCGGTACTCGCCACCGTGGCCGGCATCCTGATCGTCGGCGTGGGCGGTGGTCTCGTGAAGCCGATGCAGAACCGCTGGGAGGACTGGCTGCACCGCATCTCCGAGGAGTCGCGGGCCGTCCGTGAGCAGCGGCAGGGCGCGGCAGCCGGCCGCAGTGACATGCAGCGGCAGATGGCCGACCGGGCCGGTGCCGAGCGCAGTCAGGCGATGGCCGGTGGCCGGGGGACCCACCAGTCCGGCGCCGCCGGTGACGAGACCCAGCAGTTTCGTACCTGAGCACGGCAGCAGCGCACAACGGGTGTCCGCTCTCGGCGGGCACCCGTTGCCGTCACAGCGGCGAGGGCTGCGCGGCCGGGGTGTCCAGGGCGGCCGTCAGGGCGCAGACGGCGAGCAGCCGCACCAGCACCCAGTCGGCCTCCGACCAGTCGACCGGGTCGGTGGGCGGCTGCCAGCCGTGTTCGGTCGCGGCGGCCTCGATCCCCTCGGCGTACCCGGCCAGGGCCGGGGCCGTCAGCGGACGCTGATCGCCGTGCAGGCTGTCGCGTACCGCGGCGGCGTGCTGGTCGACGGCCGCGAGCAGTCCCGGCAGCTGGTGTGCCGCGGCCAGTCCGTCGAGGCCTACGGCGTTGACGAGTCCCACCAGGGTGGTGCGCGTCGAGTCGACGGCGGTGGCGGCGGGAACCTGGTTCGGGGGCACCTGCATGGAAAAGAAATCTATCCAACCCGGACCGGGAGCGTCCTCGTCCGCTCGGCCGGTCGGCCCCTCCACGGCCGGAGTCACCCCTTCGGTCACACGGTGCAACTCGGTGCGGACCGGGCAGGAGGGGACATCAGGAAGGGGACGACCGGAGCAGAATGCCCCGAACCGACCGCACCGCCCGGCGGCCGGGTGAGCAAACGCACAGCGGCCGGGAATCGGTGAGAAGGGGGCGATTCGGACCGGGCGGCGGTGCCCCGGTGGGTCAGTCCGGCGAGGGGCCGTCCGCGGAGGGACGCCGCCTTGCGGCGTCGTCGGCGATGATCACGGTGGCCACCATCAGCGCGACACAGAGGCTGAACAGCCAGGAGCTGTCCGCGACCAGCCGGGCGGAGACGGGTGCCTGCACGGCAGCGAGGAGGAAGCCGAGCCACGCCAGGCGACGCTGACGCGTGGTGAGGAAGCCGGAGCCCTGATGCATTCCGAAAGTCTTGCGCGCGATGCGGCCCTTGCCGTCAGCCGAACGGCCGATTCTGGCCGAGCTGTCCGATTTTCCGACCGTCCGGCCGGCACTTTCCGCATCGCGGGAGAACGATCACATCGTGTCGGGTCCGGTACGGCCGGTGGTGGAGGGGCGGTAGCCGCGCTCCGGGTCGGTCGGTTCCAGGTTGCTGCCGGGCACCTTCCGGCCCCGGTCGGCCGGCTCGGCCCCGTGCCCGAATTCGGCCTCCGCACCGGCGTCGTTGGCGGTCATGTCCTCGGCCTGCCCGTCCAGGGTGTTACGGGCCACGGCCCGGTCCAGTTCCTCCAGGGAGAGCCGTTCCTCTTCGCGCCAGGTCCTGTCGTCCGTCATGCCCTCAGCCGTACCCCGGCCCGGTCCCGGCAAACGGACGGCGACCATGGGCAGACAGGGGCGAGGGCCGCCGGTTGTCACCGGCGGCCCCTCGACCAGATCATGCTCAGGGCTGAGGTCGGTCGACCTTTCCGCGCCAGGCGCCGGTCTCCTGCCCGCGCCGCTCGATGAACTGCTTGAACCGTTGCAGGTCACCCTTGGCCCGCCGGTCGACCACGCCGAGCTTGTCCCCGGCCTGCTCGATCACCCCGTGCGGGTCGAACTCCAGTTGCAGGCTGACCCGGCTGCTGTGCTCGTCCAGCCGGTGGAAGGTCACCACCCCGGCGTGCTGGGTGCCGCCGGTGGAGCGCCAGGCCACCCGCTCGTCGGGCAGCTGCTCGGTGATCTCGGCGTCGAACTCCCGCTTGACCCCGGCGATCTCGACCGTCCAGTGGGTCATCGTGTCGGACAGCTGCCGTACGGACTCCACGCCCTCCATGAAGTGGGGGAACTCCTCGAACTGAGTCCACTGGTCGTACGCCGTCCGCACCGGGACGGCCACATCGACATGTTCGGTAACGCCACTCATCAGCATCCCTCCCTGCGCCGGCGAGGGCGGTGGACCTGGGTGGCCCACCTCACCAGCGCGTCGTCTCGTTCTTGTGCCCCAGCGCCGCCCAGACCTCGGACACGGTCTGGTACCGGGTGCCCTCCGGCAGCCGCTCCAGTGCGGCCAGCACGTCGTCGGGCGCCTCGTTCTCCCGCGCGTTGGCGAGCAGGGCGGCCCGGTCGCCGGGCAGGGCGGTCATCGTGATGAATCGCCCTAGCCGGCTGCGCGCCTCGACGTCCTCGGAGGTCATCCCCTGCGGAGTCCCGCTGCGCTGATCACCGCCCACGGCGGTGGTCGTCTCCGGCTGATCCTCGCCGGCCGGTTCCGGTACCCGGGTCTCGTCGACCCGCGAGCCACCGGTCCCCGGCCCTTGGACCAGGCCGTTGACCTCCTGGCCCATCTGGTCGTCGACCCTGGGTGCGTGCTTGCTGTTGCCGCGATCCATGTCTTCTGCGCTACCCGGCAGGGCGGGTGGTAAACCCGGCAAGCGGTCACGAACCGGCCGGGGATCGCGGGGGCAGCACCGGTTCGCTGGGGTCTGCGGCACCGGACTGGAGCACCCGACCGCGCTGGAGTTCGGCGTTGATCTGAACCCCGAGCATCAGCGCCGAGTTGGACAGGTAGAGCCAGACCAGGAAGGCGATGACCGCCCCGAGGCTGCCGTAGGTGGCGTCGTAGGAGCCGAAGTTCGCCACGTACAGCCCGAAGCCGAAGGAGGCCAGCATCCAGGCCAGCAGAGCCACCGCACCGCCGGGGGTCAGCCAGCGGAACCGGGGCTGACGCACGTTCGGGGCCACCCAGAACAGCAGGGACAGCAGCAGCATGGCGATCATCGCCAGGGCCGGCCACTTGGCCACCGCCCAGGCGGTGCGGGCCGCCCCGCCTGCACCGATCAGATCACCGACCGCGTCCGCCACCGGGCCGCTGACGATCAGACCGGCGGCGACCGTGGCCAGCAGGACCAGGGACAGGGCGGCCAGCCCGATCTGCATCGGACGCAGCCGCCACACCGGCCGTCCCTCGGCCACCCCGTAGATCGCGTTCGAGGCCCGGGTGAAGGAGGCGATGAAGTTCGAGGCCGACCAGAGGGCACCCAGCAGGCCGAAACTCAGCAGGACCCCGGCGGAGCTGTTCTGGTCCACCACCGCCCGGACCACCCCGACGAAACCCTCGTTGCCCACCACCGCTCCGGCACCCACCCCCCGGGCCAGGTCCAGCACGGTGTCGACGGTGCGTTCGCCGTCGGAGACGAGACCGACCAGGGCGACCACCACCACGGTGGAGGGGAAGAGGGCGAGCACCCCGTAGTAGGTGAGGGCGGCGGCCCAGTCCGTGCAGTTGTCCCGCAGGTAGTTGCGGCCGCTGCGGAGCAGCACCCCGCGCCAGGTCGACAGGTGCAACTGGCGGATCCGCCGGGGCAGCGGCGAGGTCGGGGCCTCGGCCGGAGGGAGGTCGGGGTTCGTCGTGGTCATCACCGCTCCTAGCCGTACGCGACCCAGGCCCGGCCGGTACCCGGTGCGAAACGACGACAAACCGCCGCCCTGGTTTACCGGCGAGACCGACGGGAAGACGACCCGGAATCCCAGCCGACGAAGGAGGAACCGAGATGCCCGGGCGCGAGGTACTGCCCAGCACGCTGCGGCGCTCCCCGGAGAAGGCCCAGCGCACCTGGGAGAAGACACACGATTCCGCGGTGCAGACCTACGGCGAGGGGCAGCGGGCGCACCGTGCGGCCTTCGCCGCCGTGAAGCACCAGTTCGAGAAGGTGGGCGACCACTGGGAGCCGAAGGGCCGCAAGGGTCCCAGCGACCGGCAGGCCGAAGGTGGGGGTCCGGAGCGTCGCGCACCCACCGCCGGTGGGGTGGACGCCAACGCACCCAAGGAGCATCTCCTTGAGGTGGCCCGCAAACTCGACATCCGGGGCCGGTCCAGCATGGCCAAACCGGAACTGGTCAAGGCCATCGAGAAGGCCAACGACCGGCTGACCCGCAAGGCCCGCGGCGGCTGACCCGGTGGTAGGCCCCTCGTAGGCGGTCCCGGTCGCAGCGGTACGCCCGCCACCGGGGCCGCACTGTCTCACCAGTGACCGCCGCCCGGGGCCTGAAGGTGCACCGCCTTCATGGCGGTGAACTCGTCGAGCAGTTCCGGCCCGTACCCGAAGCCCTGGCCGCTGCCCCGACGCGGATGGGCGGCACCGGCCGGGGCCCCGCCGAAGACCGCGTTCACCTTCACCGTGCCCACCGGCAACTCCCGCCAGGCCCGCTGGGCGTGACTCATCGACCTGGTCAACACCGTGGCGGCCAGCCCGTACGGCGAATCGGCGGCACAGCGCAGCGCCTCGCTGAACGAGTCGACCACCACCACCGGGGCCACCGGCCCGAAGGTCTCCTCCCGGACCAGGGTGAGGTCGTGCCGACAGTTGTCGACCACGGTGGCCGGATAGTAGGCGCCGGGCCCCTCGGGCAGGGTGCCGCCGACCCGGATCCGGGCCCCCTCGGCAGCCGCCGCGGTGACCTGCCCGTGCACCTGGTCCCGGTGGCGTCGGTCGACCAGCGGACCCAGGTCGGTCCGGGGGTCACGACCCGGCCCCACCCGCAGGGCGGCGGCCCGCTCCACCAGGGCGTCGACGAAGTCCTCCGCGATGTCCCGGTGGGCGTAGATCCGTTCCACCGCCACGCAGATCTGTCCCGCGTTGGCGAAGGCCCCCTGGGCCGCCTGCTCGGCCGCCCAGACCGGGTCGACCTCGGCGTCCACGATCAGCGGGTCGCTGCCGCCGTTCTCCAACAGCACCTTGGCGCCCCCGGCGGCGGCCGCCGCGGCGATCGCTCGGCCGGTGGCGGTGGAGCCGACATGCGCCACCACGTCCACCTCGGCGGCGGCCAGCGCGGCCCCCGTGGTCGGCCCGCCGGTGAGCAGGGACAGCACCCCGGCCGGCAGTGCGGAGTCCAGGGCCCGGGCCAGCAGCCACCCGGTGGCCGGAGTCCGTTCGCTCGGCTTGTGCAGCACCACGTTGCCGGTGACCAGGGCGGCCCCCAGCAGCCCACAGGCCACCGCCACGGGATCGTTCCAGGGGGTGAGGACGGCGACCACCCCGCGCGGCTCGGGGGTCATGAAGTCCAGGGCGGCGGGATCGCCGTGCAGGGTACGACCGCCGCGGGCCGGGGCCAGTTCGGCGTACTGGCGCAGGGTGGCGATGCCGGCCTCGACCCCGCCCCGGGCATCGGCCAGGGGCTTGCCCATCTCCGCGGTGGTGGCCTGGGCCAGCTCGTCGGCCACCTCGGCCACCGCCTCGGCGGCCCGCAGCAGGGCCGAGGCCCGCTCCGCCGCCGGGGTGCTGGCCCACTGGGCAGCCATCCCACGGGCCGCCGCCACGGCCTTGTCGACCTCGTCGGCCGGGGCGATCGGCGCGGTGCTCACCCGGTTGCCGTCCGAGGGGTCGCACACCACGAACTCGCCGTCGTCCCCGCCGGCCCCCCACACCCCACCGATCAGCTGCGTAACGGTGTACATGGGCGCTGCATGCCCCCGGTCGCGCCCGGCAAACGTTTCGCCCGGTTGGCCGCGGGGTAGCGTCCGTGGATGATTTCGCCGGGTTCCATCGGGGCCGAACGCGCCGACGCCCTCGTCATCGGAGCAGGGCACAACGGGCTGGTCGCCGCCAACCTGCTGGCCGACGCCGGTTGGGAGGTGGTGGTCCTGGAGGCCACCCAGGTGCCCGGCGGGGCGGTGCGTTCGGCCGAGGTCACCGCACCGGGTTACCTGAGCGACCTCTACAGCTCCTTCTACCCCCTGGGCTACGCCTCCCCGGTGCTGCGGGAACTGGAGTTGTCCCGTCACGGGCTGGCCTGGCGACACGCCCCGGACGTGCTGGCCCACCTGTTCCCCGACGGGCGGGCGGCGCTGCTCAACCGGGATCCGGCGGTCACGGCCGCCTCCCTGGAGGAGTTCGCCCCCGGTGACGGGCAGCGTTGGCTGACCGCGTACGACCAGTGGCGGCAGGTGTCCGACCCGATGATCGGCCTGATCACCAGGCCCTTCCCGCCGGTACGCGGGGGGCTGGACCTGCTGCGTCGGTTGCGGGTCGGCGGTTCGCTGCGGCTGGCCCGGCGGATGGTGCTGCCGGTACGCCGCCTCGGCGCGGAACTGTTCGCCGGTGCCGGCGGCACCGCCCTGCTGGCCGGCTCTGCCCTGCACACCGACCTGTCCCCCGAGGAGGCCGGCTCCGGGGTGTACGGCTGGCTGCTGGCGATGCTGGGACAGCAGGTCGGCTGGCCGGTGCCGGTGGGCGGGGCCCAGAAGATCACCGACGCCCTGGTGGCCCGGCTGACCGAGCGGGGTGGCCGGATCCACTACGGGGCCCGGGTCGACCGGGTGCTGATCGCCCGGGGTCGGGCGGTGGGGGTACGCACGGCCGGTGGACGCCTCTGGCGGGCCCGGCGGGCGGTGCTGGCCGATGTGCCCGCCCCGGCCCTCTACCTGGACCTGGTCGGCGCCGCCGCGCTACCGCCGAGGTTGGTGGCCGACCTGGAGCACTTCCGCTGGGACGGCTCCACCCTGAAGGTGGACTGGGCGCTGTCCGGGCCGATGCCGTGGCGCAACCGGGAACTGGCCACCGTAGGCACGGTGCACCTGGGCGCGGATCTCGACGGGCTGACCGGGTACTCCGCCGACCTGGCCCGGGGGAAACTGCCCCGTGATCCGTTCCTGCTGCTCGGGCAGATGTCCGTGGCCGACCCCAGCCACTCCCCGCCGGGCACGGAGTCCCTCTGGGCGTACACCCATCTGCCGTTCCGTCGGGACTGGCGGGCCGAGGAACTGATGACCCATGTCGAGCGGATGGAGGGGGTGCTGGAGGACGCCGCCCCCGGCTTCCGGAGCCTGGTCGTCGGCCGGCACGTCGCCGGGCCGGCCGAGTTGGAGCAGGCCAATCCGAGTCTGGTCGGTGGGGCGCTGGGCGGGGGCACGGCCGCGCCGTACCAGCAACTGTTCCTGCGCCCGGTCCCCGGCCTGGGACGGGCGGACACCCCGGTCGACCGGCTCTTCCTGGCCAGTTCGTCGGCGCACCCCGGCGGCGGGGTGCACGGCGCACCCGGCGCGAACGCCGCCCGGGCCGCGCTGGCCCGCGACGGCGTTCTCACCGGCGAGGTCTACCACCGGGCGGTACGCACCGCCCACCGTGCGATCTACCGCTGAACCGCCTCAGCCGTCCAGGTGACGATGCCGGGTACGCAGCTTGAACGGCATCAGGGCGCTTTCGATCTTGGTGGCGGTGGTCATCTTCGAGGCACCGTCCCGCCGCTCCTCGAACCGGATCGGCACCTCCAGGATGGTGTGCCCCAGCTTGGTGGCCAGGTAGTGCATCTCCACCTGGAAGCTGTAGCCGTTGGACTGCACCCGCTCCAGACCGATGTCACGCAACGCGTCCGCCCGCCAGATCTTGAACCCGGCGGTCAGGTCCCGGATCCGCACCCGCAGCAGGGTGTGCACGTAGAGGTTGGCCCAGCCGCTGAGGGCCCGACGGTACAACGGCCAGTTCTCGTCCAGCTCGCCACCGGGGACGTACCGCGACCCGATCACCACCCCGGCCTGGGTGGAGAGCAGGGCACCCAGCATGCCGGGCAGCGCCTCCGGGGGGTGCGACAGGTCGGCGTCCATCTGGGCGACGTACTCCGCGCCGCCGGCCAGGGCCCGCCCGATCCCGTCCACGTAGGCCCGCCCGAGACCCTCCTTGCCGGGCCGGTGCACCACCTCGATGCGCTCGGGATGCTCGATGGCCAGCTTGTCGGCCACCTCGCCGGTGCCGTCCGGGGAGTTGTCGTCGGCGACCAGCACCTTCAGGCCGGGCAGCGGCAGAGCGAGGAGCCGCTCGACCAGGGTCGGCAGGTTGCCGGCCTCGTTGTAGGTCGGCACCACGACAGTCAGGCGCACGTCCCGCCACGGCGAGGGTAACTGGACGGGTTCGATCATGGGGGACATCCTCAATCTGCGAACAGGGTCCTTCAGAGAGTAGCCAGTTGCCCCTTCCGGGGCGAAATGGCTCCCCCGCCCGTTCTTCACCGCTACGCCGACGTGGGCTTCCGTGCGCAGCGCGGTCAGTCCTTCTGCCGCCGGGCGATGTCGGCGAGCCGGTTGAGGGTCTCCCGGTTGCGCAGGTGCAGCACCAGATCGTTGAGTTTGGTACGGATCCAGCGCAGCGGACCGGCGGCGAAGTCCTCGCCGAGGGACACCCGGGTGGCCTCCGGCCCGACCGGTTCCAGGGTGAACACCACCACGGCCTCCCCGGCCGGCCAGAGCTTCACCCGCAGCACCAGCTTGCGTTCCGGCTCACACTCCAGCACCACGGAGGAGTCCTCCAGGGAGAAGGGCCAGGGCCCGGCCCGATGGTGCAGGCGGGTGCCGACCGCCGGCCAGCCGTCGTCCACGTCCCGCATGTGGGCGGTGCCGACCACCCAGTCGCTGTAGGTCCAGCCGTCCGCGAGCACCGCCCAGACCTGCCCGACCGGGGCCTCGATCACCCGCTGCACGATCGCCATCGGGTCTCCCTACCCAGCCCGCCGGGCCGGCTAACGGCAGGCGGGTTAGCTTCTCCGGGGCGACGGGTAAGGCCACCGCTGGCGGCGTCACCGGCCGCCGACGCGCCGGCCTCGTCCGCCGCGTCGCAGTCGACGTTTACTCCTCGGGGCGCCGGGAACCCGCCGCCCGTGCGAGGGGACCATGGGCAACCGGATCAGCGCAGGCCAGCCGAGGTGGCGGCCGGCGCGGGACCGGCCGGTCGCGGGTCCGGACTGTTCGACGCGGTGCTGCTGGACCGCGACGGCACCCTGATCGAGGACGTGCCGTACAACGGTGATCCGGACAAGGTACGGGCCATGCCCGGCGCCCGCGCGGCGCTGGACCGGCTGCGGGCCGCCGGTCTGCGACTCGCCGTGGTGACCAACCAGTCCGGGCTGGCCCGGGGCCTGTTCACCCAGGGGCAACTGGAGCGGGTGCACGACCGGGTCGAGGAGCTGTTGGGGCCCTTCGACAGTTGGCAGGTGTGCCCGCACGACGACGGGGACGCCTGTGTCTGCCGCAAACCGGCCCCGGGTCTGGTGTACGCCGCAGCCGAGGCCCTGGGCACCGTGCCGGCCCGCTGCGTGCTGATCGGTGACATCGGACGGGACGTCACTGCGGCCCTGGCCGCCGGGGCGGCCGGTGTCCTGGTGCCCACCCCGGTCACCCGGGCCGAGGAGATCGCCGCGGCCCCCTGGGTGGCCGACGACCTGCCCTCGGCGGTAGGGGAGATCCTGCGCCGCCAGCAGGCCCTGCGACCCGCCCCCGCCGGGGCCCCGCCCGATCGGGGACGGACCGTGCTGGTGGTGCGGTCGGACTCGGCGGGCGACGTGCTGGTGACCGGGCCGGGAATCCGGGCGGTGGCCGCCGGAGCCGACCGGGTGGTGCTGCTCTGCGGCCCCCGCGGACGGGCCGCCGCCGACCTGCTGCCGGGGGTCGACGAGGTGGTGGAGCACCGGTTGCCGTGGATCGACCCGGCACCCGCACCGGTCGAGGCGGCGGAGATGACCGCCCTGGTGGCCCGGCTGGCCGCCGTAGGGGCCGAGGAGGCGGTGATCTTCACCTCCTTCCACCAGTCGCCGCTGCCGTTGGCCCTGCTGCTGCGGATGGCCGGGGTGGCCCGGATCGCCGCGATCAGCGACGACTACCCCGGGGCCCTGCTGGACGTGCGGCACCGGGTACCGCCCGGGGTGCCGGAGGCCGAACGCGCCCTGTCCCTGGCCGCAGCGGCGGGCTATCCCCTGCCCCCGGGCGACCAGCCCCGACTGCGGTTGCGTCCGGCCCCGCCGCCGCCACCCGAGGCCGGTGCGCCCGGGTACGTGGTGCTGCATCCCGGGTCGGCGGCCCAGGCCCGGGGCTGCCCACCGGAGGTGGCCGAGCGGATCTGCCGGCACCTGGTGCGCGCCGGGCACCGGGTGGTGGTCACCGGGGATGCCCGGGAACGCGACCTGACCGCCCGGGTGGCCGGTGCTCACGCGGTGGACCTGGGCGGGCGGACCGGGCTGGCCGAACTGTCCGGGGTGGTCGCGGCGGCCGGTGCGGTCGTGGTGGGAAACACCGGCCCGGCACACCTGGCCGCCGCCCACGAGGTGCCGGTGGTCAGCCTCTTCGCCCCCACGGTCCCCTTCGGACAGTGGGGCCCCTGGCGGGTGCCGACCGTACGCCTGGGCGACGCCACCGCCCCCTGCCGCGACACCCGGGCCGCGCGCTGCCCGGTACCCGGACACCCCTGCCTGAGCCGGGTGGAACCGGACGCCGTCCTGGCCGCCCTGCGGTTGCTGGACGTGCCGGTAGCCAGCAGCGGGAACAGCCGATGAACATCCTGCTCTGGCACGTGCACGGCTCCTGGACCACCTCCTTCGTGCACGGCAAACACCGGTACCTGGTACCGGCCACCCCGGACCGAGGGCCGTACGGCCTGGGTCGGGCCCGCACCTACACCTGGCCGGACAGCGCGGCCGAGGTGAGCCCGGAGCAGTTGCGTACCGCCGAGGTGGACCTCGTCATCCTGCAACGCCCGGAGGAGTTGGACCTGGCCACCGAATGGCTGGGCCGCCGGCCCGGCGTGGACCTGCCGGCGATCTACGTGGAGCACAACACCCCCAAGGACGGCGAGGTCCCGCACAGCCGTCACCCCATGGCCGACCGGGACGACCTGCTGATCGCGCACGTCACCGCGTTCAACGAACTCTTCTGGGACACCGGGGCCACCCGGACCACGGTCATCGACCACGGCATCGTGCCACCGGCGGTGGAGTACACCGGGGAACTGGACCGGCTGGCGGTGGTGATCAACGAGCCGGTACGCCGGTGGCGGGTCACCGGGACCGACCTGCTGCCCCGGTTCGCCGAGATCGCCCCGCTGGACGTGTTCGGCATGAAGGTGGCCGGGCTGGCCGACCACCTGGGGCTGCCCGCCGACCGGCTGACCAGCCACGACGACGTCCCGCAGCACCGGATGCACGCCGAGTTGGCGCGCCGCCGGGCGTACCTGCACCTGTGCCGGTGGACCTCGCTCGGGCTGAGCCTGATCGAGGCGATGAGCATCGGCATGCCGGTGGTGGCGCTGGCCACCACGGAGGCGGCGATGGCGGTGCCGCCGCAGGCCGGTGCGCTCTCCACCCGGGTGGACACCCTGCTGGCGGCCGCCGCCGACCTCGTCGCCCAGCCGCAGCAGGCCCGCCGGGCGGGTCGGGCGGCCCGGGTCGCCGCCCGGGAGCGCTACGGCCTCGACCGTTTCCTCGCCGACTGGGACCGGCTGCTGGAGGAGGAAGTATGCGGATAGCGATGATCTCGGAGCACGCCAGCCCGCTAGCCATCCTGGGCAGCGAGGACGCCGGTGGTCAGAACACCCATGTCGCGGAGCTGTCCGCCGCGCTGGTCGCCGCCGGGCACGAGGTACGGGTCTACACCCGGCGCGACGCGGTCGACCTGCCGGTGACCGTACCCACCCCGGACGGCTACGAGGTGGTGCACGTACCGGCCGGGCCGGCCGAACCGGTGGCCAAGGACGCCCTGCTGCCGCACATGCGCCCCTTCGGGGCCTGGCTGGTGGAGCAGTGGCGCGGCGGGGACTGGACCCCCGAGGTGATCCACGCGCACTTCTGGATGAGTGGACTGGCCGCCCTCCAGGCCGGCCGGGCCCTCGGGATCCCGGTGGTGCAGACCTACCACGCCCTGGGCACGGTCAAGCGCCGTCACCAGGGGGTGCAGGACACCAGCCCGGCCCGCCGCATCGGCTACGAACTCCAGTTGGGCCGCTCCGTCGACCGGGTCGTCGCCCAGTGCCGGGACGAGGTCGGTGAGCTGGTCCGGATGGGAGTGCCCCGCTCGGCGATGACCGTCATCCCCTCCGGGGTGAACCTGGCCACCTTCGCCCCGCTGGGCCCGGCCGCCGAGCGGGAACCGGACCGGCCCCGGATCCTCACAGTCGGGCGGCTGGTGGAACGCAAGGGGTTCCAGACCGTGGTGCGGGCCATGGCCCACGTACCCGAGGCGGAGTGTGTGGTCGTGGGTGGGCCACCGGCCGGGTTGCTGGAGGCCGACCCGTACGCCCGGCGGTTGCGGGCCCTGGCCGGCAGTTGCGAGGTGGCCGACCGGGTCCGGCTGGTGGGGGCGGTGCCCCGGGAGGAGATGGGCCGCTGGTACCGGTCGGCGGACATCCTGGTCGCCGCCCCCTGGTACGAACCCTTCGGCCTGACCCCCCTGGAGGCGATGGCCTGCGGGGTACCCGTGGTGGCCACCGCCGTCGGGGGGCTGCGGGACACCGTGGTCGACGGGGTGACCGGGGATCTGGTGCCGGCCCGGGATCCCCGGTCGTTGGGCGAGGCGCTGCGGCGGCTGCTGGACGACCGGATCCGCCGGTTCGCCTACGCGGGCGCGGCCCGGGCCCGGGCCCGGCAGCACTACTCCTGGACGGTGACCGCCCAACGGCTGGTCGAGGTGTACGCCGAGGTGGTCGCCGTACGTCGGCCGACCCGGGTGGTGGCCTGATGCCGGCGACCACCCTGTTGGAGCGGCACCTGGCCAACCTGGCGGTGGCCCTGCCGCCGTATCGACGGTGCGAGCCGCTGCTCGCCAGGTGGGGGGCCACCCTGGCCCGGCGGCTCACCAACGGCGGTCGGCTGCTGGTGGCCGGCAACGGCGGCAGCGCCGCCGAGGCCCAACACCTGACGGCCGAACTGGTCGGCAAGTTGCGTGAGGACCGGCAGCCCCTGTCCGCGATCGCCCTGCACGCCGAAACCTCGGCGTTGACCGCGATCGGCAACGACTACGGCTACGACGAGGTCTTCGCCCGCCAGGTCCGAGCCCACGGCCGGCCGGAGGACGTACTGCTGCTGCTGTCCACCAGCGGCGGCAGCGGCAACCTGCTGGCCGCCGCCCGGGCCGGCCGGGAGACCGGGCTGAGCTGCTGGGCTCTCACCGGCCCGGCACCGAACCCCCTGGCCGAGGTCTGCCACGAGGTGCTGGCCGTGGAGTCGACGGACAGCCAGGTGGTGCAGGAACTGCACCTGGTCTCCAGCCACCTGCTCTGCGAGTACGTCGAACAGGCGCTGCCGGACTGCCTGCCGGTGCCGGAGCCGCCGACGGTCGCGCCGGCGGTGGTGCCGGAGCGGTCCACGGTCGCGCCGGCGGTGGGTCCGGTCCGGGCCGGTGTCGAGGTGGTGCTGGACGGCGACGTCGGGCGACCGGTCGAGGCGTGAGGAGGCAATCGTGACAGGACCCGTGGTGGTGCTCGGCGACACCCTGCTCGACCGCGACGTCGAGGGCGTGGTGAACCGGCTCTGTCCGGACTCGCCGGTGCCGGTGCTCGACGAGCTCACCCACCTGGACCGGCCGGGCGGGGCGGGGCTGGCCGCCGTCTTCGCGGCTGCCCAGGGCGCCGAGGTGGTGCTGATCACCGCGCTGGCCGAGGACGCCGGTGCGGCCCGCCTGGGGGTGCTGCTGGCCGCCGCCGGGGTGCAGGTGTATCCGTTGCCGCTGACCGGGGCCACCCCGGAGAAGATCCGGCTGCGGGCCGGTGGGCGGGTGCTGCTGCGCCACGACCGGGGTGGTGGCGCCGGCGAGCCGGGGGAGCCCGCAGCGGCCGTGCTGCGGGTGATCGAACGGGCCTCCGTGGTGCTGGTCAGCGACTACGGCCGGGGGGTGGCCCGGCAGCCGGCGCTGCGGGCGGCCCTGGCGGCCACCCGGGCCCCGGTGGTCTGGGATCCGCACCCACGCGGACCGGCGGCCGTGCCCGGGGTGCACCTGGCCACCCCGAACGAGGCCGAGGTGCGGCACCTGGTGGAGGCGCCGGTCGGGGCTACCCGGTTGGCCACCGCCGCCGAGGGGGCCGAGCGGCTGCGGCAGCGGTGGCGCTCGGGCGCGGTCGCGGTGACCCTGGGGGCTGAGGGCGCCCTGCTCAGTCAGGCCGACTCCACCCCCCTGATGGTGCCCGCTCCGGTCGCCGCCGAGGGGGACACCTGCGGGGCGGGAGACCGGTTCGCGGCCACCGCCAGCCTGGCCCTGGCCGGTGGGGCGGTGGTCTCCGAGGCGGTCCGGGAGGCCGTCACCGAGGCCTCGGCGTACGTGGCCGAGGGGGGAGTGGCCACCGCCCTGCCACCGCCGGTCCGGCGGGCCCCGCAGCCGGTGCACACCCCGGCCGCCGAGGACCGGGTGGGGGTGGCCGCGGCCGCCGCCGTGGTGGCCCGGGTCCGGGCCGCCGGGGGCACCGTGGTGGCCACCGGCGGCTGTTTCGACCTGCTGCACGCCGGTCACCTGGCCACCCTCCAGGCCGCCCGGCAACTCGGCGACTGCCTGGTGGTGTGCCTGAACTCCGATGCCAGCGTCACCGGGCTCAAGGGCCCGCAGCGGCCGGTCACCGGGCAGGTCGACCGGGCTCGGCTGCTGGCCGCGTTGAGCTGCGTCGACGCGGTGGTGATCTTCGAGGAGTCGACCCCGGCGGCGGCCCTGTCCTGGCTGCGACCGGACATCTGGGTCAAGGGTGGCGACTACGCCACCGGTGGGGCCGAGGCCCTGCCCGAGGCGGAGATCCTGCGCCGCTGGGGCGGCCACAGCGTGGTGGTGCCCTACCTGGACGGCCGCTCCACCACCGGCCTGATCGCGGCCACCCGGGCCACCGGAGCCCTGGCATGAGCACCCCGGAGATCGGCCGGACGGTGCTGGTCACCGGCGGTTCCAGCGGTCTGGGCGCGGCCGTGGTCGCCGCGGTGGCCCGATCCGGCGGCCGACCCCTGGTGCTCGACCGGCAGGCCCCCGCCGACGGGGTGCCGTGGATCGAATGCGACCTGGCCGACACCCGGGGGGCGGAGCAGGCCACCCGTCGGCTGGTCGAGCGGACCGGGGGACTGGACGCGGTGGTCACCGCGGCCGGCATCGACGTGCCCGGTCGACTGGCCGAGGTGCCCGGCGAGACCTGGGACCGGATCGTGGCCGTGGACCTGCTGGCCACCGCCGCGGTGATCCGGGCGGCGCTGCCCTTCCTGACGGCCTCCCGGGGCCACATCGTCACGGTGGCCTCCACCCTGGGGCTGAAGGCGGTCAGTGACGCCACCGCGTACTGCGCGGCCAAGTTCGGGGTGGTCGGGTTCACCCGGGCGCTCGCCGCCGAGCTGGCCGGGACGGTGGGGGTGACCCTGCTGATCCCGGGCGGGATGCGGACGGCCTTCTTCGACGACCGGGACCCGCAGTACCGGCCCGGCCCGGACGCCATCCTCAACGAGCCCGGGGACACCGCCGCCGCGATCATGTTCGCCCTGTCCCAGCCCGCCGGCTGCGCGGTCCGCGAGCTGGTGGTCTGCGCCGAGCAGGAAACCTCCTACCCGTGATCCTGGCCCTGCGTGCCCTGGGCGTCGGCGACCTGGCCACGGCGGTCCCGGCGCTGCGGGGGTTGCGGGCGGCGTACCCCGATTCGGAGTTGGTGCTGGCCGCGCCGGCCTGGCTGGCGCCGCTGGTCGAGCTGGTCGGCGGGGTCGACCGGCTGCTGCCGACCGCCGGGCTGAACCGGCTGGACCGACCCGGGACGGCGGTCGAGGTGGCGGTCAACCTGCACGGCCGGGGACCGGACTCGCACCGGCTGCTGGCCACCGTGGACCCCGGCCGGTTGCTGGCCTTCGCCAACCCCGAGGCCGGACATCTGGACGGGCCGGGGTGGGCCGACGAGGAGCACGAGGTGGCGCGGTGGTGCCGGCTGCTGGCCGACCACGGCATCCCGGCCGACCCCACCGACCTGGAGCTGCGCCGACCGCCGCGGTCGAACCTGGCCGGGGTGACCGTGCTGCATCCCGGGTCCAAGGTGGCGGCCAAGCGGTGGCCACCCGACCGGTACGCGGCCCTGGCCCGGCGGCTGAGCGAGCAGGGACACCGGGTGGTGCTGACCGGCAGTGCCCGGGAACGCTCGACGGTGGCCCGGATCGCGGCGCGGGCCGGCCTGCCCCCGGAGGCGGTGCTGGCCGGGGGGACCGACCTGGCCGGGCTGGCGGCCCTGGTGGCCGACGCCCGCCTGGTGGTCAGCGGGGACACCGGGGTGGCGCACCTGGCCACCGGCTACCGCACCCCCTCGGTGGTGCTCTTCGGCCCGGTACCGCCCAGCCGGTGGGGGCCGCCGCCGGAGCGGCGACGGCACCGGGTGCTCTGGGCCGGGCCGGGGGCATGGCCGGACTGGGACGGGGTAGGTAGTCACCCCACGATGGCCGCGCTCGATCTCGATCGGGTGCTGGGGGCCGTCGACGAGGTGGAACGGGCGGTGCGTGCGGACCGTGCGGTTGCGGCGTAGCGATCCGGGTCGGCCGGGGTACGGACGCCGCCGGCGCGGCCAGGGCTGGTCGTACCTGGGGCCGGACGGCACCCCGGTGGGCGATCCCGACGAGCTGGCCCGGTTGCGGGCCCTGGTCATCCCGCCGGCCTGGCGGCAGGTCTGGATCTCGCCGTACCCCAACGGGCACATCCAGGCCACCGGGATCGACGCCGCCGGCCGCAAGCAGTACCTCTATCACCCCCTCTGGCGGCAGCGTCAGGATCAGGCGAAGTTCGACCATGTGCTGGAGGTGGCCCGGCGGCTGCCGGTGCTGCGGGAGCGGGTGGGCCGGGATCTGGCCGGGCGGGGGCTGCGCCGGGAACGGGTGCTGGCCACGGTGACCCGTCTGTTGGACATGGGCACCTTCCGGGTCGGCGGGGACCAGTACGCCGCCGGTGAGGACCCGACCTTCGGGGTGGCCACCCTGCGTCCGGAGCACGCCCGGCTGCGGCAGGGCTGTGTGGTCTTCGCCTTCCCCGCCAAGGGGGGTGTGGAGCAGGTGCGGTCGGTCTCCGACCCGCAGCTCTGCCAGGTGCTGGTCGACCTGCGTAGACGGCGCCGGGCGGCCCAGCGGCTGTTCGGCTACTGGGACGGGCGGGACTGGCGGGACGTGCGGGCCGACGAGGTCAACGACTATCTGCGTGCGGCCAGCGGCGGGGAGATGACCGCCAAGGACTTCCGGACCTGGCACGCGACCGTACGGGCGGCCACCGAACTGGCCGCGCTCGGGGCACCCCGGTCGGTGACGGCCCGTCGTCGGGCGGTGGCGGGGGTGATGCGGGAGGTGGCCCAGCTGCTGGGCAACACCCCGACGGTGGCCCGTACCTCCTATGTGGATCCCCGGGTGGTCGACCTGTTCCACGACGGGGTGCTGGCGCCGGTGCGCCCGGACACCCCTCGTGACCAGGCCGAGCGGGCGGTGCTGACCCTGTTGGAGCGGGCCTGAGGGGGCCTGCTCAGGCCGGGCCCGAGGCGCGGTTGCGGATCAGCACCTCGACCCCGTCGAGCATCCGTTCCAGGCCGAAGCGCCAGTCCTCGTCGGGGTGCTCCTCCTCGTCGAAGGTCTCGGCCAGCAGTTCGTGGATGGCGGGGTACGGGCCGGGGGCGGTGAGCACGGCCAGGTTGCGCCAGTAGCGCAGGCCCACCTCCTCGGGGGTCTGCCCGGACCGGGCGGCGGCCTCGGCGAGATCCACACTGATCATGGCCCAGCTGCGCGCGTACCCGCTGACCAGCATGATGGTGGAGATCCGCTCGGTGGCCCGCAGCCCGGTGCCGCGCAGGGCTACCAGCCCGTACTCGAACCAGCGGACCTGGTTCGGGTTGATCGGGGGGCCGCTGATCGCCACATGTCGCATCCAGGGCTGTCGGCGCAGCGCCACGAGGTTGCCCTCACCCCAGCGGGCCAGGGCGGATCGCCAGCCCTCCTCGGGGCCGCGAGGTGGCGGCGGCGGGCCGAAGGCGGTGTCGACCATGAGGTCCAGCAGGTCGTGTTTGGTCGGCACGTACCGGTACAGCGACATGGTCGACACCCCCAGCTCGCTGGCGACCCGGCTCATCGACACCGCGGGCAGCCCCTCGGCCTGGGCGACCTGGATGCCGGTGGCGACCACCTGTTCCAGGCTGAGACTGCGCTTGGGGCCGCGACTGGACCGGTCGCGCAGCCCCCACGCGAGCGCGATGTTCTCGGGCAGTTCGACCTCGCCCACCCCACCTCCCAGTAACGGCTTGACCGCCATCCTAACTTCTGCGTACGGTCTACGCATTAAAGCGTATGACGTACGCAGATCAACGGAGGTGGATCATGACCAACGGACCCCCGGCGGTGGAGCTGGAGGACCTGCGCAAGACCTACGGCGAACTGGTGGTGCTGGACGGGCTGACCATGCGGGTGGCCACCGGCGGAGTGCACGCCCTGCTGGGCCCCAACGGGGCCGGCAAGACCACCACGGTGCGGATCCTGGCCACCCTGACCCGGCCGGACTCCGGCACCGCCCGGGTGGCCGGGCACGACGTACGGCACCACCGGCGGCAGGTCCGGCGGGTGATCAGCCTCGCCGGCCAGCACGCCGCCCTGGACGACGGGCAGACCGGGGTGGAGAACCTGACCATGCTGGCCCGGCTGACCGGGCTCTCCGGACCGGCCGCCCGCCGCCGGGCCGCAACCCTGCTGGAACGGTTCGACCTCGTCGAGGCTGCCGGTCGGCGGGTGCGGACCTACTCCGGGGGGATGCGCCGTCGGCTGGACCTGGCGGCCAGCCTGGTCGGCACCCCCTCGGTGATCTTCCTGGACGAGCCGACCACCGGGCTGGACCCCCGCAGTCGGCAGGGCCTGTGGGAGGTGATCGGTGAACTCGCCCAGGCCGGGGTCACCGTGCTGCTGACCACCCAGTACCTGGAGGAGGCGGACCGGCTGGCCGACCGGATCACCGTGCTGCACCAGGGCCGGCTGGCCGCCGAGGGCACCGCCACCGAACTCAAGCGACGGTTCGGGGCCCAGCGACTGGAGCTGATCTGGCGGGACCCGGCCGGATTCGCGCAGGTGGCGCAGCGCCTGGGCGACCGGGTCCTGGGCCAGGATCCGGCCCGGCTGGCCCTGGCGGTCAGCACGGACGGCAGCGCACCGCAGGTACGCCGACTGCTCGACGAGATCGACCCGGACCGGCACGGGGTGGTCCGGTTCACCGTCCGCGAGGCGACCCTGGACGACGTCTTCCTGACCCTCACCGGCCGACCGGAGGTTACCCATGTCTGAGTTGGCGCTGCGGGGTGCCCAGACCGGGGTGATGATCGGCCGCTGCGTCCGACTCTCCCGGCGCAACATCGACGCCCTGCTCACCTCGCTGGTGTTGCCGGTGCTGCTGATGTTGCTCTTCGTCTACCTCTTCGGCGGGGCGATCGACACCGGCTCGGCCTACGTGACCTACGTGGTACCCGGGGTGCTGCTGCTCTGCGCCGGGTTCGGGGCGGCGGGTACCGCGGTGAGCGTGACCACCGACCTGACCGAGGGGATGATCGAGCGGCTGCGCACGATGGACGTGGGAGCCACCTCGATCCTCGGCGGGCACGTGGTGGCCAGCGTGGCCCGCAACCTGGTGGCCACCAGCCTGGTGCTGACGGTGGCCGTGGCCATCGGGTTCCGGCCGGCCGTGACGCCGGTGCGCTGGCTGGCCGCCGCCGGGCTGCTGGTGCTGTTCCTGCTGGCGGTCTCCTGGGTGTCCGCGGCCTTCGGGCTGCTGGCCCGTACCCCGGAGGCGGCCAACGGCTACACCTTCCTGGTGATGTTCCTGCCCTATCCGAGCAGTGCCTTCGTACCGGTGGAGACCATGCCCGGTTGGCTGCGCGGCTTCGCGGAGCACCAGCCGGTCACCCCGGTCATCGAGTCCCTGCGCGGCCTGCTGCTGGACACCCCGGTCGGGTCGGCACCCGCCCGAGCGTTGGCCTGGTCCCTAGCCATCCTGACCCTAGGCATGCTGCTCTCCGCAGTGCTCTTCCGCCACCGAGTCACCTGACCCCCCGCCCCTCACGTGTCGATCATGACGTTAGCGGTAGTTCGAAGATCGACAACTGCCGCTAACGTCATGATCCACGGGGTGTTTTGGGTGGGGGTGGGGGTCAGTCGTTGAGGACCTGCTGCAGGCGGTCGCGGAAGCGGCGCTCCGAGGCGCTGACCACGCTGCCGCCCAGGCCCAGGACCCCGCCGCTGCTGGCCGCGCCGACCACCTGGTCGGCGATCTCCACCAGCCAGTGCCGGTACGCCCCGGCCTCCCCCTCGTCGACCTTGGCCGCCAACAGTTCCATGGCCGCCTTGGCCCGGGCCAGCACGTCCTCGGCGTAGCCGCGCGGGTCGGCGGGGGCGATGGCGGGCAGTTCCTCGCCGGCCTCCGGGTCGCCCACCCGGGTCACCAGTTCACCGGCGACCGCGGCCACCAGGGGACTGGCGGACTCCCGGCCGGCGGAGATGCTCTCCAGCCCGGCGGCGCTCTCCGCCATCGTCGCCTTGGTGCCGTCGGACTCGGCCGCGCTGGCCGCGGTGAGCACCGACTGCGGCAGACCGACGAGCAGCCCCCATTCCTCGTCGGTGAAACCGAAACCGGTGTACGCCGGCTGTTCGATCATGTGCCTCTCCCGCTCGTCGTCGGTCTTTCCCTCGGCCGGACCCGGGTCGGTGCGGCCGACGGCTGGCCCAGGTTAATCCAGCGACAGCAGCCCTTGTTCGGACACCACGCTGACCGACAGGGTCTTGTACCCGACCTCGTCGAACAGCACCGTCATCCGGCCCTCCTCGTAGCTGAGCACCAGGCCGGGCCCCCACTCCGGATGCCGGACCTGGCTGTGCACCGGGAAGGGACCCACCGCGCCGTCGTCGGCGACACTGGTGCCGGCGTGACAGTTGTCGCAGTGCCCGCAGATCTCGCTCATCTGTTCCCCGAAGTACGCCAGCAGGGTCTGGCCCCGGCAGGCGCTGGTCTCGGCGAAGGCACGCATCATGTCGGTACGCGAGCGGGTCAGGTTCTGTTGCCGTTCGGCCTCGGCCAGGGCGGCCTCGGCGGCCTGGACGGGGGTGGGGGAGTAGCGGGGTGCCCCGATCCGCTGCCCCGCCCGGGGTTGGGCGGCCCCCACCTGTTCCAGCAGCGCCAGGTACTGGCCGAGCTTGCGGGGGCCAAGGCCGGTGGTCTCGCGCAGTTCCTTGCGGGTGCTCGGGCCACTGCGCAGCAAGGCGGCCAGGTCGCGCAGCTCGGTGAGATCCGGCAGGCCACCGCTGAAATACCGCTGCAACCCGACGTCCTCGGCCTGCCAGAGCAGCAGGACCCGGGCGGGCTGGCCGTCGCGTCCGGCGCGACCGATCTCCTGGAAGTAGCTGTCCGGCGAGTCGGGCAGGGCCATGTGCACCACCCAGGCGATGTTGGGCTTGTCGATGCCCATGCCGAACGCCGAGGTCGCCACCATGATCGGCACCTGGTCGGCGAGGAAGGCCTCGTGCAGGCGGGCCCGGGCACCCCCGGCCATCCCACCGTGGTAGTACTGCGCCGGGAAACCGGTCGAGGTGAGTCGCTCGGCCAACTCCTCGGCGGCGCGCCGGGTGGGCACGTAGATGATGCCGGGCCGCTCGTCCTGCTCCAGCAGGGCGATCAGCCGCCGCCACCGGTAGTCCTCGGTCGGGCAGTGCGCCACCTCCAGGAAGAGGTTCGGCCGGTCCAACCCGGAGACCACGATCTCCGGGTCGCGCAGCCGGAGCCGGGCGACGATGTCCTCGCGTACCGGTGGGGAGGCGGTAGCGGTCAGCGCCACCACCGGCGGGCGGCCCAGGCCCTCGATGAGCTGCCCCAGGGCCAGGTAGTCCGGGCGGAAGTCGTGTCCCCAGGCGGAGATGCAGTGTGCCTCGTCGATGGCGACCAGGGCGGGCTTCAGCTCCCGCACCTCGGCCAGTCGCTCGGGGTTGGCCAACTGCTCCGGGGTGATGAACAGGAACTCCGCCCGGCCGTCGCGGATCTCCGCGATCGCCTCGGCCTGCTGGCTGGGCGACTCGTCCGAGCTGATCCGTACCGCCCGCAGCTCCGGTCGCTGGCGCTCGTTGAGCGCGGCGATCTGGTCCTGTTGCAGGGCCAGCAGGGGCGAGATCACCACGGTGGGGCCGGGGATCAGGCTGGCCGGGATCTGGTAGATCGCCGACTTGCCGGCGCCGGTGGGCAGGACCACCAGGGCGTCGCGGCGCTTCATCACGGCCCGCATGGCGGCGAGCTGGTTGGGCCGCAGGGTGCTCCAACCGAACAGGCTGCGAGCCGCGCGGCGCAACGACATCGAGTGCGTGGTCAGTTTCATCGAGGGCCGCAGGTACCCGGGCGACCTGATGCCGAAACCGGACCGGCTCCCGGGGTCGGGCCACCTCACCGGCGGTTCAGCGCCGGAACATCGCCCGGATCGCCAGCAGCAACAGCAGGCCGCCGACCACCAGGCCGAGCAGGCGTACGCCGGGGATGTCGGCCGGGCTGGTCGCGTCGCTCAGCAGCAGCAGCTCCATCCCCGCACTCTCGCCGGACAGCGCTCCCAAGGCAACTGTAAGGTTTATTGACTATTCCCGGGTGCGAGTGTGACCATGGCTGAACCGTCGGGTGACGGTACGAAGTGGAGGAGAGCAGGCATGAGGGCGTCCAACGGAAACCTGGCGGCGCTGGCGAACGCGGTGCTGCAGCCCGGTTTCGTCGGGACGGTCCCGCCCGACTGGGTCCGTCGCCTCCTCGGCGAGGGGCTCGGCTCGGTCGTCCTGTTCAGCCGCAACGTCGTAGACCCGGAGCAGGTCAGCGCGCTGACCGCGGCCCTGCGGGCGGAACGCCCGGAGGTGATCGTCGCGATCGACGAGGAGGCCGGCGACGTCACCCGGATCGAGTGGGTACGGGGCAGTTCCCGGCCGGGTAACCTGGCCCTCGGCATGGTGGACGACCCGGCGCTGACCGAGGAGGTGGCCCGTGATCTCGGCGCCGAACTCGCCGCCGCCGGAGTGACCCTGAACTACGCCCCGGACGCGGACGTGAACTCCAACCCGGACAATCCGGTGATCGGGGTGCGCTCCTTCGGCGCCGACGCCGCCCTGGTGTCCCGGCACACCACCGCCTGGGTACGCGGCCTGCAGTCCAGCGGGGTCGCCGCCTGCGCCAAGCACTTCCCGGGCCACGGCGACACCCATGTCGACTCCCACCACGATCTGCCCCGGATCACCGCCGACCGGGCCCGCCTGGCGGCCGTCGAGCTGGCCCCCTTCCGGGCCGCGGTCGCCGCCGGGGTGCAGGCCGTGATGACCGGTCACCTGCTGGTGCCGGCGCTGGACCCGCAGCTCCCGGCCACCCTGAGCAGTCGGATCCTCGGTGGCCTGCTCCGGGAGGAGTTGGGCTTCCAGGGGGTGGTGGTGACCGACGGGATGGAGATGCGGGCGGTGTCCGGCCGGTACGGCCTGCCCGGGGCGGTGGTCCGGGCCCTGGCCGCCGGAGCGGACGCGATCTGTGTCGGCGGCGAACACGCCGACGAGCAGGTCGTCGACCAGCTGCGGGAGGCCATAGTCGGCGCGGTCGTCTCCGGGGAACTGCCGGAGGAACGACTGGCCGAGGCGGCCAAGCGGGTCGGCCAACTGGCCGCCTGGACGGTGGCCGCCCGAACCGCGACGGTCGACGGCCGGAACGGGTCGGTCGAGGGCCGGACCGGGTCGGGCGACGGCTGGGCCGAGGGGGCCGGTTCGCGGGTCGGGCTGGCCGCCGCCCGCCGGGCGGTCCGGGTCACCCACACCGACGGGCAGCGGACCCTGCCCCTGGACGGCGCCGCGCATGTGGTGGAGTTCGCCCCACCCCACCACCTGGCGATCGGTACGGACACCCCCTGGGGGGTGGCCACCCCCCTGGCCGAGTTGCTGCCGGGCACCACCGGAGTCCGCTACACCGAGGAGGCCACCCCGGCCGATCCCAGCGCCGGGGCCGCCGGCCGCCCCCTGGTCCTGGTCGTGCGGGACCTGCACCGGCACTCCTGGATGCGGGCCGCGGTCGACCGGGCCCTGGCCACCCGACCCGACGCGGTGGTGGTGGAACTGGGGGTCCCCGCCCTGGTCACCGGGCCGGTGCACATCGCCACCCACGGCGCCACCCGGGCCTGCGGGCGGGCCGCGGCCGAGGTGCTCAGCGGGGTCGCCGGCACCCCCGGCTGGTGATCAGGTCGCGTACCGATGGGGATTCGCGGGTCTTGCGTACCCTTGGCGGCGTGATGAACCGACCCTCCGCCGGTAAGACTCCCCCCACCTCCCCCCGTAGGCTCGCCGGCCTGCTGGCCGGGCTGGCCCTGGGCGCCGCCCTGCTGGCCGGTTGCAGCTCCGAAGGGGCCAGCACCGACTGCGGACTGGACGCCTGCACGGTGACCTTCGACCGTGGGGTCGAGGCCAACGCCAACATTCTCGGTGTCGAGG
The DNA here is from genome assembly GCF_043198155.1 of Micromonospora sp. NPDC048871. Classification (NCBI taxonomy): domain Bacteria; kingdom Bacillati; phylum Actinomycetota; class Actinomycetes; order Micromonosporales; family Micromonosporaceae; genus Micromonospora; species Micromonospora sp. NPDC048871. The sequence goes on along the minus strand of NZ_JBICUM010000006.1, from coordinate 188,949 downwards.
CCAAGCTGGTCGGCGTCCAGAACGACCAGGTCACCCTCGACATCGCCGGTGAACAGTTGACCCTCACCGTCGGCCAGCAGGCCACCGAGGTCGGTGGTCTCGCGGTCACCCTGGACAGCGTCACCGATTCCCAGGTCGCGGTGCGAATCTCCCGCAACCCGAGCTGACGGTCACCACGGGCGGCGGCGCCACGTTTGGAAATCTTCGCGTCCGGTGATTGAGAGCCCATGTCTCTCACCCGGAATGCCGAAGCCACCGCCGCCCGTACGGCCGACAGCCGGTGGCTGGAACTCCTCGCCCGGGCCGGTTTCATCGGCTACGGGATCGTCCACCTGTTGTTCGGCTGGCTGGTCCTCCAGCTCGCGTTCGGCAAGTCTGCCGACGACGGCGACCAGTCCGGCGCGCTGCGTACCCTCGCGGCGCAACCCATGGGCAAGTTCCTTGTAGTCGCGATCGCCGTCGGGATGCTGGCCATGGCGATCTGGCAGGCCCTGGAGGCGGCCGTCGGGCACCACGCCGCCCAGGGCAACGACCGGACCAAGGAGCGGGTCGTCTCCGCCGCCCGGACGGTCATCTATCTCTGGCTGGCCTGGACGGCCTGGAAGGTCTTCTCCAACGCCAACTCCGACAGCGCCTCCCAGCAGGAGGAGCTCACCGCCCGGATGATGGAGTCCACCGGTGGCCGCTGGCTGGTCGGCCTGGCCGGCCTGGTCCTCGCCGGGATCGGTGTCGGCATGGTCATCTACGGGGCCAAGAAGAAGTTCATGAAGCGGCTCAAGACCGGCGAGATGAACGGCCGGACCACCCAGCTCGCCCGCCGTCTCGGCATGGCCGGCTACATCTCCCGAGGCAGCGCCTTCGCGGTCACCGGTCTGCTGGTCGTGCTGGCCGCGGTCAACTACGACCCGGAGAAGGCCCGAGGGCTCGACGCCGCTCTGCGTACCCTGCGTGACCAGCCCTTCGGCACCATTCTGCTGCTCCTGATCGGCCTGGGTATCGCCGCCTTCGGCGTCTACTGCTTCCTCCAGTCCCGCTACCGCAAGGTCTGATCCTCCGGCCGGCCACCGCCTCCCAGCGGTGGCCGGCGGCGGCGATCCGAGGCACGATAGCCCCTTTGTGCGGATCTTGCCGTCGGCTCGGAGGAGGAGCAACACGTGCACAGCTACCTGGTTACGGTCGTCGCCGCGCTCGCTGCGGCGGCGATCGCCGTCGTCGTCGTGGAGGTGGTGCATCGGCTGATCAAACGGTGGGGCCGCCGTTCGGTGCTGCTGACCGAGTTGGCCGAGCACGCCCACCGGGCCGCCCAGGTGGCCGCGACCGTGTTGGCGGTGCAGTTCGCCATCCGGTTCAGCACCGGGTACGCCGTCGGCACCGCCTGGCGTCAGGTGCTGCTGCATCTGCTGGTGCTCGCGGTCATCGCCGCCACCGCCTGGCTGGTCACCTCCCTGCTGGTGGTGGTCGAGGACACCGCCCTGGCCCGGTTCCGGGTAGACGTGCCGGACAACCGCCAGGCCCGCCGGGTGCGTACCCAGGTGGTGATGCTCCGCCGGGTCACCATCGTGGTGATCGTGATCCTCACGGTCGGCGTGATGCTGATGACCTTCCCGGCCGTACGCGGCATCGGCGCCGGGGTCCTGACCAGCGCCGGTGTGGTCGGTATCGTCGCCGCCCTGGCCGCCCAGAGTCTGCTCGGCAACCTCTTCGCCGGGCTGCAACTGGCCTTCAGCGACGCAGTCCGGCTGGACGATGTGGTGGTGGTCGAGGGGGAGTGGGGTCGCATCGAGGAGCTGACCCTCACCTACGTGGTCGTGCAGATCTGGGACGACCGGCGGCTGATCCTGCCCACCTCCTACTTCATCAGCACCCCCTTCCAGAACTGGACCCGGACCGAGGCCGCCGTGCTGGGCACGGCCGAGTTCGAGGTCGACTGGTCGGTCCCGGTGCAGGCCATGCGGGAGGAGTTGCGTCGCCTGGTGGAGGGCACCGAGCTGTGGGACGGCCGGGTCTGCGTACTCCAGGTGACGGACGCCACCGGCGGCATGATCAAGATTCGGGCGTTGGTGAGCGCCGGCAGCGCCGGGGCCCTGTGGGACCTGCGCTGTCTGGTCCGGGAACACCTGGTGGCGTGGGTACGCGACCACCGGCCCACCGCGATGCCCCGGCTGCGCGCCGAGGTCGGCGACGGTGCCGGCACCCTGCCCTGGCAGTGGGTACGACCCGCACGGGCGCCCCGCCGGCACGCCGAGGTGCCGGACGACGCGCGCCTGTTCGGCGGCAGTGACGACGGCGAGGCCCGCAGCGAGGCCTTCGTCGGCCCGGAGGAGCCCGCACAGGCCCGCCACTGACCCCCCGCCCGGCCGGGCCGCGCCGCTGGGTCCCCGGCTGCTCGGGGCAGAGAAACCGCCCTGATCCGGAGGGAAACCACCGGAGGCCGGGTTTGTCGCCGGGTTTTCCGGGGACCTGCTGCGGGACGCTTCTGTCCCATCTCTCGGTGCCTGCCGCCGGGCGGAAAGTCGACCATCCGCAGGCAGGATTGACCGGCGCCGAGTTCGGGCATACAGCGCGAAGATGAACGAGAGGGGGACAGCATGGCCGACGTGGCGAACATCCGGGCATCCCACAACGGGAGGACATCCCACAATGGGCGGACGCCCCACAGTGGGGGCGAACCGTCCACCGCCGAGTTGGTCCAGCGGGCGGCCGAGCAGGTCTCCCGCCTGGTACGCGACGAACTGACGCTGGCCCGCGCCGAGGTGACGGAGAAGGGCAAGCGGGCCGGCATCGGGGTCGGTCTGCTGGCCGGGGGCGGGGTCTTCGCGTTCTTCGGTCTCACCGCGCTGATCACCACCGCGATCCTGCTGCTGGCCCTGGTGCTGCCGGCGTGGGCCGCCGCCCTGATCGTGGGGGTGGTCATGTTCCCGATCGCCGGGGTGCTCGCCCTGATCGGACGACGGGAGCTTCGTCGGGCGGTGCCGCCGGTGCCGCAGGCCACCGTGCGCAGCCTGCGCGCCGACGTCGACGTGGTCAGCGCCGCCGTCCGGGACAGGGGGCGGGCATGACACGCAACGGCAGCGGTGACACCGAGGCGCTGCGGGAGGAGATCCAGCGCACCCGGGTCGAGCTGGGCGAGACGATGGAGGCGCTGGCCGCCAAGGCGGACATCAAGAAGCGGCTGAAGTCCTCTGCGGACCAGACCCGGGAACGGGTACGGGACCAGGCCGCGGTGACGGTGGCGCGGATGCGCGCGCAGACCGGGATGCGGCGCGACGCCACCACAGGCAGCGCCCGCAGTGGTCCAGCGCCCTTCCTGGCGCTGGCCGCCGGGGCGGTCGTCGCCGCAGTGATTCTGGCCATCATCCAGGGGAGGCGTGGATGAGCAACACAATCGGCAAGGCGGCCTACCGACCGGTCGGCGTGCTGATGGGGCTGGCCGCCGGTGCCCTCGCCGGCGTCATCTTCCGTCAGGTGTGGAAGATGACCGCCGGGGACGGTGAGGCGCCCAACCCCACCGACGAGGACCGCCGGTGGGCCGAGATCCTGGCCGCCGCCGCCTTGCAGGGTGCCATCTTCTCGGTGGTACGGGCCGCTGTGGACCGGGGTGGAGCCGTCGGGGTACGCCGGTTGACCGGCAGTTGGCCCGATTAGACCCGCCCGGTAAGGGGCCCTTCGACTCATGCGCGGCCACCACCTAGTGGGCCTGACCTATCCGTCAGGTCACATGTCGGAGAATTTCGTCCGGTAGGCTGTGCAGAGTTTTTGCGTACGTGGTTTGCTATTCCACGCTGTTGAGAGATGGCGTGGGTTGAGAGAAGTCTCCTTCACCGGGGGCCGCCTCAGGCGCCGCTGCTCGAAAACGGCCAACCGGCCGCACCGGCGTGCTTGGCCGCCAGTTTTAGAAGGAGATACAGATGGCGCAGGGAACCGTGAAGTGGTTCAACGCAGACAAGGGCTTCGGCTTCATCACCGTCGATGGCGGGGGTGCTGACGTGTTCGTCCACTTCTCGGCCATCCAGACCAGCGGCTACCGCTCGCTGGAGGAGAACCAGCGGGTGGAGTTCGAGATCGCCCAGGGCCAGAAGGGTCCGCAGGCCGAGCAGGTCCGCCCCCTCTGACAACACCGGTCGGCGGCTGCCGGCCAGTGGCGAGGCCGCCCCAGACATCGGTGTGAAGCCCCGCGTTCCTACCGGACGCGGGGCTTTCCCGTGCGCGGGGCCCTTTCGTGCTTGGCCCGGGGCGAATCCACCTCCGACCGTGCCGGCCGCATCCGGTACCGGACCCTGAGGTCCGGTACGGGGTCAGCGGCGGTTGCGGGCCCGTACCCCCAGCCAGAGCAGGACCAGGCCGGCCACCATCAGCACCGGGCCGATCACGGCCCAGATCCGCTGGCCGGCCATCACACTGCCCTCGACATAGCCCAGCCCCTGCACCGTGCAGGCCGCGCCAAGGACCACCCCCAGCAGGCCGAGGGTCAGCCGGAACCAGCCGCTCATCACGACCTGTTTGTCCTCGGGCCGGTCGGTGACCCCGCCGGCCGGTTCGTTCACCATCGGTGATGCACCTGCGGTCGGATCAGCTCGTCGTAGACCGAGGTCACCTCGGCCAGTTCCGATGTCGACAGTGGCGGCTGACCGGCTGCGGCGACATTGGCGCGGGCCTGTGCCCCGTCCCGGGCCCCCGGGATGACCACGGTGACCCCCGGCTGGTCGAGCACCCAGCGCAGGGCGAACTGGGCCATCGTCCGGTCGTCGCCGACCAGGGGGGCCAGCCGGCGTACGGCGGCCAGGCCGGTGGCGAAGTCGACACCGGAGAAGGTCTCCCCGACATCGAAGGCCTCCCCGTGCCGGTTGAAAGACCGGTGGTCGTCCGCGGCGAAGGTGGTGTGCTCGTCGTAGCGGCCGGAGAGCAGCCCACTGGCCAGCGGAACGCGGGCGATGATGCCGACCCCGGCGCTGGCGGCGGCCGGCAGCACCCGCTCGATCGGCTTGTGGCGCAGCGCGTTGAGGATGATCTGGACGCTGGCCACCCCGGGTCGGGCGATCGCGGTCAGGGCCTCCTCGCAGGTCTCCACACTGACCCCGTACCCGGCGATGCGCTTCTCCTCGACCAGGGTGTCCAGGGCGTCGAAGACCGCGTCGTCGGCGAATACCACCGTCGGGGGGCAGTGCAACTGCACCAGATCCAGAGTGTCCATTCCGAGGTTCGCCCGGGACCGGTCGGTCCAGGCCCGGAAATTGTCCAGGGTGTACGCCTCGGGGGCCTGCGGTACCCGGCGGCCCATCTTGGTGGCCACCGTCAGTGCGGCCTCCGGGTGGGCGGCGCGGAACCGCCCGATCAGCTGCTCGCTGCGTCCGTCGCCGTACACGTCCGCGGTGTCCAGGAAGGTGACCCCGGCCTCGACGGCGGCGCTGAGCACCTGCATCGCGTCGTCCTCGCTGACCGTGCCCCAGTCGGCGCCGAGCTGCCAGGCGCCCAGGCCCACCACGCCGGCCTGCCGGCCGAGTCGGGGGAAGGTGCGTTGCTCCATGGGGGGAGCCTAGTGGCCGCGGTTGCCTCCGGCCGGGTCGGGCCGTAATCTAGCAATACGTACGTACGGTTTGTATTTTTGGGAGGTCGGGATGTGGGCCCGAAGGTCTGTCGGCCTGGCAGGCCGACCTGCTCCCGTGGCCGCCCGCCGAGCCGGTCTCCGAGTCGCTGGTCGCCGCCGACTGTGCGGTGGACGCCTGGGAGACTGTCTATGTGCACCTGCTGGCGGCCCCGCCCGACGCGGACCATCCGGTGTTGACCTGGATGGAGGGCACCGCCCTGCGCCCGGTCCGGGCCGCGCTGGACCCCGCCCGCTGGTCGGCCTTCCGGGCCGCCCTGGGAGTACGCCTGACCGAGGCGTACCCGGTGCGGCAGGGGCAGGTGTACTTCCCGTTCCGCCGGATCTTCGTCGTCGCCCGGACCGGCGCCAGCGCCCAGGAGAGTCTGTGACCGATCTGCCTACCTTCATCGCCGGACTGCCCAAGGTGGAGCTGCACGTGCACCACGTCGGCTCCGCCCTACCCCGGATCGTGGCCGAGCTGGCCGCCCGGCACGAGGGACGCACCCCGGTCCCGGCGGATCCGCAACTGCTGGCGGACTACTTCGTGTTCCGCGACTTCGCACACTTCATCGAGCTGTACCTCAGCGTCGTGGATCTGATCCGCGACCAGGAGGACGTCTGGATCCTCACCCACGAGGTGGCCCGGGAGTTGGCCCGCCAGCAGGTCCGCTACGCCGAGCTGACGGTGACCCCGTACTCGCACGTGCACCGGGGCATCCCCGCTGAGGCCTTCTGCGAGGCCATCGAGGACGCCCGCAAGCGGGCCGCCGCCGACTTCGGCATCGAGCTGCGCTGGTGCTTCGACATCCCGGGGGAGGCAGGCCTGGCCGCCGCCGAGGAGACCCTGCGGATCTGTCTGGAGCAGCGACCGGAGGGGCTGGTCAGCTTCGGTCTGGGCGGGCCGGAGATCGGGGTGCCCCGCCCGCAGTTCAAGCCCTACTTCGACCAGGCCCGGGCGGCCGGGCTGCGGTCGGTGCCGCACGCCGGGGAGACCACCGGCCCGCAGACCGTCTGGGACGCCCTGCGCGAGCTGGGGGCCGAGCGGATCGGGCACGGCATCTCCGCCGCCGGAGACCCCAAGCTGCTGGAACACCTGGCCGAGCGGCAGATCCCGATGGAGGTGTGCCCGACCTCCAACGTGCGGACCCGGGCGGTGCCGCGCATCGAGGAGCACCCCCTGCCCCGGCTGGTCGAGGCCGGGCTGCTGGTGACCATCAACTCCGACGACCCGCCGATGTTCGGCACCACCCTCAACGACGAGTACGCCGTGGCGGCCCGCCTGCTGGAGGCCGGTCCGGCGCAGGTGGCGCAGTTGGCCCGCAACGCGGTGACCGCGTCCTTCCTGGACGAGACCGGCAAGCGGCGGATCCTCGAGGAGATCGACGCCTACCTGGCCGCCGCGTCGGCCTGAGGTTCCCGAGCCGATCTAGAGGCGCGCGGCGGAAGAAAGGTATGTGGGGGGACCGTGTCTCCCGCCGCGCGCACGGCTCCACCGGCCGATGCGCTGGGAGCGGAAGGCCGGGGAACTGCTGGTTTCGCACCGAATCCTGACAGTGCTCGGCCGGTGCCGGGTGGGGATTAATCCGGATCTAAGGAAGACTTGCGCCGGGGCACAACCCGAACGGTCATCCCCGGATCTTCCGGGCGATTCAGCTGTCCGTAGGACGCTGTCGGGGCCACCGGCGTCCACTGCTCTTCTGCTCCCGGGCCATCCGGCCCACCAGGCCGAACCGGCTGACCTGCCGGGGGGTCGCCTCCGGGTCGGCCAGCAGCATCACCACGCTGGCCCCGCCCAGCCGCGCCCGGTCGATGCTCACCGAACCGTTGGCCTGCAAGGCCACCCGCTTGGCGATGTCCAACCCCAGACCGGTGGAACCCTGGTCGCTGGCACCCCGGCGCAGGGCCCGGTCCGCATCGGGGATGCCCGGCCCGGCGTCATCGATCCGGATGGCCACGTACCCGTCGCGCCGGGAGACCGCCACCTCGAAGGCGGTGCCCTGCGGGGTGTAGCGGAACACGTTGCCGATCACCGCGTCCAGGGCGGCGGCCAGCTCCGCCCGGGGCACCGGCGCGGGGATCCGCAACTGGGCCCCGATCACCCGGTATGGGCGGTTCTGGTCACCGGCCAGGGCGGCCCAGAAGACCATCCGCTCCCGGACCACCTCGCTCACATCACACATGGCCGGACCGGCCTCGGTGGCCACCGCCTTGCGGGTGGTCTTGATCAGGGTGTCGATCTCACCCTCCAGGGTGACGATCGCCTGCCGGATCCGCCGGATCCCCCGCCGGTGATCCAGCTCCGCCTGGCTGAACGATCCCACGCTGGTGTCGTCGGACTCCAGGGCCTCGGCATCCAGGCGCAACACCGTCAGGGGGGTACGCAGCCGGTGCGACAGATCCGCCACGAGTTCCCGTTCCTCCGTGCGGGCCGCGACGAAACGCTCCGCCATCCGGTTGAAGGCGTGGCCCGCCTCGGCCAGCTCCCGGGGGCCGCTGGGTTCGACCCGTACCCCCAGGTCGCCGTCGCTCACCGCCAGGGCCGCCTTGACCAGATCCCGGGTGGCGTCCACCGCCCGGACGGCCACCCGGTCCACCACCAGCACGGCGGCGCCCACCAGGGCCACGGCCACCCCGGCCAGCAGCAGCCACCGGTTGCCGGCGCCCTCGTCCAGGGCGGAGTCGGAGACGAAGACCTCCACCACGGCGGTACGGTCGGCCAGCACCACCGGATCCAGCCGCAGCACGCCCCCGTCGACCTCCAGCACCAGGGACCGCCGCTCGGAGCGGGCCTGCGCCAACTGCCCGGCCTCGGCGCGTCCGGCCGAGGGGACGTCTTCCAGGCCGTGCACGACCGGGCGGGTCGCCGGATCGTCGCCACTGGCGTCGATCGCCCGGGCCACCACCTCGGGCTTGGTGCTCACCGCCAGGGCCCCGGTCACCAGGGCGCTGCGTCGGGCCGCGTCGGCGATCGCCTCCTCCCGGGCCTGTGCGCCCAGGGTCAGCCCCAGCGGCACCAGGAAGGTCAGCGCCAGCAGGGCCCCCATCCCGGCCGTCAGCAGGGCCAGCGACCGCCTCAGTCCGGGGTGACCAGCCGAAAGCCCACCCCCCGCACGGTGCGCAGGTAGCGCGGTCTCGCCGCGGACTCGCCCATTTTGCGCCGTAGCCAGTACAGGTGAACGTCGATTGTCTGATCCTCGCCGACCGATGGCTGCCGCCATACCTCCTCCAAGAGCTCCCGCCGGGACACTACCCGGCCCGGGCGGGCGGCGAGATACGCCAGCAGGTCGAATTCCTTTCGGGTCAGCGCCAGGGCCACCCCGTCCAGCTGCGCGCTGCGTTCGCCGAGGTCAACCCGCAGGCCACCGACGGTCAGCACCACCGGCTGCTCCGCCCGACTGGCCCGCCCCACCCGGCGCAGCACGCTGGTGATCCGGGCGTCCAGGTGGGCCCCGGTGAAGGGCTTGACCATGTAGTCGTCCGCCCCGGCGCGCAACAGCCGCACCACGGACTGCTCGTCGTCGCGGGCGGTGGCGATGATGACCGGCACGTCCGTGATGCCGCGCAACATCCGCAGGGCGTCCGAGCCGTCCAGATCCGGCAGCCCCAGATCCAGCACGACGAGGTCAGGTGCCTCCGCGGCGACCCGACGCAGGGCGTCCAGGGCGGTGCCCACCGCGTGCACCGCGTGGCCCCGATCGGTGAGGGAACGAAGCATCGCGCCGCGTACGACGTGATCGTCTTCGACCAGGAGGACGGTGGCCACCCCAGCACGGTACTCGGCGCGACGCACCGGGCGTTGTTGCGGCCCACCCCGGAACCCGCCAAGCTGGTCCAACGATGACCTTCACCCTCTACCCGGACACCCGACTGATGCTGGCCCGGGACAGTCTCGCCGGCCTGTCGGTCGGCGACGCCCTGGGCTCCCAGTTCTTCGTACCCGGCCGGGCCCCCGGGGACCTGGCGGCCGGTCTGCTCCCGCCGCCGCCCTGGCAGTGGACCGACGACACCGAGATGGCCTGCTCGGTACTGACGGCACTGGCCCAGGCCGGCACCATCGACCGGGACACCCTGGCGGTCGACTTCGCCCAGCGGTGCGAACCGTACCGGGGTTACGGCCCGGGTGCGGTGCGCATCCTGCGGTTGATCCGTACCGGCACCCCCTGGCCGGTCGCCGCCGCCTCCGCCTTCGACGGGCAGGGCTCCTGCGGCAACGGCGCGGCGATGCGGGTAGCCCCCCTGGGGGCCTGGTTCGCCGACTCCACCCACCGGGCCGCCGCCCAGGCGCGGGCCTCCGCCGAGGTGACCCACGCCCACCCGGAGGGCATCGCCGGTGCGGTGGCGGTGGCGGTGGCCGCCTCGTTGGCCGCCCGGGCCCGCCTGGACGGGGACCGCCCCGCCCCGGCCCGGCTGCTGGCCGCGGTGGCCGCCGCCCTGGACCCGGCGACCGAGGTGCACCAGGGGGTACGCCGGGCGGGTGGGCTGCTCGGCCGTCCCCTGGCCGAGGTCGTGGCGGCCCTCGGCAACGGTGCCCGGGTCACCGCGCAGGACACCGTGGCCTTCACCCTCTGGGTGGCCGCCACCCACCTGGCGGACTACCCCTCGGCGGTACGGGCCTGTGTCGAGGCGGGCGGGGACGTGGACACCACGGCCGCCATCGTCGGCGGGGTGGTGGCCGGATACACCTCCGTCGGTACCCCCGGCGGGGTTCCCGCCGACTGGCTGGCGGCCCGCGAACCGCTACCCGACTGGGTCGACTGACCCGGATCGGCTCAGCGCCCGGCGCGGGCCGGCTGCTCCCGCCCGGCGGCCGGTGCCGCCGGGTCCTCGGAGAGCACCGAGCGGTCGATGGTGTCGCCGCGACGGCGCCGGCTGATCAGCCAGCCCACCACCGCGCCGCCACCCAGACCGGCGACCAGGCCGGCGGCGAGCAGACTGTTGGCGTTCGGACCGGTGTCGCCCGGGGCGGCCGACCCTGCGGTCGGGGCGGCACCGTGTCCACCGTGCGCGGGGTAGGCCGGGTCGCCCGGGGTCAGGGTCAGCGGCGGCAGCGGACGCTGACCGGGCCCGGCACCCCAGTGCACCTGGAGCCCGTCGGCGTACGTCTGGATCAGCTCGAAGGTCACCTGCTCGGCCTGGGGCAGGGGAGCCATCGAGAAGGCCAGCCGGGCCGGGCCGGCCTCCGCCGGACCGGGGGCCCGGGTCCAGGTCAGGGCGGCCGTGACGACATCGGTGGGCGGGCCGTGCAGGCCGACCACCGGCACCTGGAGCCTGCGGGGGGTGATGGTCGGGGCCCAGCCGGGCACCGACAGCGGATAGACCTCCGCGATCGGCGGGTCCACCGGCATCCGGATCTCGATGCGCTCGGTACGCACCCCCGGCCGTTCGTCCGGCACGGTGAACTCCATCTTCACGGAGTTGCCCTGCTGAGCCTCGGTCGGGGTGAAGCTCACCCCGTCGGCCCAGGCCGCCGTCGGCCAGAGCAGCACCAGGGCGGTGACCAGTACGGCGACCGGCCCGCCCCGGCGTCGACGGCTCCCACCGCAGGTCCTCGCCATCCGGGTCCCCATCCCTGTCCCAGGACCGGAACCGACTCCGGTCACACCAGGTAGTTCGGATGCCGGGCCGGAAAGGTTCAACGACGGCCGGCCCCGGTTCCGGCCGGGGCAACGGGCCCCGGCCGGTATCGGCGGCGCTCGCCTGCGGGGCGACCGATAGCATCACAGGGAGCCGAGATCGGCACCTACCGTCACATCTGCTGCGAGGAGTCTCCCGTGTCCGCACCCCGTACCCCCGCCGTGGCCGACCCCGTCGTCGTCGCCGCCGGGACGACGGCGGCCGACGCGGTGGCCGCCGCCGAACTGCCCACCAGTGGCCCGAAGGCGATCGTGGTGGTCCGCGACCCGCAGGGGATGCTGCGCGACCTGGACTGGAGCCCGGCCGAGGACACCGTCGTCGAGCCGGTCGCCCTCAACTCCCCGGACGGGCTGAACGTGCTGCGGCACTCGACCGCGCACGTCCTCGCCCAGGCGGTGCAGGACATCTTCCCGGAGGCCAAGCTCGGCATCGGCCCGCCGATCGACAACGGCTTCTACTACGACTTCTCGGTCGACAAGCCGTTCCAGCCGGACGACCTGGCCAAGCTCGAGAAGCGGATGCAGGAGATCATCAAGTCCGGGCAGCGGTTCCGGCGGCGCCGGTTCGACAGTCTGGACGAGGCCAAGACCGAGCTGGCCGCCGAGCCGTTCAAGCTGGAACTGATCGACGTCAAGGGTGAGGGGCTGGACTCCTCCGAGGTGATGGAGGTCGGCGGCGGCGAGCTGACCATCTACGACAACCTGGCCGCCACCGAGGACAAGGTCTGCTGGTCGGACCTGTGCCGGGGCCCGCACCTGCCGAACACCCGGCTGATCGGTGCGTTCAAGCTGATGCGTTCGGCCGCCGCGTACTGGCGGGGCAGTGAGAAGAATCCGCAGTTGCAGCGGGTGTACGGCACCGCCTGGCCGACCCGCGACGAGCTGAAGGCGTACCTGAAGCTGCTGGAGGAGGCCGCCCGGCGCGACCACCGCAAGCTCGGCGCGGACCTGGACCTGTTCAGCTTCCCGGACGAGCTGGGCTCCGGCCTGGCGGTCTTCCACCCCAAGGGCGGCATCATCCGTCGGGAGATGGAGAACTACTCGCGGCTCAAGCACGAGCAGGCCGGGTACGAGTTCGTCAACACCCCGCACATCACCAAGGGCCACCTGTACGAGGTCTCCGGGCACCTGGACTGGTACGCCGACGGCATGTTCCCCCCCATGGAGGTGGAGGGGGCCAGCTACTACCTCAAGCCGATGAACTGCCCGATGCACAACCTGATCTTCCGCTCCCGGGGGCGTTCCTACCGGGAACTGCCGCTGCGGATGTTCGAGTTCGGCACGGTCTACCGGTACGAGAAGTCCGGGGTGGTGCACGGCCTGACCCGGGTACGCGGCCTGACCCAGGACGACGCGCACATCTTCTGCACCCAGGAGCAGATGGCCGGCGAGCTGAAGTCGCTGCTGGCCTTCGTGCTGGAACTGCTGCGCGACTACGGCCTGGACGACTTCTACCTGGAGCTGTCCACCCGTAACCCGGAGAAGTCGGTCGGCACGGACGAGAACTGGGAGCGGGCCACCGAGGCCCTGCGCTCGGCGGCCGAGGAGTCCGGGCTGGCCCTGGTGCCGGACCCGGGCGGAGCGGCCTTCTACGGCCCGAAGATCTCCGTGCAGGTCAAGGACGCCATCGGCCGGACCTGGCAGATGTCCACCATCCAGGTCGACTTCAACCTGCCGGAGCGCTTCGGTCTGGAGTACCAGGCCGCGGACGGCACCCGGCAGCGGCCGGTGATGATCCACCGGGCCCTGTTCGGGTCGATCGAGCGGTTCTTCGGGGTGCTCACCGAGCACTACGCCGGTGCCTTCCCGGCCTGGCTGGCCCCGGTGCAGGTGGTCGGCATCCCGATCCGGGACGACCACGCGGACTACCTGCACGGCTTCGTCGCCGCGCTGCGCGCCGAGGGCATCCGGGCCCAGGTGGACTCCGGTGACGACCGGATGCAGAAGAAGATCCGTACCGCCCAGCAGCAGAAGATCCCCTTCATGGTGATCGCCGGGGACGACGACGTGGCCGCCGGCACGGTCTCCTTCCGCTACCGGGACGGCTCGCAGCGCAACGGGGTGCCGTTGACCGAGGCGGTGACCCACGTCCTGGACGTGGTCAAGTCCCGCACCAACATCGGCCCCTCGGCCGCCTGACCCGCCGCGACGGCGGCCCCCCGTTCGGTGGGGCCGCCGTCGCATGGGTGCCTCAGATCCCGCAGCTCGGTGCCGACCAGGACCGGCTGGGCGAGGTGCCCAGGTGGGTGTGGTCGTTGTGTCCGGGGTATCCCGGGCCGAGGATGTTGGTGAACCCGTGGTTGCGGGCCTGCTGGGCCAGCGCGCAGAAGGAGTGCGACCCGACCAGGTCGATCCCGTCGCCGTAGAGGTGTCGGCTGTTGCCGGCGCCGCCGACCGCGCTGTTGCAGGAGTAGCTGCGGAATCCGCTGCTCAAGTAGAGCGGGGCGTTGCCCATGGCCCGGCGCATCGCCTGGAGCTTCCACATCGAGACCAGGGCGTTGAACCGTGCCGTGCTGGCCGGGACCGCGCCGCCGGACCAGTCGCTGTTGCACCGGTTCCACTCGGCGTAGCTGAAGCTGACCGGGGTGCAGTCCGGGTCCTGCAGGGCGTAGATCTGGTTGAAGGTCTGCGCACCGGCCACCCCGTCGGCGGCCAGGCCGTAGGCCTGCTGGAAGCGGATCACCGCCGACCGGGTGGCGGGACCGTACGCCCCGTCCAGGGTGAGCACCGCGCCGTAGCCGGGGTAGCCGGAGACCCGGATCTGCAACTGGCGTACGTCCTCCCCGGTCATGCCGGAGGAGAGGGCTCGACCCCAGGTGTAGCAGGCGTCGGCCTGGGCGGGGGTGCCGGTGGCGGCCACCGCCGCCAGGCTGGCCAGCGCGGCCAGTACGCAGGCGGTGAGGGCACGCCCCAGACGGTGCCGGACGGTACGTCGTTCCACAGCCACTCCAAATCGACGATCTTCGAGGTGAGGGGACTGAAAGTTTTACCGATGTCGATGTAATCGTCAATAAATCCTGGTTTCCATCTGCGAACGGACCTCATCGCCGGCCGCGGTCACCGGATACCGCACGGTGCGGGTGGCGGACCGCCCCCACGCGGTACGTAGGATCGCCGTGTGACTGGGGCGGACGAGCAGCACACCGACAGGGACATGGCAGACGGGCTGGACCGGCTCTGGACCCCCCACCGGATGACCTACATCTCCGGTGAGGACCGGCCCGAGGGGGGCTACGAGAAGCCCTCCGGCTGCCCCTTCTGCCTGGCCCCCGGCCGAACCCAGGAGGAGAGCCTGGTGGTGGCCCGGGGGGAGCACGTCTTCGTGGTGCTCAACCTGTACCCGTACAACCCGGGCCACCTGCTGGTCTGCCCCTACCGGCACGTGGCCGACTACACCGACCTGGACGGGCCGGAGACCACCGAGTTGGCCTCCTTCACCCAGACCGCCATGCGGGTGATCCGCAAGGTCAGCAACGCCCACGGCTTCAACCTGGGGATGAACCAGGGCGGGGTGGCCGGCGCGGGCATCGCCGCCCACCTGCACCAGCACGTCGTGCCCCGATGGGGCGGCGACGCCAACTTCATGCCGGTGATCGGCCGCACCAAGGTCCTGCCGCAGTTGCTCGGTGACACCCGCGACCTGCTCCTGCGCGCCTGGCCCAGCTGAGCAGGCCGTATCGCACGGTGAAGCGGTTCAGGTGAGCCGCGCCAGCGGACCGGTGCGCTCACACCGAAGACCGCGGCACGTGGGACAGATCAGGGGTACGCCGGCAGCGGATTGCGTAGGTAGCCGCGCTGAACTTCGACGTATCGGCGGATGATGGTCCAGCGATGGTCAGTGGAGTGCGAAGTCAGGGAAGTTCTCCAGGCCAGCTTCGGTGGGTTGGTCATTGAGGATGTCATCGACGGCTTCCAACAACTGCGCTGTGCCGTGGACGACGTAGACACCGGGCTTTTCGGCGAACGCCTTGGCCCAGTCGCACTGCATGACCTGATTCGTGAGAACCACGGGGCGGCCGTGCTGGAGGGCGAGTCGGGCCTGAATGCGCGCTCCGCTGGTCTCGCCTGCCTCAACGACAACAGTGGCGACTGCATATCCGCTCATGACGGCGTTGCGCATGGGGAAACTCTGGCGGCTCGGCGGGGCATCGGGCCAGAACTGGGAGATCACCAACCCGACGTCGGCGATGTGGTCCTGGAGGCGTTGGTTGTCTGCGGGGTAGTGCCGGCGGATTCCGGTGCCGATGACGGCGACGGTGCGTCCTCCCGCCTCCAGGGCGGCGGTGTGTGCGGCAGTGTCGATGCCGGCGGCGAGCCCGCTGACCACGGTCACCCCACGTCCCGCCAGGGTGGTGGCGACCGCTTGGGCGATGCGTAGTCCGTCCCTGCTTGCCTTGCGGCTGCCGACGACGGCGACCGCCCGGTCATAGACCCGTAGGTCGCCTCGGCTGAACAGGAGTGGTGGCATCTCACGGATGCCGAGCAGTTGGGCGGGATAGGTGGCGTCGAAGAAGGCGTGGACGCCCCTTCCCGCTGCCAGTCGGCGATCTCGGCGGCGGCAGCGTCGACCAGTTTGGCCGTCGAATCCGTGTCTGGGAAGAGGGTGTCAGATTGGCCGACTGTGCGGTCGAGGACGGCCTTGGCGCTGCCGTTCTCCTGGATGTCCAGGGCCGTCTCCGACCAGCGAGCCTGGGGACGGCGGAGGAGGGCCACCAGGGCGGCCCGCTCGATCGTCGCTGTCATCGACGGCTCAGTCATCAGTCGGTGGTTCGGCGGGGACCAGGAGTTGGGTGCCGGACCAGTTGATGTCGTCGTCCGCGATGGATCTGTGGGGTTCGTCGTCCTCGTCGAGGGTGGAGTAGCTCGCGTAGTAGCGCCCGAAGCCGTAGCCGCCGGTCGCCAGGGTGGCCAGCGCCCACCGCCGGAGCTGGTCGCGCAGCGTGTCGGGATCACGCTCACCGGCCGGCACCTGGATGATTCCGAGCAGGTCGTACCGCTCGTCGCGGGTGCCCGGGTCGACCACCCGGCAGAGCGACAGGGCGTACCGCACCTCCGGCTCCCGGGATATCCACATGACCGCACTCGACATGCCGCCTCCTCCCACTCGTTGTCCGAAACTTAGATGAGGATGCACCTGACAAAGCTTGATATCAAGTGTCACGACGAGAATACTGGGAGCCATCCTCGTCGGAGTGGGAGGTCGTAGATGTCCGTGCCGTCCGCAAGGCCCTCGGGTGTGCGTCAGTCGCCGGTCCAGCCAGGACAGTCGCCGGTCGTGCAGGCGTGGGAGCTGGGAATGCGGCTACGCCAGCGCCGCGAGGAGGTCGGTCTGACCGCAGCGGCGGCTGGTCGCGCCATCGGCATCATCCAGGCGTACGTCTCGGGAGTGGAGTCGGGACGGGTGAAGCTCCCTGCCTCCCGCCTCGCTCGGATCATCGAGGTCTACGAACTGGAGCCGGAGGAGGCGGCCGAGCTGGAGGAGCTGCGCCTGGGCGCCAGTCGACGCGCGTGGTGGCACGAGTACGGCCAGCTCTTTCCGGCCGAGTTCATCCGCTTCCTCGGCTACGAGGCCGGTGCCGAGCACATCCGCTTCTACGACAACGAGCTGGTGCACGGCCTGTTGCAGACCGAGCAGTACGCCCGAGCGGTCATCGCCGGAGGGACGACGACCATCCGCCTGACCGAGGTGGAGCGGCGGGTGACGGCGCGGATGGCCAGGCAGGCGCGACTGCACACCGAGAACCCGCTCCGAATGACGGCGCTGCTCGGCGAGGGCGCACTACGCCAGCAGGTCGGCGGCTCGGCCGTGATGAGCGAGCAGCTTGACCACCTGGTGCGGCTGGCGGTCGAGCGACCAGAGCAGTTCGAGATCCGCGTGCTGCCCTTCGCCGCCGGAGCGCACCCGGCGCTGGGCGGCTCCTTCCAGATCCTGTCGTTTCCGTCTCCCCGGCTGCCCGACCTGGTCTGGCAGGAGGTGCTGACCTCCATCGACATCATCGACCAGTCCACCCGGGTCACCGACTATCAGGTCACCTTCGCCGAGGCGCGCGAGCGGGCGTTAGGCTCGGAAGACTCGCTCGACCTGATCCGCCAGATCGCCAAGGAGATGACGTGACCTCGTCGTACAGCTCCGGGGAGGGCTGGTTCAAGTCCTCCCGTAGCTCCAACAATGCCAACTGCGTCGAGGTGCGGTTCGGTGGCGGTGCGGTGGATGTCCGCGACACCAAGGACCGCAGCGGCCCGATGCTCACCTTCGACGCCTCCGCCTGGGCCGGTTTCCTGACCGGGCTCAAGGCCGACTCAGCGGGCTAGCCCGGCCGTCCTGGACCCTCCGCCCTCTCCGGTTCCGGCGGTCAGCACGGCAGCCGTCGCTGGTCGGACTGCCCTCCCCCGGAGGACCGGGGTGGCGTCAGATGGATGCCGGGAAGTTCGCCTTGGCTGCCTTACCGACCAGAGCGGTCAGGGTGGCATCCACCCCGGCACCGACGAGGCCACCGGCGATCGGGATGCCCTTGGCCAAGGTGATCACGGACCGCTGCGTCCCGTACTTGGCGAGGAGCGCGAAGCCGACTCGCGCGTTGATCTGTCGGATGGCAGTGACCGGGATCGCCTTGATCATTTGCGCGGTCAGCTTCGTTCCGATCTTGACCCCGACCCCGTGGAGGCTGCTCGCCAGCGTCCCGCCTGCCGTGGTGAGCATGATGATGGTCTGGACGTGCGGGTCCGAGATGTCGTAGCCCCGCAGGTGCGCGATCGACCCGACGAGTCGAGCGTTGATCACCAGTGACCCGGCGATGTTCGCGGGGATCGTGACGGGCATGGCCACGAAACCGCCCAGGCCAGTGACGAACCCGTTCGTCGAAGAGGCTGCCACCGACTCCATGATCAGTCGATCGATCACCCGCTCGACTGCTGCTTCCCGCGCCTTACCGTCCAGGGCTTGGCCGTCGGAGTCGATGATCGAGCCCTCTGTGGCCGGGAGGGCCTTGCTGAGCCGGTCCTGTGCATAGGTGACCGATCCGGTGATCGGGCCGACCCCATCTCGGACGACCTTGACCGTCATGTCCTGGAAGAAGCGAACCATGGCATTGGACTTGTCCTCACCACGTTCGCCCGGGTCGCCTTCGTTCGCTTCCATGATTCTCCGTTTCACTGGCTAGAAAGAGAGCGTCGGTCGGGTGAAGGTGCAGAGTAGAGGACCGTCCATAGAAGATCTACATAAGACGGATGTCCGACGCCGGCCACTCGCCGTGGCCGAACCGGGTGCTTTCCGCGGCGGATTGATCCGTGCGGCCCGGTCCCTCGTACGGATGATCGTGATGAATATCTGCCCAGCACCGCCCTGGGGATGGCACGATGCGCCGGTGGCGGAGTCGAGACGGACGCTGGGTCGCAGCGGCATCGGGGTCAGCGCCCTGGGCATGGGCTGCTGGGCGATAGCCGGTCCCTGGGCGGAGGGGCGTACCCCCCTGGGCTGGGGGGCGGTCGACGACGCCGAGTCGGTACGGGCGATCCGCCGGGCCCTGGACCTGGGGGTGACCCTGTTCGACACCGCGGACACCTACGGCGCCGGGCACGGCGAGCGCCTCCTGGGGCGGGCCCTGGCCCGGCGGCGCGACGGAGCCGTGATCGCCACCAAGTGGGGCTACACCTTCGACGAGCAGACCCGACAGGCCACCGGTACGGACCCCTCACCGGCCTACCTGCACCGGGCCGTACGGGCCTCGCTGCGGCGGCTGGGCACCGACCGGATCGACCTGTATCAACTGCACCTGGCCGACCTGCCGGTGGCCCGGGCCCAGGAGCTGATCGGCACCCTGGAGGAGCTGGTCACCGAGGGCCTGATCCGGGCGTACGGCTGGAGCACCGACCGCACCGACCGGGCCGCCGCCCTCGGCGACGCCCCGCACGCCGCCGCCGTGCAGCACAGCCTGTCGGTGCTGCGCGACGCCCCGGAACTGCTCGACCTGTGCGAGAAGTACGACCTGGCCAGCGTCAACCGGGGGCCGCTGGGCATGGGGCTGCTCACCGGCAAGTACCACCCCGCCTCGATCCTGCCCCACGACGACATCCGGGGTATGACCTCAGGCTGGTTGGAGTGGTTCCGGGGTGGTCGTCCCGCCCCGGAGTGGCTGCGCCGGGTGCAGGCCGTCCGGGAGGCGTTGACCGCCGACGGCCGTACCCTGGCCCAGGGGGCGCTGGGTTGGATCTGGGCCCGCAGCGACCGGACCATCCCGATCCCAGGCTGCCGCACGGTGGCCCAGGTCGAGGAGAACGCCGCCGCGCTGACCCTGGGCCCACTCACCCCGGACCACTTCGCCGAGGTCGAACACCGACTGGCCGCCCTGCGCGCCGCCGCCCTGCGGGCCGCCGACCGCCCCTACTGGCCCAGCCCGATGCTCCCCACCGCCCGCCCCTGACCGTCCCGGCCCTCGGCCCGGCCCTCGGGCGGGCGGCCCTAACCGGGGTACGCCCGCCACCCGGCCTCAGGCGTGCTCCTTGCGGACCTGGTCCGCCAGGTGCTCCGGCATGGGGTCGTACCGCACGAAGTGGCGGCGGAAGGTGCCCGCCCCGGCGGTCAACGCCCGCAGTTCGACGGCGTAGCGCAGCAGCTCCGTGGCGGGCACCTCGGCCCGGACCAGGCTGCGCCCCTCGGCCTGCGGGTCCGGTTCCGTGCCGAGCACCCGGCCCCGACGGCCGGACAGGTCACCCAGCACGGTGCCCACGCTGCCGTCCGGCACCCGCACGGTCACCTCGTCGACCGGCTCCAGCAGCACCGGTCGGCCCTTGCCGGCGGCGTCGCGCAGGGCCAGGGCCCCGGCGGTCTGGAAGGCCGCGTCGGAGGAGTCGACACTGTGCGCCTTGCCGTCGACCAGGGTCACCCGCAGGTCCACCACGGGGTGTCCGGCGAGCAGGCCGCGTTCCATCTGGGCGCGTACCCCCTTCTCCACCGAGGGGATGTAGTTGTGCGGGACCGCCCCGCCGACCACCCGGTCGACGAACTCGAAGCCGGCGCCCCGGGGCAGCGGCTCCACCTCGATGTCGCAGACCGCGTACTGGCCGTGCCCGCCGGACTGCTTGACATGCCGGCCGTGCCCGGCCGCCGGTGCGGTCAGGGTCTCCCGCAGCGCCACCTTGACCGGCTCGGTGTCCAGCTCCACCCCGCCGGCGCGCAGCCGGTCCAGGACCACGTCAGCGTGCGCCTCGCCCATGCACCAGAGCACCAGTTGATGGGTCTGCGGGTTGCGTTCCAGCCGCATCGTCGGGTCGCCGGCCACCAGGCGGCCCAGGTTGCGGGCCAGTGCGTCCTCATCCGAGCGGGTCCGGGCCACGATCGCCACCGGCAGCAGCGGCTCCGGCATCTCCCACGGGGCGATCAGCAGGGGGTCCTCCTTGGCGGAGATGGTGTCCCCGGTCTCCGCGCTGCCGGACTTGGTGATCGCGCAGATGTCCCCGGCCACCGCCGCACCGACCTCACGCAGGGTGGCGCCCAGCGGGCTGTAGAGGTGCGCGACCCGCTCGTCGGCGTCGTGGTCGGGGTGGCCGCGTTCGGCCAGCCCGTGCCCGGCGATGTGCACCGTCTGGTCCGGGCGCAGGGTGCCGGAGAAGACCCGCACCACGCAGACCCGGCCGACATGCCGGTCGATGGTGGTCTTGACCACCTCGGCGACCAGGGGACCCTCCGGGTCGCAGGTCAGCGGCGGCCGGGGGGAGCCGTCCACCCCGGTGACCGCGGGCAGGGTGTGCTCCAGCGGCGAGGGGAAACCGGCGGTGAGCACCTCCAGCAGGGCGTCCACCCCTACCCCGGTGGCCGCGCAGACCGGTACCACCGGGTAGAAGTGGCCCCGGGCCACGGCCTTCTCCAGGTCCTCGACCAGGACGGCGGGGTCGATCTCCTCCCCGGCCAGGTACCGGTCCATCAGGGTCTCGTCCTCGCTCTCGGCGATGATCCCCTCGATGAGTTCGTCCCGGGACTCCGTGATGGCCGGCAGGTGCTCCGGGTCGGGCTCACGCACCTGGGCGGGCAGCCCCTCCGTGTAGTCGAAGACCCGCCGGGTGATCAGCCCCAGCAGGCCGGCGGTGGAGACCCCGTCATCGCCGAGCATCGGCAGGTACAGCGGCAGCACGTTGTCGCCGAAGACCCGCTGGCACAGCGCCACCGCCTCGTCGAAGTCGGCGCGGGGGTGATCCAGCCGGGCCACCGCCACCGCCCGGGGCATGTCGACCGCGGCGCACTCCTCCCACAGGGCGGCGGTGGCGGCGTCCATCCCGTCCACCGCGGAGACCACGAACAGGGCGGCGTCGGCGGCCCGCAGCCCGGCCCGCAACTCGCCGATGAAGTCGGCGTACCCGGGGGTGTCCAGCAGGTTGACCTTGATGCCGTCGTGCATCAGCGGCGCACAGGCCAGGGCGACCGACCGCTGCTGGCGTACGGCCGCGGGGTCGTGGTCGCAGACCGTGGTGCCCTCGGCGACCGAACCGGCGCGGGAGATGGTGCCGGTGGCCGCCAGCAGCGCCTCGACCAGGGTGGTCTTGCCCGCACCGGAGTGCCCGACGAGCACCACGTTGCGAATCTTCGCCGGGTCCGTCACCACCGGCACCCCGGTGGCGTGCTTGTCCTGACTCTTCTGCGCCATCGGGCGCACCTCCCTCAGCCGGTGGTGGCGACCGCCGCGCGCGACGGGATGCGGCCCGGACGGGGTACCGCGGCGATCATCCTCCGGTGGTTCGCCCCGGACCGGGCAGTCAACGGGCGGTCGGGTGAGCTGGGTCACCCTCCCCCCCTCGATCCCACACCCGATGGCCGACCGGCACAACCCTCTTGGCTAGGACCGGCGTTGTTGCCGTCGCCGGGCCGACCGTTATCGTGGGACCGCCATGGCGAAGATCTTCCAAGTGTCGGTCCGCGCGGGGATGACCCGCGTCGTCGAGCCGATTGCCCGCCGCCTCCTGCGCGCGGGCGTGTCCCCCAACGCGGTCACCGTCGCGGGCACCGTAGGGGTGCTCGTCGGCGCCCTCGGCTTCGGCGCCCGCGGCCACCTGGTCGCCGGTGCGCTGATCGTGACGGTCTTCGCGCTCACCGACATGCTCGACGGGACGATGGCCCGGATGAGTGGCGGATCCACCCGATTCGGCGCGTTCCTGGACTCCAGCATGGATCGGGTGGCAGACAGCGCGGTGTTCGGCGCGGTCGCGTTCTACCTGGCCGGGCAGGGGGACCGCGCCGGCACGGCCGCCGCGTTGATCTGCCTGGCCGCCGGTGGACTCGTCTCGTACGTCAAGGCCCGCGCCGAAGGGCTCGGCATGAGCGGCAACGTCGGCATCGCCGAACGCACCGAGCGGTTGCTGATCGTCGGGATCGGTGGCCTGCTCGCCGAACTGGTCCACCCGGTGGCCCTGCCGATCGCCCTGTGGCTGCTGGCGGCGGTGTCCCTGTTCACCGTGGGGCAGCGGATGCGGTTCGTCTACCGGCAGGCCCAGCAGGTCGACGTGCCGGGCGGCCAGGGGTGAGCGGCACAGCCCGACCCCGGGGGTGCCGGTGAATCTCACCGAACTCGGCTACGTCGCCGGCTGGCGACTGGTCCGGGCCCTGCCCCGCCCGGTGGCCGCGGCGGCCTTCAACGCCGGTGCCGACCGGGCCCACCGTCGTCGGGGCGCCGGCGTCACCCGGCTGCGGGCCAACCTGCGCCGGGTGGTCGGCCCGGAGCTGCCCGAGGCCGAACTGGACGACCTGGTCCGCGCGGGCCTGCGGTCGTACGCCCGCTACTGGATGGAGGCCTTCCGGCTGCCCTCGCTGAGCCGGGAGCAGGTGCTGTCCACCTTCCGGCTGGACGGCGCCGAGCTGCTCGCCGCCGACGTGGCCGCCGGACGGGGTGCGGTGGTGGCCCTGCCACACGCCGGCAACTGGGACCTGGCCGGGGCCTGGGTGGTGGCCAACGGCTGGCCGCTGTCCACGGTCGCCGAGCGGCTCAAGCCGGAGGCGGTCTACCAGCGGTTCGTGGCCTTCCGGGAAGGGCTGGGCATGGAGATCCTGCCCACCACCGGTGGTCACCGGCCACCCCTGGACGTGCTGACCGACCGGCTCAACGCCGGGGCGGTGGTGCCGCTGCTGGCCGACCGGGACCTGTCCGCCCGCGGGGTGGAGGTCAGTTTCTTCGGCGGCCGGACCCGGATGCCGGCCGGTCCGGCTCTGCTGGCGTTGCGCACCGGAGCGCCGCTGTATGTGGCCTCGTTGTGGTACGAACCGGATGCGGCCCGCGCGGCGATCGAGGGTCCGCTGCCGGTGCCGGGTCCGGAAGAAGGCGCCCTGGACACCCGGGTCCGGTCGCTGACCCAGCTGATCGCCGACGGTCTGGCGGCGGGCATCGCGCGGCATCCGCAAGACTGGCATATGTTGCAGCGGATGTGGCTGGACTGAGGGGACGGGCGCAATGCGGATCGGCATCGTCTGTCCGTACTCCTTCGATGTGCCGGGCGGGGTGCAGAACCACGTCATGGACCTCGCCGAGGCGTTGATCGGGCTCGGCCACGAGGTGAGCGTGCTCGCCCCGGCGGACGAGGACGTCCCCCTGCCGTCGTACGTGGTCTCGGCCGGTAGGTCGGTGCCGCTGCCGTACAACGGCTCGGTGGCCCGGATCGCCTTCGGCCCGGTCTCCACCGCCCGGGTCCGCCGGTGGATCACCCGGGGCGACTTCGACGTGCTGCACGTGCACGAGCCGCTGACCCTGAGCATCTCCATGCTCGCGGTGCTCTCCGCCCGCGGGCCGGTGGTGGCCACCTTCCACACCGCGATGACCCGGTCCCGGGTGCTGTCGGCCGCCCAGGGGGCCCTGCAGATCGTGCTGGAACGGATCACCGCCCGGATCGCGGTGAGTGCCCTGGCCCGCAAGGTGCAGGTGGAGCACCTCGACGGCGGTGCGGTGGAGATCCCCAACGGGGTGGCGGTGGCCAAGTTCGCCGGAATGCCCCCGCTGCCCGGCTGGCCGGGGGAGTGCGGCCCGGGTAGCGGCGGCACCCTGGGCTTCCTGGGCCGGTTCACCGAGTCCCGCAAGGGCTTCCCGATCCTGCGGGACGCCTTCGTCGAGCTGGCCCCCCGGCGACCCGGGCTGCGCCTGCTGGTCGCCGGCCCCGGCGACCCGGACGACCTGTTCGACCGGTTTCCCCCCGAGCTTCGGGACCGGGTCACCTTCCTGGGGCTGGTGCCCGAGGCGGAGAAGGCCCGGATGCTGCGCAGCGTGCACCTCTACGTGGCGCCGAACACCGGGGGCGAGTCCTTCGGCATGATCCTCACCGAGGCGTTGGCCGCCGGTACCACCGTGGTCGCCAGCGACCTGGACGCCTTCCGCCGGGTGCTGGACAACGGACGGGCCGGACGGTTGTTCCCCACCGGTGACGCCGCCGCCCTGGGCCGTACCCTCGCCGAACTGCTGGACGATCCGGCCGCCCGGGCGGAGTTGACCGCCTGCGGCGACCAGGTGGTGGCGAATTTCGACTGGCCCGTGGTTGCCCGCCGGGTTCTGGAGGTATACGCAGCAGCGATCGAGGCGACCGACGGGCGGGTGATCGACCAGGAGTGGGTGGGACTGGACTGACCGGGAGGAACGGGAGCAGCACTACGATGCCGGGCATGTGGTGGGTGGTGGGGGCGACGGTGGTCGTCGCCCTGGTGGCGACGTACCTGATCTGGACCGCCGGTCGGGTCGAGCGCCTGCAGGCTCGTGCGGAGCTGGCGGCCCGTGCCCTGGACGCCCACCTGCTGCGCCGCGCCGCCGCCGCCGCGGTGCTGGCCGAACGCCGCTACGGCGTCGAGTTGTACGCGGCGGCCCGCATCGCCCTGGACGCCGAGCCCCAGGAGCGGGAGGCGGCCGAGAACGACCTGACCCGGCAACTGCGGGCGGTCCAACTGGACCCGGCCGACCCGGACTGCGAGGCGGTCATCGCGGCCAGCCGGCGACTCGCCCTGGCCCGCCAGGTGCACACCGACCTGGTCCGCGACGCCCGTACCGCGCGCAGCCGCCGCCTGGTGCGCCTGTTCCGGATGGGACGACGGCACACCTGGCCGCGCTACTTCGACATCGACGACCCGACCCTCACCGTGCCGATCGTGGACGTCTCCCCCCGCTGACCAGGGCCGTCGTGGGTGACGGGGGCCACATTCCAGGCCACCGGCGCTGCGATTGGCTGTCGGAAACGGCGCCGCCGCGGCCATAGCATTCCGCTGCCCCCACCCGCGCGCCTCAAGGAGCGATCAGCCGTGACTTCCCCGAATCCCAGCGCCACCAGTTCGGCCGTCGGCACCGCCCGCGTCAAGCGGGGGATGGCCGAGATGCTCAAGGGTGGCGTGATCATGGACGTGGTGACGCCCGAGCAGGCGAAGATCGCCGAGGACGCCGGAGCGGTAGCGGTGATGGCGCTGGAGCGGGTACCCGCCGACATCCGCGCCCAGGGCGGGGTCTCCCGGATGAGCGACCCGGACATGATCGACGGGATCATCAACGCGGTCTCCATCCCGGTGATGGCCAAGGCCCGCATCGGTCACTTCGTCGAGGCCCAGATCCTCCAGGCTCTCGGTGTCGACTACGTCGACGAGTCCGAGGTGCTCACCCCGGCCGACTACGCCAACCACATCGACAAGTGGGCCTTCACGGTCCCCTTCGTCTGCGGGGCGACCAACCTGGGCGAGGCGCTGCGCCGGATCACCGAGGGCGCTGCCATGATCCGCTCCAAGGGGGAGGCCGGCACCGGGGACGTCTCCAACGCCACCACCCACATGCGCAAGATCCGCCAGGAGATCCGTCGACTGTCCACGCTGCCCACCGATGAGCTGTTCGTCGCGGCCAAGGAGTTGCAGGCCCCGTACGAGCTGGTCAAGGAGGTGGCCGAGACCGGCAAGCTGCCGGTGGTGCTGTTCACCGCCGGTGGCATCGCCACCCCGGCCGACGCGGCGATGATGATGCAGCTCGGGGCGGAGGGGGTCTTCGTCGGCTCCGGCATCTTCAAGTCCGGCAACCCGGCCCAGCGGGCCGCCGCGATCGTCAAGGCGACCACCTTCCACGACGACCCGGAGATGCTGGCCAAGATCTCCCGGGGGCTCGGTGAGGCGATGGTCGGCATCAATGTCGACGACATCCCCGTCCCGCACCGCCTGGCCGACCGCGGCTGGTGAGGTGCAAGGAAGGGCACCTTATTAACGCCTGCGGTAGAGAAGGGGCCCCTTCTTAACGCTTCCCGGAAGGAGCACAGTGCCCGCACCCGTGATCGGCGTGCTCGCCCTTCAGGGCGACGTCCGCGAACACCTCACCGCCCTGACCGGCGCGGGCGCGCAAGCCCGCCCGGTACGCCGACCCGCGGAGCTGGAGGCGGTGGACGGCCTGGTCATCCCGGGCGGAGAGTCCACCACCATCAGCAAACTGGTCGACATCTTCGAGTTGCGCGAACCGATCGACAAGCGGATCGCCGCCGGCCTGCCGGTCTACGGCTCCTGCGCCGGCATGATCATGCTGGCCGGTGAGGTTCTCGACGGGCGTCCGGACCAGCGTGGCTTCGAGGGTATCGACATGACCGTCCGACGCAACGCCTTCGGTCGGCAGGTCGACTCCTTCGAGGCCCCGGTGGAGATCGCCGGGATCGAGGGCGGCCCGCTGCACGCGGTCTTCATCCGGGCCCCCTGGGTCGAGCGGGTCGGCGAGGGGGTCGAGGTGCTCGGCCGGGTCTCCGACGGCCGGATCGTGGCGGTCCGCCAGGGCAACCTGCTGGCCACCTCCTTCCATCCGGAACTCACCGGCGACCTTCGCCTGCACCGGCACTTCGTGAACCTGGTCCGCGCCTGAGCACCCTTTCGTGTGAATCTTGGACAGTTGTCGTCAATCGCTGACGACAACTGTCCAAGATTCGGCGGGCGACCCGGCCACCCAAAGGGTGAATAATCGGTTTTGTGCCATATCAGCGGGATTGTGGCGGCGGTCCGTGTTACCGGTGTGCGGCGGGTGACGAGCCCCGGGGGTCCCTCGGTAGGATTGTCGAGATTCGGCAGGGCCTTCTGGCCGCCACGGCTTCCACCAGAGCAGACCGGCACCACCGCGTGCGCCGGTGCGGAGCGGGGCGTGCGCGGTGCGGTCGATGCAGACGGCGGGTAGCAACGGAGGTAACAGATGTCCGGCCACTCAAAGTGGGCGACGACCAAGCACAAGAAGGCGGTCATCGACGCCAAGCGCGGCAAGATGTTCGCCAAGCTGATCAAGAACGTCGAGGTCGCGGCGCGGACCGGCGGTGGCGACCCGGCCGGCAACCCGACCCTCTACGACGCGATCCAGAAGGCCAAGAAGAACTCGGTCCCCAACGACAACATCGACCGGGCGGTCAAGCGCGGCTCCGGCCTGGAGGCCGGCGGCGCCGACTACCAGACGATCATGTACGAGGGGTACGGCCCGAACGGGGTCGCGCTGCTGATCGAGTGCCTGACCGACAACCGCAACCGCGCCGCCACCGAGGTACGCACCGCCCTGACCCGCAACGGCGGCTCCTTCGCCGACGCCGGCTCGGTGTCGTACATGTTCTCCCGCAAGGGCGTGGTGATCGTGCCGAAGGCCGGCACCAGCGAGGACGACGTGATGCTGGCCGTCCTGGACGCCGGGGCCGAGGAGGTCAACGACCTGGGCGAGGCCTTCGAGGTGGTCTCCGAGCCGGGTGACCTGATCGCGGTCCGCACCGCCCTGCAGGACGCCGGCATCGAGTACGAGTCGGCCGAGTCCGCCCTGATCCCCAGCGTCAACGTGCCGCTGGACGAGGAGGGTGCGCGGAAGGTCTTCAAGCTGATCGACGTGCTGGAGGACTGCGACGACGTGCAGAACGTCTACGCCAACTTCGACATCTCCGACGAGATCATGGCGGCGGTCGGCTGAGCCGACCCGACCACTGGCGCGACCTCAGGGCGCGTACGCGAGCCTCGGGCTCGGGTGCGCGCCCTGCTGCGTTCCGCATCCCCGATCGAAGACCATCGGCCTCCCGGGGTTGCTAGAGACACCTTTCTAAAGCATTCTTTAGGGTATGCCCGAAGAGTTGCCGCCGCGAGCCGTCAAGGTCACCGATCCACGCGCCCTGCGGGCGTACGCGCACCCGCTGCGGATGCGTCTGATCGGGTTGCTCCGTGGCGAAGGCCCGATGACCGCGACGCAGGCCGCCGCCCGGCTCGACGACAACGTGCCCAACTGCTCGTTCCATCTGCGGCAACTCGCCAAGTACGGGTTCGCCGAACGGGTGCCCGGGGCGGACGGCAGGGAACGGCCCTGGCGGGCCACCACCCTGTACACCTCCTGGGACGACGACTCCGACGACCCGGACATGAGGGCGGCGACGGACCAGATCAACAGCGTGATGCTCGGTGTCTACCTGCAACGTGGACAGGACTACCTGGCGATCCGCGCCGACGAGCCGGTCGAGTGGCGGGTGGCCGCCGGCTTCGGCGACACGCTGCTGCATGTCACCGCCGCCGAGTTGCGCGAGCTCACGGCCAAGGTCGATGCGCTGCTGGCCCGGTACGACGAACGGATCACCGACCCGGCGAAGCGTCCGCCCGGGTCCCGCCCGGTGACCTTCGTCCAGATGGCGCTCCCGCGCGGCGCCGTACCAGTCGAGGGCCGGCGAGCGGAGTCCGACCATGACTGAACCCCTGGTACTGGCCGACCCGGCGCCGCCGCGCCGGCCCCGCATCCCACGCCTGCTGCGGCAGACGGCCTTCCGTCGCTACTGGTCGGCGCAGACCGTCTCCCTCTTCGGCGACCAGGTCACCATGCTCGCCGTGCCGCTGCTGGCCCTGCTCGCGGTCGGTGCCGGACCGGCCGAGATGGGCTACCTGACCGCCGCCTCGCTGCTGCCGAACCTCTTCCTCTCCCTGCCGGCCGGCGCCTGGGTGGACCGCCACCCGCGCCGACGTCGGGTGATGATCGTCGCCGACCTCGGTCGGGCGGCTCTGCTGCTGCTCGTACCGCTGCTCTGGTGGGCCGGCGCCCTGAATCTGCTGCTGCTGTGTGCCGTGGCCTTCCTGATCGGTTGTCTCTCGGTCTTCTTCGAGGTGGCGCACAGCAGCCTGTTCGCCGCCCTGGTCCCTCGATCGGACTATGTGGACGCCAACAGTCTGGTCAACGGCAGCCGGGCCATGTCCCATGTGGCCGGTCCGAGCATCGGTGGGGTGCTCGTGCAGGTGCTCACCGCACCGGTCGCCCTCCTCTCCGGCGTGCTCACCTATCTGGTGTCGGCGGTCTTCCTGGCCCGGACCAGGGTCACGGAGCGCGCCGTGACCACCGGCCCCGCCCGGGGCATGGCGGCGGGGGTACGGTTCGTGGCCCGCTCCGAGGTGCTGCGGGCGACCCTGCTCGGCACCACCACCCTCAACCTGTTCAACTACATGTTCGCGGCGCTCTTCGTGCTGTACGTGACCACCGAGCTGGGTGTCTCACCCGGCATCCTGGGGCTGGTCATCGGGGCCGGGGCGGTCGGCGGACTGCTCGGTGCGGCCGTGACCGGCCCGGTCAGTCGCCGGATCGGCATCGGCCCCGCGGTGCTCGTCGGGTTCGTCGCCTTCCCGGCCCCTCTGATCCTCGTGCCGCTGGCCATGGGGCCGGAGCCGGTGGTGCTCGCGTTGCTGTTCACCGCCGAGCTGGTCTCCGCGCTGGGCGTCATGGTCCTCGACATCGCGGTCGGCTCGGTGCAGATCGCGGCCACCCCGGTGGCCATGCTCGCCGTGGTCTCCGGGTTCAGGCGCACCGTCAACCACGGCATCCGACCGATCGGCGCCCTGGTCGGCGGGACACTCGGCGCCGCGATCGGGGTACGCCCCGCACTCTGGATCGCCAGCCTCGGCGCCCTGCTCGGGGTGCTCTGGGTGGTCTTCTCACCGCTGCGCGGCATGCGCAGGCTGCCCGAAGAGTGACACCCCGCCGCGCTTTCGATCGGCAGATCCGTCAGTCGAAGAGGCCGGCCGGTGGCGGGAACCGGCCCTCCCGGGCGTGGGAGTAGTCGCGCGACTCGGCCACCAGGGCGTCGGGGTCGAAGCGCAGCAGGGTGCAGCCGGAGATGGTCAGCGGCGCATCGTACGGGTAGGTGATCGCCCAGTACTCGACCGTCGCCGTGTCGCCGTCCCTGCGCGGTGCGCCGAACCACACCTCGGCCGGGCGGGTCTCCTCACGGAAACACTCCTCGACATAGGCGCGCAGCCCGTCCCGCCCTCGACAGGGACGAAACAGTGAAGCCCAGTGGACCCCGTCGGTCGCCTGTAGCTTGACGATGCTCTCGACGTCCTTGCTGGGCCAGCCGTGGGTCCAGGCGTCCGCCCAGCGCTGCGCGGCATCCCGTACATCCATGATCATTCTCCTCGGGCAGGTGGTGCTCGGAGTTCTACCACCGGGCTGCGACACTGCGGCCCGGTGCCGGGCCCGGGGTGGGGGAGCGGCCCAGGCCAGGAAGCGGTCGAACAGTTCCTCCGGCGCGGGCAGCGGGCCCCCGGCGTGCCGCAGCAGGTCGCCGGTGGCGTCGAAGAGCATCCCGGCCAGGTAGACCGACAGACCCACCCGGTCGCCGCCGTACTCGACCCGCAGCAGCCTCCGCGCCCTGGGGCACGGCCAGGGCCCCGCGCACACCCCACAAGACCACCCCGGGCGTACGGGCGGATGCCGCTGCACCGCAGGCCACGAGTTCACCGGCTGCCCCTGATCGGGTGAAGGGTTCAGTGACGACATAACCCACACGATGGCCCATGCGTTGCCCCGGGTCAAGGAGCTACGGCAACTGTCTAGCGTCCGTTTTATGGAGCTGGTCGGTTCGCACGAGATTCGGATCATGCTCGGCGGCATCAGCAAACAGCGGGTTTACGTGATCACCAGCCACCGCAACTTCCCTGAGCCGGTAGCGGATCTGATGCAGGGCAAGGTGTGGCGGAAGTCGGATGTGGAAGCCTGGATCAGGGCGCATCGGCCGGAGTCGGCCCAGGACTGACCAGGGGGAGTGGTGGCGGTCGAACGGTTCAGCCCCGGAGACGTGGTGGTCCGGCGGGAGATCCTGCACGGTGAGGTCTGGTTCGGCTGCCCGACGATCTGCGTCCAGGACAGCCCCGACCTGCTGGCGCTCTACCTGCCAACCGGTACGGAGTTCGGCTTCCCGACCGAGGGCCGCTTCCCGTCCGGCCGGCACCCCTGGCAGGTGGCCGGTCACTACGCCTGGACCGGGCACGGCAAGCTGATGCTGCACCGCCCCGGCGAGGCCCACGCGGTCGAGGTCTTCTGGTCCGGCCCGCAGCGCACCTTCGCCGGCTGGTACTTCAACCTCCAGGACCCCTTCCGGCGTACCCCCATCGGGGTGGACACCCTGGACCACGAGCTTGACCTGTGGTGGGCGGCGGACGCCGACCGGTACGTCTTCAAGGATGTGGAACTGTTCGCCCAGCGGCTGGTCGAGGGGCGCTACCCGGGGATGGCCGAGGCGATCCGGGCCGAGGGTGACCGAATCGCCGCCCTGCTCGACGCGGGCCGACGCTGGTGGGACGAGTCCTGGGCGACCTGGCAGCCCGACCCGGCCTGGTCGGCTCCCCGCCTGCCGGCCGACTGGGCCACCGTCCCGATCGACCAGGGCTGAACGCCGGCATCCCGGCGACCAGGGTCGGTCACCGGGATGCGGACGAGCGCAGTGGCACTGCTCAGCTCAGAGTCTCGCGCTCCCGCCAGGCGGTACGGATCGAGGTGCGGCCGTTGGTGCGCAGCAGGGAACCCTCGTACACCCGGGACCCGGCCAGCACGAACCCGAGCGCCGCGACCAGCAGCAGGGCCAGGGAGGCGAACAGCTCCCAGAGGGCGGCGTCACCGCTGAACAGCCGCAGCGGCATCGCGGTCGGCGAGGAGAACGGCAGGTAGGACAGCACCTGCATGGCACCGGGGTTGTCGTTGAGGAAGACCACCGCGAAGAACGGCAGCATCACCGCGAGCTGCACCGGCATGGACACCCCGCTGATGTCCTCCAGCCGGTTGACCAGTGCGCCGGTCGCCGCCCACATCGAGGCGATCAGCACGAAGCCGAGCACGAAGAACGGCACGAACCAGCCGATCGCCGGGCCGAGCAGGGAGAGCAACTCGTTGCTGTCGCCGAAGGCCATGCCGGCCACCGCCACGGCGGCGATCAACACGATCTGCCCCAGCGCCAACAGGGTGCCGGCGAGCATCTTGCCGGCCAGCAGGGCCCGCACCGGCACCGCGGCGACGAGGATCTCCACGATCCGGGTCTGCTTCTCCTCGATGATGCTCTGCGCGATCTGCATACCGAAGGTCTGCGAGGTGATGAAGAAGATGAAGGCGAAGGCCATCGGCACCAGGAAGGCCAACAGCGGGTCCACCGCGTCCGGGTTCAGCAGCCGCACCGGGGGCGCGCTGCTCAACGCGGAGACCACGTCGCTGGGGGCCTCGTTCATGGCCAGCACCGCCGGGCCGGAGACCACCGCGGCATCGGCCTCGCCGTCGCGGACCGCCTGCTCGGCGGCGGCGTCGTCGGCCACCACCCGCACCTCCAGCCCGGCCTGCCGCAGCGGACCGGCCGCCGCCTCGGTCACCGCCACCGTGGAGGGCCCACCCGAGAGCAGGGGCGGCAGCACGGTCGCCGCCGCCGCGATGAGCAGGAAGAACAGCGTACTGATCAGGAAGGTGCGGTCGCGCAGCTTGACCCGGATCTCCCGGGCGGCTACCAGCCGGGTGGCCTCGAAGGTGTTCACTGGGTGACCTCTCGGAAGATCTCGGCGAGGGAGGGGGTGACCGGACGGAAAGCGCGCACCGGGCCCCGGGCGAGGGCGGCGTGCAGCACCTTCTGCTCGTCGGCCTCGGCGGCGAGGTCGAAGACGGCGCGGGGCCCGTCCAGGTCCACCAGGCTGACCCCGGCCTGATCCCGCAGCCAGCCCGCGTCGGTGTCCACCACCAACTCGAAGCGGTGGGTGGCGGAGAAGGCGCGCAACTGCTCCCGGCTGCCGGCGGCGCGGATCGCACCGTCCGCGATGATCACCAGGTCGTCACAGAGCCGCTCCACCACGTCGAGTTGGTGGCTGGAGAACAGCACCGGTACGCCGGCGGCGGCCCGCTCCCGCAGCACCGCCATGACGGTGTCCACGGCCATCGGGTCCAGCCCGGAGAAGGGCTCGTCCAGCACCAGCACCTCCGGGTCGTGCACCAGGGCGGCGGCGATCTGGGCCCGCTGCTGGTTGCCCAGCGACAGGGTCTCCAGCAGGTCGTCGCCCCGCTCGTCCAGCCCGATCCGCTCCAGCAGGGTGTCGGTGGCGCGACGGGCGCCCTCCGCGGTCATCCCGTGCAGCCGACCCAGGTAGACCACCTGCTCCCGGACACTCATCTTCGGGTAGAGGCCGCGCTCCTCCGGCATGTAGCCGAACCGTCCCCGGATCTGGCGGCTCAGCGGCCTGCCGCCCCAGGTCACCTGTCCCGCATCGGCGGCCAGCACCCCGAGGATGATCCGCATGGTGGTGGTCTTGCCGGCGCCGTTGCCGCCGACGAAGCCGGTCATCCGACCGGCGGCGACCTCGAAGGACACGTTCTTGAGCACCTGACGGTCGCCGAAGCTGCGGTCGACACCGTCGAGGCGGAGGACTGTGGTCACGGCTTACACGCTAGATCTTTCATGATCTACCGCCGTCCCTCCGGGGACGGAAATCACGTCTCATCCTCGCGGCGGAGGCCGGTCACCCGCCGGGACGGACCACCCCCTGCTCGTACGCGAAGACCACCGCCTGCACCCGGTCCCGCAGCTCAAGCTTGGCCAGCACCCGGCTGACATGCGACTTCACGGTCGCCTCGCCGAGGTGCAGGGCGCCGGCGATCTCGGCATTGCTGGCACCCCCGGCCACCAGGATCAGCACCTCCCGCTCCCGGGGGGTGAGGTCGGCCAGGGCCGCCTGCGGATCCGGCCCCCCGGCGCTCGGCCCGCCGGACCGGGCGAAGGTGGCGATCACCCGGCGGGTGATCTCCGGGGCGAGCAGACCGTCACCCCGGGCCACCACCCGGATCGCCTCGATCAACGCCTCCGGGGTGCCGTTCTTCAGCAGGAAGCCGCTGGCCCCGGCGCGCAGCGCGGCGAACAGGTAGTCGTCGCGGTCGAAGGTGGTGAGGATCAACACGGCCGGACCGGCCTGGTCCTGCTCGGCCCGGATGCGCCGGGTCGCCTCCAACCCGTCCACCTCGGGCATCTCCACATCCATCAGCACCACGTCCGGGCGCAGCGCCCGGGTCATGCTGACCGCCCGTTGCCCGTCGGCGGCCTCGCCGACCACCTCGATGTCGTCCTCGATCTCCAGGATCACCCGGAAGCCGGTACGCACCAGATGGTGGTCGTCGGCCAGCAGCACCCGGATCGGCCGGTCGAGCCGGTTGCCCTGCGCGGTGCTCATGCCGACTGTCCCGCCGTGATCGGCAGGGGGAAGCGCACCCGTACCCGCCAGCCACCCCCGGTACACGGACCGGCCTCCAGCTCACCGCCGTGGGTGGCCACCCGTTCCCGCATCCCGATCAGACCCAGCCCGTCGGTGTTGGGGGAGCGGCTGACCTGGCCGTCGTCGGTCACCTCGACCTCCACCTCCTGGGCCAGATAGCGGATCCGCACATCGAGAATCCGTGCTCCGGTGGCGTGCTTCAACACATTGGTGACCGCCTCCTGCACCACCCGGTAGGCGGCCTGGGAGACCGACTCGGGAATCGGGGTCGGATCTCCGTACACCCCCAGGGTGGCGCGTAGCCCGGCCTCGCGGGCCCGGGTTACCACCGCCTCCACCTGGGCGATCCCGCCGGCCTGAGCCGCCGCCTCGTCCGGTTCGCCGTCGTTGGCCCGCAGTACCCCGAGCATCCGGCGCAGCTCGTCCACGGCGGTCCGGGCGGACCCCTCGATCGAGGTCAGGGCGGTCCGGGCCTTGGCCGGGTCCTTGTCGAAGACCCGGCGGCAGGCCGCCGCCTGCACCCCCATCACGGACACGTGGTGGGCCACCACGTCGTGCAGCTCACGGGCGATGCGGACCCGCTCACCGACCACCGCGTGCTCGCGCGCCTCCGCCTGCGAGCGGCGCAGCGCCTCGGCCTGCTCGGCCAGCTCGTGCTGCCGGCGGGCGGCGATCCAGGCGATCTCCCCGGAGAAGTACGCGAAGCCGAAGAACAGGGCGTTGGCCAGTACCCCGGTGACGATCGCGGCGATCGTCGGCGGCACCGGCCCGATCGCGTCGGCGAAGGCGTCCGGGGGCACCCGGTCGAGGTTGATCCCGTAGGAGATCGCCAGCCACAGGAACATGACGACGATCACGCTGATCCGTACCCGGCGGGACAGCCTCCGGTCGCGTCCCCACGCGCCGAGGGTGAAGATGGCCGCGAACAGGGCCCACTGGGAAAGCTGCCACTCCGGTACGGCCCGCACCTGCGACCCGATGAAGGCGGCCGAGATGAGCAGGGTGGTGGCGGTGGGGTGCCGGCGCCGCCAGATCAGCGGCAGGGGCACCGCGACGGTCCAGAGAAGCTGTTCCGGGCCGGAGGGCGGCGGGCCGAGCAGGAAGTACCCGGTGCTCTGGGCCAGGGTGAGGCTGAGCAGGGCCAGGACGGTGGCGGCCAGACCGGCGTAGAGGTCGACCCGCTGCTGCTCGGGGGTGGGCCCGGGTCGCCGCCACCCCCCGGCCTTCTCGCTGGTCACCCGGGCCAGGATGCCAGCCCGACGCCCGCTGACCCAACCTGAGCCCGCATCGGTGTGCTCGACGCCGCGTTCAGCCGACCCCCGCGCCGGCCATCGGGGGCAGAGGGCAGTGCAGCAGGCCACAGATGGTCCGCAGCAGTTCGAACTCGGCCACCGTCATCATCCCGTCGTGGCTGATCACCGCCACCACGGCGGCCACCAGCCGTTCCTTGTCCGCCGGGCGGAGCCCGTCCAGCACCGGCCAGGCGGTCTCCAGGGCGAGTACCCCGTTCTCCGGTGGGGCGTACGCCCACGAGGTGCCCGGCAGCAGGGTGTCGATGCCGGCCTGGAAGGCGCGGGCGGCCTCGGCCTGCCCGCCATGCCCCACCTGGGCGAGGGTGGCCAGCAGGAAACCCGCCGCCGACCGGGCGTCGGTCATGCTCCGCCGGTCGGTACGCCAGCGGGAGTCCGGCCGCAGGGACTCCTGGATCTCGGCCAGCAACAGCCGGGAGAGGCAGTACTCGGACACGTCGATCGCATCGTCGGCGTTCATCAGGGTGAACACGGCCGCCAGGATCGACTCCAGCTCCGGGGCCGGCCGGTCCCGCAACGCCGGGAAGGTCAACTCGGCCAGCGGCAGTACGAGCATCCGGTGCAGCCCGGTCAGGGCCTGCGCCTGACCGATCGCGGCCTCGGCCAGCTCCAGGCCGTGTTGGTGGGCCAGGGCGGCGTACTGGTGCTGCCGGATCTGCGGATCGGCGCTGAGCAGCAGGCCGAGCAGCAGCGGTACGGCGGTGTTCCGGTCCCGGGCCCGATCCAGCAGCTCGGCCGGGATCTGGTCCAGCAGGGCGGCGGCGTGCTGGTAGGCGCTCTCGGTGGGCGCGGCCACCCGCCCGAGCACCTCGGTCGGCGCGACCCGTACCCGGGTCCCCGCCCCCGGCAACGCCGCCCCGGTCGGGCGTACCTCCCCGGTTGTGGCTTGACTGGGGGTGGCCTGGCCGGGTGTGGCCTGGCTGGGGGTGGTCTGGCTTGCGGAGCGTGGGGGTGCGGTCGGGGCCAGGCCCAGGGCCAGGTCCTCCTGCCGACCGGACGGCGGGGCCGCCGCCCACTGCCGGGACAGCCGTTGCAGCTCGGCGGGGTCGAAGGAGGGCTCCAACGCACGGATCCGGTCGGCCAGCGGCGGGTGGGTGGCGAACCAGGAGGTCGCCGCCTCGCCGAAGAGCATGTGCCCCACCTCGTCGCGCTTGGGCGACTTCAGTTCCGAACCCTCGGAGAGGCCACCGATCTTCTTCAGCGCACCGGCGATGCCCCGGGTCTGCCGGGTGTACTGCACGGCCGAGGCGTCCGCCAGGTACTCCCGTTGCCGGGACACCGAGGCCTGGATGAGCCGCCCGGCGAGCACCCCGATATACCCGGCCACCAGCAGGGCCAGCCCCACCAGCAGCAGGGGGTTGGCGCCACCGTTGTTGCCGCGTTGCCGGTTGCCGCCGCTGACCAGCCCGGAACGGGACAGGCCCCGGCCGATCACGGTCAGGAACAGGATGCCGAACAGCAGGCCCATCAGCCGGATGTTGAGCCGCATGTCCCCGTTGACCACGTGCGCGAACTCATGGGCGATGACCCCTTGGAGCTCGTCGCGGTTCAGTCGCTGCAAGGCTCCTCGGGTCACCGCCACGGCGGCGTCCGAGGGACCCCAACCGGCGGCGAAGGCGTTGATCGCCGTCTCCTCCGGCAGGACGTAGACCTCCGGCACCGGTACCCCGGAGGCCAGCGCCATCTCCTCCACGACGTTGCGCAGCCGACGCAGCTCCGGGTCGGTGGTGTTCGGCGGCACCGGCACCCCGCCCAGCTCACGGGCCACCTTCCCGCCGCCACCGCGCAACGCGAGGGTACGCACCAACGCGGCCAGCCCGATCGCCGCGACGGTAGCCACGGTCACCATGGCCACGAAGCCGGCCAACTGCGCCGGGTCGGCGGCGGTCGCGTTGAAGGCGAAGATCGCCGCGAGGTTCACCACCACCACGATGCCGATCACGGCCAGGACGAACAGCAGCACCAGCCGGGTCGACAGCCGGCGTACCTGGCGCTGCCGTTCGAAGAAGTTCATCAGAAGCTGACCTGCGGGGCCTGCCGCTGCTGCGGGTCGTCCGGCTCGAACAGGGCGGCCGGTCCGAAGGAGAACATCCCCGCGATCAGGCTGGAGGGGAAGACCTCACGCTTGTTGTTGTAGGCCATCACGGCGTCGTTGTAGGCCTGCCGGGCGAAGGCGACCCGGTTCTCCGTCGAGGTCAACTCCTCCGACAGCTGCATCATGTTCTGATTGGCCTTGAGATCCGGGTACGCCTCGGAGAGCGCGAACAGCCGACCCAGGGTGCCGGTCAGGGCGTTCTCCGCCCCGCTGAGCCGCTGCATGGCCGCCGGATCGCCCGGTGCGGCCGCGGCGGCGGCCTGCGCGTTGACGGCGGCGTTGCGGGCGGTGATCACCGCCTCCAGGGTCTCCCGCTCATGCTTGAGGTACCCCTTGGCGGTCTCCACCAGGTTGGGGATCAGATCGTGCCGACGGACCAACTGCACGTCGATCTGGGAGAAGGCGTTGCGGTACGTGTTGCGGGCCCGGACCAGCCCGTTGTAGATCGAGACCCCGAAGCCGAGCACCGCCACGACGATCAGGACCAGGCACACCAATCCGATGATGACTTCCACGGCACCCCCTGCTTACGCGACACCCCTGTCGCAGGCCAGCCTACTTTCGCCCCACCACCCCCACCCCCGCCCTCAGTGCGTTGATCATGAGGTTGGCGGCAGTCTGGAGATCGACGACTGCCGCTAACCTCATGATCAACGGGGAGGTCAGGGGGTGGGGCGGCGGGCTTTCAGGGTGCTGTCGGTGATGTCCCAGAGGGTGGTGGCGACGATGACGACGATGCTGATCTGGGTGACGGTGTCGATGCCGTTGTCGCGCAGCCAGGTGAAGCGGGCGACGAACTCGGGGTTGAACAGGCGGTCGGTGCTCAGCAGCCAGATCACCGGCACGGCGTACGCCAGGTTGAGGACGGCGTTGACGGCGACCAGCGGCCAGGTCCATCGGCGGGCCCGGTACTTGGCGACCTCCAGGCCGATGCTGGCGACCAGGATGGCGAGCAGCGCCGGCAGCCAGAAGCTCCAGAGTGCGGGGTCGAGGATCGGCAGCCGGTCACCGTCGCCGACCACCGTCTGGAAGTGCTGCCACGGCAGGGCGGCGATCAGCAGGACCAGGAACACGATCGAGGCGCACACGTCGGTGAGGGTGACGTCCCGCTCGACGGGCTCGTCCGGGAGCTGGTCGACACTCCACTGCGGCTGGTTGAGGGGAGTGCCCACCCGCTCCATGATCGCGAAGATCAGGGTCACCCAGAAGGCGATCTGCACCGCCACGTTGAACGCCGCGACGATGCCCTTGCCGATGGCCCCGGCGGCGTTGTCGGAGACGGTGGCCTCCAGCACCCCCATCAGCACCCCGATGATGGCGGGGACGGTGCTCAGCAACCCGATCATCAGGCGTTGCCAGGCCAGGTAGTACGTCGGGCCGATGAGTTGCAGTCTTCGGTCGGCGTACCGGGCGGCCAGTTCGGCCGGGTTGCCCAGCTCGGTGAGTACCTCGCGCTCCGCCGTGGTGGCGTCGACCCCTTCAGCCGTACGGCCGTCGATCATGTCGGCGATCGAGGCGCGCAGTTCGTCGGCGATCTCCTCGCGGCGGGCGGTCGGCACCGAGCGCAGGGTGGCGGCGAGGTATCGGTCGGTCAGGGAGGTCGTCATCGGGGGGCTCCTTCGATCAGGGTGGTCAGCGAGGTCTGCACGGCGGCGAGGTCGGTGAGCAGGCGTTCCAGCACCTGCTCACCCGCCTCGCTGGTGCGGTAGAACTTTCGCGGCCGGCTTTCCTCGGTGTTCCACTCGCTGGTCAGCAGCCCCTGCTCCTCGAGCCGGCGCAGCAGCGGGTAGAGGGTGTTGGCGTCCACCGGGAAGCCGTGCCCGGTGAGCCGTTGCAGCAGTGCGTACCCGTAGCCGGGTTGGCGCAGGGCCACCAGGCTGGCCACCACCACCGTTCCTCGGCGTAACTCCTGCAGATGTGTCCGCAACACGTCGTCGCTGCCCATGCGTCACACCATACTGTGTGCCACACACTAATGTCCAGCCACCATTGATGCTGACGGCCCATTGGTGTCTTCCGCACCAACGATGTCGGTCGCCCGACATGGTGTCCGCCGGGGAAATTTGCGTCACACGGTAAAACTTTGCAGCGAGTGCACCTTTGGCCGTACGGTGACTGCCGTGCCGGTGGACGAGATGACGACGCTGGGTCGGCGAGACCGTAAGAAGCGGCAGACCCGGGCCGCCCTGGCGGCCGCCGCGCTGCGGCTGGTCGCCGAGCGTGGCCTGGACCAGGTGACGGTCGAGGAGATCAGTGAGGCCGCGGACGTCTCCGCCCGGACCTTCTTCAACTACTTCCCGACCAAGGACGACGCCCTGGTGGGCGACAGCGAGGGGGACCGGGAGCGGGTGCTGCGGGCGCTGGCCGCCGTACCCCCGGAGCAGCCCGCGCTGGAGGCGCTGCGCCGCGCCTTCATCGAGGCCGTCGAGGAGGCCCAGGGGGATGCCGAACTGTGGCAACTGAGACTGCGGGTGGTCACCCAGCATCCCGTGCTGCTGGGCCGCCTGGTCACCGGCAACGCCACCACCGAACGGGCCCTGATCGAGGCGGTCGCCGCGCGTACCGGACTGTCGGCCGATGAGGCGTACCCGGCGCTGGTCGTGGGGGTCGCGGGGGCCGCACTGCGTACCGCGATGATCCGCTGGTCCACCGGCGGCGCCGGCCCCCTGACCGCGCTGCTCGACGAGGCGTTCGCCGCGGTCGCCGCCGGCCTGCCCGACCCCCGCACCGGTTGATCACCGAGGCCGGCATCCCGACCACCACTGGCCCGGCGTACTCGCGCCGAGGCCGTACCACGTGTGAGAAAGAAGCGTCATGAAGACTTCGATCGAGCCGGTCGACGCCGCTGGAGCGGCCGACGGCCGGATGTCCCGCCGGGAGATCCTCCAGGCCCTCTCCGGGCTGATGGTGGGGATGTTCGTGGCGATCCTCGCCTCGACCGTGGTGGCGAACGCGCTGCCGCGCATCATCGCCGACCTCAACGGCAGCCAGACGGTCTACACCTGGATCGTCACCAGCGAACTGCTGGCCATGACGGCCACCGTGCCGCTGTGGGGCAAGATGGCCGACCTCTACAGCAAGAAGCTGCTGATCCAGCTCTCCCTGGGGCTGTTCGTGCTCGGCTCGCTGATCGCCGGACTCACCCCGAACGTCGAGGTGCTGCTGTTCAGCCGGGTGGTGCAGGGCATCGGCGCCGGCGGCATGACCGCCCTGGCGATGATCGTGATGGCGGCCATGATCCCGCCCCGTGAGCTGGGCCGCTACGCCGGCATCTTCGGTGCGGTGTTCGGGGTCGGCACCATCGCCGGCCCGCTGATCGGCGGCGTCCTGGTGGACACCTCCTGGCTGGGCTGGCGCTGGTGCTTCCTGATCGGGGTGCCGTTCAGCATCATCTCCATCGTCCTGCTCCAGCGCACCCTGCACCTGCCGGTCATCCGCCGCAAGGCCCGCATCGACTGGGCCGGCGCGGCGCTGATCACCGCCGGCGTCTGCACCCTGCTGATCTGGTCCTCGCTGGCCGGACACAAGTTCGCCTGGGCCTCCGGCTGGACCGCCCTGATGGTCATCGGCGGGGTGCTGCTGCTGGTCGCTGCCGTCTGGGTCGAGTCCCGGGCGTCCGAGCCGATCATTCCGCTGGAGATCTTCCGCAGCCGTACGGTCACCCTGACCACGGTCGCCAGCATGCTGGTCGGGGTAGCCCTGTTCGGCGGTACGGTCTTCCTGTCCCAGTACTTCCAGACCTCCCTGGGCAAGTCGCCGACCGTCGCCGGGCTGATGAGCCTGCCGATGATCCTGGGTCTGCTGGTCTCCTCCACGGTCGCCGGCCAGCTCATCACGAAGTACGGCCGGTGGAAGGCGTACCTGGTGGCCGGGGCCGCCGTGATGGTCGCCGCGATGCTGCTGCTGTCGACCATCGACATCGACACCCCCCTGCCGCTGCTGTTCAGCTACATGGCGCTGCTCGGCGTCGGGGTCGGCATGCTGATGCAGAACCTGGTCCTGGCGGCACAGAACGACGTACCCGCCCACGAACTGGGCGCGGCCACCTCGGTGCTCACCTTCTTCCGCAGCATGGGCGGCGCGATCGGAGTCAGCGCCCTCGGGGCGGTGCTGGCCAACCGGGTCACCGGCCTGATGACCGAGCAGCTCGGACCGGCCGCCGGGGCGACCGGCGGCGGCACCACCGAGGTGCCCGACCTGTCCACCCTGCCCGAGCCGGTGCTGCGGATCGTGCAGAACTCGTACGCCATCGCCACCTCGGAGCTGTTCCTGATCAGCGCGCCGATCGCCTTCCTAGCCCTGCTGGCGGTGCTGTTCGTCCGGGAGAAGCCGCTGCACACCCTCAGCGGCGACGAGCGGGCCCGCCAGGAGGCGAACCTGCCCATCGCGCACTGACGCCGAGGCCGGGCGGCCCCCGTACTCCACGGGAGCCGCCCGACCCGCTCAGCAGGGTGTCCTGGCAGACCTCCTCGGTGCCCTTCCCGGTGGGGCAGCGGTCGGCCGGACGGCTACGCCGAACACGCCAGCGTCGCCGATCTGTGACTCTCCGTGAAGGATCGAGTGGTCTGCGGTACGCCTGTGCGCGCCGCTCGGAAGGCTCTCCGGTGGCGGGTTAGGGTAAGTCGACTCGACTTGATCAGCCGACCCGGGGGGCTTGGCATGGGCGATTCGTTCGCGCATCTGCACGTGCACACGG
This sequence comes from Micromonospora sp. NPDC048871, assembly GCF_043198155.1. Taxonomy (NCBI): domain Bacteria; kingdom Bacillati; phylum Actinomycetota; class Actinomycetes; order Micromonosporales; family Micromonosporaceae; genus Micromonospora; species Micromonospora sp. NPDC048871. The sequence goes on along the minus strand of NZ_JBICUM010000006.1, from coordinate 146,164 downwards.
AGTACTCGATGCTCGACGGGGCGGCCCGGCTCAAGGACCTGTTCGCCGAGGTCAAGCGGCAGGGAATGCCGGCGGTCGCGATGACCGACCACGGCAACATGCACGGCGCGAACGACTTCTACAAGCAGGCCATGGCCGCCGGGGTGACCCCCGTGCTGGGCATCGAGGCGTACGTGGCACCGGAGTCGCGGTTCCACAAGTCTCGGGTGCGGTGGGGCCGCCCGGAGCAGAAGAGCGACGACGTCTCCGGTAGCGGCGGCTACACCCACATGACCATCTGGGCGCGCAACCGGGTCGGCCTGCACAACCTGTTCAAGCTCACCAGCAAGGCGTACACCGAGGGCTACTTCGTGAAGTGGCCCCGGATGGACGCGGAACTCCTGGCCGAGTACGCCGACGGGCTGATGGCCACCACCGGCTGCCCCTCCGGCGAGGTGCAGACCCGGCTGCGGCTGGGCCACGACGCGCAGGCCCTCGAAGCGGCGGCGAAATACCAGGACATCTTCGGCAAGGAGAACTTCTTCCTGGAGTTGATGGACCACGGCCTGGACATCGAGAAGCAGGTCCGGGACGGGCTGCTGGAGATCGGCCGCAAGCTGAACATCCCGCCGGTGGTCACCAACGACTCGCACTACACCCACGAGGCTCAGTCAGAGGCGCACGACGTGCTGCTCTGCGTGCAGACCGGCAGCAACGTCGCCGACCCGAACCGGTTCAAGTTCGGCGGCAGCGGCTACTACATCAAGTCCGCCGACGAGATGCGCGGCGTGGACAGCTCCGAGGTGTGGCTGGAGGGCTGCCGCAACACCCTGCTGGTGGCCGAGAAGGTCGACCCGGCGGGGATGTTCGAGTTCCACAACCTGATGCCACGTTTCCCGGTGCCCGAGGGGGAGACCGAGGAGTCCTGGTTCCGCAAGGAGACCTTCAAGGGCCTGGCCCGCCGCTTCCCGAACGGCATCCCCGAGGGGCATGTGGTGCAGGCCGAGTACGAACTCGGGGTCATCATCCAGATGGGCTTCCCCTCGTACTTCCTCGTGGTCGCCGACTTCATCCAGTGGGCCAAGAACCAGGGCATCGCGGTAGGTCCGGGCCGTGGCTCGGCGGCCGGTTCCCTGGTCGCGTACGCCCTGGGCATCACGGACCTGGACCCGATCCCGCACGGGCTGATCTTCGAGCGGTTCCTGAACCCCGAGCGGGTCTCCATGCCGGATGTCGACATCGACTTCGACGAGCGTCGGCGCGGCGAGGTGATCAAGTACGTCACGGACAAGTGGGGTGAGGACAAGGTCGCCCAGATCGCCACCTTCGGCACCATCAAGGCGAAGGCCGCGATCAAGGACTCGGCCCGGGTGCTCGGCTACCCGTACGCGGTCGGCGACCGGATCACCAAGGCCATGCCCCCGGCGGTGATGGGCAAGGACATCCCCCTGGAAGGGATCTTCGACCCGAAGCATCCGCGTTACGCCGAGGCCGGCGAGATCCGCGGCATGTACGAGTCGGAGGCCGACGTCAAGAAGGTCATCGACACGGCCCGGGGCATCGAGGGGTTGATCCGGCAGACCGGGGTGCACGCCGCCGGGGTCATCATGTCCGCCGAGCCGATCATCGACCACATCCCGCTGATGCGCCGGGACTCCGACGGGGTGATCATCACCCAGTTCGACTACCCGACCTGCGAGTCGCTCGGGCTGTTGAAGATGGACTTCCTCGGCCTGCGCAACCTGACCATCATCGACGACGCGGTCAAGAACATCCAGCTCAACCACGGCAAGGAACTGGACCTGCTCGGGTTGCCGCTGGACGACAAGGGCGCGTACGAGCTGCTGGCCCGAGGCGACACCCTGGGGGTGTTCCAGCTCGACGGCGGGCCGATGCGGTCCCTGCTGCGGATGATGAAGCCGGACAACTTCGAGGACATCTCCGCCGTGCTGGCGTTGTACCGGCCCGGCCCGATGGGGGTGGACTCGCACACCAACTACGCGCTGCGCAAGAACGGCCTCCAGGAGATCACCCCGATCCATCCGGAGCTGGAGGAGCCGCTACGGGAGATCCTGGCACCCACCTACGGCCTGATCGTCTACCAGGAGCAGGTGCAGCGCGCCGCGCAGATCCTCGCCGGGTACACCCTGGGTCAGGCCGACCTGTTGCGCCGGGCGATGGGCAAGAAGAAGAAGGAGATCCTGGACAAGGAGTTCATCCCGTTCCGGGACGGCTGCCGCGAGCACGGCTACTCCGACGAGGCGATCCAGAAGGTCTGGGACGTCCTGGTCCCGTTCGCCGGGTACGCCTTCAACAAGGCGCACTCCGCCGCGTACGGGCTGGTGTCGTACTGGACGGCGTACCTGAAGGCGCACTACCCGGCCGAGTACATGGCGGCGCTGCTCACCTCCGTCGGCGACGACAAGGACAAGATGGCGCTGTACCTGTCGGAGTGCCGCCGGATGGGCATCCAGGTGCTGCCGCCGGACGTGAACACCTCCGCCGGCCCCTTCACCCCGGTCGGCACGGAGATCCGGTTCGGTCTGGGCGCGATCCGCAACGTCGGCGCGAACGTGGTCACCTCGATCATGCGCTGCCGGGAGGAGAAGGGCGGGTACGCCGACTTCTACGACTTCCTGTCCAAGGTGGACGCGGTGGTCTGCAACAAGAAGACCATCGAATCCCTGATCAAGGCGGGCGCCTTCGACTCGATGGGGCACTCCCGCAAGGGACTGCTCACCGTGCACGCCGACGCCATCGACGCGTACGCCGACGTCAAGCGCAAGGAGGCCGTCGGCCAGTACGACCTGTTCGGGGCGGGCTTCGGCGAAGCCGAGGTGGCCACCAACACCACGGTCATGCCGACCATCGGCGAGGCGGAGTGGGACAAGCGCGACAAGCTGGCCTTCGAGCGCGAGATGCTCGGCCTGTACGTCTCCGACCACCCGCTGTTCGGCCTGGAGCACATCCTCGGGTCGGCGGCCGACTGCACCATCTCCGCCCTGTCCGAGGAGGGCACCGTGCCCGACGGGGTGGTGGTCACCCTCGCCGGGATCCTCTCCGGGGTGCAGCGGCGGGTCACCAAGCAGGGCCGGGCGTGGGCCTCGGCCACCCTGGAGGACCTCGCCGGTGGGGTGGAGACCCTGTTCTTCCCGAACACCTACGAGGTGATCGGGCAGTACATCGCCGAGGACGCCATCGTGGTGGTCAAGGGCCGGGTGGACCGGCGCGACGACATCCCCCGCATCATGGCGATGGACATGTCCCTGCCGGACGTCAGCGCCAGCGCGACCAACAAGCCGGTCACCCTCACCATCCCGGTGACCCGCTGCACCCCACCCCTGGTGGAACGGCTCAAGGAGACCCTGGTGCTGCACCCCGGCGACGCCGAGGTGCACGTCAAGCTGCTCAACGGCAGCCGGACCACCCTGCTGCGGTTGGGGCCGGTCCGGGTGGCGGCGACCACCGCCCTGATGGCCGACCTCAAGAGCGTCCTGGGCCCAGCCAACGTCAGCTGACCCCGCGCCGGACCCGGCTGGGCGGGGCTGTGGCTGAGCGCCGTTTCGGCGATGTGGCGGTAACAGGCCGGCCGGGACACCGCCACATCGGCGAAACGGTGTTGATCTCCACCAGGGGAGACGGGCCAGGGCGGTGGTCGGCCGGTGTCGAGGGCCAGGGGGTGCGGATTGGCGCTGCGCAGCCGTCGGCACCGGCGACTAGCGTCGGTCTGCGTGGAGCTTGAGCAGGCACAGAAGCTGTGGCAACCGCAACCCGGATGGCTGAACACCGCCAGCTACGGTCTACCGCCCGACCCGGCCTGGGACGCGGTGCAGCAGGCCCTGACCGACTGGCGTCGCGGGACCGGGTCCTGGGAGGACTGGAGTACGGCGACGGACCGGTCGCGGGCGGCCTTCGCCCGCCTGACCGGGGTGCCGGTGGCCGACATCGCCGTCGGGGTCACCGTCTCGCAGTTGCTGGCACCGATCGCCGCCGCACTGCCCCCCGGCGCCCGGGTGGTGGTGCCCGAGGTGGAGTTCACCTCCAACCTGTTCCCCTGGCTGGTGCAACAGGACCGGGGGGTCGAGGTACGCACGGTGCCGCTGGCCGAGTTGGCCACCTCGATCGACGCCGACACCGACCTGGTGGCGTTCAGCCTGGTGCAGTCCGCCGACGGCACGATCGCCGCGTACGACGAGATCGTCGCGGCGGCCCGGGCGCACGGTGCGCTCGTCGCGGTCGACGCCACCCAGGCCTGCGGCTGGCTGCCCTTCGAGGCGGGCCGGGCCGACGCGGTGGTGGCCGGCGGGTACAAGTGGCTGATGGGTCCGCGCGGGACCGCCTTCGCCTACCTGGCGCCGCAGCTACGGGACCGGCTGCGCCCGGACGCGGCGGGCTGGTTCGCCGGACGTGATCCCCACAGCTCCTACTACGGTCCGCCGCTGCGACTGGCCGACGACGCCCGCCGGTTCGACATCTCGCCGGCCTGGTTCAGCTGGGTCGGCGCGGCCCCGAGCCTGGAGCTGCTGCTGGAGATCGGGGTGGCGGCGGTGCACGCCCACGACGTGGCGCTGGCCAACCGGTTCCTCGCCGGGCTGGGACAGCCGCCGGGGAACAGCGCGATCGTCACCGTGCAGGTAGCGGACGCACAGGAGAAGCTCGAACGGGCCGGGGTCCGGGCGGCGGTACGCGCCGGCAACGTCCGGGCCTCCTTCCACCTGTACTCCACCCAGCAGGACGTCGACCTGGCCCTGGAGGCCCTGACCAGCTGACCACCCGCCCCCTCGCCGGACCGCCCGCACGACTCCTCACCACCCGGTTCGGTGGCCGCCGTGTGCGGTCACCGCCCGGTTCGGTCACCGTCCGAGTCGGTCGCCGTCCGGCGAGGGGTGCCGGGTCACCTCGCGGTGCCGGTGACGATGCCCGGGTTGATGCACAGCCCCGGGGAGCTGCCGTTCTTCTCGGCGATCTCCAGGCAGCGGGTCACCTTGTCCACCTTGGCGTTGGTCTCGGTGATCTCCTTCTGGATCTCGGCGTTGCGGCGGTCCTGTTCGAGATTGCGGGTCTGGGCGAGCTTGTCCTGGAAGGCCTTGATGTTGCCCTCGGTCTTGTCGTCGTGGTTGACCCGGGTGATGGTCACCGACAGGATGTCGACGTCGCTGCCCAACCGGGTCTCGGCGCTGGACTTGATGCTCTCGGCGAAGGGCTTGAGGTCGACGTTCAGGTTGCCGGTCTTCGCGTCGATGCGCTCCAGCGGGTTGTAGGAGGCGAAGGCGTCGTTGACCGCACTGTCGAGCTGCACCCCGACCCGCTGCCCCCGGAAGCTGCCGAAGTCGCCCTTGTAGTCCATGAACTGCTGCGGGGCGTTCTCCGGCTTGACCTGCCACTCGATCAGCACCTCGACGCAGGCGTCGGCGAGGGTGCCGGTACGCACCCGCACACAGGCATCGTTGCCGATGTGGTCGTACTTCTGCCGGCCCGCGTCCCATTCGCCGACCCGCTGCCACGGCGCGACCCACTTCAGCCCGGAGCCGGTGACCTCACCGGTCGGCTTGCCGAAGCTGGTGACGATCCCGACCGAGCGGATCGGTACCGAGTGGGCGCTGGAGGTGACCGTGAGCAGGAGCGTCACGCCCAGTGCGACGACCGCCGCGAGGGCACCGAACTGTCGCACGTTTCGCTGGCCGCCGAGCAGAGCGACCGCTACCGCGATGGCCGTGATGACCGCCGTGGCGATCGAGAGGATGAAGCCGAGGGGCATGGGTGCGGACCTTCCGGGGCGAATTGCTGAGTGGATCATCAACCTACTCACCCTGGGCAACCCCTCCGCCCACCCGCCGGCGCAGGTGTAAGGAAGGGCTCCTTCTCGGCGCCCGGGGAAGCTCCCTCGACCTTTGGGTGCGTCTGTTGTCGCTGGGGCAGCAACAAGTGCACCCAAAGGCCCGCGCCCGCCCGTGGCGCATCGACGCGCACAGCGGGAGCGGACCGAGGAGTGACGGCGGTCACATCAGATACGAAACGGTTCCGTATCGATACTCGTCAGCCTAGGCTCGGACTTAATTACGGACGCGGCCGTATCGAAAACCGGGGGTGCGGGGATGCCGCCTGCTGAAAACACCGGACATCCGAGGAGATGGGCGATCCTCGGGGTGCTGGTGGTCAGTCTGCTCGTGGTCGTCCTGGACACCACGATCCTCAATGTCGCCCTGCGGACCATCGCCGATCCGGTACACGGTCTCGGGGCCAGCCACGGCGAGCTGGAATGGTCGGTCAACTCCTACACCCTGGCCTTCGCCGGACTGCTGTTCACCTTCGGGGTGCTCGGCGACCGGGCCGGTCGGCGTCGCATGTTGCTCATCGGCCTGGTGCTGTTCGGCCTGGCGTCGCTGGCCTCGGCGTACGCGCAGAATCCCACCCAGTTGATCGCGGCCCGGGCGTTGATGGGGGCCGGCGGCGCGGCCGTCATGCCGGCCACCCTGTCGATCATCTCCAATGTCTTCGACCCCCGGGAGCGGGCCCGGGCCATCGGCATCTGGGCCGGCGCGGTGGGATTGGCGATGGCGATCGGCCCGATCCTCGGGGGCCTGCTGCTGGAGCACTTCTGGTGGGGTTCGGTCTTCCTGATCAACGTGCCGGTCATCGGGCTCGGCATAGTCCTGGTGGCCCTGCTGGTGCCGGAGTCCCGGGATCCGAACCCGGGCCGGGTCGACGTGGTCGGGGTACTGCTGTCGGTGGTGGGTCTGGTCACCCTGACCTACGGCATCATCGACGGTGGTGAGCACGGCTTCGGTCGGCCGGTGGTCTGGGCCACCATCGTGGCCGGGATCGTGGTGCTGGCCTCCTTCGTCGCCTTTGAACGGCGCAGCAGCCATCCCGCACTGGACGTACGGCTGTTCCGGGAGCCGCGCTTCGCCGTACCGGTGGCTCTGATCGGGTTGGTCTTCTTCGCCGCCATGGGGGTGATGTTCTTCAGCTCGTTCTACCTGCAAATGGTGCGGGGCTACAGTCCCTTGCAGACCGGTCTGATCTTCCTGCCGTTCGCGGTCGCCCAACTGGTCTTCGCCCCGACCAGCGCCTCGATGGTGCGTCGGTACGGCCCCCGGGCGGTGTCGGTGGTGGGGTTGCTGCTGGCGGCCGTGTCGCTGGCCGCCTTCGCCTTCATCGACGCGGTGACCCCCATCTGGGTGGTGCTCGTCTTCTTCTTCATCCAGGGGGCCGGGATGGCCAACATCATGCCCCCGGCCACCGAGTCGATCATGTCCTCGTTGCCCAGGGAGAAGGCCGGTGTCGGTTCCGCGGTCAGCAACACCATCCGGCAGACGGCCGCCGCGCTGGGGGTGGCGGTGCTCGGCTCGGTGCTGGCCGCCGGCTACCGCAACGGCATGGCGCCGACCCTGGAGGAGTTGCCGCCAGGGGCGCGCGAGTCGGCCGGGGAGTCGATCGCCGGGGCGTACGCCGTCGCCGGTCAGCTCGGGCCGGCGGCGCCGCAGCTGATCACGGCGGCCAACGACGCCTTCGTCTCGGCGATGCACGTCTCCGCGGCGCTGGCCGCCGTGATCACGGTCGGCGGCGCCCTGGTGGCGCTGCGCTGGATGCCGGCCCGGCCCGGGGCAGCCGTGCCGGACCCGGTCGGTGAACCCGAACTGGCTGGTGCGGCGTAGCGTCGGGAACAATGCGGGCATGACTAGCACGGCAGACGCGCCGCGGCCGCCCGGTCGGCCGCGCAGCGTCCACGCGGCCGGAGCGATCATCGAGGCCACCCTCGACCTGCTGGCGGAGGGCAGCACGATCGAGGCGATCTCGGTGGAGGCCATCGCCGCTCGGGCCGGGGTCGGCAAGGCCACCATCTACCGTCGCTGGTCGGGCAAGGACGCCCTGCTGCACGACGCCCTGCGCACCCTCAAGGGTGAGCAGCCGCAGCCGACCGGCCGGTCCGTCCGGGAGGACCTGATCACCCTGGTCGGGGCGGTCGGGCAGAATGTCGACCCCCGCGCGGCGAAGATCATGCCCTGTCTGGTGCCCGAGGTGAAACGCAACCCCGAGCGGTACGCGCTCTACCAGAGCATCGTCGAGCCCCGCCGGGCGGTGATGCGCGAGGTGCTGCGGCGAGGCATCCGCGACGGGGAACTGCGGGCCGACCTGGACATCGAGGTCACCCTGGCCATGATCACCGGTCCGATGCTGATCCAGCGGGTGATGAACTGGAACCCCGAACTCGACGAGTCGACCCTCGCCGCCAAGGTCGTCGACCAGGTGCTGGCAGGCATCCGGGCCCGCTGAAAGGGCCGCTGGCCGTCCGCGATGCGCCGGGGCGGGGGTACCCGACCGGGGGTGACCAGGACGGACGATCCGGTGCGGGGTGGGATATCGGCATGCGTCGGTGTCGGGGCCACGGGCGGTCGGTAGGGGCCTAGACTACGGGCGTCCCACAGTCATCGGGATCGTTCCCAGCCATCGGAGGTCTTCGTGCTGTCACCCGTCACCAACCTGGCCCTGGGGCCGGACTGGCTGGACCCGGAGTGGCTGATCTCGACCTTCGGGCTGATCGGCATCCTGGTGATCGTCTTCGCCGAGTCCGGGCTGCTGATCGGCTTCTTCCTGCCGGGTGACTCGTTGCTGTTCACCACCGGGTTGCTGGTGGCCGACGGGCAGTACCTCAAATATCCGCTGTGGCTGGTGTGTCTGCTCATCACCATCGCCGCGATCGCCGGTGACCAGGTCGGCTACCTGTTCGGCCGCAAGGTCGGCCCGGCCCTGTTCCGGCGGCCGAACTCCCGCCTGTTCAAACAGGAGAACCTGCTCAAGGCGCACGAGTTCTTCGAGAAGTACGGTGCCCGGTCGATCGTGCTGGCCCGGTTCGTGCCGATCGTGCGGACCTTCACCCCGATCGTGGCCGGGGTCAGCCGGATGAACTACCGCACCTTCGTCATCTACAACGTCGTCGGCGGCATCCTGTGGGGCACCGGGGTGACCGTGCTGGGCTACTTCCTGGGGCAGATCCCGTTCGTCAAGGCCAACATCGAGTTCATCCTGATCGGCATCGTGGGGATCTCCGTCCTGCCGATCGCGGTGGAGTTGCTGCGGGCCTGGCTGGGCGCCCGGCGGGGAGTCACCCCCGAGGAGCGGGCCGCCGCCGAGGAGGCGATCCGGGAGACCCGGGAGCACTACGGCAAGCACTGACCGCAGGCCCGGGTCGGTCGGCTCAGCCGGTCCGCAGCCGGTGCAGCCGCAGGGCCAACTGCACCTCCAGGGCCCGTTCGGGTTTCTGCCAGTCCGCGCCGAGCAACTGCCCGACCCGCTCCAGCCGCTGGGTCACCGTGTTGACGTGCACGTGCAGCACCTCGGCGGCCCGGGCCAGGCTGCCACCGACCCCGAAGTAGGACTCCAGGGTGCGTACCAGGGCGGTGCCCCGCCGGGCGTCGTAGTCCACCACCGGGCCGATGGTGCTGGCCAGGAACCGGCTGACCTCGGCGTCACCGCCGCCGGAGGCCGTGCCCAGCAGCAGGCCGACGAAGCCCAGCTCGGCGGTGCTGGCACCCTGCCCGGCCCGGCCCAGAGCGCCCAGCGCGGCCAGGCAACGGTCGGCCTCCTGGAAGGCCGTGGCCAGCGAGGTGGGGCCGGTCACCGGGCCGCTGGCCCCGGCGGTCGCCGGTCGGGCGGTGACCCGGGACAGATCCCGCGACACCGCCCGGGCGCTGCCGCCGGCATCCTGCCCGGGCAGCATCAGCACCACCCGCCCGTCCCGCGCCGCGGCCAGCCCACCCCGGGTCGAGGCGTACGTGGTGGCCCAGGAGAGCACCCGCTGTCGGGCTGAACCGGTGGCGGCGATGGCGTCGTCGTCGACGGCCACCAGCACGTGCGGGGCGTCCAGGTCGACGCCGAGGCGGCGGGCCCGGCCGCGCAGCGCCTCGATGTCCCGCAGCGGGCGGGCGATCAGGTCGTCGAGCAACTCGCCCCGGACCCGCCCCTCCGCCTCGGCCACGGTACGCCGGAACAGCAGCAGCAGGGCGGTCACCAGCGCGGCCCGTTCCAGGATGCGCTGGTCGGCGTCGGCCAGTTCCCCCTCGGGGTGCAGCACCAGGGCACCCAGGTTCTCCGCTCCGGCCACCACGGCGGCGTACCACAGCTGACCTCGGCGTACGCTGCGTCCCTCGGTCCGGGAGGCGGCCACCGCCTCCACGATGTCCGCCCGGTCCGGCTCGTCGAGTTCACCGACCCGGGCCAGCAGCCGACCCTCGGTGTCCAGCGCCAGCAGGGCCCCACCCAGCACCTCGGTGACCGCCGCGGTGACGTCCTCCACCCCGCCCCCGCGCAGCACCAGGGCGGTCATCCGGTCGTGGGCGGCGGCGGCCCGCTCCACCGAGGCGCTGTGCGCCCGGATGGTGGTGTTGGCCGAGGAGAGCTCCGCCAGGGCGGCCCGGGTCTCGGCCAGCAGCCGGGCGGTGTCGATCGCCACCGCGGCGTGCGCGGCCAGGGAGAGCAGCAGGGCCACCTCCTCCCGGGCGAAGGGTCGGGCCGACCGGTTCGCCGCGTAGAGCACCCCGATGCTGGTGGAGCCGAGCCGCAGCGGCACCCCGAGGATGGCTACCAGCCCCTCCTCACCCACCCCGGCGTCGATCTCCCGGGTGTGGTGGAAACGTTCGTCCTGCGGGTAGTTCGCGGTGACGTACGGGGCCCCGGACTGGGCCACCAACCCACCCAGTCCGGCCCCCATCGGCAGCCGCAGCCGCTGGAACCGGGCGGACACCGAGCCGTCGGTGACCCGCATGTAGGTGTCGCCGCGTTCGGCGTCGTTGAGGGTCATGTAGGCGACGTCGGCACCGAGCAGATGCCGGGCCCGGTGCACGATGGCCCGCAGCACCTCGTCCAGGTCACGCAGCCCGGCCAGGTCGCTGACGGTGTCGTACAGGCTGAGCAGCTCGCTCTCCCGACGGCGGCGGCGCTCCAGCAGCGCCCGGACCCGCAGCGCCACCGTCTTGGCCTGCTCCAACTCGGCGATCCGGTCGGCCGGCAGCCCGGCGGAGCGGGCGGCCACCAGCGGCCCCTCGAACTCGACCGGGGCGGCTTCCCGGGCCAGTAGTTCCAGGAACTCCAGCGGCGAGGACATGACCGACATTGTGCGGGGGGCCACTAGTTCGCCGTCCAGCCCCCGTCGAGCGCGATCGAGGTGCCGGTGAGGAAGGCCGCCGGGGGTGCGCACAGGTAGGCCAGCAGCTCCGCCACCTCCTCCGGTTCGATCAGGCGTTTGATCGCGGCCCGAGCCAGCATGATCTTCTCGATCACCTCGTGCTCCGGGATGCCGTGGGTGGCGGCCTGGTCGGCGATCTGACCCTCCACCAGGGCGGTACGCACGTAGGCGGGGTTGATGCAGTTGGCGGTGACCCCGTGCGCCGCCCCCTCCAGGGCCACCACCTTGGACAGTCCCTCCAGGGCATGTTTGGCCGCGACGTACGCCGCCTTGTAGGGCGAGGCGCGCAGCCCGTGCACCGAGGAGATGTTGACGATCCGACCCCAGCCCCGGGCGTACATGTGCGGCAGGGCCCGCCGGATCAACAGGAACGGCGCCTCGACCATCACCCGCTGGAGGTACTCGAAGCGTTCCACCGGAAACTCCTGCACGGGGGCGACGTGCTGGAGGCCGGCGTTGTTGACCACGATGTCCACCTCGGCGTCGAGCCGGTCCACCTCGGCGACGTCCGCCAGGTCCAGTCCGACGGCCCGCCCGCCGGCCTCGGTCGCCACCACCTGGGCCGCCTCGGCGTTGCGGTCGACCACCAGCACCTCGGCGCCGGCCGCGGCCAGCCGCAGGGCGCAGGCCCGACCGATGCCGCTGCCGCCACCGGTCACCAGCGCGGTGCGGCCGGTGAGGTCGACGTTCACGACGTGGGGGAGCGCCACGGGTTCTGCCGTCATGGCGCATGAAACTACGAGCTGTACGGCCGAGGGCACATGGCGGCGCAGCACATACTCCGGTGGGATCAGGTGGCCGACGGATACATCTCGGGGCGGGTGAGGTCGCCGCCTGAGGCGGTGCCGCGTGTCCCGGGGCGCGGCCGGGAGACGGCATCGGTAGGGTGTCGAACACACGTACTGCTCGACGGCTGGGAGGGGGAGGCGTGCGGGTGCTCGGCGTCGACCCGGGGCTCACCCGGTGCGGGGTCGGCGTGGTCGAGGGGGTGCCCGGACGTCCCTGCACCCTGGTGGCCTACTACGTGATCTACACCGATCCGGCCGACGAACTGCCGACCCGCCTGCTGCACCTGGACCGGTCGCTGACCGATCTGGTGGCCGAGCACCGGCCGGACAGCGTGGCCGTGGAGCGGGTGTTCAGCCAGCACAACGTGCGTACGGTGATGGGCACCGCGCAGGCCAGCGGGATCGCCGTACTCGCCGGGGCCCGGGCCGGGCTGCCGGTGCAGACGTACACCCCCAGTGAGGTCAAGGCGGCCGTGACCGGTTCCGGTCAGGCCGACAAGGCGCAGATGACGGCCATGGTGACCCGGCTGCTGCGGCTGCCCGAGCCACCCCGCCCGGCCGACGCCGCGGACGCCCTGGCCCTGGCCATCTGTCACGTGTGGCGGGGTGGTACCCGTTCCAAGCTGGCCGCCGCCGCGGACCGGGCGAGACGAGGAGGAGCGAGATGATCGCCAGTGTGCGTGGCGTGGTGACCGCCACCGGCCCGGATCACGCGGTGATCGAGGTCGGCGGGGTCGGCCTGGCCGTGCAGTGCGCCCCGGGCACCATCGCCGACCTGCGGGTCGGCCAGCAGGCCCGACTGGCCACCAGCCTGGTCGTCCGGGAGGACTCGCTGACCCTCTACGGCTTCGCCGACGACGACGCGAAGTCCCTGTTCGAGCTCTTGCAGACCGCCAGTGGGGTGGGCCCCCGCCTGGCCCAGGCGGTGCTGGCCGTGCACACCCCGGACGCGGTACGCAAGGCCATCGCCAACGCCGACACGGCCGCCCTGACCCGGGTCCCCGGCATCGGGAAGAAGGGGGCCGAACGGCTGGTGCTGGAGCTGCGGGACCGGATCGGCCCGGTGGCCGTGGGCGCCGACGGCGCGGCCGGGGTCACCGGTGGTGCCTGGCCGGAGCAGGTCCGCCAGGCGTTGATCGGCCTGGGGTGGACGGCCGGCCAGGCCGACCAGGCGGTGGCCGCGGTGGCGGAGACCGTGGACGGGGCCACCCCGCCGGTGCCGGTGCTGCTCAAGCAGGCCATCCGGATGCTGGGCCGCACCCGATGAGCGCGAGGAGTGAGCCGGGTTTGCGAGCCCCGCAGTCGCGAATGAAGATGATCGCGTGCGCGAGGAGTGAGCCGGGTTTGCCGGCCCCGCAGTCGCGAATGAAGATGATCCCGTGACCGGCCCCGACGGCGGCCTGGTCTCGGCGTACGTCAACGAGGCCGAGCGGGACGCGGAGGTCAGCGTCCGGCCCAAGCGCCTGGACGAGTTCATCGCCCAGCATCGGGTCCGTGACCAACTCGATCTGCTGTTGCAGGGGGCCATGCGGCGCGGTTCGCCGCCGGATCACATCCTGCTGTCCGGGCCGCCCGGCCTGGGCAAGACCACCCTGGCCAACATCGTCGCCGCGGAGCTGGGCTCCGGCATCCGGGTGACCAGCGGGCCGGCGATCGAGCGCTCCGGTGACCTGGCCGCGATCCTGACCAGCCTCGCCGAGGGGGACGTGCTCTTCATCGACGAGATCCACCGCATCGCCAAACCCGCGGAGGAGCTGCTCTACAGCGCGATGGAGGACTTCCGGGTCGACGTGGTGGTCGGCAAGGGTCCTGGGGCCACCGCCATCCCGTTGGACGTCGAGCCGTTCACCCTGGTCGGCGCGACCACCCGGTCCGGTCTGCTGACCGGCCCGATGCGCGACCGGTTCGGCTTCGTCGCCCACCTGGACTTCTACTCCCCGGCCGACCTGGAGATCCTGCTGCACCGCTCGGCGCGCATCCTCGGCGTACCGATCACCGAGGAGGGGGCCGTCGAGATCGCCGGCCGGTCCCGGGGCACCCCCCGGATCGCCAACCGCCTGCTGCGCCGGGTGCGCGACTACGCCGAGGTACGCGCCGACGGAGTGGTCACCCTGGATACCGCCCGGGCCGCATTGACGGTCTACGATGTGGATGCGCTCGGGCTGGACCGGCTGGACCGAGCGGTGCTCACCGCGCTTGTCGACTCGTTCCGGGGTGGTCCGGTCGGCCTGTCCACCCTCGCGGTGGCGGTGGGGGAGCAGCCGGACACGGTGGAGGAGGTGTGCGAGCCGTTCCTGGTGCGGGCGGGACTGCTGGCCCGTACGCCGCGGGGCCGGGTGGCCACCGAGGCCGCTTGGCGGCACCTTGGCCGTACTCCGCCAAATGGTACATTTGCTGCTGAAGCTCCCCTCGCGCCCGATCTGTTTTCCGTGGACACGGGGGAGCCGTGATCTGTTCGTGATCTGCGGCGCGTTCGGCGTTCCCAGATACAGCGACTAGACTCGCCGCGGTCTGTACAGGATGTGAAAATCCGCCTCCGCTCCGGCGCCACGTGCCGGATCGGGGCTAATGGGAAGGTCGACAACCGTGTTTCACGCAGCAGAAGGCGGCGGAGCGGGTAACTTCACCCCGATCCTCATGATCGCGCTGCTCTTCGGCGTCATGTACTTCATGATGATCCGCCCCCAGCAGAAGCGCCGCCGCGAGGCCGAGGCGATGCAGACCGGTCTCTCCGTCGGCGACGAGGTGGTGACCATCGGCGGGCTGTACGGCACGGTCTCCGGAGTCGAGGACGACAGCGTCCTGCTCGAGGTCGCCCCCGGAGTGCAGACCCGGTACGCCCGACCCGCGATCGCCCGTGTGGTGACCAAGGCGGAGCGTGCCACTGAGCCAGCGGCCGAGGAGACCGACGCCGTCAAGGAGTGAGCATCGCACCCACCTGGTCTGCCGGTGCCCCGGCACGACCAGGTGGGAGAACACCCGCCGCGTCCCCGGCGGGTGGCCGCCGCCGCGGCGGCGCCGACAACTGAATAGCAGGCCGACGCCGGGCGTCGGCGCGCCGGCTCGCCTCCGGTCCACGCGCCCGCGTCGACCACTCCAGGCGGCGGCGTCAGCCCCGGGCGCCGTCGGAAGGCAGATCGTCGGCCGGGAGACCGGCAGACCCGCCGTCGCGCCTGCGGCGGCGCGACCGTACAGGGAGACAAGACAGCCGTGGCACCACCTCAGGGACAGATGCGCCCGGGACGGCAGTTGGCCGTACTGGGCGGCATCTTCGTCGTCCTCTATCTTTTGGTGTTCTTTGCGGGCGGTGCCAGCGGAGGCTGGAAGGACCGGCTCGAACCCCGCCTCGGTCTTGACCTCGTCGGTGGTACCCGGCTGACGTTGGAGGCGACGAACACCCTCGACGGTCGGGCCCCGACGGCGGACAACCTCGAACAGGCCCGCCAGATCATCGAGAGCCGGGTCAACGCCTACGGCGTGGCCGAGGCCGAGGTGGTCACCGAAGGCGACCGCAACATCGTCGTCTCCCTGCCCGGCGAGAACCGCGACCTGACCGAGATCGGTAGCGCCGCCGAGCTGCGCTTCCGCAAGGTCCTGAAGATCGTGGACGGCAGCGGTGCCCTTCCGGCACCGGCACCCGCCCCGTCCGAGGACGCGGAGCCCGCGGCCACCCCGAGCCCCTCCGGCAGCACCAGCCCCACCCCGAACGCCGAGGCCAGCGCCTCGCCGTCCGGCGGTCAGGGCGGCGGTGCCCCCACCCCGGACCCCTCGCAGAGCCCGAGCGCCGCCCCGTCGCCGAGCGCCAGCCCGTCGCCGGGCGCCAGCGAGGAGCCGGTGCCGCAGACCCTGGAGGAGCAGCGCAAGGCCGTCGAGGAGAAGGTCGGCGCGGAGGCCTGGGCCGCCGCCAGCGGGCTGCAGGCCCCGGCCGACTTCAGCGCCGATCCGTCGCTGGCCGAGAAGCTCAAGCCCTTCGCCGAGCTGACCGGCCGTGAGGTCGCGGTGCTCCCGACCCAGATGCAGTTCAACGTGCCGACCATCGGCTGCCTTCAGCTCGACGACCGGCCCCCGGCGTCCATCTCCGCCCCGGACCAGCAGGTCGTCGCCTGTGAGGGCGGCTACGCCAAGAACCTGCTGGACCAGGCCAAGGTGCTCGGTACCGACGTCGACTCGGCCGCCGCGGTGCGCGACCAGACCAGCCAGTGGGTGGTCAGCCTGGACTTCACCCGCGACGGCCAGGAGAAGTGGACCGCGCTGACCCGCGAGGCCTTCAACAACGAGGGCCAGGCCTGTGACCCTTCCGCGCTCGGTGACGAGGGCCGGTGCCGGGTGGCCGTGGTGCTGGACAACGCGATCATCTCCTCGCCGCAGATCCAGGGGGTGCTCACCGGCAACTCCCAGATCACCGGCAACTTCAGCAACGCCGAGGCCAGCGAGCTGGCCGGCTACCTGAACTACGGCGCCCTGCCGGTCACCTTCGAGGCGCAGGAGCAGCAGAACGTCACCGCCACCCTGGGCGCCAGCTACCTGCGGGCCGGTCTGCTCGCGGCCGGCATCGGCATGCTGCTGGTCATCATCTACTCGTTCTTCTACTACCGACTGCTCGGCTCGGTGATCTTCGCCAGCCTGGTGCTGTCGGCCCTGCTGCTCTTCGGCGCCCTGGTGGTGCTGGGCCGGCAGATCGGCTTCACCCTCACCCTCGCCGGCATCTCCGGCATCATCGTCTCGCTAGGTGTGGCGGCGGACTCCTTCGTCATCTACTTCGAGCGATTGAAGGACGAGATTCGCGAGGGCCGCAACCCGCGCAGCGCGGTCTCCCGTGCATGGGTCCGCGCCCGCCGTACGATCATCTCGGCGAACGCCATCACGATCATGTCGGCGGTGGTCCTCTACGTCGTCTCGGTCGGCGCGGTCAAGGGATTCGCCTTCGCCCTGGGTCTGGCCACCGTGCTGGACCTGGTCGTGGTCTTCCTCTTCCGGCACCCGATGATGACGATGCTCGCCCGGAGCCGGGCGTTCCTGTCCCCGCGGGTCAGTGGTCTGGGCCGGGTGCTACCGGCCAAGACGGAGCAGCCCCAGTCCCGCAACCCGCGTGTCAAGGAGGCCTGAGATGGCTGCTGAGAACTCTCTGGCAAGCCGCCTCTACCGGGGCGACGCCGGCCTCAACGTCGTCGGCCGGCGCAAGATGTGGTTCACCGCGGCGGCCATCCTGGTGCTGATCGCGTTGGGCAGCATCCTCATCAAGGGGTTCAACCCGGGCATCGAGTTCGCCGGCGGCAACTCGTTCCAGATCCCCACCAGTGTGGGCAGCATGCAGCAGGCCGAGACCACTGCCGGTGAGTCGTTGAGCACCGAGGGTGCCCACGTGGTCACCGCCCAGCAGGTCGGTGGGGCCGGTGGCTCCTTCTACGAGCTGCGGACCACCCAGCTCGACCAGACGCAGGCCGAGACCGTCCGGCTCGACATGGCCGAGCGGTTCGGCATCGACCCGAACGAGATCAGCGCCAACCGGGTCAGCGAGGCCTGGGGAAGCCAGGTGACCAACCGGGCCGTGCTCGGTCTGGTCATCTTCATCGCCCTGGTGACGGTCTACCTGGTTATGCGCTTCGAGTGGCAGATGGCGGCCGCGGCCATCTTCTCCCTGCTGACGAACCTGGCGCTCACCGCCGGCATCTACTCGATCGTCGGCTTCGAGGTCACCCCGTCGACGATCATCGGTTTCCTCACCATTCTGGGCTTCGCGCTCTATGACGTGGTGGTGGTCTTCGACAAGGTGCAGGAGAACGCCAAGGGCATCACCGCGAGCAACAACCAGACCTACGGCGAGGCGGCCAACCTGGCCGTCAACCAGAGCCTCATGCGCTCGGTCAACACCTCCGTGGTGGCCCTGCTGCCGGTCGGCGGCATCCTCTTCATCGGTGCCGGCCTGCTCGGTGCGGGCACCCTGAAGGACCTGGGTCTGGTGCTGTTCGTCGGTATGGCGATGGCGTTCGTCACCTCGATCACCCTGGCCACCCCGCTGCTGGTGGTGCTGAAGAACCGCGACCCGCGGATCCAGGCGCACAACAAGCGGGTGGAGGCCCGCCGGGCCAACCCGGTGCCGGTCAAGGAGACCCGCAGCAAGGCGGCTCCGGCCGCCGCGGCCGAGCGGGAGGACGAGGAGCCGGTACCGGCGCAGGCCGATGCGGCTCTGGCCGATGCGGCTCTGGCCGGTGCGGCAGCCCCGAAGGTGGGTGCCCGTCCGGCCGGCAAGCGCTCCGGCGGGGCCCGCGGTGGGCGGCCCGGCGGGGGCAACCGCCCGGGTGGCGCAAAGCGACGCTGAGCGACCCCGGGTACACCCGGTAGGAACTGATCCGGCGGCGTCCGGCATGCTGTGCGAGCAGAATGCCGGACGCCGTCGGCGTCATGGAAGGGGAGCGCAGCTACCGTGACGGAGACCCACAGCAGCGGGGTACGGGGAGACTTCGGCCCGGAGGTGGCCCAGCTGGTCGCCGGCCGGGTGCTCGACGTGCCCGACTTCCCCAAGCCCGGTGTGATGTTCAAGGACCTCATGCCGTTGTTCGCCGACGGTGCGGCCTTCCGTGAGGTGATCGACGGGATCGTCGCGTACCACGGACCGGAGTCCTTCGACACCGTGGTCGGCATCGAGGCCCGGGGCTTCGTCGTCGCCGCGGCCATCGCGTACGCCACCGGGGTAGGGGTGGTGCCGGTCCGCAAGGCCGGCAAGCTTCCCCGCCCCGCGTACGCCGCCTCCTATGCCCTGGAGTACGGCGAGGCCACCCTGGAAGTGCACCAGGACGCCTTCACCGCCGGCCATCGGGTCCTGGTGGTGGACGACGTACTGGCCACCGGGGGGACCGCCGCGGCGACCCTGGATCTGGTGGAACGGGCCGGTGGCACGGTGTCCGGGTTCACCGTGCTGCTGGAGTTGGCCTTCCTCAAGGGGCGGGAGCGGCTGGCGCCGCGTACCGTCCATGCCCTGTTGACCGTTTGAGGTCCGACTGCCACCGGGCGGAGTCGGCACGGTACGTCCGGCGGAGCGGCAGGGCACTGCGGGTGCGGGTAGCATTGCCCATTGCTGACCGGACGGTGACCCGTCCGAGCGGCACGAGACCAGGCCGGCCGGCGCACGGTCGGTTCGTTCCGGCGAGCGGTGAGGAGGCCGGTGTCCCACGATGTCGCCCCTCCGGTGGAGGGCACGGTGCACCCGACAGGCGACGCGGACGGCTCGGTGACCGATCGCAACAGCGCCGCTGCGGCGCCGGGCGGCGGGCCCGCCACGGTGCTGCCCACCGGCGATGTGGCCCGAACGGGTGTCGGAGCCGAGGTGGCACCGGTCGACCCCGTTGTCGACTCCCCGCCCAGCAGTGGCTTCGCCCTGTCCAACGCGCCCACCGGGCGGCGGGTCCGGGCCCGGCTGGCCCGGTTCAACGCCCCCTGGCAGTCCTCGCAGGTCAGCGAGGTTCTTGAGCCTCTGATCTCCTCCCATCGGGAGAATCACCCCAAGGCTGACGCGCGGCTGTTGCAGCGCGCCTTCGACACCGCGGCCCGCTGGCACTCCGGCCAGTACCGCAAGTCCGGCGACCCGTACATCACCCATCCCCTGGCGGTGGCCACCATCCTGGCCAACCTGGGCATGGACACCACCACCCTGGTCGCCGCGCTGCTGCACGACACCATCGAGGACACCGAGTACACCCTCGACCAGATGCGTGCCGACTTCGGTGGCGAGGTCGCCCTGCTGGTCGACGGGGTCACCAAGCTGGACAAGGTCAAGCTCGGTGACGCGGCCAAGGCGGAGACCATCCGCAAGATGGTCGTGGCCATGGCCAAGGACCCCCGGGTTCTGGTGATCAAGCTGGCCGACCGGCTGCACAACATGCGTACCCTGACCTTCCTGCCCCGGCCCAAGCAGGAGCAGAAAGCTAAGGAGACCCTGGAGATCCTCGCCCCACTCGCGCACCGCCTCGGTATGAACACCATCAAGTGGGAGCTGGAGGATCTGGCCTTCGGCACCCTGTTCCCGAAGCGGTTCGAGGAGATCAACCGGCTGATCGGGGAGCACCAGCCGCAGCGGGAGGCGTTGCTGCGGCAGGTGACCCAGAAGGTGCAGACCGACCTGAAGGCCGCCAAGATCAAGGCGGAGACCACCGGTCGGCCGAAGCACCTGTACTCGATCTACCAGAAGATGATCGTGCGGGGTCGGGACTTCAACGACATCTACGACCTGGTAGGTGTGCGGATCCTGGTCGACACGGTACGGGACTGCTACGCGGCGTTGGGGGTCATCCACGCCAACTGGCAGCCGGTGCCGGGCCGGTTCAAGGACTACATCGCCATGCCCAAGTTCAACATGTACCAGTCGTTGCACACCACCGTGATCGGGCCTACCGGCAAGCCGGTGGAGATGCAGATCCGCACGTACGCGATGCACCGCACGGCGGAGTTCGGCATCGCGGCGCACTGGAAGTACAAGGAACACAAGGGCACCCAGATCGTCGGCCCACCGGCGCACATCGACGAGATGACCTGGCTGCGGCAGCTGCTGGACTGGCAGCGGGAGGCCGCCGACCCGAGCGAGTTCCTGGACGCGCTGCGGTTCGACCTGTCCAGCCAGGAGGTGTACGTCTTCACCCCCAAGGGCGACGTCATCCCCCTGCCTACCGGGTCCACCCCGGTGGACTTCGCGTACGCGGTGCACACCGAGGTCGGGCACAAGTGCATCGGCGCGCGGGTCAACGGCAAGCTGGTGCCGCTGGAATCGACCCTGTCCAACGGCGACGTGATCGAGATCTTCACCTCGAAGTCCGAGACCGCCGGCCCGACGCAGGACTGGCTGGGCTTCGTCAAGAGCCCCCGGGCGCGGACGAAGATCCGGCAGTACTTCAACAAGGAGCGTCGCGAGGAGGCGATCGAGGAGGGCAAGGACGCGATCGTCAAGGCGATGCGTAAGCAGGGCATGCCCCTGCAGCGGATGCTCACCTCCGACAACCTGATGGCGATCGCCCGGGACCTGCACCTGGCCGACGTGGCCTCGCTGTACGCGGCCGTCGGCGACAGCCAGGTCTCCGCCCAGTCGGTGGTGCAGAAGCTGATGGCCACCTACGGCGGGGAGGAGGGCGCGGCCGAGGACATCGCCGAGACCGCCGTGGCCACCCGGCCGCCGCGCAGCCGGGTCTCCAGCCACGACCCGGGTGTGGTCGTACGCGGGGTCAGCGACGTCTGGATCAAACTGGCCCGCTGCTGCACCCCGGTGCCCCCGGACTCGGTCTTCGGCTTCGTCACCCGCTCCGGCGGGGTCAGCGTGCACCGCGACGACTGCGCCAACGCCGAGGACCTGCGCGCCCAGGGGGAACGGGTGGTCGAGGTGAGTTGGAAGCTCACCTCCGCCTCGACCTTCCTGGTGGCCATCCAGGTGGAGGCCCTCGACCGGCACAAGCTGCTGGCCGACGTCACCCGGGTGCTCTCCGAGGAGCGGGTCAACATCCTCTCCGCCACGGTCACCACCACCCGGGACCGGGTGGCGGTCAGCCGGTTCAGCTTCGAGATGGCCGACCCCAAGCACCTGGGTCACCTGCTCGCCGCCGTACGCAAGGTAGACGGCGTCTTCGACGCCTACCGCGTAACCTCCGGCTCCTAACCCACCCACCCTTCCACCGCACCCCGCCCACGCCCTGCGTCGGGCGGGACTGTGCGTCGAGCGAGCTCTGTGTCAGGCGAGCTCTGCGGCGATCTTGCACTTTTCGTCGCCGCATATTGGGGTGAATGCCGCATAAGGGCGACACAAAGTGCAAGATCGCGGGTGCGGGTGCGGGTGCGGGTGCGGGTGCGGGTGCGGGTGCGGGGCACGCGACGGCGGGATGCGGAAGCGCCCGCCGGCTCCAGCCGGCGGGCGCTTCGAAGGTGTGGGGCTTGGGTCAGCTCATCGTCAGGTCGGTGATGACGACTTCCTTCTTGGGGTGGCCGCCCCCGGCCTGCTGGGCGAAGGCGCCGTCGTCGCCGGCCTTGGCGACGTCCTCGACGATGTCCATGCCGCTGGTGATGGTGCCGAGCACGGTGTAGTTCGGATCCAGCGGCGAGTCACCGTAGACGATGAAGAACTGGCTGCCGCTGCTGGCCGGCTGGCCCGAGTTGGCCATCGCGATGACACCCGCAGGGTACGGCGGGCGCTTGTCGGTGGGCAGGTTCTCCTCGGCCATCCGGTAGCTGGGGCCGCCGGTGCCGTCGCTGTCCCGCCAGCCCTCGCCGGTGGCGCTAGGGTCGCCGCACTGAAGGACCTTGATGCCCTCGGTCACCAGGCGGTGGCACTTGGTGTTGTCGAAGAAGTTCTGCTCGGCCAGGTGGATGAAGCTGCCCGAGGTGCAGGGCACCGCCGACCGGTCGATCCGGGCGGTGATCGGACCGAGGTTGGTGGTGATCGTCATGGTCTGGCTGCCGACCTTGCTCTGCTCGACCGGCGGCAACCCGACGTCCTTGGTCGTCGGGCTCCGCTCGCCGTTGGGCAGCTCGACCCAGTCACACTGCACCGTGTCCGCGCTCTGGGCGGTGGTGTCGGTGCCGCTGTCGTCGCCGATCAGGCTGGTGGCCAGCCAGACCGTGCCGGCGACCACCAGCAGCAGGACCACGCCGCCGCCCACGACCGCCTGGGTCTGCCGGCGCTTGCGGGCCCGGGCGGCCCGCTCGGCCATCTCCTTCTCGAGCCGGGCGCGGGCCGCCGCGCGCTGCCGCTCTCTGGTGGACGTCACGCCTCGATCCTCCTGGACTGTCTGTGGATGCCGCTGCCCGTCGTGGGTCAGCCGGCGTTCGGGCTGGCCTCTGGTGAACCGGAGACCGCCGGGCTCGGCGTACCCGTGGGGTCGGTGGGCGATGCCGGGTCCAGCACCGGCTCACCGACGGTCAGGCTCTGGATGACCACGTCGTTCTCCGGCTTTACCTTCTCCCCGGCCCCATTGTCCACCGTCGGCAGGGCACCGATCTTCTCCACCACGTCGAGGCCCCCGGTCACCCGCCCGATGATCGGGTACGCCGGCTCGTGGCTGATGGAGTCCTTGAAGAAGATCAGGAACTGGCTGCTGTTGGCACCCGGCGGGTTCGAGATCATCGCCACCGTGCCCTTGGGGTACGTCGGCGGCTCGGTGGCCGGGGCCGGGCTGCTCTCCGGGGCGGTGGGGACGTTCTCGCTGTAGAACGAGTACGCCGGGCCGCCGAGCCCGGTGCCGCTCGGGTCGCCGCAGCGCAGCGCACCCTCGGCCGTGATCTCGTGGCAGTTGGTGTTGTCGTAGAACGACTGGCTAGCCAGGTGGGCGATGCTCGCGGCGGCACAGGGGGCCTTGGCGAGATCCAACTCGATGTTGATCGGTGCGCCCTGGTTGGTGGTCACCGTCATCGGGCGGGTGCCGGTGGTCGGCAGACCGGTGGTGGCCGGCTCCCCGACCTCCTTGAGGTTGCTGTTGCCCTGGGTGTTCTGCGGGGTCCACAGGCAGATCTCCGGGCTGGCGGTGTCCTCGGTCGGTTCCCGGTCGAACGCGCCCAGCGCCCAGGCTGAGCCGACGACGACGAGGACGAGGATCAGGGCGGTGCCGACCCCGGCGCGAATCTGTCGGCGCCGTTTGACGGCGGCGGCCCGACGAGCCATCTGCCGGTCGAGCTTGGCCCGCGCGAGTTTGCGCTGCCGATCCCTGCTGGAAGCCACCCGTGCTCCCCTTCCTCTACCCTGGTTGTCAGTCGCTGGTGCGCGTACCCGTCGGGCGGCGGGTGCGCCACGCCACACGCCCGCCAGAGTGTACGGGTACTGGCTGGAAAAGTCGTGTACGAGGTCCGTGCGCGGGCTGATCGTGACCTGGTTCGTCCCGATGGGCTGCTGGGGCGGCGGCGGAAATGGGCGAGACGGGCCGGTTAGGCTGCGGTCGACGGACAGTTCGATGAAAGAGGAGCGGACGTGCTCGTAGCCGGCTTTCCCGCCGACGCCTTCGGCACCAACTGCTACGTGGTCGCCACCGGGCCGGGGGAGCAGTGCGTGGTGGTCGACCCCGGCATCGGGGTGGTCGACCGGCTGGACGCGCTACTGGCAGAGCATCGCCTGCATCCGGCCGCGGTGCTGCTCACCCACGGCCACCTGGACCACACCTTCTCGGTGGCGCCGGTCTGCGGGGCGCGGGGCATCACCGCCTACGTGCATCCGGGGGACCGGGAGATGCTGGCCGATCCGGCCAAGGGCCTGTCGATGGACCTGAGCCAGTTGTTCGGCGGGCGGCTGCCGTACGCCGAGCCGGAGGACGTGGCCGAGTTGGCCGACGGTACGACGCTCACCCTCGCCGGGTTGGAGATCACCGTCGACCACGCGCCCGGCCATACCGGCGGGTCGGTGCTGTTCCGGCTGCCCGGTGCCGGTTCGCCCTGGGAGGCCGAGCAGCTCTGCCTCTCCGGTGACGTGCTGTTCGCCGGTTCGATCGGCCGCACCGACCTGCCGGGCGGCAGTATGCCGACGATGCTCACCAGTCTGCGGGACAAGATCCTTCCGCTGGCCGACGACACCGTCGTACTGCCGGGCCACGGCCCCGCGACCACCATCGGCCGCGAACGCGCCACCAACCCGTACCTCGCCGAGGTGGCCGGGATGGGCGGCGGGCGACCGGCGGCCCCCACCCGCGGCCTGTAGCGGCCGCTGCCACGCTCACCCGCGCGGACCGTGCGGGTTCCCGAACGGAGCATCATGAGCAAGCCCACGCCCATCTCCGGCTTCCCGGAGTGGACGCCCGCCCAGCGGATGATCGAGCAGTACGTCCTGGACCGGATCCGGTCGACCTTCGAGCTGTACGGCTTCGCCCCGCTGGAGACCCGGGCGGTCGAGCCGCTGGACCAGTTGCTGCGCAAGGGGGAGACCTCCAAGGAGGTCTACGTGATCCGCCGGCTGCAGGGGGATCCGGAGGGCCCCTCCGGCGACGACACCCTGGGGCTGCACTTCGACCTGACCGTGCCGTTCGCCCGGTACGTGCTGGAGAACGCCGGCAAGCTGAACTTCCCTTTCCGGCGGTACCAGATCCAGAAGGTGTGGCGCGGCGAGCGCCCGCAGGAGGGGCGCTACCGGGAGTTCCTCCAGGCCGACATCGACATCGTCGACCGGGACACCCTGGCGCCGCACCACGAGGCGGAGATGCCGCTGGTCATCGGCGACGCGCTGCGTTCGCTGCCGATCCCGCCGGTGCGCATCCAGGTCAACAACCGCAAGATCTGCGAGGGCTTCTACCGGGGCATCGGGCTGACCGACCCGGAGGCGGCGCTGCGCGCGGTCGACAAGCTCGACAAGATCGGCCCGGCCGGGGTGACGGAGCTGCTGGCGACCACGGCCGGGGCCAGCGAGGCGCAGGCCAAGGCGGTGCTGGCGCTGGCCGAGATCTCCGCGCCGGACCCCTCCTTCGCCGACGCGGTGCGCGGGCTGGGGGTCAGCGACCCGCTGCTGGACGAGGGCGTCGAGGAGTTGGTCCGGGTGGTGGAGACCGCCGCCGCCCACTCGCCCGGCCTCTGCGTGGCCGACCTGCGCATCGCCCGGGGCTTGGACTACTACACCGGCACGGTCTACGAGACCCAGATGATCGGGTACGAGCGCTTCGGCTCGATCTGCTCCGGCGGCCGGTACGACAACCTGGCCAGCGCCGGCAACGTCCGGTTCCCCGGGGTGGGCATCTCCATCGGGGTGACCCGGCTGCTCGGCCTGCTCTTCGGCGCCGATGCCCTGTCGGTGTCCCGGTCGGTGCCCACCTGTGTGCTGGTCGCGGTGACCAGCGAGGAGCACCGTGGCGCCAGCAACCGGGTCGCCGAGGCGCTGCGCTCGCGGGGCATCCCCACGGAGGTCTCGCCGAGCGCGGCGAAGTTCGGCAAGCAGATCCGGTACGCCGAGCGGCGCGGCATCCCGTACGTCTGGTTCCCCGGCACGGACGGCGCCCCGGACGAGGTCAAGGACATCCGCTCCGGCGACCAGGTAGCCGCAGCGGCAGGGGAGTGGACCCCACCCCAGGCCGACCTCAAGCCGCTGATCGGCTGACCGGGCTGGCTGTGCCCGTACCCCGGTGAAGCCCCGGGCGTGGTCGTCGCTGGCTCTGGCGACGACCACGCCGGGGTGCCTGCGGTGCTGCGGTTCGTCAGGCGGCGGGAGGTTCCAGGGGCATCAGCAGGCAACTGGAGGTGGCGTGGGCGACCAGGCGGTCCCGCCCGTCGGTGAGCCGAGCCTCGGCCAGGGCGGTACGGCGGCCCTGCTGGAGCACCGTCCCCTCGCAGCGCAGCATGCCGGAGTCCACCGTCACCGGGCGGAGGAACTTCACGTTCAGGTCGAGGGTGGTGTAGCCGATGCCGGCCGGCAGGGTGCTGTGTACGGCGCAGGCGGCGGCGGTGTCCAGCAGGGTCGAGATGACCCCGCCGTGCACCGTGCCCAGGGGGTTGTAGTGGAACTCCTGCGGCTCCAGTTCGACCACCACCCGCCCCTCCTCGGCGGTCATGCTGGCCATGTCGATCAGGCGCATCACCGGAGGGGCGGCTAGCTCACCGGCGACCATGGCGCGGAGCAGGTCCAGGCCGCTGCGCCGGCCGATCTGCGCGGCGTTGATGCTCGGGTCGGACCACGAGAAGGTGCGGCTGCGCGTCGCATCCTGCGTCTGCGTCATGGACTCAGCCTGGCAGCGGTTGCTGAGTCTGTCAACGAGACTTAGCCTGGTGGGATGAGACCCGCCGCGTTGGACTGGTCGGTGGACAACTGCACGGTCGCCCGCGCCATGGAGATCCTCGGCGAGAAGTGGACCCTGGTGGTGTTGCGTGAGGTGTTCAACGGCATCCGACGCTTCGACGACATGCGGGTGCGGACAGGAATCCCCCGGCAGGTGCTGACCAACCGGCTGACCGGCCTGGTCGAGCAGGGCGTGCTACGCCGGGAGCCGTACCAGGAGCCGGGCAGTCGGATCCGCCACGAGTACCGGCTCACCCCCAAGGGCTTCGACCTGTGGCCGGTGCTGGTCGCCGTCCTGGCCTGGGGTGACCGCTACCTGGCCGATCCGGAGGGGTCCCCGCTGAGCGTCGGCCACCGCGACTGCGGCGCCGAGGTCCACGCGGAACTCCACTGCACCGCAGGCCACCCCGTAACCGACCCCCGCGACCTCATCCCCCGCCCCGGCCCCGGCGCCCACCCCCGCTAGCAGCCCACCCGCCCCCCACGCAGGCCTCCCGCCCGCGCGGCCCCGCCCGCCCCGCGCCCGTCGATCTTGCACTTTCGGTCGCGCTTTCGGGGCTTTTGCCCAGGTGTGCACCGACAGAAAGTGCAAGATCGCGGGGAGGGTACGGGCGCGGGGCGTGCGGGGAGGGGGGCTACCAGGGGTAGCCGGCGGGGTAGGAGATGGTGGAGAGGATCTGCTGGCCGGTGGCGTTGGGGTGGAAGTAGTCCCAGGTGGAGAGCTGGGCGAGGGTGAAGGGGTAGTTGAAGACGGCGTTGTTGTCGTACCGGCAGTTCGCGCCGTAGGCGGCGCAGGCCGCGGCCAGTTGGGCGTTGAAGGCGATCACCCGCTGCCGGACCCGGTCGCGTCGGTCGACGTCGGCCTGGGCGGTCGAGGTCGGGTTGGCCAGGATGGACTGGCAGATGCCGAAGACCGACCAGGCGGTACGGGCGCTGCTGCTGCCCCTGCCGACCGACCAGAGCCGGTGTACGTCCGGGATGCTGATCACGTAGAGCTTGGCGTTGGGCAGGCCGGACTTCAGGCGGGCCAGCGCGGAGTCGATGTTCGCCCGGAAGGTGGTCGTCGAGGTCATCGTCGACTCCGAGCTGGTGCAGGCGTCGTTGGCGCCGATCAGGACGGTGACGTAGTCGACCCCCTGGCTGACCGCGGTGCCGGCCTGGCCGTACAGGTCGGCTGACTTGGCCCCGGTGCGGGCGGCGTTGTGGTTGCGGCCGTTGATGGCCGGGTTGCTCTGGCGAATCCGCAGGTAGTGACTGTTCACCGTGGCGTCGCCGCCGGTGCTGAACGAGCGGTTGGTGCAGTCGACGTACCACCCGCAGGCGTTGAAGCCGCGGGTGATCGAGTCGCCGAGGCTGGCCATCGAGTTCGGTGGTGGACCGGGGTCGGCGACGGCGGGACTGGTGGCGAACAAGACGAGGGCGGTGACGCCGGCGAGGGTGGCCAGCGCGCGTCGGACGAGGGTCATGGTGGCCTCCGGGTCACGGTTGCCGGGTGGTGGCGGTGACCAGAGCGTATAGACGACCGTCTGTATCCACAACGTTGCCGGCAGGTTACCTCGACCGAACGGTGAAACTGGGGCAAAGGGCGGCCTTGTCTATGATCTTAAATGTGTGAATACTTCTCTTCGCTTGGCCGTTTCCCCAGGTGGCCGAGTTTCCCCCTGCCCTGTCGGCATGACAGGGCTCTCCAACCCCCTTCGGGAGGCTGTTACATGCGACCCACAAGGTCAATGCTGCGCCGCGCGGTCACCGTCGCCGCGGCCGGAACCCTCGTCGCCGGTGTGCTGGCCGGCACCCCCGCCCAGGCGGCCCCCGGGTCCGCCACGCCTGACTCCGCCGCCACCCTGGCCGAGCGGCTCGGTGCCCGCGCCGCCGGTGCGTACGCCGACGCGACCGGCAAGATGGTCGTCGCGGTGACCGACAGCCTCGCCGCCCGCCAGGTGGCGTCGGCCGGCGCCACCCCGAAGCTGGTCAAGCGAGGTGCGGCCGAGCTGAACCGGGCCACCGCCGAGCTGGACCGCTCCGCGGCCATCCCGGGCACCGCCTGGTGGGTCGACCCGGCCACCAACCAGGTCGTCGTCTCCGTCGACAGCACCGTGACCGGTGCCAAGCTGGAGCGGGTCAAGGCCGCTGCGGCGCGGACCAACGGCGCGGTACGCATCGAGGCCGAGGCCGGTGTGCTGAGCACCCGGATCTCGGGTGGCCAGGCCATCTACGCCCAGGGCGGTGGGCGCTGCTCGCTCGGCTTCAACGTCCGGGCCGGCAGCACGTACTACTTCATCACCGCCGGGCACTGCACCAACATCGCGGCGAACTGGTACAGCAACTCCAGCCAGAGCGCGCTGCTGGGCTCGCGTACCGGCAGTGTCTTCCCGGGCAGCGACTACGGCATCGTTCGGTACAGCAACCAGAGCACCGTGCAGCCGGGCAACGTCTCCCTCTACAACGGCAGCTTCCGCGACATCACCGCCTCCGGTAACGCCTACGTCGGCCAGTCGGCGCAGCGTTCCGGCAGCACCACCGGGTTGCGCAGCGGCTCGGTCACCGCGCTCAACGCCACCGTCAACTACGCCGAGGGCCAGGTCCGTGGTCTGATCCGTACCAACATCTGCGCCCAGCCCGGTGACAGCGGCGGCTCGCTGTTCAGCGGCACCATCGCGCTCGGCCTGACCTCCGGCGGCAGTGGCAACTGCTCCATCGGCGGCACCACCTTCTTCCAGCCGGTCGGGCCGGTGCTGAGCCGCTACGGCGTCAGCGTCTACTGATCTGCCGTACCCCCTGACCCTCCTCACCGCAGCGGGCCGCCGGATTCCTCCTCCGGCGGCCCGCCCGCGTGTGCCGAGGTTCCAGGTGCCGTCGGGTCGGGAGCAGGGGGTAAACGGGGTGCGGGCTGGCTGTTAACAGGGGACCCTTTTGCTACCTGAGGCGTTAAGAAGGGGCCCTTCCTTGCACCCGGCAAACGGCCGCGGGGGAGTGCTGCGAGAATGCCCGCAACAGACGTAGAGCTTCACGAGGGAGACGCACGCCGTGATCCGTACCCATGACGCCGGCAGCCTGCGCGCGACGGACGCCGGCAGCACGGTGACCCTCGCCGGATGGGTGGCCCGCCGGCGCGACCACGGCGGTGTCATCTTCGTCGACCTGCGCGACGGCTCCGGCGTGGTCCAGGTGGTCTTCCGGGAGGAGGACGCGCACGCCCTGCGCAACGAGTACTGCGTCAAGGTCGTCGGTGAGGTCACCCGGCGGCCCGAG
This sequence comes from Micromonospora sp. NPDC048871, assembly GCF_043198155.1. Classification (NCBI taxonomy): domain Bacteria; kingdom Bacillati; phylum Actinomycetota; class Actinomycetes; order Micromonosporales; family Micromonosporaceae; genus Micromonospora; species Micromonospora sp. NPDC048871. Next base: position 116,247 of record NZ_JBICUM010000006.1, on the reverse strand, counting down.
GGCAACGAGAACCCGGAGCTGCCCACCGGCGAGATCGAGGTGACCGCCGCCGAGCTGGAGGTGCTCTCCGAGGCGGCGCCGCTGCCGCTGCCGGTGGACGACCAGGTGGTGGCCGGCGACGACATCCGGCTCAAGTACCGCTACCTGGACCTGCGGCGCGGCGGCCCGGCCAAGGCGATGCGGCTGCGCTCGCGGGCCAACCAGCTCGCCCGGGCCGTGCTGCACGAGCGGGACTTCCTGGAGATCGAGACCCCGACCCTGACCCGGTCCACCCCGGAGGGTGCCCGCGACTTCCTGGTCCCCGTCCGCCTGCAGCCCGGCAGCTGGTACGCCCTGCCGCAGTCGCCGCAGCTGTTCAAGCAGCTGCTGATGGTCGGCGGCATGGAGCGGTACTACCAGATCGCCCGCTGCTACCGCGACGAGGACTTCCGGGCCGACCGGCAGCCGGAGTTCACCCAGCTGGACATCGAGATGTCCTTCGTCACCGAGGACGACGTGATCGACCTCGGTGAGGCGATCGTGTCCGCCCTCTGGTCGGACCTGGCCGGGTACGAGATCCCCCGGCCGATCCCGCGGATCACCTGGCACGACGCGATGGCCCGGTACGGCTCGGACAAGCCGGACCTGCGCTACGGCGTCGAGCTGACCGAGCTGACCGAGTACCTGCGCGGCACCACCTTCCGGGTCTTCGCCGGGGCGATCGACGCGGGCGGCTATGTCGGCGCGGTCGTCATGCCCGGTGGCGCCGCCCAGACCCGCAAGGAGCTGGACGGCTGGCAGGACTGGGCCAAGGCGCGCGGCGCCAAGGGCCTGGCGTACGTGGTGCTCGACGCCGAGACCGGCGAGGCACGCGGCCCGGTGGCGAAGAACCTGTCGGCCGAGCATCTGAACGGGCTGGCCGACGCGGTCGGTGCCAAGCCGGGCGACGCGATCTTCTTCGCCGCCAGCACCGAGGCCCGGGAGGCCCAGGAGCTGCTCGGGGCGGCCCGCATCGAGATCGCGCGGCGCGCTGGTCTGATCGACGAGAGTGCCTGGGCGTTCTGCTGGGTGGTCGACGCGCCGATGTTCGAGAAGACCGACGAGGGTGGCTGGACGGCGGTGCACCACCCCTTCACCTCGCCGAACTCCGAGTGGGTGGACCGCTTCGAGGAGGCGCCGGACCGGGCGCTGGCGTACGCGTACGACATCGTCTGCAACGGCAACGAGATCGGCGGCGGCTCGATCCGTATCCACCGCCGCGACGTGCAGCAGCGGGTCTTCGACCTGCTCGGCATCACGCCCGAGGAGGCGCAGGACAAGTTCGGCTTCCTGCTGGAGGCGTTCAACTACGGCCCGCCGCCGCACGGCGGCATCGCCTTCGGCTGGGACCGGGTCTGCATGCTGCTGGCCGGGGCCGACTCGATCCGCGAGGTGATCGCCTTCCCGAAGACCCGGGGCGGCTTCGACCCCCTCACCGGCGCCCCCACCCCGATCACCGCCCAGCAGCGCACCGAGGCCGGCGTCGACGCCAAGCCCAAGCCTCAGGCGCCGTCCCACCCCGGCACCGCCGGCCCCGCCGCCCCGGTGGCCGACCCCACCTGACCGACCCACCCGCCCTTCCTCGGATTCCTGGTTGATCAAGAAGTTTGCGTCATGATCTGAGCCCTCGGCGACGCGAACTTCTTGATCGGCCAACCGGGGAAGGGCGAGCATGCGGGTTTTGGTGGTGGGGGGGGGTAGCGGGTTTCTGGGGCGGGAGGTGTGCCGGCGGGGAGTCGGCGCGGGATGGTCGGTGGTCGGGACGTGTCACTCCGGTGCGGTGCGGGTGCCGGGGGTGGCGGTCCGGCGGCTGGACGTGACCGACCGGCTCGCGGTGCGCACCCTGGTCGCGCAGGTGCGCCCGGAGGTCGTGGTCAACACCTCCTACCGGTACGACGACTGGACGGTCACCGCCGACGGGGCGGCGTACGTGGCCCGGGCCGCCGCCGAGGTGGGTGCCCGCCTGGTGCACATCTCCAGCGACGCGCTGCACGCCGGGCGCTCCGAGCCGTACGCCGACGATGATCCACCCACCCCGATCTTCCCGTACGGTGCGGCGAAGGCAGCTGCGGAGACGGCCGTGCGCGCGATCGACCCGGGGGCCGTGCTGGTGCGTACCTCGCTGATCGTCGGCGAGGGCAGCCCGCAGATTCGACTCTGCCGGGAGGCCCTGGCCGGACGCGGAGCCCTCTTCACCGGCGAGTTGCGCTGCCCGGTGGACGTCACCGACCTGGCCGCCGCCGTGCTCGAACTGGCGGCTTCGGACTACGCCGGACCGCTGAACGTGGCCGGCCCGGACCCGGTCAGCCGGGCGGAGTTGGGTCGACTGCTGGCCCGCCGGGAAGGCCTGGCCACCAGTGCCCTGACGACCACCACCGCCGCCGGCCGCGGCCTGGTCCGCCCAGCCGAGATCCGCCTCGACACCACCCGCGCCACCACCCTGCTCCACACCCGCCTACGCGGCATCACCGAACTCCTAGCCCGCTAGCCCCCACCCCGGGCCGAGCTCACCCCTGCCCCACCCGGCCCCGTCGAGCCCGCCCCGGGCCGTCGATCTTGCACTTTCTGTCGGGGTAAAGCTGACATAAGCCGCAAAAGAGCGACCGAAAGTGCAAGATCGACGGGGAGGGGGGAGTGCACAATAGTTGTGCAGAGGAGTTGTGCATAAGTATTGTGGATTTATGGAGTACAGTGCGGGGGATCGGCCTCGGCGGGTGCGGATCGATCGGCGGCAGGTGCGGGTGTTGGCGCATCCGTTGCGGACGCGGCTGTTGGGGGCCCTGCGGGTAAAGGGGCCGGCGACGGCCAGCGGGCTCGCTGAGCTGCTCGACACCAACACCGGGGCGACCAGCTATCACCTGCGGCAGTTGGCCGAGGTGGGCTTGGTGGTCGAGGAACCCGGCCGGGGGACCGGGCGGCAGCGGTGGTGGCGGGCCGCCCACGACGTCACGAACTGGGAGAACACCGACTTCGACGACGACCCGGACGCCCGGGCCGCGATCGAGTGGATCCAGGCCGAGCAGGTACGCCAGTACGTCGAGTACGCCGAGCGGTGGTTCGCCGTACGCGATCAGTGGCCGCCGGCCTGGCGTGACCTCTTCGGTACCAGTGACGCCTTCATGACCATTCCGGCGGCCCGGTTGGCGCAGCTGCGCGCGGAGTTGTGGCAGGTGCTGGAGCGCTACCGGGCCGAGTCGGACCCGACCGAGCCCGGGGCCGAGCAGGTGCAGATCTTCCTCACCGCCCTGCCGATGCTGATCGGTGGCACCCGGTGAACCCCCTGTCCGTACGCCAGGTCCGGCGGCGTTACCTGGTCCTGCACGGCCTGCGCTGGTTGCCGGTCGGCCTGTTGATCCCGGTGACCATCCTGCTCATGCAGGAACGCGGCCTGTCCCTGACCCAGATCGGTCTGGCCGTCGCCGCGCAGGGCGTGGTGGTGCTCGCCCTGGAGTTGCCGACCGGCGGGGTGGCCGACGCCCTGGGCCGCAAGCCCGTGCTGGTGGTGGCGAGCCTGGTCGGCCTGGTCTCGACCGGGCTGCTGGTGGTGGCGGACTCCTTCGCCCTGCTGGTCGTCGTCTGGGCGCTGCAAGGGGTGTTCCGCGCCCTGGACAGCGGCCCCCTGGAGTCCTGGTACGTCGACACCACCCTGGCCGCGGACCCGGACGCCGGGTACGAGAAGGGGTTGGGTCAGGGGGGCATGGTGCTCGGCCTGGCCATGGCGGCCGGGGCGCTGCTCAGTGGCGGTCTGGTGGCCCTGGGGCCGATCGGGCCGCTGAGCGCCTTGACCGGGCCGGTGCTGGCTGCCGTCGGCTTGCAGGTGGTCTACCTGGTGGCGTTGCTGATCCTGCTGGTGGAGGGTCGGGCGGTGATCGGCCGGGCCACGTTGCGGGCCTCCGTGCGCGATGCCCCGCGCATGGTGGGGGAGGCCCTCGGTCTGCTGCGCCGGTCCCGGGTGCTGCTGGCCCTGGTGGCGGTCGAGTTGTTCTGGGGCTTCGGCATGGCCACCTTCGAGGGTCTGTTGCCGATCCGGTTGGCCGAGGTGGTGGGCGACCCGGAGCGGGCCGGTGTCCTGCTCGGGCCGGCCAGTACGGCGGCATGGCTGGCCTCGGCCGCCGGCGCGGCGCTCACCCCACTGATCATCCGGTGGCTGGGTGCCGCCCCCGGTGCCGCCCTGCTGCGGATCATGCAGGGGATCACCGTGGTCGGCATGGCCCTGTTCGCCGGGCCGACCGGAGTGTTGATCGCCTTCTTCGCCTGCTACGCCGTGCACGGCGCCTCCAACCCCCTGCACATGGGGCTGCTGCACCGGCAGGTCGCCGGCCCGTACCGGACCAGCCTGATCTCGCTGAACTCCATGGTGGCGATGCCGGCCGGCGCCCTGGGTGGGGTGGTGCTCGGCTACATCGGCGACCGGGCCGGGGTCAGCGCGGCGATGCTGGTCGGCGCGGTGGTGCTGGCGGTCGCCGCGCCGCTGTACCTGCCGGCCTGGCGGGCCGGCCGCCACCCCGAACCGCCGATGACCGCCGATCGGCAGCAGCACCCCGCCGATCGGCAGCAGCACTCCGCCGAGCCGGAGGAGGGTGGGGGGTCGACCGGCAACGGAGTGTCGATCCCCGGTCAGGCGCAGCGCACCGAGGTGAGCCCGACGGCCTCGACGTAACCGAGCCGACGGTAGAGCCGGATCGCACCGACGTTGGCCGGGAAGACGCCCAGCGCCAGCATGTCGTGGCGGGCCGCCAGGGCCCGGCTCATCCCGGCGGTGAGGGCGGCGCCCAGGCCCCGGCCCCGCCAGGCCGGCGCCACCGTCAGCCCGGCGAGGAAACCGACGTCACCCCGGGTGCGGTCGGCCCCGCAGGCGATCAGCCGGTCACCCTCGCGGATGCCGTACCAGTCGACGACCTGGGGATTGCCCGGCCGTGCCGTGGAGGTGGGGAAGGACTCCTCGATGAGGGCCGCCAGTTCGGGGTGATCCGCCTCGGTGAGCCGGACGACCCGTTCCTCGCCGGGTTGCGGGGGCGGCGGGGTGGTGGTCCAGAGGAAGTCCCAGTCCTCGTGGGCCGCCACCCCGGGTGCGGTGTCGAGGGTGGCCCGGTCCAGTCGGGGCAGATGCACCCAGCGGCCGGGCTGCAAGACGCCCTCGGCGGCGAGCACGCCGAACAGGTCTGCCGCCTCGGCCGGCGGCCCGACCATCCCACCCAGCGGCCCCGTCGTGACCTCGGGCAGCAGCCAGCAGACCGCACCGTCCCGGCGCCAGGCCCGTACCGGCTCCCGCAGCGGCAGCGAATGTCGGAGGAAGGGGTGCGGGCCCACGGCGCGCAGAATCGCCTCCCGCTCGGCTAGCCCCCCGTCGAAGATGACCATGGGATTGAGCCTAGATGGGCCCGCATCCGGTCAGGAGAGGGTGGCCCGGGGTCCAGGGTGGAGATTGGCGGGGGGACCGATCGGGTACATCCCGGGCCGACCTACTGGAACCCCCACCGGAGGAACGCCATGCTCGCCATTGCCGCCGCTGCGGTCTTCGGCTTCACCTTGCTGCTGGACCTGCTCGGTACCGATCTCGGAGCCCCGGATCTGTTCAACTGGAACACCCTCGTACTGATCGGCCTGCTGCTGCTGGCACTGCACCTGGCCGGGGTCGGCAGCCGGGGTGGCCGCTGGTATCGGGGGCGTCGTCCCGGTCGCGGCTGACCGAGAGTGATCATCCCGGGCTCGATCGGTGGCGTGATTCTGGCGCGCTCGGTCGAGCCCGGTACTGTTCTCGTGATGGAGTCCGAGACGCTGTTCACCCTGGGTCAACCTGCCGCAGCAGTCAGTGCGGTGGCAGGTTCCAGCGGCGTCGGCGGCTTCAGCCCGGTCGGCCCGGACGCGCCGCTGCCGGTCCGGATGCGTCCGGCGAACCTGGACGAACTCGTCGGTCAGGAGCATCTGCTCGCCCCCGGTGCGCCACTGCGACAACTGGTCACCGGTCAGGCCCCGATGTCGGTCATCCTCTGGGGGCCACCCGGAAGCGGCAAGACCACCATCGCCCACCTGGTGGCCACCGCCACCGACCGGCGGTTCGTCGCCATGTCGGCCCTGTCGGCCGGGGTCAAGGACGTCCGCGCGGTGATCGACACCGCTCGCCGGCAGCGGCGCTCCGGCGGCCCGCCCACGGTGCTCTTCATCGACGAGGTGCACCGGTTCAGCAAGACCCAGCAGGACTCCCTGCTCGCCGCCGTCGAGGACCGTACGGTCACCCTGCTGGCGGCCACCACGGAGAATCCGTACTTCTCGGTCATCTCCCCGCTGCTGTCCCGGTGTGTGCTGCTCACCCTGCACCCGCTAGACGACACCGCGGTGCGTCGCCTGCTGCATCGGGCCCTGACCGACGAGCGGGGCCTGGCCGGGGCCCTCACCCTGGATCCCGAGGCGGAGGAGCATCTGGTCCGGTTGGCCGGCGGGGACGTCCGCAAGGCCCTGACCGCCCTGGAGGCCGCCGCCGGTGCGGCCACCGCCCTGGGCACCGGCCGCATCGACCTGGCCACCGCCGAACGGGCGGTGGACACCGCCGCGGTCCGGTACGACCGGGCCGGGGATGCCCACTACGACGTGACCAGCGCCTTCATCAAGAGCATGCGGGGCTCGGACGTGGACGCCGCCCTGCACTGGCTGGCCCGGATGCTGGTCGCCGGGGAGGACGCCCGGTTCATCGCCCGCCGACTGGTCATCTTCGCCAGCGAGGATGTCGGCATGGCCGATCCGAGTGCCCTCAGCGTGGCGACTGCTGTCGCCCACGCGGTGGAGTACGTCGGCCTGCCGGAGGTGCAGCTCAACCTCGCCCAGGCGGTGATCCACCTGGCCACCGCACCCAAGTCGAACTCGGCCACCACCGCGATCGGGGCGGCGATCGCGGACGTACGGGCCGGGCGGGGTGGCGCGGTGCCGCGGGGCCTGCGCGACGCCCACTACGCCGGGGCCCGCGGCCTCGGTCACGGCACCGGGTACCGCTACCCCCACGACGACCACCGGGGGGTGGTCCGCCAGCAGTACGTCCCGGACGACCTGGTCGGGACCGACTACTACCAGCCGAGCCAGCACGGTGCGGAACGCGCGGTGGCCACCCGGCTGCCGTTGCTACGCCGGATCGTTCGTGGACTACCCGCCCCCGCCGCCACGGGAACGTCGCCGGGCGGCGGCCGGGATCAGGTCCGCTCCGGTACCGATGACCCGCAGTCGACGACCGCGGCCGCCGAGGTGACCGAGGAGGTCGGCGATCGCGCCGACGGGAAGGGTCAACAGTGAGATCGCCTGGTTCCGAGCGACCGGAGGACGGCCAGGAGGAGCGGCGCGCCAAGCCCCGCCGCTGGGGCCGAAACAAGTCGGAGGCCGTCCCGCAGGAGCCGGACGGCGGTGAGGACTTCGGCTGGATCGACGATCTGCGCTCGGCCAAGCAGCAGCGCGGTGAACTGGGTCCCGACGGGATCACCCCCGTCTCCGAGGGCCCGGCGGCGTCGTCCCGACCCGTTCACCCCGGCCCGATCCCGGGTGGCCCCGCCCCGGCCGGGCCGCAAGCCCCGCCGACCGGGCCGGTCCGACCCCCTGCCGACGGGCGTACGCAGTCGATGCCGGCGCGGGGCACCGGCCTTCCGCCCCACGACGCACCCCGCCCCGCGGAGGCGCCCCGCGCCCGCCCGGTGGACGGCCCCTGGCCGGGTACCCCGATCACCCGCCCGGCCGGTGGCGGCCCCGCCCCGACCGGCGGCCCTCGTCCGGCCGGTGGGCCCGTGGCCGCCGGTGGGCCTAGGCCCGCTGAGGCCCCCGGGTCCGCTGCCTCGCCGGGTGCGACGCCGATGCCCGGCACCGGACACCAACCGGTGGTGGGTGCCCGTGAACAGCTACCCGCCCCCGCCGGGCAACCCCCGGCGCCCGCCGGACCTCGTGGCCGCCAGGGCCCCGGCATGACGGACACCCCGCCGGGTGGGTGGCCGCAGACAGGTCAGGGGCGGTACCGGGGCGAACCGAGGACCGGTCCGGTGATCGGGCCGCCGACCAACGCACCGGAGGGACCCGTCTCGGGTGCTCCGGTCGGCCCGGTGTCGGGTCCCCCCGCAGCGCGCCGCCCGGTCCGGCCGACCGGGGCGCCTGCCGGTCCCCGCCGTGCGATGCCGGAACCGATGGGTGGCCCCCGGGTCCCCGGTGCCCCCGAGATCGACCCTGCGGTATCTCCGCTGCCCGCTCAGCCGGGCCGACGTGCCGTCCCGGAGGCACCCTCGACCGCCGAGGGTGGCCTGGGCCGTCCGGCAGCAGGCATGGCGCCCGCTGCGGGGGCACCGACCGGCGCACCCGCCAGCGGCCGACGGGTGGGGCGGCGACGCGCCGCCGAGCCCGAGACGGACCAGCCGGTGGTGCCGGCCTCCGGCAATGCGCCGCCGATCCCCGAGCCGGCATCGCGTGACACCGGCGACGACAATCCCCTCCGGGGCCGCCGCTCCGCGCCGCCGGCCCCGCCCACCACTGCGCAGGGTCCGTCCGCCGCGCAGCGAGGCCCGTCCACCACGCCGCAGGGCCCCTCGATGGGGCAGCGAGGCCCCGCGACCGCGCCACAGGACCCCTCGACCGGCCAGCGAGGCCCTTCCGTCGCGCCGCCGGGCCCCTCGACAGCGCCGCGCGGTCCTGCGACCGCCCCACCGGGCCCGTCGGCAGGGCAGCGCGGTCCCGCGACCGCGCCGCCGGGCCCCTCGGCGGTGCCGCCGGGACGGTCTACGGCAGCGCACGGCGTACCGGTGGTGCCGCCAGGGCCGCAGACGCCGCCCCAGGGCCGTCGGACGGTGCCGGAATCACCACGTCGAGCTGCGGACCTGCCGGAGATGCCCCCCGGCACCGGCACACCGCCGCCGCCGAGCAGGGCGGGTCGCCGGGCGGCCGAGGACGGGCCGGTGACCGCCACCGGCCCGGTCGACGACCCCGGCGGGCGGTCGGTGGACCCCCGCTCCGGCAGCGGCGGACCGGACCGACCGCAGCGGCCGGCGGACTGGCTGCGCCAGGCCGGACGGGCCCACCACACCGATCCGGCCCTTCGGACGATCACGAGGTCGGAGCCGGGCCGCCCCGAGGGTGCCCCCACCGGCGATGTGCCGACCGTGCGGGGGCAGCGCGGTGTGGAGAAGCCCGCCGGGCCGCCGCCGGGCCGCGCCGCCGCCGAGGCGGGTCGACCCGAGGGTGGGGTACGGCCGCCGACCGGCGGAGCAGCCCGCCAGGACGGGCCGCCTACCGGCCGTGGGCGGGTCCTGCCCCCGGCCGGGGCACCGGTTACCCCGTCGGCCGGGAACGAGCCGCCGCCCGGCCGACCAGGATCAGCCGTACCGCCGGGACGGCCCGGATCAGCCGTACCCCCCGGACGGCCCGGACCGGTGCCGGGGCAGCCGGGTGGGGGGCCGGCGACCGGGCGTACCCGGGCTCCGGAGCAGCCGCCCGCCCCGCCGCGCGGTACCGCCCGCCCCGATGGCCCACCGGTCGGACGCCCCGCTGACCTGCCGCCGGGCCCCCCCGGGTCGCCGGTGGTCGCCCGGGGCGCCGCCGCGCCTCGGGCCGAGGAACGGCCGGCGGGCCGGGCCGCTCCGCCCGCCCGCAACCCGGGCCGTCCGGAGCCCTCCGGCGTCGCCGCGGTACCCCCACCGGCGCGAGCCGGTGCGGGCCCGGCGGTGGCTCGGGCGGCTGCGGCGGTCGTTCCGATGGGCCCGGTGCTCCGACCCGGGGAGCCGCAGGTACGGAAACCCGCCGAGGCGCCACCGGCGCACTCCGACGGGCCGGGCGGCGACGGGCCGGACGACGGGGCGCAGGAGCGCCACCAGGACGGCGGCAACCGCCGGATGCGGGTGATGATCCTGGCCGTGGTCAGTGTGCTGCTGCTCGGCGCGGTGCCGGTCTTCTTCGGCCTGCGCGCGGCGGGCCGGGACCCGGTCTTCGCCTCCCTGGACGAACTGGAGGTGCCCACCTGGGCCGCGGTCAGCACCACCGATGCGGTCAGCGGCAGCCGCTGGTGTCTGCTGGACTGCCGGCTGCGGGAGCGGACGGTGACCTCCGAGCGGTCACCGGAGGAGACCGCCCAGGTGTACGAGTCGGCGCTGAGTCAGGACGGCTGGCAGCCGTGGAAGCCGGCCTACTGCCCGGAGCAGGAGGAGAAGGGCCGCTACACCTGCTGGCGGCGGGATGAGCTGACCCTGGATCTCTGGGTCCGCCCGCCGACCTGCGTACCTCCGCCGGTGGACGGCGAGCCGGCCGTGGTGCCCTCGCTGGATCCGGAGGCCGCCGCCGAGGAGTGCGCCGGATCGTTGGTGACGGTGAAGGTGCGTAACGCGATCGACGACGACCGGACCCGGCCACAGCCGAGCACCGATCCGTCACTGACCGGTGTGGACCCCTTCCCGACCCTGGGCGATGATCCGTTGGGTGACTTGACGCCCTCACCACCGTCCTGAGCCGAATGTCATCACGGACGGTAGGGTCTCACCTGGCGTCCCGCGTGTGACCCGGCCGGTCCTGTGGCGGGCCACCGGGCGTCGGCGCGGGCGGGACGACCGCGCGGATCGGGGATAATGCCGCCCCGAGACATCTCGTTGAGGAGGACAGGCGTGGGCTTTCTGGAGGTCGCGGCGCTGATCGCGGCAATCGCATTCGCGATGCTGGTGCTGATCCTGACGCTGCCCATCCTGCGGCTGCGGCACACCGTGGACGCCACCACCCGGATGATCAACGAGCTCAACGACCGGACCGGTCCGCTGCTGGGTGAGGTCAACACCACGGTCCGCAACGTCAATGTCACCCTGGAGCAGGTGCAGACCTCCCTCGACGGGGTGAACCTCCAACTGGCCAAGGTCGACACCATGACCAGCCACGCGCAGAACGTCAGCGCCAATGTCGCCAACCTGGTCACGGTCGTCTCCGCCGCCGCGGCCAATCCCCTGGTCAAGGTGGCGGCCTTCGGGTACGGGGTGCGCAAGGCCGCCTCCGCCCGTCGGCACGCCGAGACCGAGCGCGAGGTCCGCGACACCATCAAGGCCCAGCGGCGCGCCGCCCGGCGCGGGAACCGCTGACCCGACGAAGGCGGAGGTACGAGCATGAGGCGTCTGTTCTGGCTGGGTATCGGGCTGGCCGTCGGGGTGGTGGTGGTCCGCAAGGCGACCCAGGCCGCGCATGCGTACACCCCGGCCGGCATCGCCGACAACCTGTCACAATCCGCTGGCGGGCTGGTCGAGGAGCTGCGTAGCTTCGTGGCGGACGTACGCGCCGGGATGGCCGAGCGGGAGCAGGAGATCCACGAGGCGTTCGCCCAGGGTGAGGCGTTCGACGACCAGTTCGCCGAGCTGCGGGAGGACCCGCGGATCGGCGATCGAGAAATCTTTCCGGAGGAACACCAGCGATGAAGACGGCGGAGATCAAGCGGCGGTTTCTCGCCCATTTCGAGGCGAACGGTCATGCCGTGGTGCCGTCCGCTCCGCTGCCCGCCATCAGCGACCCGAACCTGCTGTTCGTCAACGCCGGCATGGTGCAGTTCGTCCCCTACTTCCTGGGCCAGCAGACCCCGCCGTACCCGCGGGCGGTCAGCGTGCAGAAGTGCATCCGTACCCCGGACATCGACGAGGTCGGCAAGACCAGTCGGCACGGCACGTTCTTCCAGATGAACGGCAACTTCTCCTTCGGTGACTACTTCAAGGACGGGGCGATCCCGTTCGCCTGGGACCTGGCCACCAAGTCCGTCGAGGCGGGGGGCTTCGGGCTGGACCCGGAGCGGATTTGGGCGACGGTCTACCTGGACGACGACGAGGCGCGCGACATCTGGCTGCGCACCGGGGTGCCGGCAGAGCGGATCGTGCGTCGGGGCAAGAAGGACAACTTCTGGTCGATGGGCATCCCCGGCCCGGCCGGCCCCTGCTCGGAGCTGTACTACGACCGGGGCCCGGAGTACGGCCTGGAAGGCGGCCCGGAGGTCGACGAGGACCGGTACCTGGAGTTCTGGAACCTGGTCTTCATGCAGTACGAGATCGCGGACGTCCGGAGCAAGGAGGAGTTCCGGATCGTCGGCGAGCTGCCGAAGAAGAACATCGACACCGGCATGGGCCTGGAGCGGATGGCCTCCATCCTCCAGGGGGTCGACAACCTCTACGAGATCGACGAGGTCCGGCCGATCCTGGAGCGGGCGGCCGAGCTGACCGGCAAGCGCTACGGCGCCCACTCCGGCCAGGCGGCCAACCAGTCCCACCCGGACGACGTACGGCTGCGGGTGGTCGCCGACCACGTGCGGACCGCCCTGATGCTCATCGGTGACGGGGTGACCCCCTCCAACGAGGGCCGGGGGTACGTGCTGCGGCGGATCATGCGCCGGGCCATCCGGTCGGTGCGACTGCTCGGCTGGCAGGACCGGGCCCTGCCCGAGCTGCTGCCGGTGGCCCGGGACTGCATGGCCCCCTCCTACCCGGAGCTGGCCACGGACTTCGACCGGATCTCGGCGTACGCGTACGCCGAGGAGGACGCCTTCCTCGCCACCCTGCGGGCCGGCACCACGATCCTGGACACCGCGATCACGGAGACGAAGTCGGCCGGCAATCCGGCGCTTTCCGGAGCCAAGGCGTTCCAGCTGCACGACACCTACGGCTTCCCGATCGACCTGACCCTGGAGATCGCCGCCGAGCAGGGGCTCGACGTCGACCGGGAGGGTTTCCGCCGGCTGATGGCCGACCAGCGGGCCCGGGCCAAGGCCGACGCGCAGGCCCGCAAGACCGGGCACACCGACCTGTCGGCGTACCGGTCCGTGCTCGACTCCGGGGGCCCGGTGACCTTCACCGGCTACACCGAGACGGCCCGGGAGTCGACCGTACGGGCGGTGCTCGGCACGGACGGCCCGCGTGCGGCCGCGGTCGAGGGCGACCTGGTGGAGCTGGTGCTGGACACCACCCCCTTCTACGCCGAGGGCGGTGGGCAGCAGCCCGACCTGGGCATGATCACCGTGGGCGGCGGGCAGGTCGAGGTGCTCGACGTGCAGCAGCCGGTGCCCGGTCTGATCGTGCACCGGGCCCGGGTGATCCGGGGTGAGGTGCGGGCCGGGGAGACCGGGTACGCCGAGATCGACACCAGTCGGCGGCGGGCCATCTCCCGGTCGCACACCGCCACCCACCTGGTGCACCAGACCATGCGCAACTTCCTCGGCGAGTCCGCCACCCAGGCCGGTTCGCTGAACGCCCCGGGTCGGCTGCGGTTCGACTTCAATACCGCCACCGGGGTGGCCCCTAGCGTGCTGCGGGACGTGGAGCAGCAGGTCAACGAGGTGCTCCTGGCCGACCTGGAGGTGCACGCCTTCGTCACCTCGCTGGACGAGGCCCGCCGCATCGGGGCGATGGCCCTGTTCGGCGAGAAGTACGGCGAGCAGGTCCGGGTGGTAGAGGTCGGTGACTACGCCCGGGAGCTGTGCGGCGGCACCCACGTGTCCCGTTCCGGTCAGCTCGGCCTGGTGAAGATCCTCTCGGAGTCCTCCATCGGGTCCGGGGTCCGCCGGGTCGAGGCGCTGGTCGGCATGGACGCCTTCAACTTCCTGGCCCGGGAGCACCTGCTGGTGGCCCGCCTGGCCGAGCTGTACCGGGTCCCCTCCGAGCAGGTGGCCGACCGGGTCGAGCAGACCGTCACCCAGCTGCGCGACGCGGAGAAGGAGCTGGAGAAGCTGCGCGCCCAGCTGGTGCTCGGGGGTGCGGCGGCCTTCGCCGCCCAGGCCAAGGACGTCCGCGGGGTCGCCTACGTCGGCATCGAGGCGCCGGAGGGTGCGGCCGGCAACGACGTACGCACCCTGGCCCAGGAGATCCGTGGCCGGATCGATCCGGCCCGGCCGGGGGTGGTCGCGGTGGCGGCCCGCTCCGGCGGCAAGGCCTCCCTGGTGGTGTCGGTCAATCCCGCCGCCCGTGGGCGGGGGCTGGCCGCCAACGACCTGGTCAAGGCGGCGTTCTCCGGTCGTGGTGGGGGCAGCCCGGATCTGGCTCAGGGCGGTGGCCTGCCCGAGTCGGAGGTGCCGACCCTGCTGATGACGGTCGAGAAGGCGATCGCCGAGGCGTGAGTCATCGGCACAGCGGGCCAGGGCGGACCGGTGGGTCCGCCCTGGCCTCTTTCTACCCAGAGGTGACTTTCGGTGACTGAGCTGTCCCGTGGTGTGCGGCTGGGGGTGGACGTCGGCCAGGTCCGCATCGGGGTCTCCCGGTCCGACCCGCACGGGGTGCTGGCCACCCCGCTGGTCACGGTCGCCCGGGAGCAGAATCCCAGGCCGGACGCGGTGTCGAGCGATCTTGCCCAGCTCGCCGCGTTGGTCGTCGAGCACGAGGCCGTGGAGGTGGTGGTGGGCCTTCCGGTCAACCTCGCCGGTCGACATGGGCCCGCAGCCGAGCACGTCAAGGCGTACGCTCGACAACTGGCCGAGGTGATATCGCCTGTCCCGGTGACGTTGACCGACGAGAGGATGTCCACGGTCGTGGCGAGTCGTAGGCTGGCCGAACGAGGTGTCCGGGGGAAGAAGCAACGTGCGGTGGTCGACCAGGCCGCCGCGGTGGAGATTCTGCAGAGCTGGCTGGACACGCAGCGGAGGCGGACGTAGATGTTTGACGAGCTGGACCTCGGTCACGACGAGCAGGATCGGGGGGACAAGGGCAAGCACCGCCGAGGTCGTAAGCGGGACGGTCGCTCCGGCGGGGGCCGAGGCAGGACGGCACTGGCCCTGTTGCTGGCCCTGGTGCTGCTCGGCGGCATCGGCGGCGGTGCCTTCTACGGTTTCGACCGGATCCAGAACTACTTCGTCACCCCCGACTACGACGGCGCGGGCGCCGAGGAGGTGACGATCCAGATCCCGCAGGGCGCCTTCCTGGCCGACATGGCCGTGGTGCTCCGCGACGCGGACGTGATCAAGAGCACCAAGGCGTTCATCGAGGCCGCCGAGAAGAACTCCCGCAGCCGCAACATCCAGTCGGGCACCTACAAGCTGCGCAAGCAGATGAGTGGTGAGCTGGCCCTGGCCGCGATGCTCGACCCGGCCAACCGAATCGTCAACGGGATCACCATCCCCGAGGGACGCACCGCCAAGAGCATCTTCAAACTGCTCAGCGACAAGACCGACATCCCGGTCAAGGAGTTCGAGGCCGCCGCGAAGGACCCGGAGAAGCTCGGCGTACCGGACTGGTGGTTCAAGCGGGAGGACGGCAAGAAGGCCAAGAAGTCCATCGAGGGCTTCCTCTTCCCGGACACCTACGAGATCCCGCCGAACTCCACCGCCGAGACCATCCTCGGGCAGATGGTCGACCACTTCCTGACCGTCACCGGGGAGATGGAGTTCGCCGACCGGGTGCAGAAGGAACGCGGCGGGATCAGCCCGTACGAGGCGTTGATCGTGGCGTCGCTCGCCCAGGCCGAGGCCGGCACCAAGAAGGATCTCGGCAAGGTCGCCCGGGTCGCCTACAACCGGGTCTACTCGGAGACCTTCCCCTGCGGTTGCCTGGAGATGGACGTCACGGTCAACTACTACTTCGAGTCGATCGGTCAGGAGGGCAAGACCTCCGGCCAGATGACCGCGGCCGACCTCGACAACCCGAAGAACCCGTACAACCGCAAGCTGCGCGGCATGATCCCGACCCCGATCAACAATCCGGGCAAGGAGGCCCTCGAAGGTGCGATGGCCCCGCCGAACGGCGACTGGCTCTTCTTCGTGGCGATCGACAAGGCGGGCAACTCCGCCTTCACGAAGGACTACAACCAGCACCTGAGGAACATCGATAAGGCCAAGGAGGCCGGCGTCCTGTGACGAGCCGGCCTCCGCACGGCGTGGCGGTGGTCAGGCCAGGTCGATCGTGGCAGTGGTGTCGGACGCGTCGATGGTGAAGTGCGTGGTGCGCTCACCAGCCGAGACGGTGTAGTCGCCGAGGAAGCCGGCGACGGTGATCATGCCGTCCGGGTCGGTGCGCATCGGGGTCGGGGGTAGCCACCACTCGCCCTTGATCAGGGCTTCGAGGGCGTCGTACGACGGCTTGCGGCTGCCGTCGGAACGAACGAGGCCGGCGGGGGCACCCAACCACGCGCCCCGGTCGGTGAGTCCCCAGTAGTTGACCGCCTGCACGGCGGGGTGGGCGAGCAGGGACCGGTAGTGCCGGACGATCTCCTCGGCCTGCCGGGCCTCGCCTTCGGGGGTGCTCGGCCACTGCGGGATCTGGTAGTCGTTCAGGTCCTCGATCTCCGGCGGCATGAGGTGGCCGGAGACCAGCGTGGTCTCGGTCAGGTGCAGCGGCAGGCCGTAGCGGGCGAACCGGTCGAGCATCTCGTGCGTGTACTCCTCGCCCCGGTACCCCTGGTGCATGTGGGTCTGCAGGCCGATCGCGTCGAGGCGGACGCCGGCTTCGAGGACGCCCTCGATCAGGCACTCGTAGGCCGAGCTGAGGTCGAAGTCGTTGAGCACCAGGGTCGCCGCCGGGTTGGCCGCACGGGCCTCCTCGAACGCCATCCGCACCATGTGGATCCGGCCCCGGGCCCGGGCCAGGTCAGTGATGGCGTTGTCCCCGTTGCCGAAGACGGGCATGATGACCGCCTCGTTGATCGCGTCCCAGGTGTCGATCAGACCGGCGAACCCACCGACCAGGTCGCGGATCCGGGCCCGTTGCAGCGCCTCGACCTCGTCGAGGTCGAGGCCGAGCAGCCACGGCGGCTGCACGGTGTGCCAGACCAGCGGGTGGCCCTTGACCGTCACGCCGTGACCGGCCAGCCAGCGGGCGGTCCTGGTCAGCCGCTCGGTGTCGGGTGCGCCGCGTCGTGGCTCGTAACTACCCCAGTAGAACGGCAGCGTGGCGGTGTTGAAGAGGTGCAGCCACAGGTCGCCGAGCCGGTCGAGATCCGAGGAATCCGTGCCGCCGAAGGGCTGGGCGATCTCGGGGCCGGGACCGCCGACCAGGTCGACGAAGTCGAAACCGATGTTGCCGAAGGCGAAGGCGTGCCGCCGCTGCTCGACCGTCACGACCTGCTCGGCGAGCACCCGCCGATCCGGCCCGCGCACGGTAAGTGTGGTCTTTCCGGTGCGGTGTCGCAGTCTGCTGTCGGACATTGTTGGATGTTAGGTGACAGTCGTCCCTGCGGTGGAGGAGCCTCGTTGGCGGTCTCGGTGCACAAGGCGGCGGTGGTGGGCAAGCCGATCGCGCACTCGCTCTCCCCGGTGATCCACAATGCCGGCTACGCCGCCGCCGGGCTCGACGGGTGGTCGTACACCCGGATCGAGTGTTCGGCGGCCCAGCTGGCGGATCTGGTCGCGGGCCTGGGCCCGGAGTGGGCCGGGTTGTCGGTCACCATGCCTGGCAAGGAGGCGGCGCTCGCGGTGGCCGCCGAGGCCTCGCCGGCCGCCGCCGCCGTCGGCGCGGCCAACACGTTGGTACGCCGACCCGACGGTTCCTGGTACGCCGACAACACCGACGTCACCGGCATGGTCGAGGTGTTGACCGAGGCGGGGGTGAGTCCCGGTGCCACGGTCACCGTGCTGGGGGCCGGTGGCACCGCCCGGGCGGCCCTGGCGGCGGCGGCCCGGTTGCGGGCGGCCGGGGTCACCCTGGTCGCCCGCCGGCCGGAGGCGGTGGCCGAACTGGCACCGGTGGCGCACACCCTGGGTCTGGCCCTGACGGCCGCGCCCTGGCCGCAGGCGGCGACCCTGACGGACGCCGAGGTGTGGATCTCCACTGTGCCCAAGGGGGCCGCCGACGAGTTGGCCGACACGGTGGCCTGGCGTCCCACCACGGTCCTCTTCGACGCCATCTACGATCCCTGGCCCACCCCACTGGCCGCCTCGGCCGCCGCCGCCGGCTGCCGCATCGTCTCCGGTCTGGATCTGTTGCTGGCACAGGCGATCGGCCAGTTCGAGCACTTCACCGGGGTGCCGGCCCCGCGGGCGGCGATGGCCGCCGCCCTGGCCGCCGTCCGCGCGGACCATTCCTGAACCGGACCGGGGGCGCGGTGTGGCCCGGTCCGGTCCCCCGAAATTGAAGGTGATCACGCAGCGGAAGCACCTTCCTGGGTGGAGTCTTAGGTAAGGGTTAAGACGCGCTTAGGTCCCCCTGTCATGCCCATGCTCTGTGGTGTACACCGATACGCTGCTCAGCGTTACCGCCGCAGACGCAAGGAGTTCTTCGTGACCAGGCGTGGACTGCATCGGCTCATCCGGCACCCCGGTCCTCGGCGCAAGGCCGTTGTCCTAGGTGCCCTCGGCATCACGGTCGTGCTCGGACTCACCGCGACCATGGTGCCCCTGCTGGCCGACGACAACCTGTCCATCCCGGTGGTCGCCGACACCACGGCCACCTCGGTGGTGCAGGACGGGGACAACAGTGTCAAGACGACCCTGGCGACCTGCCCGGCCCGCTGCGACGGGAACACCCGTGGTGGCCGGGAGGCCGTGCTCGCCTTCATGGTCACCTCCCTGCCGAAGAACGCCACAAACGTCCGGGCGACCCTGCGGGTGCACACCTGGCAGGCCTTCAAGGCCACGGTCACCGCACACGCCTCGAATCTGGACGCCACCGCGCAGCGGCCCGCGCCGCAGCGGGCGGGTACGGTCCTGGACACCCTGACCGGGGTGGGCAAGGGCTTCAACGAGTGGGACGTCTCCGGGCTGGTCACCGGTAACGGCATCTGGACGTTGTCGCTGGCCCAGGTCGGGTTGGACACCCGCATCTACTGGGCCTCGGCGGAGAACCGCAACGCGGATCTGCGGCCCAACCTGGTGGTGACCTACGACCTGGCCGCCCGTCCGCCGTCGGCGCCGCCGAGCGCCACCCTGCCGGCCACCCCGGCACCGACGGCCACGGTCGCGCCGAGCGCCTCGCCCAGCGTGTCGCCCAGCCGGGCGCCGAGTCCCACCCCGTCGGCTCCGAGCACCACCCGACCCCCGGCCGACTCCGGCAAGTGTGGACAGGTCTCGGAGAAGCTGGTGCCCTCCTGTGGGGCCTGGTGGGGGATGTACTCACCGACCAACCCCCAGACCTGGGACCACGGTAGGGCCATCACCGATGTCGAGGCCCAGGTGGGTCGCAAGTTCGACATCGTGCACCGGTACCACGACTTCTCCAACAACGGCAGCAACGGCGCCTTCCCGGACACGTACCAGCAGCAGCAGATGCGTGAGGGTCGGCTGATGTTCTTCGCCTGGGAGAGCCGGGTGTTCTCCCAGGGCACGGTGCTGACCTGGAAGGACGTGTACAGCGGCCGGTACGACGAGACCATCGACGCGGTCGCCGGGCGGATCCGGGCGGTCGGGCAGCCGGTCTTCATCGGCTTCGACCACGAGCCGGAGGACGAGCCGGCCAAGGGCAGTGACGCCGACTTCGTCAAGGCCTGGCGGTACGTGCACGACCGGTTCGGCGCGGCCGGCGTACGCAACGCGGTCTGGGTGTGGACGATGATGGGCTGGTCCGGGCACTACGACCGGTATGCCGGGCTCTACCCCGGTGACCGGTATGTCGACTGGGTGGCCTGGGACCCGTACAACTTCCACGTCTGCAACGGCAGCACGGTCTGGAAGAGCCCGAGCACCACCATCGGATCCTTCTACCGCTGGCTGGACGAGAAGGGCATCGGTGCGGGCAAGCCGCGGATGCTGGCCGAGTTCGGTACGAACTTCGACGCGGCGGATCCGAATGCCAAGCGGCGGTGGTTCGAGGAGTTCCCGGCGGCGTTGAAGGCCCACCCCAAGATCAAGGCAGCGATCTACTTCAATTCGCCCGGCGTGACGACCACGACCAAGACCTGCAACATGACGATGAATCACGACGCGGCATCGCTGGCCGGATTCACCGCCGCCGGGCGGGACAGCTACCTCCGGCAGCCCACGGGAGGGAGCCGCTGACCGCGACCGGACAGCCGTTTGCGACACTCGGTGGCTGCTGAAGCCCCTCGCGTCGCTACTGTCCGACAACCGATGCACCGACCGCCCAATCGGCGGATGTCGCCCTGCTGGGTGGACGCGAGAGGCTACCGGCGCTATCCCGTCCACCCTGGAGGCGAAGCGTGCCCACAATCTCCTTCCAGCGGCATCCCACCCGTAGCCGTAGAGCACGGGTCGGAGCCGTAGCGTTGGTAACTCTCGCGGCCGTACTGGCCGTGCCGAAGGCGGCCGAAGCGGCCGTACTGCCCGTACCGGAAACCGGCACCCTGGTGTCGACGAATCCGGTAGACCAGACCCCGCACGCCCGTGACGGTGAGGCCCGCGCCTTCGCCGAGGTGGGCGACGACGTGTTCGTGGGTGGCAACTTCACCCAGATCCGGCAGACCGCCAGTTCTCCCTGGATCACCCAGCGTTACCTGTTCGCCTACAACCGCAGCACCGGCACCATCAACGCCACCTTCGTGCCGGACCTGGACGGCGCGGTCAACTCCCTGATCGCCGGGCCGGGCGGCACGCTGATCGTCGGTGGGACCTTCAAGAACGTCAACGGGGTGTCGCGTCGGAACCTGGTCGCCCTGGACCCGGCCACCGGCGAGACCATCGCCAGCTGGGTCGGCCGTTCCGACGGCGGCATGATCCGCGACATGGTGCTGCACGGCAACGACCTCTACCTGGCCGGTGCCTTCAACTGGATCAACGGCACGGCGCACTCCGGCATCGCCCGGATCAACGCCAGCACCGGTGCGATCGACCCGACCTTCAACGTCAACGCCACGGTCGGTCGGCACGGCACCAGTTCGTACGCCTGGACCATCGACATCACCCCGGACGGCAGCACCCTGGCCGTCGGCGGCAACTTCATGTTCGTCGACGACCTGCCCCGCAACCAGATGGTGCTGATCGACCTGACCGGCACCCCCAGCGTCATCGACTGGAGCACGGAGAGGTTCGTGTCGCCGTGCGGGGCGCCGACCACCTTCGTGC
This sequence comes from Micromonospora sp. NPDC048871, assembly GCF_043198155.1. NCBI lineage: Bacteria > Bacillati > Actinomycetota > Actinomycetes > Micromonosporales > Micromonosporaceae > Micromonospora > Micromonospora sp. NPDC048871. Next base: position 95,330 of record NZ_JBICUM010000006.1, on the reverse strand, counting down.
ACTACGTACAGGACCTGCGCTTCGGTGGGGACGGCAGCTGGTTCGTCGTCGGCACCAACGGTGGCACCGGCTGGCCGGCCGCCTACTGCGACGCTCTGGTCCGGTTCGAGACCGCCAACCGGGGACCCAACCAGGTGGGCACCTGGGTCAACTACACCGGAAACGACACCATCACCTCGGTCGAGGTGGCCGACAACATCATCTACCTGGGCGGGCACTTCCGCTGGCTGAACAACCCCAACGCCAGCGACCGGGCCGGCGCCGGTGCGGTCGACCGGCTGGGTATCGGCGCGGTCACCCCGGCCACCGGCATGCCGGTCAACTGGAACCCCGGTCGCCGGGGCGGCAACGCCCTGCCTTCAGGGGCCAGCAACTGGGGCTCGCAGGTGCCGGTGATCTGGCGGGGCAGCACCGGTCTGTACTTCGGGCACAACTCCGACGGCATGGCCAACGAGTACCACGGTCGACTGGGCATGTTCCCGATCGCCGGTGGTCGGACGATCACTCCGCGGAACCCGTCGGCGGCCAGCTCCGGCAACCTGTACCTGGGTGTCACCGCGGGCGAGTTGCAGCGGGTGCCGTTCGACGGCACCACCGTCGGCACCCCGACCACGGTCAGCCAGCCCAACTACACCGGTGCCGGCGCGACCTGGGGTCTGGGGGACCGGATCTACTGGTCGCGGACCGTCCCCGGCAGCCCCACCGGCAGCCGGATCGACATCTCGATGTTCAACGGCGGCAATGTCGGGGTCCCGTGGGAGGCCTCCGGTTTCAACGACTGGTACAACCCGGCGAACCTGACCGGCGCCTTCTTCCTCGACGGTCGCCTCTACTACACCCGTACCGGGGCCAACGGGCTCTACTACCGGTACTTCGAGGTGGACGGCAACTACCTGGGCGCCACCGAGTTCAGCCTGCCGACCACGGGCGTGACCTGGTCGGCGGTGCGGGGGCTGGCCTGGGTCGACGGCAAGATCGTGTACGGTCACACCGACGGCAGTCTGCGCAGCGTGCCGTTCGACCCGACGGCCGCGCCCGCGGTCAACGGTGCGAACATCACGGTGCTGGCCACGACTGCGGACGGGCTGTCCTGGTCGATCCCCCGAATGTTCTTCGCGGTGCAGTAGGGGTGTACCCGTTGTAGCAGAAGGTCGGTAACTTGTTCAGGTCGGGCCGGCGGCGGATTCCGTCGCCGGCCCGAGCGTCGGGCGGAGCTGTCTCGCGGGCCGCTGCACCCGCGATGCTCCTTTTCGACAACGTAGCGACGGTGGCGTTCATGACTGATGCACAGCCCGGCGGTTGGTCCGGCGGTACGGTTGCGGCTCGTACGGTCACACTGACCGATATGTTGCGGGTTCCGCTGCACCGGATCCGGCTGGTGGCCGCGGTGGCGGTGCTGGGCCTGCTGGCGGCGCTCGGGTACGTCCTGCTGGTGCCGGGCGCGGTCAGTGCGAGCGCGGTGGTAGCGGTCCGTCCGGTGGTCACGGACGCCTTCACCCCCAGCGGGGCGGCGGCCGACCGGGCGGTGAACATGAACGTGGAGAGCGGCATCGCCACCGGCACGGAGGTGGTCCAGCGGCTGGCCGACGCGGGTGACCTGCATCCCCGTGAGGTGCGCAACGCCCTGGAGGTGGAGGTACCCGCCGGGGGGCAGATCCTGCGTTTCACCTTCACCGCGAACTCCCCCGAGGCGGCGGTGTCCAGTGCCAACCTGGCCGCCCAGTCATACCTGGAAGTGCGCCGGGCGATGTACGAACGGCAGCGCGAGGAGATGCTGCGTTCCTACGACGAGAGCATCGAGAAGGTCGCCGCCCAGCAGACCGCCCTGCAGAAGCGGGTGGCCAACGCCCGCGACGGGGCCCGGGACGCGGCCGTCGCCGAGCTCGCCGGCGTGAACAACCAGTTGACCCAGCTCAGCTCGGCCCGTACCGAGATCGCCGCGGTCGACGTCAATCCGGGCTGGGTGACCCAGACCGCGGAGAAGGCCCTGGTCTCCGCCGGTGGGCGGGGTCCGCTCTACCTGGCGGCGGGGCTGCTGGGTGGGCTGCTGTTCGGTGTCGTGCTGGCCTTCGTCTGGGAGTCCATGGACCGGCGGATCCGTTCGGTCGACGACGGGCGGGACGCCACCGGCCTGCCGCTGCTGGGCACGGTACGGGGGCAGGGGCTGTTCGGCCGGCGCCGACCGGTGGACGCCGACATCCGCTATGTGGCGATGGCCATCGCGGAGCGGGTCCGCGAACCGGCCCGGGTGGCCCTGCTGACGACCCGGGAGGATCAGACCACCCTCACCGCCGGTCTGGCGGTGGCCCTGGCGGCCACCGGCCGGGAGGTCTACGTGGCCGACGACAGCGGCCGGCTGGACCGGTTGCGGGCGACCGTGATGACGGACCGGGGTCGGCTGCCGGCCGCGGTCAACCAGGCCCGACCCACCATCCCCAAGCCCCGCCCGGACGGCACCGGCCCCATCGACGACATCACCGAGCAGATCGCGGTACGCCGTCCCTCCCCGCATCCCAACCCGGCCCGGCCCGGCACCGACCCGGAGGCGACCATGATGCTGCCCCGGATGAGCGGTGGCCCGGTGACCGCGAAGAGTCCGGTGGCCGAGCACCCCGACGAGGTGCCGGTGGGCGGCGGTGGGGTCCGCTTCGGCACCTGGCGACAGCGGGCCGCCAAGGGGCTGGTGCTGTTCAACGCCCCCCCGGCCGAGGCAGACGAGCGTGGCGTGGCCGCCGCCCGGCAGGGCACCGCGGTCGTGGTGGTCGAGCAGGACCGGACGAAGCAGGACGATCTGCGCCGTCTGGCGGAGCGACTGCGGGCCGCCGGAGTGGCCCCGCTGGGATTCGTGCTGACCCGCAGCGGCCGGGGGTGAGCGGTGCCCATCCTCAGCCCGCCGTCGGTCGAGGAGCCGGCCGGCGAGCGACCGGTGGCCCGGCTGGCCGCCCCGATGCTGCCCCGGCTGCCGGTGTGGCCCCTGGTGGTGATGTTCGGGCTGGTGCCGGTCTGGTGGGCGGCCGGAGCCTTCTATCTGGGCTGGTCCCTGCTGGGCGCGGTGCTGCTGGCCCTGCTGCTGGTGCGGGGTCGGGTGCCCCTGCCGCCGGCCACCGGGGTGTGGTTGTTGTTCCTGGCGCTGGTCGTGGTCAGTGCCACCCAACTGACCTCGGTCGGCTCGTTGCTCGCCTTCGGTCTGCGGCTGGGCTTCTACGTGACCGCCCTGGTGGTGGGGGTCTACGTGTACGCGGTGGCGCGGCAGGGCATCGACCTGGCCGCCCTGCTGGTGCCGATCTGCCTGTTCTGGTTCGGGTTGGTCCTGCTCGGCTGGTTGGGGGTGCTGGCGCCCCGGTTCAGCCTCAGCACACCGATGGAGATGCTGCTGCCCGGTGGCGTCTCCGGCAACCCCTACATCCAGGACCTGGTACGGGTCCGGGCCAGCGAGTTCAGTCCCCGCGCACTGAATCCCATCTTCCGGCCCTCGGCGCCGTTCCCGTACACCAACAACTACGGCAGCGCGTACGCGATGACCCTGCCCTGCGTGGTGGCCTTCGTCATGCTCCGTCGGCACGGCCTGCTGCGCTGGGCGTTGATCGTCTCCCTGCCGCTGTCGCTGGCCCCGGCCTTCTTCACCCTCAACCGGACGATGTTCGTCAGCCTAGGGGCGGGTCTGCTGGTGCTCGGGCTGCGGGCCGCCCGGCGCGGCAACGTCCGGGTCGGCGCCTCCGTGGTCGGTGTGCTGCTCATCGGTGGACTGGCCACCCTGTTCATCCCGGTCACCGAGATGATCGACAACCGGGTCGAGTCCAGCGACACCAACAGCGACCGGTTCGCCCTCTACGGGGAGGTGCTGCGGCGGGTGGCGGAGTCACCCTGGCTCGGCTACGGGTCACCGGCCACGGTCGACACGATCAGCGCCCCCGTTCCGGTGGGCACCCAGGGTCAACTGTGGATGGTGCTGTTCTGTCACGGCGTACCGGCGTTGTTGTTCTTTTTGGGGTGGTTCGTGCTCGCGGCGGTGCTCTGCGCCCGGGCCCGGTCGGCGGCCGGGCAGTGGCTGGCGGTGATTCCGGTGGTGTGTCTGGTGCAGATGCCGTTCTACGGCATGGCCAGCCCGAACCTCGCGGTGGCCTTCTTCGCCATCGCCCTCACCATGGCCCTGGTGGAACGGGAGGCCCGACCCTCCGGCCCGGCCCTGCCCCAGCCGTCGGCGGCGCCGGAGGCGGTGGCATGAGCGAGCCGGTCGTCAGGTGCGGCGCGGTGGTCCCGCCGGGCCCCATCCAGTCCAGCGGAAGGCCCTCATGAGCATTCCCGTGCACCCGGCCCCCCAGCCGGCCGGCACCGGCGGACCGGCCCAGGCGGCCGCGGACCGCGACGCCAGCGAGGCCCGCCGGGGCGCCCGCAGTGGCGCCGCCGGGCTGTTCGGTGCCGCCGTCAACGGGCTGATGGGCTTCGTGCTGGTGGTCGTCATCACCCGCGGCTACGGCACGGAGGGGTCCGGGGTCTTCTTCGCCGCGATCGGGGTGGTGACCGTGGCGGCCGCGTTGTGCGTGCTCGGCGCGGAGACCGGACTGATCTGGAGCCTGCCCCGGCGCCGGCTCGGTCCGCAGGGAGACGCCGCCCGGATGCTGCCGGTGGCGCTGATCCCGCCCCTGACGGCCGCCCTGGCGGTGGCCACCCTGGGGATCCTCGCCGCCGAGCCGCTGGCCCGCCGACTGCTCGACGGCGCGGGCGCCGAGGGCGGCGACCTGCTGCGGGTCAGTTTCGCCGCCGTACCGGTGGTCGTGGTGATGACCCTGCTGTTCGCGGTGCTGCGCAGCGTACGGCCGATGCGAGCGTACGTGGCGGTGCAGTCGGTGCTGCTGCCCACCGCCCGACCCCTGCTGATCGCCGCGGCCGTGCTGCTGGCCGGGGGTGGCCTGCTGGCCGGCCTGACCGGCTGGGCGGTGCCGGCGCTGATCGCCCTGCTGGTGACCTTCCTGCTGGTCGCCGGCCCGCTGGGACTGGGCCGGGGGGCCCGGCTGCGGGCCCGGCCCGAGGAGTGGGGCTCCTTCTGGCGGTTCGCCCTGCCCCGGGCCGCCTCGGCGGCGATCGACGCGGGCGCGGTCTGGGTCGGGGTGCTGCTGACCACCATGCTCGCCGGTGCGGCCGAGGCCGGCATCTTCGGCGCGGTCAGCCGCTACATCCTGGCCGGTCAACTCGCCATGCAGGGGCTGCGGGTGGCGGTGGCGCCACAACTGTCCCGGCTGTTCGGCCAGGACCGCCACGACGCGGCCGCCGCCCTGCACCGGCAGTTGACCACCTGGGCCCTGGTGCTGTCCTGGCCGGTGTACCTGCTGCTGGCGGTCTTCGGCGCGGGCTTCCTGGCCCTGTTCGGGTCCGGGTTCGCCGGTGGCGCCACCGCGATGACCGTGCTCGCGCTGGCCATGCTCGTCAACACCGGCGTGGGCAATGTGCAGAGCCTGCTGTTGATGAGCGGGCGCAGCGGGCTGCACCTGGTGGCCACCGTGGCCGGTCTGACGGTCACGGTCTCCCTGGGCCTGCTGCTGATCCCCGCCCACGGGGCCACCGGGGCGGCCTGGGCCTGGGCCGCCGGCATCGTCACGGAGAACCTGACGGCGGTGACCTTCGCCCGGCTGGTCGTCGGCCAGCCCTTGGCCGACCGGGGCATGGTGCGGGCCGCACTGATCACCGCCGGCGGGGTGGGCGCCGCCGCGACCCTCGGTGTGCTGGTCGGCGGCCGGGGCATCGCCGGCCTGGCGGTGGCCCTGGCGGTGCTGGCCGCCGGTTGCGTCGGCTTGCTGACGTTGCCTCGGGTGCGCGCCGGCATCCGGGCGACCATGGTGCAGATCCGTGGCGGGGCGCCCAGCGCCTCGGCACGACCCTCGAAAGGCAGGTGACATCGTCGTGGCGTCCATCCGCGACCGGGTGAAGCAGTTGGTGCCCACCCAGGTGACGAGCCGGGTGCGGGAGGGCCTCGTCGACTACGGGGTACGCACCAGCGACCGTCGGCCGCTGCCGGATTTCCTCATCATCGGCACCAAGCGGGGCGGTACGACCTCGCTGTGGAACTACCTCATCCAGCATCCCCTGGTGCCGCGCCTCTTCCCGGCCTGGAACACCAAGTCCTCGCACTACTTCGAGGAGAACTGGGGCCGGGGCGAGGCCTGGTACCGGTCGCACTTTCCCACCCAGCGGCACCGGGAGGCGCTGGAGAGCCGCCACGGTGGTCCGGTGCGGGTGGGTGAGGCCGCCCCGCTGTACATGTTCCATCCGTTGGCCGCGCAGCGGGTGGCCGCGCTGATGCCCCAGGTGAAGCTGATCGTGTTGCTGCGCGATCCGGTGGAGCGGGCGTACTCGCACTGGAAGGAGCGGCGGACCAACGGGGTGGAGCCGTTGGACTTCGCCGCCGCCCTGGCCGCCGAAGAAGAGCGTACGGCGGGGGAGCGGGAGCGGCTGATCGCCGAGCCGGAGTACTTCAGTGAGCCCTACGACTGGTACACCTACCGGGCCCGGGGCCGCTACCTGGAGCACCTGGAGCCCTGGCTCACCCACTTCGACCGGGGACAACTGCTCTTCCTGCCCAGCGAGGACCTGTACCGCGACGCCCGGGCCACCTACCGGCGCACCCTGGACTTCCTCGGGCTGCCGGCGTACGACCTGCCCGACTTCAAGGTCTACAACGATCGGCGTTCGGCACCCCTGGAACCGGCGCTACGCGCCGAGCTGACGGAGTACTACCGCCCGTACAACGAGGCGTTGCGGCAGCGACTGGGGCTGCACCTGGACTGGCCGGACCAGGTCTCGTGAGGCCGATCGGTGCCGGGCACCGCCCCGGGGCCCTGCGGTGACCGCCGCGGCAGACCTGCGGAGCCGCGAGGACGGACTGGGGTGGGTCACCCGGGCCGTCTTCGGTGACGAGCGGATAGCCCTGGCGGTGGACGCCCCGGCTCCGGCCGGGCACACCGTGGTGGCCCGCTACGCGGTCGTCCCCTCGGTGGACCGGGCCCGGTTCCTGCTGCCGCTGGGCTCCTCCCGGGCCACGGCGGCGGCGCTGCTGGCGTACAACGCGTTGCGGCCGGCCAAGGTGCGGGCCGTGCGGGCGGCCCTGGGCATGGCGGCCCGCTCCGGGATGCTGGCCCGGGCGCCCTTTCCGGTGCTGACCGTCGCCGTGCCGGCCGCCCTGGACCCGGCTGAGGTGCTGCTCGCCGAGCGGCTGGCCGCCGAGTTGGGCGGCCCCCGGGCGTACGCGGCCTGCGGGGTGCGTCCCCCGGACCCCAACCACAAGCCGACCCTGCAACTGTTCGACCACGCCGGCACCCCGCGCGGCTACGCCAAGATCGGCTGGAACGAGGCCACCCGGGCCCTGGTCACCGCCGAGGCGGCGGCCTTGCGCGAGGTGGCCGAGGTGGCCGGCGTCGCCGGGCATCCGGGTACCCCCCGGCTGCTGGCCGAGACCAACTGGGCCGGACAGGCGGTAGCCCTGGTCGAGCCGCTGCCCACCGGGGTACGCGGAATGCCGGTCGAGGCCGAACCGGAGCTGGCGGCCCTGCTGGCGGTGGCCCGCCGGGGCCGGACGCCGGCACCGGCCCGCCCCCTGGCCGGCTCCGCCTTCCTGGCCCGGTTGACCGCGCAGGCCCAGCGGGCGGCCGAGAAGGACCCGGCCACCGGGGGGCGGGCGGTGGCGGCCGTGGCCGACCTGGCCCGCCGGCACGGGGAGGTGGCCGTCGAGTTCGGCCACTGGCACGGCGACTGGGTGCCGTGGAATCTCGGTCGGCACGCCGGTGGGCTGGTCGCCTGGGACTGGGAGCACAGCGGGCCGGACGTACCGGTCGGGTTCGACCTGGCCCACGACGCCTTCCAGCGCTCCCTGGTGTTGCGGGGGGAACCGGCCGCGACCGCGGCCGAGCAGGTACGCCGATGGCTGGACCGGTACGGCGACCGGCTGGGTCTGGACCCGGCCCGCCGCGGTCTGGTCGCCGACGCCTACCTGGTGGAGATGTGGCTGCGTACCTGGCGTCTGGCCGACGCCGGGGCCGGCTGGAATCCGGCGTTGCATCCGGCGCTGCTGGACGTCGTCGAGAAACGACAGTGAGAGAGGAGTCGGGCCACCGCTGGGAGTGCGACCCGACCCGGTGCAGGCACAGCGGACTTGTGGGGAGTCGCGTGGACAACTTCGACAACGACCAGCAGCGGTCACAGTTGCTGCTGGTCGGGTCGAGCGGTGGGCATCTGGCCCAACTGCTCGCCCTGAAACCCTGGTACGAGACCTGGCAACGCTGCTGGGTGACCTTCGACACCCCGGAGGCGGTGTCCCTGCTGGCCGGGGAGGACCTGATCCCGGCCTACCATCCGACCACCCGCAACGTGCGCAACCTGCTGCGCAACACCCTGCTGGCGGCCCGGGTGCTGCGCCGACGGCGGATCGCCGCCGTGGTGACCACCGGGGCCGGGGTGGCCCTGCCCTTCGTCGTGCTGGCCCGGCTCCGCCGGATCCCGACGGTCTACATCGAGGTCTACGACCGGATCGACACCCCGACCCTGACCGCCCGGCTGTGTCGGCCCTTCCTGTCGAAGATGCTCGTGCAGTGGGAGGAGCAGCGCCGCCAGTACCCGGAGGCCACCGTCGTGGGGACCCTGCTGTGAGCGGCGAGGCGACCCACACGGAGGAGCAGTTCGGCGGGGACCGGGCCGAGGTGCACATCCCGGCCCCCCGCGAGGGTGGCCGGGTCGGCCGGGCCCAGCTGCTGGTGGCGGTCGGCACCGACAAGCATCCCTTCGACCGGCTGGTCGGCTGGCTGCGGGAGTGGTACGCGGAGGTCGCCGACGAGGTGGTGCTGACCGTGCAACACGGCCACACCCGGGTCGAGGGCCTGCCGGACGCGGTGCCCTTCCTGGGGCACGCCGAGTTGCAGACCGCGATGGCCGGGGCCGACCTGGTGGTCTGCCACGGCGGCCCGGCGACCATCCTGGAGGCCCGTCGGCACGGACACCTGCCGATCGTGGTGCCCCGGGACCCGAGCCTCGGTGAGCATGTCGACAACCACCAGCAGCTGTTCGCCCGCCGCCTCGGCGCGGCCGGCCTGGTGGCGCTCTGCGAGTCCCGGCAGGAACTGCTGGCGGCGCTGACCGCCGGGCTGGCCGACCCGGGCCGGTTCGCGGTGACGGTGGACGCCGAGGCGGCCGAGGCGCAACGCGCTGCGGTACGCCGGGTGGGCGTGATCGTCGAGGAGTTGGTGGCCGAGGCCGCGCAGCGGCGTCACCGGCCCCGATGGCGGCCGTGGCGCGGGCCCGGCCCGAACGGAAGGCACAAGCAATGACCGCGTACCCGAGCGTCACCGCCGTCGTCCCCACCCGGGACCGTCCCGAACTGCTCCGGGCGGCGGTGCGGGCCATCGTCGGGCAGGACTATCCGGGGCAGGTCGAGACCGTCGTGGTGTACGACCAGTCCGAGCCGGACCCCGCCCTGGCCGAGTTGTCCGCCCCGGACCGGCCGGTCCGGGTGGTGACCAACACCCGCACCCCGGGACTGGCCGGGGCCCGTAACTCCGGCACCATGGCCGCCACCGGGGACCTGATCGCCTTCTGCGACGACGACGACGAGTGGCTGCCGGGCAAGCTGGCGGCCCAGGTCGAGGCCCTGAACGCGGTGCCCGGGGCGGAGTTCGTCAGCTGCGGCATCCGGGTCAGCTACGACGGGCACACCGTCGAGCGGGTATTGGAACGCGACTCGATCAGCCTGGCCGACCTGCTGCGGGACCGGATGACCGAACTGCACCCCTCGACCTTCCTGATCCGGGCGGCGGCCCTGCGCGACGGGTTCGGGCTGGTCGACGAGGAGATCCCGGGCAGCTACGCCGAGGACTACGAGTTCCTGCTGCGGGCCGCCCGCAGCGCCCCGCTGGTCAACCTGCGCACCCCGTACGTGCTGGTGCGCTGGCACAAGCGGTCGTACTTCGCCCAGCGCTGGGACACCATCTCCGAGGCGTTGCAGTGGCTGCTGGACCGCTATCCCGAGTTCGCCACCCAGCCGGCGGGACAGGCCCGGGTCACCGGGCAGATCGCCTTCGCCCGAGCCGCCTCCGGGGATCCTCGGGGGGCCCTGCGCTGGGCCCGGCAGACCATCCGCCGCAATCCGCGTGAGCCGCGGGCGTACCTGGCGCTGGCGGTGGCCGGCCGGGTGGTCCGGGCCGACGCCGTCCTGCGCACCCTGCACAAGCGCGGCCGAGGCATCTGACCACTCCACCTTCACCCCTACCGAAGGATCAGTCGATGGCACTTCACTCGCTCAGATTCCGTCTGGTCGACTCACCCAACTCCTACGGGGCACGACGACGTGCCCAACGGGCCGCCTGGTTGTCGCAGACCTTCCCCGACCTCGCCGAGATGAGCGTCCTGGACCTCGGCGGACGGGTGGAGAGCTGGACCAAGGTGCCGGTCCGCCCGGCCCGGGTCCATGTCGTCAACCTGGAGCCCCTGCCGGCGCAGTTGCCCGACTGGGCCGAGGCCGATCACGCCGATGCCTGCGAGCTGCCGAAGGAGATCCTCAGCCGCCGGTACGACCTGGTCTTCAGCAACAGTGTGCTGGAGCACGTCGGGGGCCACGAACGTCGTCGCCGAATGGCGGAGGCGATCCGGGAGATGGCCCCGGCCTACTGGGTGCAGACCCCCTACCGGTACTTCCCGGTGGAGCCGCACTGGGTGGCCCCCGGCATGCAGTTCCTGCCGGTACCGGCCCGGGCCCTCGTGGCCCGCAAATGGCCGCTGGCGTACACCCCCGGCAAGTCCTACGACGCGGCGATGCGGCAGGTGCTCACCACGGAGCTGATCGGCCGGGCGGAGATGCGGTACCTGTTCCCGGACGCCACCATCCGCGCCGAACGCCTACTGGGCCTGACCAAGTCGATCATCGCGATCCGCAGGTAGCGCCCGCACTGGCGCCGCACGCGGGTGTGGCGCCGGTGCCGCCCCTGCGACCTCGGCGTACCCCCAGGTCCGGGACGGTGAGTCCGTAGGGCGGGACCGTGCGAGGCCGCGGACACCGGGCGTGACACACTCATGGCTGTGTTGCGCTGGCTTACCGCAGGGGAATCACACGGACCCGCCCTCGTCGCGTTGCTGGAGGGGGTGCCGGCCGGGATCGAGGTGACCACCACCGAGATCGCCGGGGAACTGGCCCGCCGCCGGCTCGGCTACGGCCGGGGGGCACGGATGGCCTTCGAGCAGGACGAGGTCGAGGTGATCGGCGGCCTGCGACACGGGGTGACCCTGGGCAGCCCGGTCGCCATCCGGGTCGGCAACTCCGAATGGCCCAAGTGGCGCACCGTGATGGCCGCCGACCCGGTCGATGCCGAGGAACTGGCCAGCCAGGCCCGCAACGCCCCGCTGACCCGACCCCGGCCGGGCCACGCCGACCTGGCCGGCATGCAGAAGTACGGCCACACGGACGCCCGGCCGATCCTGGAGCGGGCCAGCGCGCGGGAGACCGCCGCCCGGGTGGCCGTCGGCACGGTGGCCAAGGCGCTGCTGCGGCAGGCCCTCGACGTGGAGATCGTCTCGCACGTCGTGGAGCTGGGCCCGGTGAGCGTCAAGGCGGGGCTGCGCCCCCGACCGGAGGACGCCGAGCGCATCGACGCCGACCCCCTGCGCTGCCTCGATCCGGAGGCCAGCGCCCGGATGGTCGCCGAGGTCGACGCCGCCAAGAAGGCCGCGGACACCCTGGGTGGGGTGGTCGAGGTGCTGGCCTACGGTGTGCCGCCCGGCCTGGGCAGCCACGTGCAGTGGGACCGCAAGCTCGACGCCAGGCTGGCCACCGCCCTGATGTCGATCCAGGCGATCAAGGGTGTGGAGATCGGCGACGGCTGGCAGCAGGCCCGCTCACGCGGCTCCGAGGCCCACGACGAGATCATCAACACCGCCACCGGGGTACGCCGGGTCACTGACCGGGCCGGTGGCCTGGAGGGCGGTATCACCACCGGCGAGCCGTTGCGGGTCAAGGCCGCGATGAAGCCGATCTCCTCCCTGAACCGGGCCCTGGCCACGGTGGACATCACCACCGGTGAGCCGGCCACCGCGATCAACCAGCGTTCCGACGTCTGCGCGGTACCGGCCGCCGCCGTCGTCGCCGAGGCGATGGTGGCCCTGGTGCTGGCCGAGGCGGCGGTGGAGAAGTTCGGCGGTGACTCGATCGCCGAGATGCGCCGTAACCTGGCCGGCTACCTGGACGCGCTGGTGATCCGGTGACCGGTTCGACCCGTCCGGTCTGCGTGCTGGTCGGCGCCCCCGGCTCCGGCAAGACCACCGTCGGGCAGCTCCTCGCCGCCGAGTTGGGGGTGGAGTTCCGCGACACCGACACCGACATCGAACGCCAGGCCGGCAAGCCGATCCCGGAGATCTTCGTCGACGAGGGCGAGGAGCACTTCCGGGCCCTGGAACGGGCGGCCGTGGCCGCGGCCCTGGCCTCCTGCGCGGGGGTGCTGGCCCTCGGCGGAGGGGCGGTGCTGGACGAGCAGACCCGCGCCGCGCTGATCGGGCACCGGGTGGTGCACCTGTCGGTGGAGTTGACCGACGCGGTGAAGCGGGTGGGTCTGGGTGTCGGGCGTCCGTTGCTGGCGATCAACCCACGGGCCACCCTGAAGTACCTGCTGGAGCAGCGTCGCCCCCTCTACGCCGAGGTGGCGACCGAGACCGTGGTGACCGACGGTCGTACCCCCGCCGAGGTCGCCGCCGAGATCCTCCCCCTGCTCAAGTAGCCGCTGACGCGGCGGCCGGTGTCGGCACCCGGCGCGGCTGGGGGCGCCAACTGGCCAACAGGGCCAGGGCCAGCAGGATCTCGGCCAGGTCCCCGCCGTAGTACATCACCGCCGCACCGGCGCGTAGCTGATCGGGCGAAGCGGGTACATCGACCAGTAGTCCCGCGTACAACAGCTGGGCCAGGCTGGCGTGCGCGACGATCGCGGCGCCGAGCACCACCAGCCGCACCGGTACGCGGGCCCGGTGCCGGTAGGGCTCCGGACCGGCGATCGACCAGGTGAACAGCAACCCGCTGAGCAGGAAGTGCAGGTTGACCAGGTCGTGCAGCGCAGAGCTGCTGAAAGTGGCCCGGTACAGGGGAGTCAGGTACAGCAGCCACAGCCCACCGGCGGTGAGCAGCAGCCCGGTGACCGGGTGCAGAAGAGTCCGCGCCACCGGATGTCTCAGCGCCCGCAGCGCCGCCCGCCCGAACCGCCGGTCGACCGTACGCAACAGCAGGGTGCCGGGGGCGCCGAGCACCAGACCCAACGGGGCGAGCATGCCGAGCAGCAGGTGCTGCCACATGTGTGCGGCGAACCCGTTCGTCGGCAGCAGCAGGGCGGTGGCGAGCAGGGCGCACCCGGCGGCGAAGGCCGCCGTACGCCAGTGACTCCAACCGGCCCGGTCCGGTTCGCGCTGCCGCAACGCGGCAGCCAGATAACACCACCCCACCACCAGGGGTACGAGCAGCGCCGGGCCGACCGTCGTGGGGTGCTGGGCGGTGTGCGCCAGGCTCATCGGTGCCGACGTACGGTCGACGAATCCTCGTCGCAGAGGTCCACCGCGGTGGCCCGGCGCTGCACCAGCAGGCCGACCACGATCAGCACCACCCCCAGGGCGAGGAAACCCAGGTCCCACCACAGTCGATGCGACCCGGGGCGGACGTGGTGGATGGCCAGCAGGTGATGGTTGACGACGCCCTCGACCAGGTTGAACAGTCCCCACCCGAGCAGCGCCCAGCCCCACAACATCGGCGAGCGCCACAGCCGTCCTCGGGACCGGGTCACCCGGGCATAGAGCATCGCCAGGCCGGTCAGCACCGCCACCCAGGTGACCACGTGGAAGAGCCCGTCCCACAGGGTGTTCATCTGCAACCCGGCCACGGTGTCCACCGGGTACTCGCGGATCCCGATGTTGTCGGCACCGGTGTTGCTGAGCAGGTGATGCCACTGGAGCACCTGATGCAGCAGGATGCCGTCGACGAAGCCGCCGAGCCCGACGCCGAGGATGGCGGCCGGCAGCCGGATGTCGGCCCCGTCGATCGTTCGCTCGGTCATGGGCGTCTCCCTGGTGGTCTGCGATGCTGCTGCCCTGCCCCGAGCGGGCAGCGGTAAACCTGCGTTCCACACCTCGGGCACCCCCGGACGGATCCGGTCGAGGCGGTCATCGGTGGGCTAGGCTCCCGGCGATGGACAAGGTGACCCGGATCCCGGTCGGCGGCGAGCAGCCGTACGACGTGCTGGTCGGCCGTGGCCTGCTCGACACGCTGCCCGGTCTGCTGCCCGACGCCACCCGGGTGGCGGTGCTGCACGCCCCGCCACTGAAGGAGTTGGCCGATGCGATCTCCGACCGGCTGGGTGCCGCCGGCCTGACACCGCTGCCGATCGAGGTGCCCGACGCCGAGGCCGGCAAACATGTCGATGTCGCGGCGGCCTGCTGGGACCGGCTGGGTGCGGCCGGTTTCACCCGTACCGACGCGGTTGTCGGGGTGGGCGGCGGCGCGGTCACCGACCTGGCCGGCTTCGTGGCCGCCTGCTGGCTGCGCGGGGTGCGGTGGGTGCCGGTGGCCACCTCCCTGCTCGGCATGGTCGACGCGGCGGTGGGCGGCAAGACCGGCATCAACACCACGGCCGGCAAGAACCTGGTCGGCGCCTTCCACCCCCCGGTGGGGGTGTTGGCCGACCTCAGCACCCTGGACACCCTGCCACCGGCGGACCTGGCCGCCGGCCTGGCCGAGGTGGTCAAGTGCGGCTTCATCGCCGACCCGGCCATCCTGGACCTGGTCGAGCGGGACCCGGCCGGGGCGGTCGACCCCACCGGCCCGGCGACCCGGGAGCTGATTGAGCGGGCCATCCGGGTCAAGGCCGAGGTGGTCGGGGGAGACCTGCGCGAGTCCGGCGTACGCGAGGTGCTCAACTACGGGCACACCCTGGCCCACGCGATCGAGAAGGTCGAGGGGTACCGCTGGCGGCACGGTCACGCCGTCTCGGTCGGCCTGATCTACGCCGCCGAACTGGCCCGCCTCGCCGGCCGACTGGACCCGGACACCGCCGCCCGGCACCGCGCGGTGCTGACCGCGCTCGACCTGCCCACCCGGTACGCGGCCGAGGCCTGGCCCCGCCTGCTGGAGACCATGCGGGTCGACAAGAAGGCCCGCGGCAACCTGCTACGGTTCGTGGTGCTCGACGGCCTGGCCCGACCGGCGCTGCTGGAGGGGCCCGACGACGACCTGCTGCGAGCCGCCTACGCTGCGGTGTCGGCACCGGAAGGTGGCTCGGCATGAAGGTGTACGTGTTCAACGGACCCAACCTGGGCCGCCTGGGCACCCGCCAGGTAGAGGTCTACGGGGCGACCAGCTACGCCGACCTGGTGCAGCTCTGCGAGTCGACCGGGCGGAAGCTGGGCTTGGAGGTCGTCGTACGGCAGACCGACGCCGAGCATGAACTGCTCGGCTGGCTGCACGCGGCCGCGGACGAGGGTGCCGCCGTGGTGCTCAACCCGGCGGCCTGGTCGCACTACTCCATCGCGGTACGGGACGCCTGCGCCATGCTCCGGGGGCCGCTGGTGGAGGTGCACCTGTCCAACATCCACGCCCGGGAGCAGTTCCGGCACCACTCCGTCGTCTCGGCGGTGGCGACCGGGGTGATCTGCGGGCTCGGTGTGGACGGCTACCGCCTGGCCCTGCACCACCTGGCCTACCGCCGCGACCAGAACGGCTGAGGTCCTGCTGGTCATCCCGCTGGGTCGACGCGTCCCGCTCAGCCGCGGAGAGGCTGGACACCGCGACTACCCTCCGCTTTCGTCGCGCTGAGTGAGATCCTGGCCTCCCCTCCCGACTGCCCCCGCCTCCTTTGCTCTGCTTCAACGGACGCAACGGCCGCTGAGCAGCGCCATCGTGCCGTGGGTTGGCGGGGGTGGGACTGCGGGAGAGGGAGTGGTTACCGAGGGTGGTGGGTGGGACCTCGATGGGTCGAGGGGACGGCCGGTGGGTCCGCGCCCGGCTAGTAGACTTGCTAGGTCTGTCCGCCAAATGACGATCAAGGCAGGAAATGGCCACCACCAACGACCTGAAGAACGGCCTGGTACTCAACCTCGACGGGGAGCTCTGGGCCGTCGTCGAGTTCCAGCACGTCAAGCCCGGTAAGGGTGGTGCGTTCGTGCGTACCACGCTGAAGAACGTGCTCTCCGGCAAGGTCGTCGACAAGACCTTCAACGCGGGCACCAAGGTCGAGACCGCGACCGTGGACAAGCGCACCATGCAGTACCTCTACGCCGACGGCGAAGACTACGTCTTCATGGACATGGAGACCTTCGACCAGATCACCGTCCCGGGCGCCACGGTCGGCGATGCCGCCAACTACCTGCTGCCCGAGGCCGAGGCGACTGTGGCCACCCACGAGGGGGTGCCGCTCTACGTCGAGCTGCCGACCTCCGTGGTGCTGGAGATCACCTACACCGAGCCGGGCCTTCAGGGCGACCGGTCCACCGGTGGCAACAAGCCGGCGACGGTGGAGACCGGCGCGACCGTACAGGTGCCGCTCTTCATCACCACCGGCGAGAAGATCAAGGTCGACACTCGCGACGGCCGTTACCTCGGCCGCGCCTGATGGCCGAGGGTCCGAAGCAGCAGATGCCGGCGCGCCGCAAGGCGCGCAAGCGGGCGCTGGACGTGCTCTTCGAGGCCGACCTGCGTGATCGTCCGCCGGTCGAGGTGCTGGCCGGCTACATCGAGCGGATCGAGAAGCCGCGCCCGGACCATCTGGGGTACGCGGTCGGCCTGGTCGAGGGGGTGGCCGGTCACCTGGGCCGGATCGACGAGTTGATCGCCAGCTACGCCGAGGGCTGGACCCTGGACCGGATGCCGGTGGTGGACCGCAACCTGGCCCGCATCGCGGTCTACGAGCTGCTCTACATCGACGAGATCGACGACGCGGTGGCGATCAGTGAGGCCGTGGAGTTGGCCCGGCAGATGTCCACGGACGACTCTCCCCGGTTCCTCAACGGCCTGCTCGGCCGCATCGCCGAGTACGCCACCCGCTGACCCCTCCTCGCACCGAGGAGGGCTCCGCAACGAAGAAAGGCCCGCGCCATCCGGCGCGGGCCTTTCGTGCTGTGGGGGGTCAGGAGGCGAAGAACGCCCGGGGGTCGGCGACCAGCACGCCGTGCTCGGTCAGCCGCTCGATCAGGCCGGAGGGGGAGGCGTCGTAGACGATCGCGAGGGCGCGCAGGTCGTCGGCGCGGATGGACAGCACCCGGCCGTTGTAGTCACCGCGCTGCTGCTGGATGGCCCGGGCGTACCGCGCCACGTAGGCGAGTTCCTCGCTGGCCTCGTCGTAGAGCCGCTCCAGGTCCAGAACGATCTTGCTGGTGGGCTCGTGCCGCACCCCACTGCCGTCCGGCAGCAGCTCCGAGACCGGGACGCGGTAGAACTCGGCCAACTCGGCCAAGCGGGACACCGTGACGGCCCGGTCGCCGCGCTCGTACGAGCCGACCACAACCGCCTTCCAACGCCCGTTCGACTTCTCCTCCACGCCCTGCAGGGACAGACCCTGCTGCTGGCGGATGGAGCGCAGGCGGGCGCCCAGAGACTTGGCGTATTCAGAGGGCATTCGGACACTCCCAGTGCTGCTCGGGGTTCTCCCAGCGATCGCTACGGAGCGTGACGGTACGGGGATTCGTAAACGTGGTCAAGTGGTGCTGAGACTCCAGTTGGGCACCCCGGTCGACTTGTCCCGTTCTGCCCGCTGAACCGATACGTCGACCGGTCCTCCGCCGACGTGGCCTGAGCCACTCGTGCCCGACCGTGGTCACGGCAACGACCACTGGTAACGTGGCCCAAGCCCTCCCGCCGGCCGCAACCCGGCTGACCTGGAGGATCCGACATCCTTTAACGACCCGTCCCGTGAGGCGGGGAAGGAGGTCCGCCGTGGCCTACCCACCGGCTGCCCACCCGTCGCCGCCGCGACAACCCTCGGTGAAGGTGATTTTGACCAGCGCCGAGGTGCAGCGGGTCGTCGACCGGATCGCCCACCAGATCCTGGAGAAGACCCAGGGGGCGTCGGACACCGTACTGCTCGGTGTGCCGACCCGGGGCGCTCCGCTGGCTCGCCGACTCGCCGACCGGATCAACGCCTTCGAGGGCATAGCGGTACCCGTAGGGGTGCTCGACATCACCCTCTACCGCGACGACCTGCGGCGCAACGCCACCCGGGCGGTCGGCCCGACCCAGGTGCCGCCCGGCGGGATCGACGGCATGCGGGTGATCCTCGTCGACGATGTGCTCTTCTCCGGCCGTACGGTGCGCGCCGCCCTCGACGCCCTGGGGGACCTGGGGCGCCCGGCGTCCGTACAACTCGCGGTGCTGGTCGACCGGGGCCACCGGCAACTGCCGATCCGCGCCGACTACGTCGGCAAGAACATCCCCACCGCCCTGGCCGAGAGCGTGAAGGTGACCCTCGCCGAGACCGACGGTGCCGACGAGGTCCGGCTCTACGCGGAGGACGCCCTCTCATGATCAGGCACCTGCTCTCCGGCGCCGACCTGGACGCCGACACCGCCCTGCAGATCCTGGACACCGCCGCGGAGATGGCAGCCGTCTCCGGCCGTGAGGTCAAGAAGCTGCCCGCGCTGCGCGGGCGTACGGTGGTCAACCTCTTCTACGAGGACTCCACCCGGACCCGGATCTCCTTCGAGGCGGCGGCCAAGCGGCTCAGCGCCGATGTGATCAACTTCTCGGCCAAGGGGTCCAGCGTCGCCAAGGGGGAGAGCCTCAAGGACACCGCGCTGACCCTGCAGGCCATGGGGGCCGACGCGGTGGTCGTCCGGCACCCGGCCTCCGGCGCCCCGCACCGGCTGGCCGACTGGGTCGACGGTTCCGTGGTCAACGCCGGCGACGGTACCCACGAGCATCCCACCCAGGCGCTGCTGGACGCGTACACCATGCGCTCCCGGATGGGCCGGCTGGCCGGCCTGTCCGTGGCCGTCGTCGGTGACGTGCTGCACTCGCGGGTGGCCCGGTCGAACGTGCTGCTGCTGTCCACCCTGGGTGCCAAGGTCACCCTGGTCGGGCCGCCCACCCTGATCCCGGTCGACATCTCCGCCGCCCTGGCCCCCGGTACCGCCGTCTGCTACGACCTGGACGCCGTGCTGCCCTCGACGGACGTGGTGATGATGCTGCGGGTGCAGCGGGAGCGGATGGGCGACTCCTACTTCCCCTCCGCCCGCGAGTACGCCCGCCGCTACGGCCTGGACGGCACCCGGATGCGCCGGCTGCCGGAGCACGCGATCGTCATGCACCCCGGTCCGATGAACCGGGGCATGGAGATCACTCCGGAGGTGGCCGACTCGCCCCGCTCCACCATCGTCGAACAGGTCACCAACGGGGTCTCCGTGCGGATGGCCGTCCTCTACCTGCTGCTCGGGGGAAACAACCGGTGAACTCGTACCTGATCAAGAACGTCAGTGTGCTCGGCGCGGCACCTACCGACCTGCTGCTGCGCGACGGCGTGGTCGCCGAGGCCGGCCCGGGGCTGTCCGCGCCGGAGGCCACTGTGCTCGACGCCACCGGCCTGGTGGCCCTGCCCGGCCTGGTCGACCTGCACACCCACCTGCGTGAGCCCGGGCGGGAGGACGCCGAGACCGTGGAGACCGGTTCCCGGGCGGCGGCGCTGGGCGGCTACACCGCGGTCTGCGCGATGGCCAACACCTCCCCGGTGGCCGACACCGCCGGAGTGGTCGAGCAGGTCTGGCGGCTAGGCCGGGAGGCCGGGCTGGTCGACGTGCAGCCGATCGGCGCGGTCACCGTAGGGCTGGCCGGCGAGCGGCTGGCCGAGTTGGGGGCGATGGCCGACTCCGCCGCCCGGGTGCGGATCTTCTCCGACGACGGGCACTGTGTGGCCGACCCCCGGCTGATGCGCCGGGCCCTGGAGTACGTCAAGGCCTTCGACGGCATCATCGCCCAGCACGCCGAGGAGCCCCGGCTCACCGAGGGCGCGCAGATGCACGAGGGTGAGGTCTCCACCCGGCTGGGCCTGACCGGCTGGCCGGCCGTGGCCGAGGAGGCGATCATCGCCCGGGACGTGCTGCTGGCCGAGCACGTCGGCAGCCGACTGCACGTCTGCCACCTCTCCACCGCCGGCAGTGTCGAGGTGCTGCGCCAGGCGAAGGCACGGGGGGTCCGGGTCACCGCCGAGGTGACCCCGCACCACCTGCTGCTCACCGACACCCGGGCGGAGACCTACGACCCGGTGTACAAGGTCAACCCACCGCTGCGGACCGCCACGGACATCGCCGCCCTGCGGGCCGCGCTGGTCGAGGGGGTGATCGACATCATCGCCACCGACCACGCCCCGCACGCCGTGGAGGACAAGGAGTGCGAGTGGGCGTACGCCCGCCCGGGAATGCTCGGGCTGGAGACGGCGCTGTCGATCGCCCTAGAGGTGCTCGGCCCCGAGTGGGATCTGATCGCCGAGCGGATGTCCCGCACCCCGGCCCGCATCGCCGGGCTGACCGAACACGGGCACGACCCCGCCCCCGGAGCCCCGGCCAACCTGACCCTGGTCGACCCGGCGGCCCGCCGGACGATCGACCCGGCGGAGTCGGCCAGTCGCAGCCGCAACACCCCGTACGCCCGGATGACGCTGCCGGGTCGCATCGTGGCGACCTTCCTGCGCGGCGAGGCGACGGTCCTGGACGGAAAGGCAGTCCGGTGAGCGCGAGGAATGTAGCGGAGCGGAGTCCCGCAGTCGCGAACGAAAGGCGTACTCAAGTGAGCGCAGCCCAGCGGAGCAACGTCGTCCGGATCGGAGGCGCGGCATGAGTCGTAGGCGTCCGGCGATTCTCGTCCTGGAGGACGGGCGCACCTTCCACGGCGAGGCCTACGGCAGCGTCGGGGAGACCTTCGGTGAGGCGGTCTTCAACACCGGGATGACCGGCTACCAGGAGACCCTGACCGACCCCTCGTACTACCGGCAGGTCGTGGTGCAGACCGCCCCGCACATCGGCAACACCGGTGTCAATGACGAGGACGACGAGTCCCGGCGGATCTGGGTGGCCGGCTACGTGGTGCGAGACCCCGCACGGATCAGCTCCAACTGGCGCGCCACCGGCGGGCTGGAGGACCGGCTGGCCACCGAGGGGATCGTCGGCATCAGCGGGGTGGACACCCGGGCCCTGACCCGGCACCTGCGCGACCGGGGCGCCATGCGGGTCGGCATCTCCAGCATCGACGACGACCCCCGCGCCCTGCTGGCCCGGGTCCGCCAGTCGCCGCACATGGTCGGCGCGGACCTGTCCGCCGAGGTGAGCACGACCGCGCCGTACGTGGTGCCGGCCGAGGGGGAGCACCGGTTCACGGTGGCCGCTCTGGACCTGGGCATCAAGCGCAACGTGCCGCGTCGGCTCGCCGCCCGGGGGGTTACCACCCACGTGCTGCCGGTGACGGCGACCATCGACGATCTGCTGGCCACCGGGGCGGACGCGGTCTTCTTCTCACCCGGCCCGGGTGACCCGGCCACCGCCGACGGGCCGGTCAAGCTGGCCCGTGAGGTGCTGCGTCGGAAGGTGCCCTTGTTCGGCATCTGCTTCGGCAGCCAGATCCTCGGCCGGGCGCTGGGCTTCGGCACCTACAAGCTCGGCTACGGCCACCGGGGCATCAACCAGCCGGTGCTGGACCGGATGACCGGCAAGGTCGAGGTGACCAGCCACAACCACGGCTTCGCCGTGCAGGTGCCCGGGGTGGCCCCGGGCGCGGTCGTGCCCGACCAGGTCATCGAGACCGAGTTCGGGGGCGTACAGGTCAGCCATGTCTGCCTCAACGACAACGTGGTCGAGGGGCTGCGGGCCCTGGAGGTCCCGGCCTTCACCGTGCAGTACCACCCGGAGGCGGCGGCCGGTCCACACGACGCGGACTACCTCTTCGACCGTTTCGCCGAACTGATCGAGGGCCGGAACCACAGCAAGGGGCGCAGCAATGCCTAAGCGCGACGATCTCAAGCACATCCTGGTGATCGGCTCCGGGCCGATCGTCATCGGGCAGGCCTGCGAGTTCGACTACTCCGGCACCCAGGCCTGCCGGGTGCTGCGCAGCGAGGGGATCCGGGTCAGCCTGGTCAACTCGAACCCGGCCACGATCATGACGGATCCAGAGTTCGCCGACGCCACCTACGTCGAGCCGATCACCCCGGAGTTCGTCGAACTGGTCATCGCCAAGGAGCGGCCGGACGCGGTGCTGCCCACCCTGGGCGGGCAGACCGCGCTGAACACCGCGGTCGCCCTGCACGAGGCCGGGGTGCTGGAGAAGTACGGTGTCGAGCTGATCGGCGCCAACATCGACGCGATCCGTCGCGGCGAGGACCGGCAGCTGTTCAAGGACATCGTGGCCAAGGCGGGCGTACAGCTCGGCATGGCGGATCCCACGAGCCTGGTGCCCCGCTCAAGGGTCTGCCACTCGATGGACGAGGTCCGCGAGACCGTCGTCGAGCTGGGCCTGCCGGTGGTGATCCGGCCGTCGTTCACCATGGGCGGCCTCGGCTCCGGCATGGCGCACAACGACGAGGACCTGGAGCGCATCGCCGGCTCGGGGCTGGCCGCCAGCCCGGTGCACGAGGTGCTGATCGAGGAGAGCGTGCTCGGCTGGAAGGAGTACGAGCTCGAACTCATGCGGGACCGCCACGACAACGTGGTGGTGGTCTGCTCGATCGAGAACATCGACCCGATGGGCGTGCACACCGGCGACAGCGTCACGGTGGCACCGGCCATGACCCTGACCGACCGCGAGTTCCAGCGCCTGCGTGACCTGGGCATCGCGGTGCTGCGGGAGGTCGGGGTGGACACCGGCGGCTGCAACATCCAGTTCGCGATCAACCCGGCCGACGGGCGGATCGTGGTCATCGAGATGAACCCCCGGGTGTCCCGCTCCTCGGCGCTGGCCTCCAAGGCGACCGGCTTCCCGATCGCGAAGATCGCCGCGAAGCTGGCCATCGGCTACACCCTCGACGAGATCCCGAACGACATCACCCGCAAGACCCCGGCGGCCTTCGAGCCGACCCTGGATTACGTGGTGGTGAAGATCCCCCGGTTCGCCTTCGAGAAGTTCCCCGGCGCGGATCCGGAGCTGACCACCACGATGAAGTCCGTCGGCGAGGCGATGAGTCTCGGCCGCAACTTCAGCGAGGCCCTGAACAAGGCGATGCGGTCCATGGAGACCAAGGCCGCCGGGTTCTGGACGGTGCCCGACCCGGCCGGCGCGACCAAGGAGAACACCCTCGCCGCCCTGGCCACCCCGCACGACGGTCGGCTCTACACGGTGGAGCGGGCGCTGCGCCTGGGTGCCTCGATCGCGGAGGTCACCGCGGCCTCCGGTGGGATCGACCCCTGGTTCGTGGACCAGATCGCCGCGTTGGTGGAGTTGCGCGCGGAGATCGTGGCCGCCCCGGTGCTGGACGGCGAACTGCTGCACCAGGCCAAGCGGGCCGGCCTGTCCGACCGCCAGTTGGCCGCGCTGCGTCCCGAACTGGCCGCCGAGGACGGGGTACGGACCCTGCGTCACCGGCTGGGGATCCGACCGGTCTACAAGACGGTGGACACCTGCGCCGCGGAGTTCGAGGCCACCACCCCGTACCACTACTCCTCGTACGACGCGGAGACCGAGGTGGTCGGCTCGGACCGGCCCAAGGTGCTGATCCTGGGTTCCGGGCCGAACCGGATCGGGCAGGGCATCGAGTTCGACTACTCCTGCGTGCACGCCGTGCAGGCGTTGCGGGGTACGGGTTCCGGGGCCGGGTTCGAGACCGTGATGGTCAACTGCAACCCGGAGACGGTCTCCACCGACTACGACACCGCCGACCGGCTCTACTTCGAGCCGCTGACCTTCGAGGACGTGCTGGAGGTCTGGCACGCGGAGGACTCCTCCGGCCGGGCGGCCGGAGGGCCGGGCGTGGTGGGCGTGATCGTGCAACTGGGCGGGCAGACCCCCCTCGGGTTGGCGCAGCGACTCAAGGACGCCGGGGTACCGGTGGTCGGCACCTCCCCGGAGTCGATTCACCTGGCCGAGGAGCGGGGCGCCTTCGGGGCCCTACTGGCCCGGGCCGGTCTGCGGGCCCCGGACCACGGCACCGCCACCTCGTACGAGGAGGCCAAGGAGATCGCCGACGCGATCGGCTACCCGGTGCTGGTCCGGCCGTCGTACGTGCTGGGCGGGCGGGGGATGGAGATCGTCTACGACGACGCCACCCTGCGTGACTACATCGGGCGGGCCACGGACATCTCCCCGGACCACCCGGTGCTGGTCGACCGGTTCCTCGACGACGCCATCGAGATCGACGTGGACGCCCTCTGCGACGCCGACGGGGAGGTGTACCTCGGCGGTGTGATGGAACACATCGAGGAGGCCGGCATCCACTCCGGCGACTCCTCCTGCGCCCTGCCGCCGATCACCCTGGCCGGCTCCCATGTGGCACAGGTCCGCCGGTACACCGAGGCGATCGCCCGGGGCATCGGGGTACGCGGCCTGCTCAACGTGCAGTACGCGTTGAAGGACGACACCCTGTACGTGTTGGAGGCCAACCCGCGCGCCTCGCGTACGGTGCCGTTCGTCTCCAAGGCCACCGCGGTGCCGCTGGCCAAGGCGGCGGCCCGGATCGCCCTCGGGGCGACCATCGCCGAACTGCGGGCGGAGGGTCTGCTGCCGGCGACCGGGGACGGTGGCACCCTGCCGCTGGACGCCCCGGTAGCGGTCAAGGAGGCGGTCCTGCCCTTCAAGCGCTTCCGGACCCCGGCCGGCAAGGGGGTGGATTCCCTGCTCGGCCCGGAGATGAAGTCGACCGGCGAGGTGATGGGCATCGACACTGCCTTCGGGTACGCCTTCGCCAAGTCCCAGTCGGCCGCGTACGGTGACCTGCCGACCCAGGGCAAGATCTTCGTCTCGGTGGCGAACCGCGACAAGCGCAGCATGATCTTCCCGGTGAAGCGCCTGGCCGATCTGGGCTTCGAGATCGTCGCGACGGCCGGTACCGCCGAGGTGCTGCGTCGGCACGGCATCGCCTGCGAGCTTGCCCCCAAGCACTACGAGGCCGGCTCCGACGACGACGCGGTGTCGCTGATCCGCAACGGCCGGATCGCTCTGGTGATCAACACCCCGCAGGGTTCCGGTGCCAGCGCCCGTTCCGACGGCTACGAGATCCGCAGCGCCGCGGTGACCGCTGACATCCCCTGCATCACCACGGTCCCCGGTGCCGCCGCCGCGGTCATGGGCATCGAGGCCCGCATCCGTGGCGACATGCAGGTCCGCCCCCTCCAGGCCCTCCACGCCACCCTCCGGACCCCCCAATGAAAAACCCCACCCACCCCCACCCCCTCACCCCACCCCGCTTCCTGTCGGTTGATCATGAGGTTGGCGGCAGTGGAGGAGATCCACACCGCCGTCAATCTCATGATCAACGGGGCGATGCCGGGGGCGGGGGAGGTGCTGGGTGATGTTTGAGCGGACGGTTCGGCGGGGGTTGTTCCGGGTCGGGGGCGGGGACGCGGAGGCGGCCCATGAGTGGACGTTGCGGCGGTTGAGCGCGCTGTCGCGGATGCCGGCCGCGTTGGCGGTGCTGCGGGCCCGGTACGCGGTGGCCGCACCCCGCACGGTGTTCGGGGTGCGGTTCCCCAACCCGGTCGGACTGGCGGCCGGGATGGACAAGGACGGGGCGGCGCTGCCGGCCTGGCCGGCCCTGGGCTTCGGCTTCGT
The DNA here is from genome assembly GCF_043198155.1 of Micromonospora sp. NPDC048871. Taxonomy (NCBI): domain Bacteria; kingdom Bacillati; phylum Actinomycetota; class Actinomycetes; order Micromonosporales; family Micromonosporaceae; genus Micromonospora; species Micromonospora sp. NPDC048871. Next base: position 69,595 of record NZ_JBICUM010000006.1, on the reverse strand, counting down.
CGAGGTCGGTACGGTGACGGCCCACCCGCAGCCCGGTAACCCCCGTCCCCGGCTGTTCCGCCTGCCGGACAGCGAGGCGGTGATCAACCGGATGGGCTTCAACAACGCCGGAGCCGAGGCCCTGGCGGCCCGGCTGGCGGCGTTGCCCCGCCCGTTGGGCGTACCCCTGGGGATCTCCCTGGGCAAGTCCAAGGTGACACCGCTGGAGGAGGCGGTGGCCGACTACCAGGCGTCGTACCGCGCCCTGCGCGGGCACGGCGACTACTTCGCGGTCAACGTCTCCTCACCGAACACCCCCGGCCTGCGCGCCCTGCAGGACCGGGACCACCTGGACGCCCTGCTGGCCGCCCTGGTAGGCGAGAAGCCCGTGCTGGTGAAGATCGCCCCGGATCTCACCGAGCCCGCCATCGCCGAACTGCTGGAGGTGTGTCTGGCGCGGGGGGCCGCCGGGGTGATCGCCACGAACACCACCCTGGGCCGCGAGGGCCTGGCCCCGAGCGACCAGCCGCGGGCCGGGGAGGCGGGCGGCCTGTCCGGTCGACCGCTGACCGACCGGGCCCGCCGGGTGGTCTCCTTCGTCCACCGCGAGACCGGCGGACGGCTGCCGATCATCGGGGTGGGCGGCATCCTCCACCCCGACGACGCGGCCCGGATGTTCGACGCCGGAGCCAGCCTGGTGCAGCTCTACACCGGCTTCATCTACCGTGGCCCGGCCCTGCCCCGCGCGGTCGCCCGCGCGGCGGCGGCCGCCCCGCAGCCGACCACCACCACACGATGACAGACCACGGTGGGGCGGGCGGTGCCGGACCTGAGGGGGAGACAGCGACCGGCCCGACCCACCTACCGAGGTGTACGAGCGACGGGCGCCGGGGGCGGGCGGGTCGGGGCCCCGCCCGGTCGGTGCCGGAGGGGAGACCCGGTGAGGCCGGAGGAGATTCTCGCCGCTGACGCCGCGCACGTCTGGCATCCGTACGCGGCCCTGCCGCCGGCCATGTCGCCGTACCTGGTCGAGAGCGCCCAGGGGGTACGGCTGCGGCTGGCGGACGGGCGTGAGCTGGTCGACGGGATGTCGTCGTGGTGGGCGGCGATCCACGGCTACCGGCATCCCGTGCTGGACGCCGCGGTGACCGACCAGCTGGGCCGGATGAGTCATGTCATGTTCGGCGGACTGACCCACGCCCCCGCCGTCGAGCTGGCCCGCACCCTTGTCGAGTTGGCCCCCGAGGGGCTGGAGCACGTGTTCCTGGCCGACTCGGGCTCGGTCAGCGTCGAGGTGGCGATCAAGATGTGCCTCCAGTACCAGCGGGCCACCGGCCGGCCGCAGCGCCGACGGTTGGGCACCTGGCGGGGTGGCTACCACGGGGACACCTTCCACCCGATGAGCGTCTGCGACCCCGAGGGGGGCATGCACCATCTCTGGGGCGAGGTGCTGCCCCGGCAGGTCTTCGCCCCGGTGCCGCCGGGCGGCTTCGACACACCGGTCGATCCGGGGTACGAGGCCGCGCTGGTCGAGGCGGTGCAGCGGCACGCCGACGAGTTGGCCGCGGTGATCGTCGAGCCGGTGGTGCAGGGGGCCGGGGGGATGCGGTTCCACAACCCCCACTACCTGAAGGTGCTGCGCGAGGTGACCCGGGCGCACGGGGTGCTGCTGATCTTCGACGAGATCGCCACCGGGTTCGGGCGTACCGGGACGATGTTCGCCGCCGAGCACGCCGGGGTGGTTCCGGACGTGATGTGTGTCGGCAAGGCCCTCACCGGCGGCTACCTGACCCTGGCGGCCGCGCTGTGCACCCCGCAGATCGCGGCCGGCATCCGGGCCGGTGGGGTGCTGGCACACGGGCCGACCTTCATGGGCAACCCGCTGGCCTGTGCGGTCGCCAACGCCTCGCTGGGCCTGCTGACCGGCGGGGACTGGGCCGGGCAGGTGGCCCGGCTGGAGCGCAACCTGCGGGTCGGCCTGGAACCGTTGCGTGGCACCCCGGGGGTGGCGGATGTCCGGGTCCTCGGCGGCATCGGTGTGGTGCAACTCGACCACGAGGTCGACATGGCCGCCGCCACCGCCGCCGCGGTTGCAGCGGGAGTGTGGCTGCGTCCCTTCCGGGATCTGATCTACACGATGCCGCCGTACCTCACCGAGGACGCCGACCTGGCGCTGATCACGGCGGCTATCGGTGCGGCGGCCCGGGTCGCCTGAGTAGTCGGACCCGACCTGGGTGCCGCGATTGAGTAGCCGGACAGGGCAAGTTGAGCAATGAGAGAAAGGCGCGAAGGATGGAGAGCTTCGGCACCCGACTGCACCGGGCCGTCCGTGAACGGGGTCCGCTCTGCGTCGGCATCGACCCGCACCCGGCCCTGCTGGCCCGCTGGGGTCTCGCCGACGACGTCGAGGGGCTCAGCCGGTTCGCCGCGACCGTCGTGGACGCCCTCGGTGACCGAGTTGCGGTGGTGAAGCCTCAGTCGGCCTTCTTCGAGCGATTCGGGTCCCACGGTGTGGCGGTGCTTGAGTCAACTATCCGACAGTTGCGCGAGCGCGGCGCGCTCGTTCTGCTCGACGTCAAGCGTGGCGACATCGGCTCGACCGTCCACGCGTACGCCACGGCGTACCTTCATCCATCCAGCCCCATGCATGTCGACGCGGTCACGGCAAGCCCGTTCCTGGGGGTCGGATCGCTCGCCCCCATGTTCGAACTCGCCGCCGAACACGGCGGCGGGGTCTTCGTTCTGGCGCTCACCTCCAACCCCGAGGGCGCTGCGGTCCAGCGGGCCACGACGGCGGACGGACGCACCGTGGCGCAGACGGTGATCGACGAGATTGCGCAGCTCAACGCGGGTGCGGAACCGCTCGGGAGTATCGGTGCGGTGATCGGGGCGACTGTCGGCGAGACCGGCTGCGACCTGTCGGCGATGAACGGTCCGTTGCTGGCGCCGGGGCTCGGCGCGCAGGGTGCCACGGCGGCCGATCTGCGGGTGGTGTTCGGTTCCAGTCTGCCCGCCGTGCTGCCGTCGTACTCCCGGGAGGTGTTGGGAGCGGGCCCACACCCGGATGCTCTGCGGGCCGCAGCTGACCGGGCGGTAACCGACTGCCAGGCCGCGCTGAGGATGTCCTGACTGACTGATGGCTCGATCACTTTGTGGTGATCATCGCGCGCCCACGTTGCCGAAAGCTCCGTTGACCGCTAGTTTTCCCGGCGCTGGGAACCCCTTGGTTCACAGCGACACCACGTTTCACAGATGCGGCGGTGCGTCCCGCCCGTCGCGATAGGGACCTGAGGAGAACTGGTGCCGCTCCCGTCACTGACCCCCGAGCAGCGCGCAGCCGCGCTGGAGAAGGCTGCGGAGATCCGCAAAGCCCGTGCCGAGCTGAAGGAGCAGCTCAAGCAGGGCAAGACCACCCTCGGTGCCGTTCTTGCGCGGGCCGAGTCCGACGATGTCGTCGGCAAGCTCAAGGTGTCGGCCGTGCTGCAGGCGATGCCGGGCATCGGCAAGATCCGGGCCACCCAGATCATGGAGAAGCTCAAGATCGCCGAGAGCCGTCGCCTGCGTGGCCTCGGCGAGCAGCAGCGCAAGGCCCTGCTTGGGGAGTTCGCTGCCAACTGAGCGAGGCTGCGTGTAGAAACAAGCAGTGAGCTTGGATGACGAGACGCGCCCGGCGGCTCGGCTCACTGTCCTGGCTGGCCCATCCGGTGCCGGTAGGGAGAGTGTCGTCGAGTTGGTCCGGGCGCGTTCTCCGTCCGTGTGGCGGCCGATCACGGTCACCACCCGACCCCGACGTGAGGGCGAGTGTGACGGGGTCGATCGTCACTTCCTGAGCCCACCGGAGTTCGACCGCCGCCTGGCCGCGGGCGAACTGCTGGAGTGGAGTTGGCTGGGCGCGCATCGCCGGGGCACCGAGACCGCCCCGCTGCGTCTCCGGCTCGCCGCCGGAGTGCCGGTCCTGCTGCCCCTGGATCTGGACGGGGCCCTGCTGGTGCGGGCCGCCTGGCCGCAGGCCCGACTGGTGTTGCTCCACCCGCCCGGCCGAATGCCGGCCATGACCGTGGTGTCGGCCTTCGACCACACCGTGTCGTACGACCGCACGGAGCGGGTCGTGGGCGAACTGGTAGGATTCATCGGTTCTTCCTTCCTGGCTCCGGCCCGGCCGCGCCCGCGCGGTTGAGCGCCGGCACCGCGCTAGCGCGGTCCGTGCGAAAGACGCAGAGGTTAATCCGTGGGATCCATCGCCAACCCAGAAGGCATCACCAACCCGCCGATCGACGAGCTTCTGGAGAAGACGACGTCGAAGTACGCTCTGGTCATCTTCGCGGCCAAGCGCGCGCGTCAGGTCAACGCCTACTACAGCCAGCTCGGTGAGGGTCTGTTGGAGTACGTCGGCCCGCTGGTCGAGACCACCCCTCAGGAGAAGCCCCTCTCCATCGCGATGCGGGAGATCAACGCGGGCCTGCTCACCGCTGAGCCGACCGACCAGCCGTAATCCCTGCGCGTGCGATGAGCGCCCGGATCATCCTCGGGGTCGGCGGCGGGATCGCCGCGTACAAGGCATGTGAACTGCTGCGGCTGTTCACCGAGTCGGGACACCAGGTGCGGGTCGTGCCGACCGCCGCCGCGCTGCGGTTCGTCGGCGCCCCGACCTGGGCCGCGCTCTCCGGTCAGCCGGTGACCGAGGAGGTCTGGGCCGACGTGCACGAGGTGCCGCACGTACGCCTGGGTCAGCAGGCCGACCTGGTGGTGGTCGCACCCACCACCGCCGACCTGTTGGCCAAGGCCGCCCACGGCATCGCCGACGACCTGCTGACCAACACCCTGCTGACGGCCCGCTGCCCGGTGCTGCTGGCACCGGCCATGCACACCGAGATGTGGGAGCACCCCGCCACGGTCGACAACGTGGCCACCCTGCGCGGCCGGGGGGTACGGGTCATCGAGCCCGCCGTGGGGCGGCTCACCGGGGCCGACACCGGCAAGGGTCGGCTGCCCGATCCGGCGGAGATCTTCGCGGTAGCCCGCCGGACCCTGGCCCGGGGCGCGGCCGCCCCGGCCGACCTGGCCGGTCGGCACGTGCTGGTCACCGCCGGAGGCACCCGGGAACCCCTGGACCCGGTGCGCTTCCTGGGTAACCGCTCCTCCGGCAAGCAGGGCTACGCCTTCGCCCGCGCCGCAGTGGCCCGGGGTGCCCGGGTCACCTTGATCTCGGCCAACGTGTCACTGCCCGATCCGGCCGGGGTGGACCTGATCCGGGTGGGCACCACCGCCGAGCTGCGGGAGGCCACGGTGCGGGCCGCGGCCGACGCCGAGGTGGTGGTGATGGCGGCGGCTCCGTCGGATTTCCGACCCGCCAGCTACGCTGAAGGCAAGATCAAGAAGGCGGACGACGGGGTGGCCCCGACCATCGAACTGGTCACCAACCCGGACATCGCCGCCGAGTTGGGCCAGCGGCGGCGGCCGGGACAGGTGCTGGTGGTCTTCGCCGCCGAGACCGGTGACGCCGAGGCCAACGGGCGGGCCAAGCTGGCCCGCAAGAGGGCTGACCTCATCGTCATCAACGAGGTGGGGCTGGACAAGGTCTTCGGCGCGGACACCAACGCGGCCACCGTGATCGACGTGGCGGGTTCGGTCACCCGGCTGGCCGAACAGTCCAAGGAGGAGCTTGCCGACGAGGTGTGGGATCTGGTCGTCGTCAGGCTTTCGGGGCGATCCTCCGTACGAGTGGCCCCCTAGACGACGATCGACGTACCCGTACCGTTTGGTGACTACACTGCCGCCCAACGACATCCACTGACTCCCAACGACTTCCACTGACTTAGGAGTGCCGTGACACGCCGCCTATTTACGTCCGAATCGGTCACGGAAGGCCACCCGGACAAGATTGCCGACCAGATCAGTGACGGCATCCTCGACGCCCTCCTCAGCCAGGACCCGCACAGCCGGGTGGCGGTGGAGACCCTGATCACCACTGGTCAGGTGCACGTCGCGGGCGAGGTGACCACCAAGGCGTACGCCGACATCCCGACCATCGTGCGGGAGACCATCCTCGGCATCGGCTACGACTCGTCGAAGAAGGGCTTCGACGGCGCCTCGTGCGGCGTCAGCGTCTCGATCGGCTCCCAGTCGCCGGACATCGCCCAGGGTGTCGACAACGCCTTCGAGTTGCGCACCGGCGCCTCGGAGAGCGCACTGGACGCGCAGGGCGCCGGCGACCAGGGCATGATGTTCGGCTTCGCCTGCTCCGAGACCCCGGAGTTGATGCCGCTGCCGATCGCCCTGGCCCACCGCCTGGCCCGTCGCCTGGCCGCGGTCCGCAAGGACGGCACCGTCCCCTACCTGCGGCCGGACGGCAAGACCCAGGTCACCATCGAGTACGAGGGCCTGCGGCCGGTACGCCTCAACACCGTCGTGGTCTCCAGTCAGCACGCCGCGGACATCTCCCTGGAGTCGCTGCTGACCCCGGACGTCCGGGACCACGTCATCGCCCCGGAGCTTGAGGGCCTGGGCCTGGACACCGAGGGCTACCGGCTGCTGGTCAACCCGACCGGCCGCTTCGAGATCGGTGGCCCGATGGGTGACGCCGGCCTGACCGGGCGGAAGATCATCGTCGACACCTACGGCGGGTACGCCCGGCACGGTGGTGGCGCCTTCTCCGGCAAGGACCCCTCGAAGGTCGACCGGTCGGCCGCGTACGCGATGCGGTGGGTGGCCAAGAACGTGGTCGCCGCCGGCCTGGCGGAGCGGTGCGAGGCGCAGGTCGCCTACGCCATCGGCAAGGCGCACCCGGTGAGCCTGTTCATCGAGACCTTCGGCACCGAGACCGTGCCGGTGGCCTCGATCGAGAAGGCCGTCACGGAGGTCTTCGACCTGCGTCCGGCCGCGATCATCCGGGACCTGCACCTGCTGCGTCCGATCTACGCGCAGACCGCCGCCTACGGTCACTTCGGCCGGGAACTGCCGGAGCTGACCTGGGAGAGCACCGACCGGGCCGCCGACCTCAAGTCGGCCGCGGGAGCCTGACCGGCACCAGGCGAGACGACCGGCGACCCGCTGACGGGTCGCCGGTCGCTCGTGTCTGTGTCGATGTGCCGCTGCCCCACCTGGACCGTCCCTTCGACTATCTGGTCCCGCAGGCGCTGGACGCGCAGGCGCGCCCCGGGGTGCGGGTCAAGGTGCGTTTCGCCGGTCAGCTGGTCGACGGCTGGTTGCTGGAACGCCACGACAGCTCCGAGCATCCCCGGCTGGCGTACCTGGAGAAGGTGGTCTCGCCGGTGCCGGTGCTCGCCGCCGAGGTGCGTCGGCTGGCCCGTGCGGTCGCCGACCGGTACGCCGGCAGCCTGGCCGATGTGCTGCGCCTGGCCGTCCCACCCCGGCATGCCCGGGTGGAGAAGGATTTCCTGGCCCGCACCGCTACCGGCGAACCCCCGACCGACCCGACCACCGAACCCAGCGAGCCCGCCGATTCGAGTCAGCCCACCGCGTCGGGTGAGGCCAACCAGCCGAGCGAGCCCACCGAGCCGAGCGGTTCGGGCGGGCCGGAACCGGGGGGGTGGGGGGACTATCCGGCCGGGCCGGCCCTGCTGCGGGCCCTGGCCGCCGGGCGGGCACCCCGGGCCGTCTGGTCGGCCCTGCCGGGGGAGGACTGGGCGGCGCGGTACGCCACTGCGGTGGCGGCCACGGTGGCCGCCGGTCGGGGCGCTCTGGTGGTGGTCGCCGACGGCCGGGACCTGGACCGGCTGGACGCCGCCCTGACCGCCACCCTGGGACCGGACCGGCACGTCTGCCTGTCCGCCGCGCTGGGTCCGGCCCGCCGGTACCGCGCCTTCCTCACCGCCCGGCACCACGATGCCCCGGTGGTCATCGGTACCCGGGCCGCGATGTTCGCCCCGGTGTCCCGGCTGGGCCTGGTGGCCATCTGGGACGACGGTGACGACCTGCACGCCGAGCCCCGGGCGCCGTACCCGCACGCCCGGGAGGTGCTGCTCACCCGCGCCCACCTGGACGGGGCCGCGGCGCTGGTCGGCGGCTACGCCCGTACCGCCGAGGCGCAGTTGCTGGTGGAGACCGGGTGGGCCCGCGAGGTGGTGCCGACCCGGGAGGTGCTGCGGGCGCGGGCCCCGGCGGTCGCGCCGACCGGGGACGACCCCCAGTTGGCCCGGGACCCGGGAGCGGCTACCGCCCGGCTGCCCAGCCTGGCCTGGACCGCCGCCCGGGAGGCGCTACGGGCGGAGTCCCCGGTGCTGGTGCAGGTGCCCCGGCGGGGTTACCTGCCGTCGGTGGCCTGCGACGACTGTCGTACCCCGGCCCGCTGTCCGCACTGCGCCGGGCCGTTGGCGCTGCCCTCGGCCGGTGGGGCCCCGCACTGCCGCTGGTGCGCCCGGGTGGCGGCCGCGTACGCCTGCCCGCACTGCCATGGACGGCGGCTGCGGGCCTCCGTCACCGGGGCCCGCCGCACCGCGGAGGAGTTGGGCCGGGCCTTCCCGGGGGTGCCGGTACGCACCTCCGGTCGGGAGGAGGTGCTGGTGGAGGTTCCCGGCGGCCCCGGACTGGTGATCGCCACCCCGGGGGCCGAGCCGGTCGCCGCCGGTGGCTACGGGGCGGTGCTGCTGCTGGACACCTGGGCCCTGCTGACCCGGGCCGACCTGCGCGCGGGGGAGGAGGCGCTGCGGCGGTGGGCGGCGGCGGCCGCCCTGGCCCGCCCGGCTGCCCAGGGTGGCCGGGTGGTGGTGGTCGCGGACGGGGCCCTGGCCCCGGTGCAGGCGCTGCTGCGCTGGGATCCCGCCTGGTTCGCCGCCCGGGAGCTGGCCGAGCGGCGGGAACTGGGCTTCCCACCGGCGGTACGGATGGCCAGCCTGACCGGTGCTCCGGAGGCGGTGGCCGACCTGTTGGCGCAGGCCCGCCTGCCCGAGCAGGCACAACTGCTGGGTCCGGTGCCGGCCGACGGTGAGCGGGAGCGGATGCTGATCCGGGTGCCCCGGGCCCGGGCCGCCGCGCTGGCCGAGGCGTTGCATGTCGCGGCCGGGGTGCGCAGCGCCCGGAAGGCGGCCGATCCGGTACGCCTGCAGATCGACCCCCTGGCGATGTTCTGACCCGGACACCCCTACGGTCGGGTGATCACGGAATGTGATGCTCGGCACGGCAATTGTCGCCATATGTGAGGCGATCAACGCCCTCTGTGGCGATGCCCCCATCGCTGGTCGTGTCTTCGGGGCGGTCCCGCCGAAGGTGATAGAGTCGCCCGTCATGCCGGGGCGCACGACCGCTCCAGGTCACGGTGCGGCGGCAGGCGCGCAGGGTAGGGGTTGTCGCAGGACGGCGCGACCGCGTCGGTCCGGCGCGAAATCGATGCTTCAATTCAGCCGTGATCAGGGGTGGCCAGTCGTGACCGTTCGTCAGTCGATCGTCTTCAACGGTGACCTCGGCAGCGGCAAGAGCACCGTGTCGGTGGAGATCTCCAAGCGGCTGGGGCTGCGCCGGGTCAGTGTCGGGGACCTCTACCGGCAGATGGCCCAGGATCGTCAGATGACCGCCCTGCAACTCAATCTGCACGCCGAGCTGGACCAGGCCGTCGACGGCTATGTCGACCAGCTTCAGCGCGACATCGCCGCCTCCGGTGAGAGCCTGGTCATGGACTCGCGGCTGGCCTGGCACTTCTTCACGGACGCCCTCAAGGTGCACATGATCACCGAGCCGGGTGAGGCGGCCCGTCGGGTGCTGCTGCGCCCCTCCGGGCCGGCCGAGAGCTACACCTCCATGGAGGAGGCCAAGGCCAAGCTCCGGGAGCGCAGCGAGAGTGAGCGGGGCCGGTTCCTGATCCGCTACGGCGTGGACAAGGCCCGGCTGCGCAACTACGACCTGATCTGCGACACCACCCGGGCCCCGGCCGACGAGGTGATCGAGCGGATCATCGACGCCTACGAGGGGCGGCTGGCTCCCGAGGTGCTGCGGGAGGCGCCCCCGCTGCTGCTGCTGGATCCCGCGCGGGTCTACCCGACCGAGGACGTCTCCGGTCTGCGCGGCCTGTGGGACTCCGACTCGACCTTCCTCGGGGAGGTGGCCGAGGCCGGCGAGACCGGCCTGGAGCCGCTGGAGATCGGCTACACCGGTGAGTACTTCTTCGTGGTCAACGGGCACCGGCGGCTCAGCGCCGCCCTGCGCAACGGCTTCCGGATGGTCCCCGGCCGCCTGGTCGCCGAGGTCGACGAGCCGGTGGTGGGTACGACCAGCGCGGTCGACTTCTTCGCCGCGCAGGCCCGCCCCAGCCTGATCCACGACTGGGAGGCCGCGCACGACATCCGCCTGCCCCTGCCGGAGCACGCCCTGCTGGCCGGGGACGCGGTGCTGGCCGGGGAGCCCGGCAGCATCGGCTGACCACGGCCCGCCGCCCGGCCGGCGATCATGATGCGCCGGTCGGGCCGACCCGGGACACTCCGTAGACTGGTGAGGCACTGCTGTCCGCCGCTAAGGAGTCAAACCGCGTGACCGTCCAGCCCATCCGTCTGTTCGGCGATCCGGTGCTGCGCACGCCGGCCGATCCGGTGGTCGATTTCGACGTCGAGCTGCGCAAGCTCATCGCCGACCTGACCGACACCATGCGTGACAGCAGCGGGGCGGGTCTCGCCGCGCCACAGCTCGGCGTGGGCCTGCGGGTGTTCACCTTCGATGTCGACGACGTGGTGGGCCACCTGGTCAACCCGGTGCTGGAGTTCCCGGACGCCGAGGAGCAGGACGGCCCGGAGGGCTGCCTGTCCATCCCCGGGATGTACTTCGACACCAAGCGCCGGCAGAACGTCATCGCCAAGGGGTTCAACGGCTACGGCGACCCCCTGCAGATCGTCGGCACCGGCCTGATGGCCCGCTGCGTGCAGCACGAGACCGACCACCTCGACGGCGTGCTGTTCATCGACCGGCTGGACCCGGCCGGCCGCAAGGAGGCCATGAAGGCCATCCGCCAGGCCGAGTGGTACGACGACGCCGCCCCGCCCACGGTCAAGCTGAGCCCACACAGCGCCGGCAGCCCCTTCGGTCTGGGGCGGTGACCGGCATGCGTGTGATCTTCGCCGGAACCCCGGCCGTCGCCGTACCCGCCCTGGCCGCCGTCGCCGAGTCCCGGCACGAGCTGGTCGCCGTGGTCACCCGCCCGGACGCCCCGGCCGGTCGCGGTCGCGGCCTGGTCCGCTCCCCGGTGGGTGCCTGGGCCGACGAGCACGGCATCGAGGTGCTCACCCCGGCCCGCCCCCGCGAGCCGGAGTTCCTGGACCGGCTACGCGAGCTGGCCCCGGACTGCGTACCGGTGGTGGCCTACGGGGCCCTGGTGCCGCCGGTGGCGCTGGAGATCCCCCGGCTGGGCTGGGTGAACCTGCACTTCTCGCTGCTGCCCGCCTGGCGGGGGGCCGCCCCGGTGCAGCACGCGGTGCTGCACGGTGACGAGATCACCGGGGCCAGCGTCTTCCAACTGGAGGAGGGGCTGGACACCGGCCCGGTCTACGGCACCCTCACGGACGAGATCCGGCCGGCCGACACCTCCGGTGACCTGCTGGAGCGGCTGGCCCACTCCGGCGCCGGGCTGCTGGTGGCGGTGCTGGACGCCTTGGAGGACGGCACCGCCCGGGCCGAGCCCCAGCCCGCCGAGGGGGTAACCCTGGCCCCGAAGCTGACCGTGGAGGACGCCCGGGTCCGCTGGTCCGACCCGGCCTTCGCGGTGGACCGCCGGATCCGCGCCTGCACCCCGGCACCCGGCCCCTGGACGACCTTCCGGGGCGAGCGGGTGAAGCTGGGACCGGTCGTAGCGGCCCCGGACGCCGCCGCCCTCAAGCCCGGTGAGCTGCTGGTGGAGAAGTCGCGGGTACTCGTCGGCACGGCCACCGTCCCGATCCGTCTGGGCGAGGTGCGGGCGGCCGGCAAACGGGCCATGTCGGCCACCGACTGGGCGCGGGGCGCCCGGGTCAGCGCCGGGGAGGACTTCGCGTGAGGGACGCCGCACCCCGCCGGGAGGCGGACCGCCGGGGCCCGCGTGCCCCGCGCCCGGCCATGGACCGCCCCCGGTACGCCGCGTACCAGGCCGTCGCCGCGGTCAACCGGGACGACGCGTACGCAAATCTGGTATTGCCGGCGATCCTGCGGGACGAGGGGCTGTACGGGCGGGATGCCGCCTTCGCCACCGAGCTGACCTACGGCACCCTGCGACACTCCGGCACCCTGGACGCGATCCTCACCGCCGCGGCCGGGCGGGACGTGGAGCGCATCGACCCGCCGGTCCGCGACGCCCTGCGCATCGGCGCGTACCAGTTGCTGCACACCCGGGTGCCCCCGCACGCGGCCGTCTCCTCGACGGTCGACCTGGTGCGGATGGTCGGTCAGGGGGCCACCGGGTTCGCCAACGCGGTGCTGCGCGAGGTGTCGGCATCTGACCTTGACAAGTGGGTGGCCCGGCTGGCGCCGTCGATGGAGACCGACCCGATCGGTCACCTGGCCCTGGCCCACAGCCATCCGCAGTGGATCGTCCGGTCCTTCGCGGAGGCGCTCGGCGGGGACCTCGGCGAGACCACCCGGCTGCTGATCGAGAACAACGAACGCCCACCGGTGCACCTGTGCGCCCGGCCGGGTCTGGCCGACCCGGTCGAGCTGGCCGACGCCTCCGGTGGCGCCCCGGGTGCCTTCTCGCCGTACGCGGTCTATCTCGCCGGCGGCGCCCCCGGGGACCTGGCCGCGGTGGTCGACGGGCGGGCCCACGTCCAGGACGAGGGTTCCCAACTGGTGGCCGCCGCCCTGGTGCAGGCACCGGTGGAGGGCCCGGACGGTCGCTGGCTCGACCTGTGTGCCGGGCCGGGTGGCAAGTCCGGGCTGCTGGGGGCCCTGGCGGCCCAGCGCGAGGCCCGGCTGACCGCGGTGGAGGTGGCCGAGCACCGGGCGCGTCTGGTCGAGAACGCCACCCGGGGTCTGCCGGTGACGGTGCTGCACACCGACGGACGGCTGGTCGGTGCCGAGCCTAAGCTGCCGGAGGGGCACTTCGACCGGGTGCTCGTCGACGCCCCGTGCACCGGGCTGGGTTCGTTGCGCCGTCGACCGGAGTCGCGGTGGCGGCGTCAGCCCTCGGATCTGCCGGCGCTGACCCGGTTGCAGCGGGAACTGCTCACCGCCGGGATCCGAGCGGTCCGCCCGGGTGGGGTGGTGGCCTACGTGACCTGTTCACCGCACACGGTGGAGACCCATGTGACCGTCACCGAGGCGGCCCGCCGCAGTGGCACCCCGGTGGACTTCATCGACGCCCGGCCGTTGCTGCCGGCGGGGATGCCGGGTCTAGGGGACGGGCCCACGGTGCAGTTGTGGCCGCATCGGCACGGCACGGACGCCATGTTCCTCGCCATGCTGCGCCGCGGTTGACCCCCTGCGGGGCGGGTTGACGCCGAGCCCTGCCGGTCGCACTCAGCCGATCGGCAGGGTTCGGGTGCCGGCCCCCTTCACCGAACGGGTCAGCTCCCGCCGGTTGCTCCACAGGAAGCACCGCACACCCCGGTCGCCGCTGCGCCACTCGTCCTCGTCGGGGTGGTAGAAGATGGTGCCGGTGCGGTACTCGAGGTTGCCGTCGTCCGGCACCTTGGCGTACTTGGCGACCAGGCTGCGGCAGGCCCGATGGTTGCGGGTGGAGTTGTTCAGGAATTTCTCGTAGCTGCTGTTCGGGGCCTTCCAGACACCGACGAACTCGGCCCGGTGCCGTGCCGTGCACTTCACGGCGACCATCTCGGTCACCAGGCTGCCGTCGGTCTTGGCCCGGAAACACCCGTGCCGCAGGGGGGAGGACCCGGACAGGGCCCCGGCCAGGCTGGCGGTGCGGCGTACCGAAGTCGAGTCCTCCAGGTCGGACAGTTCGCGAACGTCGCAGCGGAACCAGCGTGCTCCGCCGGTCCACCCCTGCGGCGAGGGCAGGACCACACTCAACCTGACCCGAGCGATCCGCCAGTCGGCGCCGAGGGCTTTGCGCACCTGCTGGTCACACTCGGTGAAGGCGGTCCGCATTCCGGCGCTGCCGACGACCGGCGGCTCCTTCTCGTCGGTCTCGGGCAGGGTGCCGACATGCATGGTCTCGGCCTGGTGCGGTTGATCGCAGGCCACCGGGGTGTAGTCGCGGAGATGACCGACCACCACAGGCTGGGGGTGACAGGTCTGTGCCGCGGGGGTGAACACCACCGGTGCCGCCATCGGCGCCCAGTCGTCGCTGAGATCGCCGTCGGTCCCCTCCGGTGTCGTGCAGCCGCCCAGCGCCAGGGCCACCACAGTGCCCAGTGCGATTCCGGTCAGCCACCGTCGCATCCGTAGACCTCCCCCGTACCCGTGCACCCCGCACGCGCAGCGGCAGCATACGGCACCCTCAGGTCACCGGGAGCCCCTGCGGGCCGACCCCCCGCATCGATCCGGTGAGCTTGCGGTCGTCGCTCCACAACAGACACCGCACCCCCCGGTCGCCCTCCTCCCATTCCCGCTGGGAGGGCGGGTAGAAGATCGAGCCGGCGCGGTAGGGCAGGTCGGAGTTGTTGGGCACATCCGCGTACGCGGCGATCAGGGACATGCAGCGGCGGTGGGCCTGGCCGGCGGAGCGGCTGAACTCCTCCCAGGTCATGTCCCGCTCGATGTAGACCCCGACGAACTCGGCGCCGTGCGGTTCGGTGCACAGCACGGGAGCCATGTAGTTAAGGCTGTTGCCGATCAGTTTCGGGTCGAAGCAGCGGTGCACCAGGGGGGAGTCACCGATCAGGGCGCCACGCAGACTGCCGGTGCGGTTGACCGGCCGGGTGTTGTCGATGCTGTCGGTCTCGCTCAGGTCGCACCGGAACCACCGCGCGCCGCCGTTCCAGGCCGACACCGACGGCAGGGCGATGTTCAGGGTCAGCCGGGCGACATGCCAGTCGCCGCCGAGGACCAGTCGGGCCCGCTGGTCGCACTCGGCCCGGGCGGCGCGCAGGGCCGCGGAACCGGGGGAGGGACGTGGGCCGCGGGCCGCCGCACCGGTGAAGAAGCCGACGTGTACCGCCTCGGCCAGATGATTGCGGGCGCAGTCCACGGTCTCGTAGGTGCTCGCCTGCACGATCGCGGTGACCCGGGGCAGGCAGGCGTCCGTGGCCGGGACGAACATCGTCGGTGCCCGCAGGGCCGGCCAGTCGTCGGTGAGGTCGCCGTCCGTCGCGCCCTGTCGTACGCAGCCACTCAACGCAATCACAGCCGCACTGGCCAACGCCAGCGCCGCGAACCAGCGTCGCATCGTCCGCCCTTTCCGGGAGCCGGTGCCCGGCTGCGGCTCCCGTGCCCACGGCCAGCAGGTTACCGTCACCGTCCCGGATGGAGTGTCGCCGCGATTCGCCGCTTCGGCCAGTCGGAAATCACCAATTCGCGTGCCTCCGTCTCCGGAGGGTGTCATTCTGCACCATTGGTCACCTCTGGGTCACGTGGTGTCCGGTTCGGTGCCGCGCTGCCGGCGGCCGGTCACCGCCTTCGTACACTGGCCCGGTGACCGTACCGCCGCTGATCGTCGCGCCCAGCATCCTCGCCGCCGATTTCTCCCGCCTCGCCGAGGAGGTCCGCGCCGTCGAGAACGCCGCGGACTGGCTGCACGTGGACGTGATGGACAATCACTTCGTACCGAACCTGACCATCGGGCTGCCGGTGGTGCAGAGTCTGCGCGCCGCCACCGAGATCCCCTTCGACGTCCACCTGATGATCAACGATCCGCATCGGTGGGCGCCCGGCTACGCCGACGCCGGGGCCTACAACGTCACCTTCCACGCCGAGGCGTGTGACGATCCGGTGGCGCTGGCCAAGGACCTGCGCGCGGCCGGGGCCAAGGCCGGACTGGCGATCGACCGGGACACCCCGATCGAGCCGTACCTGGACCTGCTGCCCCACTTCGACACCCTGCTGGTGATGACCATCAAGGCCGGGTTCGGCGGTCAGCGGTTCATCCCGCAACTGCTGGACAAGGTCCGCGCCGTCCGCCGGCACCGCGACGCCGGTCACCTGGAACTGCGCATCGAGGTCGACGGCGGGATCGCCGCGGACACCATCGAGCAGGCCGCCGCGGCCGGTGCGGACGCCTTCGTCGCCGGGACCGCGGTCTACGGGGCGGACGATCCGGCCGAGGCGGTACGCCGGCTGCGGGGGTTGGCGGAGCGCGCGGTCGACGGGCAGTGAGGTGGAGGCCGCCGGCGATCGCAAGGACGTGATCCTCGTCGTCGACGACGACGAGGACATCGCCCGTTTCGTCGAGTTCAACCTGCGGTTGCACGGTTTCGAGGTCATGCTGGCCAGCGACGGTCAGGAGGCGTTGGAGCTGATCGCCCGTCAGCGTCCCGATCTGGCCGTGGTCGACCTGATGATGCCCCGCATCGACGGCCTGGAACTGACCCGGCGGCTGCGGGCCGACCCGATGACGGCCGTCCTGCCGGTGATCATGCTGACCGCCAAGGGGATGACCCAGGACAAGGTCAACGGGCTGAGCGCGGGCGCGGACGACTATCTGGTCAAGCCCTTCGACACCCTGGAACTGCTGGCCCGGGTCACCTCGACGTTGCGCCGCAACAAGGAGTTCCGTGAGGTCTCCCCGCTCACCGGGCTGCCGGGTAACAGCCGCATCCGGCGGGAGATCGCCGATCGGGTCCGCATCGGCACGGACTACGCGGTCGGCTACATCGACATCGACCGGTTCAAGAGCGTCAACGACCGGTACGGGTTCGTCCGGGGCGACGACTTCATCTCCGCCCTGGCCCGCACCCTGCATCAGGCGGTGGTCTCGGTGGCCCCGCCGCCGGCCTTCCTGGGGCATGTCGGTGGGGACGATTTCGTCTTCGTCTGCACCCCGGATCAGGTCCGGCCGTTGACCTCCCGGGTCTCCGCACAATTCGAGAAGGCGGCGGACGCCCTCTACGACCCCACGGACCGCGAACGGGGGTACGTGGAGCTGAAGGACCGGCGGGGAAACATCCGAAAAGCGGCCTTGGTGACCCTGTCCATCGGGGTCTGCATATCCGACTCCGACAAGCGTCTGACCAGCCCACTTGAGGCCATGACGATCGCTTCGGAGATGAAAACCGTGGCCAAGAGCCAACCCGGTTCGTACGTGGCGGTGGACCGTCGACGCGGCGTCGGTGACCCGGGTAACCGTCATGTGAAGTAGCTCGCCGGGCTGGCCAAACCACCCGCCCTACGTGTAAGACTTTCCCTCAGTACCCACCACGCGCTGGCGGGACTCGGTGTAATTCCGAACCGGCGGTGATCCACGGTCTGACCGTGGTAAGCCCGCGACCCGGGAGCGGTCATTCCGCCCGGTGGACCTGGTGAGAATCCGGGGCCGACGGTTGGGTGCGGTCCGTCCGCGCCCAGACAGTCCGGATGGGAGACAGCGCGCGGATCGGAAGGGTCGGTGCTCGCCGCAGCTCGGCGTGCGCACCCACCCGTCCCGGGGGCGGCTGTGCCGTTCCTGGGCTCCGCCGCCGCATGCCTGTTCCCCGCTCCCGCCCGCGCCAGGACCAGCGAGAGGGCAGGGACCAGGCGATGGCGAGCGTCTCCGTGGACGAGGCGATGCGTCGCGCGATCGAACTCGCGGCGCGCGGGCTCGGCACGACAAGTCCCAATCCCGTGGTCGGCTGCGTGTTGCTCGACGCCGACGGCGAGGTCGTCGGCGAGGGCTTCCACGCGTACGCCGGTGGGCCGCATGCCGAGATCGTCGCGCTGGCCCAGGCCGGTGACCGGGCGAAGGGCGGCACCGCGGTGGTCACCCTGGAACCCTGCGACCACACCGGGCGTACCGGCCCGTGCAGCAACGCCCTGGTGCAGGCCCAGGTGGCGCGGGTGGTCATCGCGGTGCCCGACCCCACCCCGGTGGCGGCCGGGGGCGCGGCCACCCTGCGGGCCGCCGGTGTCCGGGTGGACCTGGGGGTCCGGGCCGCCGAGGCGGAGCAGGGCAACATCGCCTGGCTGACCGCCATGCGCCGGGGCTGGCCCTACGTCATCTGGAAGTACGCGGCGACCCTGGACGGGCGCTCCGCGGCGGCCGACGGCACCAGCATGTGGATCACCTCCGAGGCGGCCCGGATGGACGTGCACGCGCTGCGCGCGACCGTCGACGCGGTGATCGTCGGGGTGGGCACCGTCCTGGCCGACGACCCCCGGTTGACCGTACGCAACCTGCGCGACGGCAGCCTGGCCATCCGGCAGCCCCTGCGGGTGGTGGTCGACTCCGCCGGGCGTACCCCGGCCGACGCCCAGGTCCGCGACGGCGCGGCCCGCACCTGGATCGCCACCGCAGCCGAGGTGGGCGCCGACCCGGACGGCGGGGTGGACCTGCCCGCGCTGCTGGCCGCCCTGCACACCCGGGGGGTACGGGCGGTGCTGCTGGAGGGCGGGCCCAGGCTGGCCGGGGCCTTCCTGGCCGCCGGCCTGGTCGACCGGGTGGTCGGCTACCTGGCCCCCCGACTGCTCGGCGCGGGCCCGGCCGCCCTGGTCGACGCGGGTGTGACC
This sequence comes from Micromonospora sp. NPDC048871, assembly GCF_043198155.1. Classification (NCBI taxonomy): domain Bacteria; kingdom Bacillati; phylum Actinomycetota; class Actinomycetes; order Micromonosporales; family Micromonosporaceae; genus Micromonospora; species Micromonospora sp. NPDC048871. The sequence goes on along the minus strand of NZ_JBICUM010000006.1, from coordinate 51,109 downwards.
ACCATCGCCGAGGCCATCGACCTGGAGATCACCGACGTTACGCAGATCGGCCCGGATCTACGGATCACCGCGTCACCCCGCAAGAGGGAGGGCTAGGCATGTTCACCGGCATCGTCGAGGAACTGGGCGAGGTCGTCGGGGTGACCCCGACGGCCCAGGATTCCGCCCTGGTAGCGGTCCGTGGCCCCCTGGTCACCTCCGACGCCCGCCATGGCGACTCGATCGCGGTCAACGGGGTCTGCCTGACCGTCGTCGAGGTCGACGGCGGGGTGTTCACCGCAGACGTGATGGGGGAGACCCTGCGCCGTTCGGCCCTGGGCGGGCTGCGCCCCGGTGACGGCGTCAACCTGGAGCGGGCCGCCGCGCTGGGCAGCCGCCTCGGCGGGCACCTGGTGCAGGGGCATGTCGACGGCGTCGGCGAGGTGCTGGCCCGGGAGCCCGCACCCCGCTGGGAGACCGTCCGGTTCCGGCTGCCGGCGGGGCTGTCGCGGTACGTGGTGGAGAAGGGCTCGATCACCATCGACGGGGTCTCCCTGACCGTGGCCGAGGTCGGCACCGACTGGTTCACCGTCGGCCTGATCCCGACCACCCTGGCGCTGACCACCCTGGGCACCCGAGCCGTCGGCGACCCGGTCAACCTGGAGGTGGACGTGTTGGCCAAGTACGTCGAGCGGCTGCTCGGCACCAATCCGCCCGGCCTCAACCTGTCCGGCCTCGACCTGTCCGGGCCGGTGGCGTCGTGACCGCCGCCGGCGGGTGCGGCCCGGTCAGCCGGTGGCATACCGCGCGAGTCAGCACCGCGATGTCCGTCCCGATTCCGCCCATCTACTCGGAGGCCGTCGCATGAGCGAGCACAGCGAGCCGGGACCCTTCACCGACATCGAACAGGCCCTGGCGGACATCGCCGCCGGTCGGCCGGTCGTCGTGGTCGACGACCCCGACCGGGAGAACGAGGGCGACCTGATCTTCGCCGCCGAACTGGCCACCCCGGAACTGCTGGCCTTCACCGTGCGGTACACCTCCGGGTTCATCTGCGTACCGCTGACCGAGGGCGAGTGCGACCGGCTGGACCTGCCGCCCATGCACCACACCAACCAGGACCGCCGACAGACCGCGTACACCGTCACGGTGGACGCCCGGGAGGGGGTGAGCACCGGCATCTCCGCGGCCGACCGGGCGCACACCATCCGGCTGCTCGCCGACCCCTCGACCGGCCCGGCCGACCTGGCCCGGCCCGGGCATGTGGTGCCGTTGCGGGCCCGCCCGGGCGGGGTGCTGCGGCGGGCCGGCCACACCGAGGCGGCCGTCGACCTGGCCCGGCTGGCCGGTCTGCGACCGGCCGGGGTGCTCTGCGAACTGGTCAACGACGACGGCACCATGATGCGCCTGCCGGACCTGGAGAAGTTCTGCGCCGAGCACTCCCTGGCCCTGATCACCATCGCCGACCTGATCGCCTACCGGCGGCGTACCGAGAAGCAGGTCGAACTGGTCGCCGAGGCCCGGATGCCCACCGAGCACGGGGTGTTCCGGGCGTTGGGCTACCGCAGCGAGAACGACTCGGCCGAACATGTCGCTCTGGTGATGGGGGACATCGGTGACGGCCGGGACGTGCTGGTACGGGTGCACTCCGAGTGCCTGACCGGGGACGCCTTCGCCTCGGTGCGCTGCGACTGCGGCCCCCAACTCAACGCCGCCCTGGACCGAGTGGCCCGGGAAGGGCGGGGAGTGGTCCTCTACGTACGCGGCCACGAGGGTCGGGGCATCGGGCTGCTGCACAAGCTGCGGGCCTACCAGTTGCAGGACCAGGGCCGCGACACGGTCGACGCCAACCTGGACCTGGGCCTGCCGGCCGACGCGCGGGACTACGGCACCGGGGCCCAGATCCTCTACGACCTTGGGGTGCGCACCATGCGGCTGCTCACCAACAACCCCGCCAAGCGGGCCGGGCTGGAGGGCTACGGGTTGACCGTCACCGGCCGGGAGAGCCTGCCGGTACGCACCCACCCGGAGAATGTGCGATACCTGCGCACCAAGCGCGACCGGATGGGACACCTGCTCGACGTGGACGAGACCGCCGAGGCCCCGATAGGCCGCCCGGTGGCCGGCAACGAGATCGGAGCGTAGGGACATGGCGGGTTTCGGTGAGCCGGGCGCGGCCCCGGTCGACGCGGCGGGGATGACCGTGGGGGTGGTCGCCGCCCGCTGGCACGGTGAACTGACCGACCACATGCTCGACCGGGCGGTGGCCGCCGCCCAGGCCTGCGGGGCCCGGACCGTGGTGGCCCGGGTGGCCGGCTCGGTGGAACTGCCCGTGGTGGCCCAGGCCCTGGCCCGCCGCTGTGACGTCGTGGTCGCCCTCGGCGTGGTGGTACGGGGTGCCACCGCCCACTTCGACTACGTCTGCCAGTCGGTCACTGAAGGGCTGACCCGGGTGGCCCTCGACGAGGGCAAGCCGGTGGCGCACGGGGTGCTCACGGTCGACACCCTGGAGCAGGCCCGGGACCGGGCCGGGCTGCCCGGCTCGGCCGAGGACAAGGGCTGGGCCTCCACCGTCGCCGCCCTGGACGCCGCCCTGGCCATCCGTCAGGTCGCCACCGGCGGCACCCAGCGCGTCGGCTTCGGGGTCTGACCGGGATTCCCGGCCCTCTACCGGCTCAGACTTCGGTCCCGTCGGGGTCGAACTGTTCCTGGACGGCCTCCTCGACCGCCGTCGCGGACAGTGTGGTGACCACCTGCCCGCTGATCGAGCAGCCGGCCCAGTAGCTGCCGGTGGGCTGCGATCCCTGGATGCTCCAGTAGTCGCTGTCACACCGGGCCACGTCCTTGTTGACGGTGCCGAGGTCCGCCTCGCTGAGCAGCACGTGCGGGATGCCGGTGTTGCTGATGTACATGAAGTCCCTCGGCATGTAGATCGTCACGTTGTCCACCCCGGCGGCGGCCAGCAGACCGGCCAGCGCGGTGACGTCGTGCCCGGTGTGGCAGACCAGGAACCAGAGGGTACGGCCGCTGAGGCCGGCCGGGGTGAACTTCAGCGTGACGTCCTGGACGAACTCGTCCAGCCAGCGCCCGCCGATCCAGGGTGCCTCCCGGTTGTGCCGGGCGTCGAGGTCGTAGCCGGAGTGGGCGAGGACCAGCACCGGCTCGCCCGGGTCCAGCGCAGGCACGAGCGGGGTCCGCATCTCGGCGATCGTGCTGTTCAGCACGGACCGGGAGACGTGTGTCGCGACCGCCTCATTGGCCCGCAGGCGCTCGAGGTCGGCCGCGAACACTCGGCTCAGCTTGCTCTTGCTCTCGATGATCCAGATCATCAGGGGCTCCCGTCGATGAAGGATGTGGCCCCAGGATCCGGTGGCACTTGGCGATCGCGGTCGCTACGGTCCGTTACCGAACAGTCGGGAATCAGGCCCGGTCAGGCCGGGACGGTCTGCGGGTCACCGGCGGCGTCGTGGGCGGCCATGGCCTCCTGCCGGTCGTTCTCCTCGTCGAGCATGGTGCAGTGCAACCACGCCGGCGGGATGCCGAAGCCCTCCACCAGGGTGCCCATCTGCGGGCGTAGCTCCTTGAGCAGGCTGTTCACCACCCCGGTGATCGCCTTGGCGCGGGCCGGGGTGAGCCGGCCGTGCTCCAGGAACCAGCCCTTGTGGGTCTCGATGACGCTGAGGGCGTACAGGTCGCAGACCCGGGACAGCAGGGCCTTGACCGCCGGGTCGGTGGTCTTCTCGATGCCGGCGACGAAGGCCTCCAGGGTGACCCGGTCGACATGGGCGGCGGCGACCGTCAGGACGTGGTCCTGCACGTCGTTGAAGATGTCGAAGGGGCGGTCCTTCTTGGTGGCGGCGCCGTTGCGCAGCCGCCGGACCGCGCCGTCTAGCAGGTGCTTCTCCCGGTCCTCAGAGACCTTGAGCTGCCAGCCCCGGTCGGTGACGGCGACCTCCTCGTCCCGGCCGGGCACGGCGCCGACGAGTCGCTCGATCAGCGCCCGCGCGGCCGTACGCTCCAGCACCATCTCCCGGACCTGTTCGGCGACGAAAGAGGCCCGCCCCCAACCGTCCAGGGAACCGAACTCGTCCCGGTAGCCGGTGAGCAGGCCCTTGGCCACCAGCTGCAACAGCACGGTGTTGTCGCCCTCGAAGGTGGTGAAGACGTCCGTGTCGGCCTTCAGGCCGGGCAGCCGGTTCTCGGCCAGGTAGCCGGCTCCACCGCAGGCCTCCCGGCACATCTGGATGGTGCGGGTGGCGTGCCAGGTCTGGGCGGCCTTCAGACCGGCGGCCCGGGACTCCAACTCCCGCTGCCGGTGCTCGTCGACCGGACCGTCGCCGCCCTGCACCTCGTCGATCGCGGCGACCAGCTCGGCCTGGGCGAAGTGCAGGGCGTACGTGGTGGCCAGGGCCGGCAGCAGCTTGCGCTGGTGGGCCAGGTAGTCGTTGAGCAGCACCTCCCGGTCGGCATCGGGGGCGCTGAACTGGCGGCGCAGGTCGCCGTAGCGCACCGCGATGGTCAGCGCCACCTTGGTGGCCGCCGCCGCGGCGCCACCCACGCTGGCCCGGCCCCGGACCAGGGTGCCGAGCATGGTGAAGAAGCGCCGGGAGTCGTTGGAGATCGGGCTGGAGTAGGTGCCGTCGGGGGCCACCTGGCCGTACCGGTCCAGCAGCGCCTCCCGGGGCACGGTGACGTGGTCGAAGCTGAGCCGCCCGTTGTCCACCCCGAGCAGGCCGGCCTTGGGTCCGGCGTCGCCGATGGTCACCCCCGGCATCGGGTTGCCCTGGGCGTCGCGGATGGGGACCAGCCAGGCGTGCACCCCGTGCCGCTGTCCCTTGGTGACCAACTGGGCGAAGACCACCGCCATCCGACCGTCCCGGGCGGCGTTGCCGATGTAGTCCTTGCGGGCCGCCTGGTGCGGGGTGTGCAGGTCGAAGGTCTGGGTCTCCGGATCGTAGGTGCAGGTGGTGCGCAGCTGCTGCACGTCCGAGCCGTGCCCGGTCTCGGTCATCGCGAAGCAGCCGAGGAGGTCACCGGCGACGATGTCCCGCAGGTAGGCGTCGTGGTGCCGCCGGGTGCCCAGGGACAGCACGGCACCCCCGAACAGGCCCCACTGCACCCCCGCCTTGACCATCAGGGACAGGTCGACCTGGGCCAGCATCTCGGTGGCCACGATCGAGCCGCCGATGTCGCCGTGGCCGCCGTATTCGGGCGGGAAGGCCGCCGGCATGCCCTCGTCGACCGGCAGCCGGCCCAGCAGCCGGGTGATCCGCTCCCGGGCCTGGTCGCCGGTCTCGCCGTACACCGGCAGGAAGCCGTCGTCGAGCTTGCGACGATGAGCCTCGCGGACCCCGGCCCACGGCCCGTCGAGGACCTCCTGGAGGCGGGCGGGGTCGACGGGCTCGGACGGACGACTGGACATGGCGGCTACCTCTGGCGACATCGTCATGGGCGCGTTTCGTACCCGATCGAGCTTACCCAGCCACCTTCTTGTGGCCTCGATCATTACCCCCAACCCAACCCCAACACCGTCGGTGTGATCCCGCCCTCCGGAGGGTTGATCATGAGGTTGGCGGCGGGCCTCGATCTTCAAGCTGCCGCCAACCTCATGATCAACCCTCCCCCGCAGGGTGGCGGGGAGAGGGAGGGGTGGTGGGGTCAGAGGCGGCGGGCCTCGATGATGCGGGTCAGGAACTGGCGGGTGCGGGGGTGGACGGGGTCGGCGAGGACCTGGCTGGGGGGACCGGATTCGATCACCCGTCCGGCGTCCAGGAAGCAGACCTGATCGGCCACGTCCCGGGCGAAGCCCATCTCGTGGGTGGCCAGCACCATGGTCATCCCCTCGGACTTGAGGTCACGGATCATCGTCAGCACCTCACCGACCAGCTCCGGATCCAGGGCCGAGGTGACCTCGTCGAGCAGCAGCAGCCGGGGGGAGTTGGCCAGCGCCCGCACGATCGCCACCCGCTGCTGCTGGCCTCCGGAGAGCCGGTCCGGGTACGCGTCGGCCTTGGCCCCCAACCCCACCCGCTCCAGCAGCTCCCGGGCCCGGGCCTCCGCCTCGGCCCGCGCCCGGCGGTGCACCCGACGGGGCGCCAGGGTGATGTTGTCCAGCACGCTCAGGTGCGGGAAGAGGTTGTACGACTGGAACACCATGCCGATGCGGCGGCGTACCTTGTCGGGGTCGACACCGGGGGCGGAGATGTCCTCGCCGTCCAGTTCGATCGTCCCGTCGTGCAGGTCCTCCAGCAGGTTGATACAGCGCAGCAGGGTCGACTTGCCCGAACCGGAGGACCCGATCAGGGCCACCACCTGGTGTTCGGCCACGGTCAGGTCGAGACCGTCGAGGACCACCTGGTCGCCGAAGACCTTGCGCAGCCCTCGGCACCGCAACACGTCCATGGTCAGCCTCCGGACTGGCGTCGGGCCGCCCGCAGCGTCACCCGGTCGGTGACGGCGATCAGCGGAATGGCCAGCAGGACGAAGAGCACCCCGGCCAGGATGTACGGGGTGTAGTTGAAGCTCTGCGCGGTCTCGATCTGCGCGGCCCGGACCGCGTCGATCGGCCCGGCCAGGGAGACCAGACCGACGTCCTTCTGCAACGCCACCACGTCGTTGAGCAGCGGCGGCGCCACCCGCCGGACGGCCTGGGGCAGCACCACGTGCCGCATGGTCTGCCGGTAGGTCAGCCCCAGGGACCGGGCCGCCGCCAACTGGCTGGGATGCACCGACTCGATGCCGGCGCGGAATACCTCGGCCAGGTAGCCGCCGTAGGTGAGCACCAGCGCCAGCCCGCCCAGCACCAGCACCGACGGCATGCCCTGCAACCGCAGACCGGGCACGCCGAGGGTGAGCACGTAGAGCACGATGATCAGCGGCAGGCCCCGGAAGGCGTACGTGTAGCCGGTGGCCAGGGCCCGGATCGGGAAGAAGACCGGCCCCCGCAGGGTACGCAGGATCGCGATGATCAACCCGAGTAGCAGCGCCCCTAGCGCGCAGCAGACCAGCAACCGCAGATTGAGCCAGAGGCCGGTCAGCACCGCCGGCAGGGCGTCGCGGGCGATCTGCGGATCCAGGAAGGAGGCGCGTACCCGGTCCCAGCCGGGTGCCCCGGTCACCGCGATCGCCAGCAGGGTGCCGATCGCCGCCGTGGAGGCGGCGGCGATCAGCACACTCAGCGTGGTCTGCCGGCGGCGGTACTCCTCACGGGCCCGCTGGGCAGGGGAGGGGACGTGGTGGGTGGTGCTCACGTGAGCTCAGGGGCTCCCGCGACCTGGGCCAGCCACCGCTGCTCCAACTCCTTCAACACCCCGTCGGCGGAGAGTTGCCCGACCGCGTTGCTGACACAACCGGTCAGCGGGGAGTCCTTGTCCAGCAGCAGCCCGAACGCCTCCGGGGTGCCCACCTGCGGGAACTGCCCGACGATCACCGCGTCCTCGATCTCGGCGGCGGTGATGTAGAAGGCGGTGGGCAGGTCGACGACCAGGCCGTCGAGCTGGCCGTTCTGCAGGGCCTTCTTGGCGTCGTCGTTGCTGTTGTAGACCTGCGGCTGCTGGGTCGGCTTCACCAGGTCGGTGATCGCCTGGTAGCTGGTCGTGCCGACCTGGGCGCCGAGCTTGGCGTCACGCAGGTCCGCCAGGCTGGTCTTACCGGCGATCTTGGAGGACTTCAGCGCGATGACGGTCTGCCGCACCAGGTAGTAGGGGGCGGAGAAGTCGACCGCCTTCTTGCGCTCGTCGGTGATCGAGAACTGGTTGATGTCGAAGTCGAAGGTCTTGGGCCCGGGTGCGATGGCCGAGTCGAACTTCACCCGGGTCCAGACGACCTCGTCACGGGTGTAGCCGAGCTTCTCCGCCACCGCGTACGCCACCGCCGACTCGAAGCCCTCGCCGCTGTCGGGCTTGTTGTCGACGAACCACGGCTGGTAGGCCGGCTCGTCGGTGGCGATGGTGAGCTTGCCGGGGGTCTGGGTGGGTAGGTTCTCCTTGGCGCACGCGTTCGCGCCGGAGGCCGTGGGCTGGGGGGCGGGCTCGCTCTGCGGGGCGCAGGCGGTGACCGCGAAGAGGACCGCGCCGGCCGTGGCTAGCGTACGGATGCGTGGGGTGCTGACCATGGCCGACAGCGTACGACCACCTGCGGTGACCGCCGTACCGGTGTCCCACCATGGTGGTAGGGAATACAAGTCCCGCTTACCGGTCACCACCGGACCCGGTGCGTGCCGCCACCCAGGGCGACTGGGAGAATCCGGTTCCGTGAAGACCTTCGAGGAGTTGTTCGCCGAGCTGCAGGCCAAGGCCGCGGCCGGCACCCCCGGCTCGGGCACGGTCGCCGCGCTGGAGAAGGGGGTGCACTTCATCGGCAAGAAGGTGGTCGAGGAGGCCGCCGAGTCGTGGATGGCCGCCGAGCATGAGGGGCCGGAGCGCACCGCGGAGGAGATCTCCCAGCTGCTCTACCAGGTTCAGGTGTTGATGCTCGCCAGCGGGCTGGAGCTCAAGGACGTCTACCGACATCTCTGAGTGCCCGCCATCGACCCTGGACCCGATCGAAGGAGCACTCCGTCATGCTGCGTGTCGCCGTACCCAACAAGGGCGCCCTGGCCTCCTCGGCCGCCGAGATGCTGCGCGAGGCGGGCTACCGCCAGCGCAGCGACCCCAAGGACCTGGTCTGCCGGGACGAGGCCAACGACATCGAATTCTTCTACCTGCGTCCCAAGGACATCGCCACCTACGTCGGCTCCGGTGATCTGGACGTCGGGATCACCGGCCGGGATCTGCTGATCGACTCCGGCGCACCCGCCGAGGAGGTCGTCGACCTGAACTTCGGCCGGGCCACCTTCCGGTTCGCCGCCCGCCCGGACGACGTCGACGACGTACGGGAGTTGGGTGGGCACCGGATCGCCACCGCCTACCCGGGCCTGGTCGAGCGCTACCTGGCCGAGTTGGGGGTCAAGGCCGAGGTGATCCGCCTCGACGGGGCGGTGGAGAACGCCATCCGCCTGGGCGTGGCCGACGTGGTGGCCGACGTGGTGGAGACCGGGGCCACCCTGCGCCAGGCCGGCCTGGTGGTTTTCGGCGAGCCGCTGCTGCGCTCCTCGGCGGTGCTGGTCCGTCGGGCCGGGGCGACCGTGAACCCGCAGGCGGAGCAGTTGCTGCGCCGGCTGCACGGGGTGCTGGTGGCCCGCCGGTACGTGATGCTGGCCTACGACGTGCCGGCCGGTCTGCTGGACCGGGCCAGTTCCCTGACCCCGGGCATCGAGTCGCCGACGGTCTCCCCGCTGCACCGCGAGGGTTGGGTGGCGGTGCAGGCCATGGTGCTCCGCGACGACGTGCACCGGATCATGGACGAGCTCTACGAGCTGGGGGCCCGGGCGATCCTGGTCACCAACATCCACGCCTGCCGGTTGTGAGGCCGGCGTCGGTGCTGGTGTCGCCGCGTGTGGCGCCATCGGTCGGACCGTGGGCGGATGGCAGACTGAGGACATGAGTCAGCGGCGGGATCCAGCGCAGCCCAGTGCCGGCACGGCCGAGCCTCAGCCGGTGACCGGCGGTGAGTCGGTCCGGCTCCGACCCCGGCGCATCCGGGTGGTCTGCTGGGTGTCGGCGGTCGTGCTGGTGGTGGTGTTCTCGTTGATCGCCACCACCCTGACCGGCCCCACCGGCAACGGCTTCGGCACCTTCCAGCGCGGCGACCAGTTCGCCATGATCGGCCTAGGGGTGATCTTCGCCCTCGGTGCCCTGCTGTTCACCCGGCCCCGGGTCGAGGCGGACGCGCGCGGGGTGCGGGTGCGCAACATCATCGGCTCCTACGAGCTGCCCTGGGAGGTCGTGCGGGGGGTCCGGTTCGACCGGGGTGCCCCCTGGGCCGCCCTGGAGCTGTACGACGACGACCTGCTGCCGATGGTGGCCCTCCAGGCCGCCGACAAGCAGCTGGCGGTCGACGGGGTCCGGGCCCTGCGCCGGCTGCACCAGGCCCACCTGGCCACCCTGGCCCAGGGCGCCGCAGGCTCCTGATCCCCTGGTCCCGAGCCGCCGGCCGTGCCGAGTTGGGGCCCCGATGGGCATGGGTGTAGTGTGGTCAAGTCGACCAGGCTGTCTGCGTGAGCGGACGGCCGTGAAAGTGGGGCGCCTGCTCCCACCCGAGTCGCCGACTGCGGCGGCCGGGTCCGGTCACCGGTTCCGGGCACCTTCCGGCTCCGGATGCGCGATCCTGTGATCGTGCCGACCGGTCGAGCGGGCCCTGGCATGTGCCGGGGCCTTCTGCTTTCCGGGCCGGTTCCCGACGGGGACCGCTTGGGTCGGCTACCGATGAAGAACCGACTCGAGGAGGCCCCATCAGCGTCGAACCACGCGTGAACGAGCAGATCCGGGCACGTGAGGTCCGACTGGTCGGCCCCGAGGGTGAGCAGGTGGGCATCGTCCCGCTGGAGCGCGCCCTTCAGCTGGCCGCGGACGTCGATCTGGACCTGGTCGAGGTTGCGCCGATGGCGCGCCCGCCGGTGTGCAAGCTCATGGACTTCGGCAAGTTCAAGTACGAGAGCGCACTCAAGGCGCGCGAAGCGCGGCGTAACCAGCAGCAGACCGTCATCAAGGAGATGAAGCTCCGGCCGAAGATCGATCCGCACGACTACGAGACCAAGAAGGGTCACGTGGTGCGGTTCCTCAAGGCCGGCGACAAGGTCAAGGTGACGATCATGTTCCGCGGTCGCGAGCAGAGTCGCCCGGAGCTGGGTTACCGGCTTCTGCGTAGGCTCGAATCCGAGATCACGGAACTGGGATACGTCGAGTCCGCTCCTAAGCAGGACGGCCGAAACATGATCATGGTTCTCGCTCCGCACCGGGCCGTGAAGGCCTCCGCGGTCGCCGCCACGGCATCGCGTGGTGGAGCCCGGGAGCGGACCGCGGAGGAGCCCGCGGAGGAGCCCGCGGCGGCTGCCGAGCCCGCTGCGGCCGGTGAGAGCGCAGCAGCCGGTGAGACCGGCACGACCGCTGACACCAGCGGCCAGTAACAGGGGAGAAGACGTTCCACATGCCGAAGATGAAGAGCCACACGGGGACGGGTAAGCGGGTCCGGGTGACTGGCAAGGGCAAGCTCATGAAGGAGCAGGCCAACAAGCGCCACCTCCTGGAGAAGAAGCCCTCCACCCGTACCCGCCGGCTGACGGGCGTGGTCGAGGTGGCCAAGGCCGACGTCAAGCGCATCAAGAAGCTGCTCGGCCGCTGACGCGCGCCACCTGAGCCCAAGAAGGAGTTGAGATGGCACGCGTCAAGCGGGCTGTGAACGCCCAGAAGAAGCGCCGTACCCTGCTGGAGACCGCGAGTGGTTACCGCGGTCAGCGCTCCCGGCTGTACCGCAAGGCCAAGGAGCAGGTGCTGCACTCGATGCAGTACGCCTACCGGGACCGTCGCGACCGCAAGGGTGACTTCCGGCAGTTGTGGATCCAGCGGATCAACGCGGGTGCCCGCGCCAACGGGATGACCTACAACCGGCTGATCCAGGGCCTGCGCCTGGCCGGCATCGAGGTCGACCGCAAGATCCTGGCCGACATGGCCGTCAACGACGCCGCCGCCTTCGCGGCGATCGTCGAGTTGGCCCGTGCCGCGGTGCAGGCCGAGGGCATCGGCGGCGCGGCGGCCCAGGCCGCCTGATCCCCGCACGACACCGCGAGGCGTCCCTCGACCAGGGGGGCGCCTCGCGTGTGTGTGGTGAGAGGACACCATGCCCTTCACACCGCGTACCCCCAGGGTGGTCGCCGCCCGCCGACTCCAGCGTCGCCGGGAACGCGAGGCCACCGGCCGTTTCCTGGCCGAGGGGCCCCAGGCGGTCCGCGAGGCCCTGGCCCGCCCCCGGACGGTGGTCGAGGTGTTCGGCACCCCGGCCGCCCTCGATCGGTACGCCGACCTGGCGGCGACCGCCGCCGGCGCCGACGTACCCGTCTCCGAGGTGACCGAGGAGGCCCTGGCGGCGTTGGCCGAGACCGTGGCCCCGCAGGGCCTGGTCGCCGTCTGCCAACACCTGGACGTGCCCCTGGAGACCGCCCTGTCCCGGGCCCCCCGGCTGGTGGCGGTGCTCGCCGGCATCCGGGACCCCGGTAACGCCGGGACGGTGTTGCGCACCGCCGACGCGGCCGGTGCCGCCGCGGTGGTCTTCGCCGGGGAGGCCGTCGACCCGTACAACGGCAAGTGTGTCCGGTCCTCGGCGGGCAGCCTGTTCCATGTCGACGTGGTGCGCGAACGCGACCCGGCGGCGGTGCTGGTAGCCGCCCGGGCGGCCGGTCTCACCGTGCTGGCCGCGACCGGCTACGGCGAGACGGATCTCGATGAGTTGGCCGACGCGGGCCGGCTGGCCGTACCCACCGCCTGGTTGTTCGGTTCCGAGGCGCATGGGCTGCCCGAGGAGCTGATCGCCGCTGCGGACGCCCGGGTCCGGGTGCCGCTGCACGGGCGGGCCGAGAGCCTCAACCTGGCTGCGGCTGCCGCGGTCTGCCTGTACGCTTCGGCGAGAGCCCAGCGCTGAGATGAGATCACGCGCAGAGCACGAGGAGAGCGGCCGGTGATGGTGGACACACCACGGCGTACGTTTAGCCAGCCCGCCGGTGTCGGCGGGCGGCGGGCCTGATCTGCTCTCCGCACCACTCCCACCGGCGGGCTGCGGCGCAGCCGCGCGTCCGTAGACTCGCTTCGCCGCCCCTGAGGGCCGGCACCGCCGTGAGGAGTGCCCGTACGCCATGACCTACCGCAACGATCCGTACGACCCGAAGCAGGTTGCCCTGCTCGACCCGGCCGCCCTGGCCGAGGCCGTGACCGAGGCCGAGAAGGCGTTCGCCGCCGCCGGTGACCCCGACGCCCTGGCCGCCGTGCGTCCGGCGCACCTGGGCGACCGGTCCCCGGTCTCGCTGGCCCGCCGGGAGATCGGGGCCCTGCCGCCGGCCGCAAAGGCCGACGCCGGCAAGCGGGTCAACGAGGCCCGCCGCAGCATCGAGCAGGCCTACGCCGCCCGATCCGAGGTGCTCGACCGCGAGCAGGCGCAGCGGGTCCTGGTCGCCGAGCGGGTCGATGTGACCCTGCCCTACGACCGGCGCCCGCGCGGCTCCCGGCACCCGGTCAGTGTGCTGATGGAACAGATCAGCGACCTGTTCATCGGGATGGGCTACGAGGTGGCCGAGGGGCCCGAGGTCGAGCTGGAGTGGACCAACTTCGACGCCCTCAACATCCCGGTCGACCACCCGGCCCGGGGCCTGATGGACACCTTCCACATCGCACCCGAGCAGTCCGGGCTGGTGCTGCGTACCCACACCTCGCCGGTGCAGGCGCGCACCATGCTCACCCGCAAGCCGCCGATCTACGTGGTGGTACCCGGTCGGGTCTACCGCACCGACGAGCTGGACGCCACCCACTCCCCGGTCTTCCACCAGGTCGAGGGCCTGGTGGTGGACAAGGGCATCACCATGGCCCACCTGCGCGGCACCCTGGACCACTTCGCCCGGGCCATGTTCGGCGAGGGCGCCAAGACCCGGTTCCGGCCGCACTACTTCCCGTTCACCGAGCCGTCGGCGGAGTTCGACGTGTGGTTCCCGGAGCACCGCAAGGGCCCCCAGTGGGTCGAGTGGGGCGGCTGCGGCATGGTCAACCCCCGGGTGCTGCGGGCCTGCGGCATCGACCCGGAGGTCTACTCCGGGTTCGCCTTCGGCATGGGCATCGACCGCACCGTGATGTTCCGACACGGGGTGGGGGACATGCGGGACATGGTCGAGGGCGATGTCCGGTTCACCCGGGCGTTCGGCCACGGGGCGTAGTGCGGGCGCGCGAGTTACGGAGACGGTGGTAACGAGTCATGCGAGTTTCTGTCAGTTGGTTGCGGGAGTACGTAGACCTGCCGGACCTGTCCGCCGCCGACCTGGAGCGGGCCCTGGTCGACCTGGGTATCGAGGTGGAGTCCATCGTGGACCTGTCCACCACGGTCACCGGGCAGTTGGTGGTCGGCCAGGTCCTCGACATCGAGGAGTTGACCGGCTTCAAGAAGCCGATCCGGTTCTGCCGGGTAGACGTGGGTGCCGCCAACGGCACCGGTGAACCGCAGGAGATCGTCTGCGGGGCGCGCAACTTCGCCCCCGGTGACCGGGTCGTGGTGATCCTGCCCGGCGGAGTGCTGCCGGGCGGCTTCGCCATCGGTGCCCGCAAGACCTACGGGCGCAACTCCCACGGCATGATCTGCTCCGCCAAGGAACTGGGCCTGGGCGACGACCACTCCGGCATCCTGGTGCTGCCCGAGCACGTCGTCGCCGCCCCCGGCGACGACGCCCGCCCGGTGGTCGGGCTGGACGACATCGTCGTCGAGGTGGAGATCACCCCGGACCGGGGCTACCAGATGTCCCTGCGCGGGCTGGCCCGCGAACTGGCCCACGCCCTGGGTCTGGACTACTCCGACCGGGGTCGCATCCCCGCGACCCCGGGCACCGCCGCCCCCGCCTACCCGGTCGAGGTACGCGACCCGGTGGGCTGTGACCGGTTCGCGGCCCGGATGGTGCGCGGGGTCGACCCGACGGCACAGACCCCGGAGTGGATGCAGCGGCGGCTCACGGTCGCCGGCATCCGGACCATCTCCCTGCCGGTGGACATCACCAACTACGTGATGCTGGAACTCGGGCAGCCGATGCATGCCTTCGACGCCGACCGGCTGGCCGGGCCCCTGGTGGTGCGCCGGGCGGTGGCGGGGGAGAAGCTGACCACCCTGGACGGGGTGACCCGGGCCCTGGCCCCGGAAGACATGGTCATCTGCGACGCCGGCCTGCCCAACCCGCTCGGCGGCGACGGCGACGGGGTGCCGATCTCGCTGGCCGCCGTGATGGGTGGCGAGACCAGCGAGGTGCTGCCCAGCACGGTCAACGTGCTGTTCGAGGCCGCGCACTGGGATCCGGCGATGGTGGGGCGTACCGCGCGTCGACACAAGCTGTTCAGCGAGGCGGCGAAGCGGTGGGAGCGGGGGGTCGACCCGGCCCTGCCGCTGGTCGCCCTGGACCGGGCGGTCGCCCTGCTCACCGGGTACGCCGGCGGCACCGCCGGGGACGAGGTGCTGGACATCAACCACGTGACCCCCCGGACCCCGGTGACGCTGCCGGTCGACCTGCCCAGCCGGCGGGTCGGGGTGGCGTACCCACCGGCGCGGGTGGTCGCCCTGCTGGAGCAGATCGGCTGCACGGTGGCCCGGGGCACCGACCGGCTGACCGAGGACCCCGGCGAGGTGGGGGTCACCGCCGGGGACACCGTCATGCCCCGTGTCACCGGAGGTGACACCGACGTCCTCAGTGTCACCCCGCCGACCTGGCGGCCCGATCTGACCGACCCGGCCGACCTGGTCGAGGAGGTGGTCCGCCTGGACGGGTACGACAAGGTGCCGTCCCTGCTGCCCACCGCCCCGCCCGGTCGGGGGCTGACCTGGCAGCAGCGCCGCAACCGGGCGGTGTCCCGGGCCCTGGCCGAACGCGGCTACGTCGAGGTGCTGGCGCACCCCTTCGTCGCCACCGACCTGGCCGACCAGTTCGCCCTGCCCGCCGAGGATCCCCGCCGCCAGGCCGTACGGGTGGCCAATCCGCTCTCCGACGAGGAGCCGCTGCTGCGGACCACGCTGCTCGGCCCGCTGCTCGGCATCGTCCGGCGCAACCTCGGCCGGGGCCTGCGGGATCTGGCCCTCTACGAGATCGGGGTGGTGTTCCAGCCCCGCCCCGGCGCCGGTAGCCCGCCGACCATGGGGGTGGACCGGCGGCCCACGGACGCCGAGTTCG
The DNA here is from genome assembly GCF_043198155.1 of Micromonospora sp. NPDC048871. NCBI lineage: Bacteria > Bacillati > Actinomycetota > Actinomycetes > Micromonosporales > Micromonosporaceae > Micromonospora > Micromonospora sp. NPDC048871. Next base: position 35,352 of record NZ_JBICUM010000006.1, on the reverse strand, counting down.
CCGCCGCCGACGCGGTCGTGCCGCACCAGCCCCGGCATGTCGCCGTCGTGCTGACCGGCGACATCGAGCCGGCCGGCTGGTGGGGGGCCGGGCGACCGGCCTCCTGGGCGGACGCCGTCCAGGCGGGCCGGGAGGTCCTCGCGGCCGCCGGCATCCCGGCCGACCGGATCGAGGTACGGGCCACCGAGTACGCCCCCTGGCACCCCGGCCGCTGCGCGCAGCTGCTGGTGGACGGGGTGGTCGTCGGTCACGCCGGTGAGCTGCACCCGGCGGTGCTGGCCAACCTGGAACTGCCCCGGCGGACCAGTGCCATGGAGCTGGACCTGGACGCCCTGCCGGCGGCCCCGGTGCTGCCCGCGCCCGGAGTCTCCGGTTTCCCCCCGGCCCTGATCGACGTGGCCCTGGTGGTCGAGGAGACCGTGCCCGCCCAACAGGTCCAGCAGGCCCTCATCGAGGGAGCGGGTGAGCTGCTGGAGTCGGTGCGCCTGTTCGACGTGTACGCCTCGGAGCAGTTGGGGGCCGGCCGCAAGTCGCTGGCCTACAAGCTGACCTTCCGGGCCCCGGACCGCACCCTGACCGTCGAGGAGGCCGTGGCCGCCCGCGACGCCGCGGTGGCCCGGGCCACCGAACGCGTCGGCGCCACCCTCCGCGGCGCCTGAGGTGTAAGGAAGGGCCCCTTCTTAACGCCTCGTGTATAGGAAGGGGCCCTGGTTAACAGTCGTCGGGCGGCAACTGCCCGAGCTGCTGCAGGCGGGGCAGGTCCCGGACGGTCATCCGGCGGTAGTCGGTGTCGACCAGCCCTTCGGTGCGCAGCTCCCGCAGGATCTTCTGCACCGAGGTCTCCGAGGCGCCGCAGATGGACGCCAGCTCCGGCTGGGTGAGGCGTACGTCGATGACGACCCCCTCCGGGGTCTGGCGGCCGTGGGTACGGCACAAGTCGGCGATCACCCGGGCCACCCTGATCTTTACCGGGTAGGAGGAGAAATCGATCCGTCGGCGGTTCGACCAGCGCAACCGGTCGGAGACCATGGCGGCGAGTTCTAGGGCGGCGTCCGGATTGGCCCGGAGGAAGGCGCGGAACCGCTCCGAGGTGATCACGCTGTAGCGGGCCGTGCCGCAGGTGGTGACGGTCGCCGAGCGGGGCCGACCGTTGAGGGCCGACATCTCGCCGACCAGGTCACCGCCGACCCGCAGGGACAGCAGGGCGGTGCGGCCGTCCGGCAGGGCGGCGGTGACCTTGGTCAGACCCTCCTCGATCAGCACCAGGTGGGACTGCTGCTGTCCTTCGTGGATCAGAATCTGACCGGCCGGTACCTCACGGCGTACCCCGAGCCCCAGCAGGGCTTCCCGTACAGACGGGCCCAGCCGTTGCAGGAAGGTGCCGTGGGGCCACTGGGAGTTCGGGTCTGGTTCGCTACGCATCCAGGCTCCTACTCTGCTCAGAAGACGACGGCGCTCGCAGCGTAGCCGGATGGTGGCACTACGCCATACCCGGCGGGACATCGTCATCCCCAGCAGATAGACCAGCAACAGGCCGAAAGTCAGGTGCGGGGCCAGATCCAGCTCCAGCAGTACGTCGATCGGGATGTTCCACATCAGACGAGTGCATCGTGGATCGGGCGACGTAATGCCCGCACGGTACGGGATGACTACTGACGGACATTTCTGTGGATGCCGTACTTCTACGGGGTCTTCGCGGGCCGGCCCCGGTTGTATGTCGCTGATACCCGCCCCTCGCGGGCCGGGTGGGAGGGGGGACGACATGCAACATCCGCAGCGGCGGCTGTTGATCTGTGTGGACATGGAGCGCTACAGCCAGCGCGGCAACCTTCAGCAGTACGACGCCCAACTGGACTTCCATCGGCTGCTGCGGGAGGCGGCCGACGAGGTGGGCATGGATCGGGCCGGTTGGACGACCCAGCAGTCTGGAGACGGTGAACTGGCCGTCCTGCCGACCGAACTGCCCGAGGCACGGGTGATCGGCCGGTTCCTGCCGGAACTGAACCGCCGACTGCGGCGGTACAACGCGGACCGACTTCCGGTGGCCCGCATCCGGCTGCGGGTGGCGGTGCACCAGGGCATGGTGCACCTGGACGGGGCGAACGGGTTTCCGGGCCAGGCGGTCGTCACGGTCAGCCGGCTCTGCGACGCCGCCCCGGTACGGCGGGCCCTGGCCGCCTTCCCCGACGCCGGGATCGCCCTGGTGGTCTCCCCGGACATCTACCGGGACGTGGTGACCCAGTACCCGGAGGAGCTTCGGCCGGGCCGGTTCCGGCGGATCGAGGTGGTGCACGCGGAGAAGGGGTTCCACGAGCCGGGGTGGCTCTGTGTCCTCGGCGAGGACGTCACCTCCTGGCAGGACGAGCCACCCTCCCCGGAGACGACTCAGCCCCACCCGGGAACACCTCCGCCGCCCTTGCCGACAGCTCCACCCGGCCCGCAGACATCTGCCTCGGACCCGGAGACGAACCAGCCGGATCCGGCGGCGGCAGCCCGACCCGAACCCCCGTCGCCGACTGGCGGCATTCGTACCGGGAACATCCGGGTCGAGGGCCAGAATGCCGTGGGACCGGGCGCGATCGCGATCGGCTCGGTCGGTCGTGACGTCGTCCTGCCCCCGGAGGCGGGCCGATGACCGACGAGCCGGTGACCGGTTCCGGCCCGGGCCCCAGCGACCCGACAAACCAGGAGCCCGAGACGGACCAGGAGCCCGAGACGGACCGGAAGGCCGGGACCGACCGGAAGGCCGGGACCGACCGGAAGGCCCAGCCGGATCAGGAGAGGGAGACGGAGACCGACCAGGTCGAGGAGGAGGACGACCGGGAGGATTCCCTCGACTCCGGTGAGGTGCTGCGTCGGCTGGCCGGTCTCTTCGGTGCCGCCCCGATCGATGCCGGCGACATGTACGTGCGGGGGCAGAACGCCACCGGCCACGGGGCCCTGGCCATCGGTACGGTCAATGTCACCGCGGCCACCGAGTCGGTGGACGGGCGCCGGGTCTGGTCCGAGACCCTCAGTGAGACGACCGTGCAGGACCTGGTGCGGGGGTACGCGCCGGCCGGCAGCGACCAGCAACTCGACCATCACCTCAAGCAGCGTCACCTGGTGTGCCTGTCCGGGCCGCCCGGCAGCGGAAGACTCACCTCCGCGCTGGTCGCCTCGGTGAGGCGGCACGGGATCGACGGGGTGAACATCCTCGGGGTCGAGGAGCTGACGGACGTGTTCCGGACGAAGCTGGGCCGGCGTGCGGGCAGCGGCTACGTGCTGCGGCTGTCCGAGGAGGCCGTGGGGGAGTTGGACGGCTACACCCTGATGGGGCTGGCCGAGCGGGCCGCGGCCGCGGGGATGACCCTGTTGCTGGTGGGCGACTTCTCCCGGCGGGTACAGGATCTCGCCGGGCATGTCGTGGAGCATCGACCGGCACCCGCGGCCGAGGTGTTCCGGGCCCGCCTGCGGCGGGACCTGGCCGGGCGGTGCGTCGGCTTCTGCGCGCAGGACTGTGCCGGCGAGTGTGTGGACCAGTACGTCGACGAGGAATGCAGCCGACATCCGCTGCTGTCGGCGTACCTGGCCGGTGGTCCCCGGCCCCGCGAGGTGCTTCCCCTGGTGACGGCCCTGGCGCGGACGGTGCCGCGCGGCAGGTCCCTGACCGAAAGGCTGGCCCAACTGCTGCCCCGGCAGCTTCGGGAGCGGGCCGCGCAGATCCTCGACGTGTCGGCCGACGCCGGTGCCTCCGTGGGCTGGTCCGCCGAGCAGGTACGGGCCTTCCGGCTGTCCTGTGTGGTCTTCGCCGGGCTGCCCACGGTGGAGATCCGGCTGGCGGCCGACCGGCTGGTGCCGGGCCCGCACGGGGCCCAGACCGCGGTACGGCTGCGCGGCATCACCCTGGACGAGGTGCTCGGGCCGACGCTGCGGGCCGCCATGGCGATACCGAACGAGGACTGGGCGACCGGGGGTATCCGGATGCAGTTCGCCCCCGGCACCGAGCAACTGCGTACCGCCGTGCTGGACATGGCCTGGACCGACTGGTGGCTGCCCCGGGTGCTGCTGGACTGGCTGGCGGAGCTGGTGCGGGCCGACGAGCCGGAGGTACGGCAGGCGGCGGCCGCGGCCATCGGCTGGTCGGCCGGTCGGGAGGTGCAGACGGTCCTGGAGGTGGTGCGGAACCTGGCGGGGGAGCGGCGCGCGGGGGTACGGCAGGCGGCCGCGATCATCCTGGTCGCGATCGCGATGCAACCCCGGCTGCGGCAGCGGGTCGGTGTCGAGTTGGACCGCTGGGCCGCCGGCCCGGCGGCCCATCTGCGCGACACGGTGGCCCGCGCCCACGAACTGGGGCTGGCCCGGCTGTGGCCGGAGGCGGCCCTGGGGCAGCTTCGACTGGTAGCCGCCGGGAGGATGCAACGCCGGCACAACTCCGTGGTACGCGGCCTGGTCGAGGTCTACCAGGGCGGAAACGGGGCAGCCCTGGTGAGGGCCCTGGCCCAGTGGGCCGTCTCGACCGACCCGGCCGACCGGGAGGTACGGCTGCACGCCGCGCGGGCGTTGCGGATCCTGGCCGAACGGTGGGCCAGACCACCCCGGGAACACTGGCCGGAACTGCTGGATCTGGCCCGTACCGGGATCATCTCCGTCGACGACCTGGCGACCCTGTGGGCGACGGCGCTGAGCATGCCCGAGACGGCGTACCGGTCCTGGCGGACCCTCGGGTTCTGGCTGGGTCGGGCGGACGGTCAGCCCGAGGTGGCCGCCCACCTGCTGGCGTTGCTGCGGCTGGTGCTGGCCGGTCGGCCTCCGCTGGCCCGTCGGCTGCACCACCAGCTACGGCATGTCTGGCGCTCGGTGCTGCCCGGGTGCGCCCTGCTCAACGACGTCGAAACCCTGATTGCTGAGGATGCCTGATGACCACTGGACCCGCCGGGACCCCCCAGGTGCGACACGGTGTGCCGACGCAGCGACGCCGCTGGTGGCACGCGATCTTTCCGCCGACTGCCGTACCCGCGCCACCGGCCGCCGTGCCACCGCCTGCCGTGGCGCCGGTCCGGGTCACCTTTCGGCAGGAGGTACCCCAGCCCCTCCTGCTGCCGGCGAAGGGTGACGCCTTCGACTTCAACCTGCATGTGGTCTACCTGTGGACCGCGACCGGCATGACCTTCGACGCCTTGGCGCTGCGGGCCCAGGCGCTGCTGCCCTGGGCCTGCGGGATCGTCCGGGAGCGTGCCGTGGACCTGGCCCGGGAGCACGAGCCGCACCGGGCCCATGCCCTGGAACGGGCCCTCAACGACCTGCTGGTTCACCAGCGGTGGCCGCAGGAGGGGAACCTGCCGCACTTCACGGTGCGGATCCGGGTCAGCCCGGACGAGCGGGTGCGGGAACGGTTGCGTCCGTACTGGGAGCAGCGGATCGCGTTGGAGTGCGAACACGAACTGGAGAAGATCCGCACCTGGCAGGCCGACGATCTGACCCGCCGGTGGGCGGCGGTGTTGCAGAACCTTCAGGACGACCCGGTGACCGCGTACGCCGCGCGGCTGACCGGTCAGCAGTTCGCCGAGGTCTTCCACCACTACATCGCCGAACGCCGGGACATCGTCCCCGGGTTGGTGGAGCTGCTGCGGGAGGCGGTCAAGGGCCACGGCGACCTCGGGCTGGGGCCCTCGGAGTACACCCAGGCCTGGGATGTCGCCCTGCGGACCTACGAGCGGCAGCACGGGTTGGCGCGACAGCCGAGGTGAGGTCGAGGGCGGTCCGATCCGCCGCCGGTACGGTGTGGAGTTCGCCGATCGGGGGCGGATCGGCCGAATGGTCAGGACGCTTGGATTATTTGGTTACCCACGAGTCACCTCCGAGGGGTTAGCCTGCTGTGATCCCGATGACCCTTGGGATCACACCCGCCACCCCCACGGGAGCCCCCTCATGTCCGATGAGCCCTCTGCCTCGGTCGACGTCTGCATAGTCGGTGGTTGCGGCCGGGTGGGACTGCCACTGGGCATCGCCTTCGCCGCCCGCGGGCTCTCCGTCGTGTTGTACGACATCAACGCCGAGGCCGTCGCCACGGTCAACTCGGCTACCCTGCCCTTCGCCGAGGCCGGGGCGGCCGAGCCCCTCGCGGAGGCGGTGGCCACCGGCCGGCTGCGGGCCACCACCGACCCGGCCGCGGTCGGCACCTCCGAGCACCTGGTGGTGGTGGTCGGCACCCCGGTCGACGAGCACCTCAACCCGGACCTGGGGGCTGTGCCACGGGCCTTGGAACGCTGCGCGGAGCATCTGCGCGACGGGCAGTTGGTGGTGCTGCGCAGCACCGTCTACCCCGGGGTGACCGCGTTGACCGAGAAGTTGCTGGTCGGCCGGGGAGTGCAGGCGGATGTCGCCTTCTGCCCGGAGCGCATCGCCGAGGGGCACGCGATGACGGAGCTGTTCACCCTCCCGCAGATCGTGGCCGCGCGTACCCCGCAGGCCACGGCCCGGGCGGAGCAGCTGTTCCGGCACCTGACCGACCGGATCGTCACGCTGACCCCGGAGGAGGCGGAGCTGGCGAAGCTGTTCACCAACACCTGGCGGTACATCAAGTTCGCCACCGCCAACCAGTTCTGGATGATGGCCAACGACTTCGGGCTGGACTTCGCCCGGATCCGGCACGCCGTGGCGTACGAGTATCCCCGCGCCGCCGACCTGCCGATGCCCGGGTTCGCGGCCGGGCCGTGCCTGTTCAAGGACACCATGCAGTTGGCCGCCTTCAACCGGAACAACTTCGTGCTCGGCCACTCCGCGATGCTGATCAACGAGGGGCTGCCGTTGTACCTGGTCTCCCGGCTGGAGGACCGGTTCGACCTGGCCAACTCGACCGTGGGCATCCTCGGCATGGCCTTCAAGGGCGGCAGCGACGACCCCCGGGAGAGCCTGGCGTACAAGCTGCGCAAGATCCTGGCGTTGAAGACCCGGGAGACCCTCTGCACCGACCCGTACGTCGTCGACGAGCGCTTCCTCGACCTGGAGGAGGTGCTGCGGCGGGCCGACCTGCTGGTTATCGCCGCCCCGCACGAGCAGTACGCCCGCCTGGACACCGACAAACCGGTGATCGACATGTGGGGCCTGACCGGGCAGGGAGTGCGGGTGTGATCCCCCGGGTCTCGGTGATCGTGCCGGTCTACAACGAGGGCGCGGCGATCGTGCGCTGCCTGGAGCGGATGCTGCGGGAGATGCTGCTGCCGGCCGAGGTGCTCATCGTGCACGACATGCCGGAGGACACCACCGTCCCGTACGTCGAGCAGGCCGCCCGGACGGACCCCCGGGTGCGGGCGGTGCTCAACACCTACGGGCGGGGACCGGCCAACGCCATCCGGTTCGGCATCGACGTGGCGCGGGCCCCGGTCGTGGTGGTGACCATGGCCGACGGCTGTGACGATCCCCGGCAGATCGACGAGCTGGCCCGGCTGGTGGACCGGGGGGTGGTGGTGGCCGCGGCCTCCCGGTACATGCCCGGCGGTCAGCAGGTGGGCGGGCCCCGGCTGAAGCGGATGATGTCCCGCTGGGCGGGGCGCAGCCTCTACACCCTGGCGCGGGTGGGCACCCGGGACGCCACCAACAGCTTCAAGGCGTACGACACCGCCTTCGTCCGGGAGGTCGGCATCGAGTCGCGGACCGGTTTCGAGATCGGGTTGGAGTTGACCGCCAAGGCGACCCGGCTGCGGCTGCCGGTGGCCGAGATCCCGACCATCTGGCTGGACCGGCCCCTCGGGGAGTCCCACTTCGACCTGGGCCGGTTCCTCCCCGGGTACCTGCGCTGGTATCTGTTCGCCTACGGTCGACGGCTGAGCCGGGAGAAGTTGGCCGCCCGGACCCGACCGGCGGCGGTGCAGACCGTCGAGTCCACCGAGTACGAGAAGACCGCATAGGAGCGCACGTGGCTAAGGTCCTGGTAACTGGTTCGGCCGGCTTCATCGGCGGCTATCTGGTCGCGGAGCTGTTGGACCGGGGCCACGAGGTCGTCGGGGTGGACAACTTCTCCAAGTACGGCCCGGTCAGCCACAGCTACGACACCCATCCCCGGTTCCGGTTCGTCGAGGGCGACGCCCGCGACACCGACCTGCTGACCGAGCTGCTCGACGGCTGCGACCATCTGGTGGCCGGGGCGGCGATGATCGGCGGGATCTCCTACTTCCACGCGTACGCCTATGACCTGCTCGCCACCAACGAGCGGATCATGGCCGCGACCTGCGACGCGGCGCTGCGGGCCCACCGGGACGGCAGCCTACGCAAGGTCACCTACCTCTCCTCCTCGATGGTGTACGAGTCGACCGAGCACTGGCCCAGCCGGGAGGGGGACGAGCGGCGCATCCCGCCACCCCTGTCGTCGTACGGGTTCCAGAAGCTGGCGGTGGAGTACTACGCCCGGGCCGCCTGGGAGCAGTACCGGTTGCCGTACACGATCGTGCGGCCCTTCAACTGCGTCGGGGTGGGGGAGGGTCGGGCCCTGGGGCAGGCCGAGGTGCTCTCCGGCAACGTGAAGCTGGCCATGTCCCACGTGGTCCCCGACCTGGTGCAGAAGATCGTCAAGGGGCAGGATCCGCTGCACATCCTCGGTGAGGGCGACCAGGTGCGGCACTACACCTACGGCGGTGACCTGGCCCGGGGCATCGCGCTGGCGATCGAGCACCCGGCGGCCCACAACGAGGACTTCAACCTCTCCACCGCCCGGTCGACCACGGTGCTGGAGTTGGCCGAGCTGATCTGGCACAAGATCAAGGGCCCGGAGGTGCCGTTCCGGTACGTCAGCGACGAACCCTTCCGCTACGACGTCCGCAAGCGGGTGCCGGACACCGCTAAGGCCGCCGAGGTGCTGGGCTTCACCGCAACCACCTCCCTCGACGAGATGCTCGACGAGGTCATCCCCTGGGTCACCCAGGCGGTGGCCGAGGGCCGGCTGTAGGGGGCAAGGAAGGGCCCCCTGTTAACGCCTCCGGTAGAGCAGGGGTCCCTTCTTAACAATAAAGCATTCTCATGCGGCCCACTGCATGAACTTGCAGTGACGAGTCCGCGCTGCTAGCCTCCCTGCATAGTCATACGGAGGTAGGCATGGGAATCCGGGTCGCGGTCGCCGGTGCTAGTGGCTACGCGGGTGGTGAGTTACTCCGCCTGCTCGCCGGGCATCCCGAGTTCGACCTGGTCACCGCCACCGCGCACAGTCAGGTGGGGCAGCCCGTCGACAGCGTGCACCCGCAACTGGTCGGGCTGAATCAGACCTTCGCGGAGACCGTACCGGAGACCCTCGCCGAGGCCGACCTGGTCTTCCTGGCGCTGCCGCACGGCCAGTCCGCCGCCCTGGCCGCCCAGTTGCCCCCCGAGGTCCGGGTGGTGGACCTGGGGGCGGACCACCGCCTCACCGACGGCGCGGCCTGGGCCCGCTACTACGGTGGCCCGCACGCCGGGGCCTGGACCTACGGCCTGCCGGAGCTGCCCGGTCAGGCCGAGCGGATCGCCGCCGCCACCCGGGTGGCGAACACCGGCTGCTACGCCGCCACGATCACCCTGGCGCTGGCGCCGCTGATCGCCGCCGGTGTCGCCGACCCCGCCGACGTGGTGGTCGTCGCGGCCTCCGGCACCTCCGGGGCCGGGCGGGCCGCCAAGACCCACCTGCTGGCCAGCGAGGTGATGGGCGACCTGTCGCCCTACAAGGTCGGCGCCCACCAGCACGTACCGGAGATCAAGCAGGCCACCGGAGCCACCGGCCTGTCCTTCACCCCGGTGCTGGCCCCGATGCCGCGCGGCATCCTGGCCACCGTGACCGCCCGGCCGACCGGCTCGGCCGACCCCCGGGCGGTGCTGGCCCAGGCGTACGCGGACAGCCCCTTCGTCCACCTGCTGACCGAGGGCCGCTGGCCGCACACCGCGGCCACCCTGGGCAGCAACTCCTGCCACCTGCAGGCCACCGTCGACCTCGACTCCGGTCGGTTGATCGTGGTAGCCGCCCTGGACAACCTCGGCAAGGGCGCCGCAGGTCAGGCGGTACAGAACGCCAACCTGATGTTCGGCCTGCCCGAGACCACGGGCCTGTCCCCGCTGGGGGTAACGCCATGACCGTCACCACACCTGCGGGGTTCCGGGCGGCCGGGGTGGCCGCCGGCCTCAAGAGCAGCGGCGCGGCGGACATCGCCGTGGTCGTCAACGACGGCCCGGACACCGGGGTCGCCGGAGTCTTCACCAGCAACCGGGTCAAGGCCGCCCCGGTGGCATGGAGCGAGCAGGTGCTGCACGGCGGGCTGGTCCGGGCGGTGGTGCTCAACTCGGGCGGGGCCAACGCCTGCACCGGCCCGGCCGGCTTCCAGGACACCCACGCCACCGCCGAACACGCCGCCGCCGCGCTGACCGCCCTGCACCCGGACCAGCCGTTCGGGGCGGGCGAGGTGGCGATCTGCTCGACCGGTCTGATCGGCGAGCGGCTGCCGATGGACAAGCTCCTGCCGGGGGTGGGGGCCGCGATCGGGGCCCTGAGCGCCGAGGGCGGGCAGGCCGCCGCCGAGGCGATCATGACCACGGACACCCGACCGAAGACCACGGTGATCTCCGGTGCCGGCTGGACCGTCGGCGGCATGGCCAAGGGCGCCGGCATGCTGGCCCCGGCGATGGCCACCATGCTCTGCGTGCTGACCACGGACGCGGTCGCCGACCCGCCGACCCTGGACGCCGCCTTGCGCGCCGCCACCCGGGTCACCTTCGACCGGATCGACTCCGACGGCTGCATGTCCACCAACGACACCGTCCTGCTGCTGGCCAGCGGCGCCTCCGGGGTCACGCCGAGCGCTGCGGAGTTGACCGCGGCGGTGACCGCGGCCTGCCACGACCTGGCCCAGCAGTTGATCGCCGACGCCGAGGGCGCCACCAAGCAGATCGCCATCGAGGTGGTCGGCGCGGCCGACGAGGACGACGCGGTCGAGGTGGGCCGGTCGGTGGCCCGCAACAACCTGGTGAAGACCGCCCTGTTCGGCAACGACCCGAACTGGGGTCGGATCCTGGCCGCCGTGGGCACCACCGCCGCCGAGTTCGAGCCGGACGGGGTCGACGTGGCCGTCAACGGCATCTGGGTGTGCCGGGGCGGGGCCGCCGCCGAGGACCGGTCGAAGGTCGACCTGACCGGCCGGGACGTCACCATCCGCATCGACCTGCACGCCGGTGCCACCGAGGCGACGGTGTGGACCAACGACCTGTCCCACGCCTACGTGCACGAGAACTCGGCCTACTCGACATGAACCTGAACTCGGACCTGACCCGCGCCCAGGCCAAGGCGGCCACCCTGATCGAGGCGCTGCCCTGGCTGGAGCGCTTCTCCGGCGCGACCGTGGTCGTCAAGTACGGCGGCAACGCCATGATCGACCCGGAGTTGCAGCGGGCCTTCGCCGCCGACATGGTCTTCCTGCGCTACGCCGGTCTCAAGCCGGTAGTGGTGCACGGTGGCGGCCCGCAGATCTCGGCGATGCTCGGGCGGCTGGGCATCGACAGCGAGTTCCGGGGCGGCCTGCGGGTGACCACCCCGGAGGCGATGGACGTGGTCCGGATGGTGCTGGTCGGCCAGGTCGGGCGGGAACTGGTCGGTCTGATCAACTCCCACGGTCCGCTGGCCGTCGGGCTCTCCGGTGAGGACGCCGGGTTGTTCACCGCGGTACGCCGCCCCGCCTACGTCGACGGGCAACCGGTCGACGTAGGGCAGGTCGGCGATGTCGAGTCGGTGAACATCTCCGCGGTGGCCGACCTGATCGCGGCCGGCCGGATTCCGGTGATCTCCACCGTGGCGCCGGACGTCGACGGGGTGCTGCACAACCTCAACGCCGACACCGCCGCCGCCGCCCTGGCGATCGCCCTGCGGGCCCGCAAGCTGGTCATGCTCACCGACGTCCCCGGCCTCTACGCCGACTGGCCGGACACCTCCAGCCTGATCAGCGAAATCACCGTCGAGGAGCTGGCGAAGCTGCTGCCGTCGCTGGAGTCCGGCATGGTGCCCAAGATGGAAGCCTGCCTGCGCGCGGTCTCCGAGGGAGTGCCGGCCGCGCACGTGGTCGACGGCCGGGTCGCCCACTCCACCCTGCTGGAGGTCTTCACCTCGGAAGGCTTTGGAACCATGGTCGTGAACGCCCACAGCGAGCTCGCGGCCCCCTCGACCAAGGAAGGCTCGGTGCCGTCATGACCGCCCTCGCCGACCGGTGGCGCCAGTCCATGATGGACAACTACGGCACCCCACCCCTGGCCCTCGTCTCCGGCTCCGGCGCCGTCGTGGTCGACGACACCGGCCGGGAGTACGTCGACCTGCTCGGCGGCATCGCCGTGAACTCCCTGGGACACGCCCACCCGGCCGTGGTGGCCGCCGTGTCCAAGCAGGTGGCCACCCTCGGGCACGTGTCGAACCTGTTCATCTCCGAGCCGCCGGTGGCCCTGGCCGAGTTGTTGCTGGCCCTGGCCGGTCGGCCCGGCCGGGTCTTCTTCGCCAACTCCGGGGCGGAGGCCAACGAGGCGGCGTTCAAGCTGTCCCGGCGCACCGGCCGCACCCATGTGGTGGCCACCGTGGGCGGCTTCCACGGCCGCACCATGGGCGCCCTGGCCCTGACCGGCCAGCCCGCCAAGGCCGACCCCTTCCGCCCCCTGCCCGGCGAGGTCACCCACGTCCCGTACGGGGATGTGGCCGCCCTGGAGGCGGCCGTCACCGAGGCCACCGCCATGGTGATCCTGGAACCCATCCAGGGCGAGAACGGGGTGGTCGTGCCACCGGCCGGCTACCTGCGCGCCGCCCGGCGGATCACCGCCAGGCACGGCGCCCTGCTGGTGCTCGACGAGGTGCAGACCGGGATCGGGCGCACCGGACACTGGTTCGCCCACCAGGCCGAGGGGGTGGAACCGGACGTGGTGACCCTGGCCAAGGGGCTCGGGGGTGGGCTGCCCATCGGCGCCACCCTGGCCTTCGGCCGGGCTGCCGACCTGCTGTCCCCCGGCTCCCACGGCACCACCTTCGGGGGTAACCCGGTGAGCTGCGCCGCCGCCCTGGCGGTGATCTCCACCATCGCCCAGGAAGGGCTGCTGGACCACGTCAAGCGGGTGGGGGAACGGCTGCGCCGGGGGATCGAGGCCCTCGGGCACCCCCTGATCGGTGGGGTCCGGGGCGCCGGGCTGCTGCTCGGGGTGACCCTGGCCGCCCCGGTGGCATCCGCCGCCGCCGAGGCCCTGCGGACGGCCGGATTCCTGGTCAACCCGGTGCAGCCGGACGTGCTCCGGCTGGCCCCGCCGCTGATCCTCACCGCCGAGCAGGCCGACGCCTTCCTGGCCGCCCTGCCCCTCGCCCTGACCACCGCCGCGGCCGTGGCGCCGGGCGCGACCGACCAGCACCCACGCGGCCCGCTCGCCGTACCGCCCGCTTCGGCCGACCACCCCGGCGCGGATCACACCCCGACGGAGGCCCCCGCATGACCCGGCACTTCCTGCGCGACGACGACCTCACCCCGGCCGAGCAGTCCGCCGTGCTGGATCTGGCGGCCCGGATGAAGGCCGACCGCTTCGCGCACACCCCGCTGGCCGGGCCCCGGGCGGTGGCCGTGCTGTTCGACAAGCAGAGCCTGCGTACCCGGATCTCCTTCGACGTCGGCATCGCCGAACTCGGCGGCCACCCCCTCGTGGTGGACACCCAGGTCACGCACTTCGGTCGGGGCGAGGCCCTGAGCGACGCCGGTCGGGTGCTGTCCCGGTACGTGGCCGCGATCGTGCTGCGTACCCACGGCGACGACCGGATCGCCGAGGTGGCCACCGGCGCCTCCGTACCGGTGATCAACGCCCTGACGGACGGCTTCCACCCCTGCCAACTGCTGGCCGACCTGCTCACCGTGCGGGAGCGGTGCGGCGGCACCGCCGGGCGGACCCTGACCTACCTCGGCGACGCGGCCAACAACATGGCCCACTCCTACCTGCTGGCCGGGGTGACCGCCGGGATGCACGTCCGGGTCGCCGGCCCGGCCGACTTCCAGCCCGCTGGCGAGGTGGTGGCCCGGGCCCGGGAGATCGCCGCCGACACCGGCGGATCGGCGCAGGTGTTCACCGACCCGGTGGCCGCCGTCCGGGACGCCGACGTGATCGCCACCGACACCTGGACCTCGATGGGGCAGGAGAGCGACGGACTGGACCGGATCACCCCGTTCCTGCCGTACCAGGTCAACAAGACCCTGCTGGCCCACGCGGCGCCGGAGGCGATCGTGCTGCACTGCCTGCCGGCGCACCGGGGCGAGGAGATCACCGACGAGGTGCTCGACGGCCCGCAGAGCGCGGTGTTCGACCAGGCGGAGAATCGCCTGCACGCCCAGAAGGCGCTGCTGACCTTCCTGCTGGCAGGGTAAGGCCCTATGACCGCACCCCTGACCCGTGCCGCCCGCCATGCCCGAATCGTCGAACTGATCCGGGACCGGGCGATCCGCTCGCAGACCGAACTCGCCGAACTGCTCGGCGACGAGGGCGTCCAGGTCACCCAGGCCACCCTGTCGCGGGACCTGAAGGAACTCGGCGCCGTCACCGCCCGCGGCGGCGACGGTCGGGCCGTGTACGTGATCCCGGAGGACGGGCACCGCCCGTTGCGCGGCGCGGAGGCGGCCCCGGCCCGGCTGGTACGGCTGCTGCACGAACTGCTCAACGAGGTCGACTCCAGCGGCAACATCGCCGTGCTGCGGACCCCACCGGGGGCCGCCCACTACCTGGCCAGCGCGTTGGACCGGGCTGGCCTGCCGGAGGTCGTCGGCACCATCGCCGGCGACGACACCATCCTCGTCGTGGCCCGGGAGAGCGACGGCGGAGCCGCGCTCGGCGAACGGCTCGCCGGCTGGGCCCGCCGCGACGAGAACGTCGACGGGAGTGGCACACCATGAATGCTCGGTACGCCCGGTTGATTGAGGTGCGATCGTGACCACCAGAATGGGCGGGGTGGACGACAAGACCCTGACCGAGAACAGCGCCGCAGCCAACCGTACGAGCCTGTGGGGTGGCCGGTTCGCCGGTGGCCCCTCGGAGGCCCTAGCCCGGCTGTCGGTGAGCGTCCAGTTCGACTGGCGACTGGCCCCGTACGACATCGCCGGGTCCCGGGCCCACGCCCGGGTGCTGGCCGGCGCGGGCCTGCTCGACCCGGACGAACTGGGCCGCATCCTCGCCGCCCTGGACGACCTGGAGGCCGCCTGCGCCTCCGGTGCCTTCCGGCCGACGGTCGACGACGAGGACGTGCACACCGCGCTGGAACGCGGTCTGCTGGAGCGTCTCGGCAGCCTCGGCGGCAAGCTGCGCGCCGGGCGGTCCCGCAACGACCAGGTCGCCACCGACCTGCGGCTCTACCTGCGTGACCATGCCCGGGGGGTGGCCGCCCGGCTGGTCGAGCTGGCCGAGGCGCTGGTCGAGCAGGCCGAGCGGCACATCGATACGGCCGCGCCGGGCATGACCCACCTCCAGCATGCCCAGCCGGTGACCTTCGGCCACTGGCTGCTGGCCCACGTCCAGCCGCTGCTGCGGGACCTGGAACGGCTGCGCGACTGGGACCACCGGGCTGCGGTCAGCCCGCTCGGTGCCGGGGCGCTCGCCGGTTCGGGCCTGCCGCTGGACCCGGTGGCGGTCTCCAAGGAACTGGGCTTCCGCACGTCCTTCGCCAACTCGATGGACGCGGTCGCCGACCGGGACTTCGTCGCCGAGTTCCTCTTCATCACCGCGATGATCGGGGTGCACCTGTCCCGCCTCGGTGAGGAGGTGGTGCTCTGGACCTCGCAGGAGTTCGGCTGGGTCGAACTGGACGACGCCTTCGCCACCGGCTCCTCGATCATGCCGCAGAAGAAGAACGCGGACATCGCCGAGCTGGCCCGGGGCAAGTCCGGCCGACTGGTCGGCGGGCTGGTCGCCGTGCTGACCATGCTCAAGGGCCTGCCGATGACCTACGACCGGGACATGCAGGAGGACAAGGAGCCGGCCTTCGACGCGGTCGACACCCTGGAACTGCTGCTGCCGGCCCTGGCCGGGATGATCTCCACCATGACGGTACGGGTCGATCGCCTGGTCGCCGCCGCGCCGGTGGGCTTCTCCCTGGCCACCGAGGTGGCCGACTGGCTGGTCCGCAAGGGTGTGCCCTTCCGCGACGCCCACGAGATCACCGGCAAGCTGGTGGCCCTCTGCGCCGCCCGGGACTGCGCCCTGGATGAGGTCTCCGACGCCGACCTGGCCGCCGTCAGCGAGCACCTGGACCCGTCCGTACGCGACGTGCTGTCGGTCCGCTCGGCCCTGGCCGCCCGGATCACCCCCGGCTCCACCGGCCCCGGCCCGGTGGCCGACCAGCTGGCCGCCGCCGCCGACCACCTGGCCACCTGGCGCGAGTGGGCCGCCGAAACCGTCGTCCCCCGCTGACCGGAGTCCTCGCTCCTGCGTGCGGTGCCGGCAACGTCGGGGAAGATGCTGCCTCCAGGTCCAATGGAGACCGCATCTTCCCCGAAGTTGCTGCCCGACGTGTAGACGGTTTGTGGGGTCAGCGGTCTGATCTTTCGTGGGCGATTCAGGTGGCGGTCTGGGCTGGCGGGGTGCGGGCGGTCAGGCGGTCGTGGCGTTGCTTGGCGGCCTGGGCGCTGCCCAGGCCGAGCCCCTGGCCGATCGTCTGCCAGGTCAGGCCCCGGCTGCGGGCCAGTTGGAACAGGCCCGCCTCCATGATGTCGATCTCCGCTCGCAGGTGCGGGAAGAGGGTCAGCGCGGCGAGCAGATCAGCCTCGTCCACCGGCTCCTCGCCCGGTTCCGGCTCGGCCGCCCCGGCAGCCAGTGCCAGGAGCACGGCGATCGCCTCATAGGGGTCGGCGGCGTACGGATTGGTGTGCCGCCGTCGCTGCCGCTCGGTGGCGGCGTGCCGTTCGGTGAGTCGTTGCAGCGCGGCGTAGCTGCGGTGGGCTCGCTCCTCGGACCCGGTGTGGGAGTCGGCCATGCACCGACTTAAACACTTCAACGAAGTGTTGTCAACGCTTCGTTTAAATGCCCGGTCCGACTCTCCGCGCGTCACCCGGCTGGATCAACTGGTGCCGCGGATGGCTTCGATGACGCTCTCGGCGACCTCGCCGGGCTGGGAGACGGACAGGGCGTGGGAGCCGCCCGCGACCTCCCGCTGTCCGCGTGGGTTGGCCCGCTCGGCCATGAACCGGTGTGCGGCGACCGGGATGTTCATGTCGGCGTCGCTGAAGACGAACCAGTTGGGCAGTGACCGCCAGGCGGGGTCGCCGACGAGACCGTCGTCGAGGGCCTGTTCGGTGACCGGCCGTTGGGTTCGGGCCATGAGGGAGGCTTGGTCGGCGGAGACGTCGGCGGCGAACTGTCCGTGGTAGGCGTTCTGGGCGATGGCCACTTCGTTGCCGCCGGAGGACACCGGGTACTGCACCAGGTTGCCGGGCAGGGTGCTGCCGGGGAACTGTCCGGACAGCGACAGTGCGCTTTCGCCGGTGTCCGGGGCCAGGGCGTTGACGTACACCAGGGCCCGCACGGTCGGATTGTCGGCCGCTGCCTGCGTGATCACCATTCCGCCGTACGAGTGGCCGACGAGCACGACCGGGCCGCCGACCCAGCGCATCACGTCCCCCAGGTGCGCGGCGTCCCCGGCGAGGCTGCGCAGCGGGTTGGCCAGGGCCACCGTGTTGTACCCGGCCCCCAGCCGCTCGATCACACCGTTCCAGCTAGCCGACTCGGCGAACGCGCCGTGCACGAAGATGATGGTGGGCTGCTGATCGGACATGCGCACGCTCCCTCACTCCGGGACCCTGTTCACCCTCCGCGGTGACGGTACGCCCGAATACCCGCCAGGTGAGGGTAAAACGCGGGCTGAATAGGGAGCTTTCGCCGAGGGCGATGCGAGAACCTTCCGGGCCGTTTCAGTAACTTTTGGGCACGGCGTAAGGGGAACGGCCGCTTCCTGACCCCTTACGACCAGGAAAATCTGTCGCGTACCCTGACCGCATTCTCGTCGATCTTCGAGTACGATCCCTCTCCACATTGGACATCGGCGTCTGCCGTCTCCTGGTGGTCTCGGGTGTCCAAGGGACATATCGACAGCATGGAGGTTTGGTGAATAGAAGGAATTGGTTGGCGCTGGGTGCCGGTGCGGTTACCGCAGCGGCGATCGTCGACCCGGCTCGGGCGTCAGCGGCGCCCTCTGCTCCGGCTGCTCCGTCCTCGGCGCTCCTGGCGGGCATGCTGCCCGGCTTCAGCAGCCGATACGCCACCGTCAACGGTGTCCGGCTGCACTACGTCATCGGCGGCCGGGGCAAGCCGCTGTTCCTGCTGCACGGCTGGCCGCAGACCTGGTGGGAGTACCACAAGGTGATGCCGGCTCTGGCCACACGCTACCGGGTCATCGCGGTGGACCTGCGCGGCGCGGGTAACTCCGCGAAGCCGCAGGGTGGCTACGACAAGAAGACCATGGCCGCCGACATCGCCGCCCTCGCCGCCCACCTGGGATACGACAAGGTGAACGTGGCCGGGCACGACATGGGCGCCATGGTGGCCTTCAGCCTCGCGGCGAACTCGCCGCAGGTGGTCGACAAGATCGCTCTGCTGGACGTCGCGCACCCCGACCCGAGCTACTACGAGTTCCGGGCACTGCCCGTTCCGGGCATGCCGTTCCACCCCTGGTGGTTCGCGTTCAACCAGGTAGCCCAGTTGCCCGAGCAGCTGCTCGTCGGCCGGGCCCACTACCTGGTCAACTGGATGTTCGACAACCTGCTGGTCAACCAGGCGGCGATCAGCACCTTCGACCGGGCTGTCTACGCCGCGGCCTACAACAACGCGGACGCGATCCGGGGTGGCAACGGCTGGTACCAGGCGCTCCCCCAGGACATCCAGGACGGTGCCGCGTACGCTCCGCTGACCGTGCCGGTCCTGGGCGTCGCGCACGACATGTTCTACCCCAGCTTCGCCGACTCGCTGTCCTCGCGGACGACGGATCTGACGCTGGTACAGATCGACAACACCGGTCACTACTTCGTTGACGAGCAGCCGGCCGTCCTCGTCCAGCACCTTCAGGCGTTCTTCGGCTGATCGGCAGTCGGCGACCCGGCCGAGCATCCGCTGAGCCAGGTCGGAGGTCACCTTGTCGGGCCGTGTAGCTAGGCGGCCTCGTTGCCCGGTGTCGACCCAGGTCGGCACCGGGCAACACCATCACGAAGCCCCGACCGAGCCGGGACGGCGACGGTGGAGCCGTCGCGCAGGCCGCCAACCGTGCCGTTTGGACAACTCCGCGTAGCTGTGTGCTTTCAAGGTGACCAAAGCGCGACGTATCGTGGGTACGTGATGTACCGGGCTGTCGCCGACAACGGTGAAATTCATCGAGAACGGTAGGCGGTCGTTGACCTTGCGGACCGCGCAGCAGATGGCTCCGCATTTAGGCGTACGGGATCTTGGTGATCTTTTCGGCCCCTCCGTGGCGCTGTCCCTCGACGCTCGGGCCAGCCATCCGGCGGTGCACGATGTGCGACGAGCGTTGACCGCGTGGCGAATCACAATCGACGGTGAACCGAAGAGCACCGACTATCTGCGTGGTGCGGTCGATTCTGCCTGGCAGACCTGGCACACCTCCCGGCATCAGCGCACAGCGGCCGGAGAGATTCTGCCCGGCCTGCTGGATGCCACTCAGCGGGCGGCTCGATTGCATTCCGGGGCAGAACGGCGTACGAGTCTCACCCTGCTCGCGCAGGCACATGCTGCCGCCACCCCGCACGCCGAATCGGCCACGATCATCGGCACCATGCCGAGCGGTCCTCTGGCGTCTGCCGCTGCTCGGAATCGCCTGGACGCGGCAGATCCGGCTGCCCGCGCTTGGCATCGCGTACCACGTGGGCGATGACGCGTACCGGTCGCGAGCCGCGACAGCTACGCCTTCGCAGCGATCGGTGACAAGGGTTCACATCCGCGATCTCAGTACGTCGAACTCGCAGCCTGGCAAGGACGGGTCGAAGTTGTGTTCGATCAGCCAGCGGGACGCCAGCAGGCTGCGCAGCGACCACCAGGCGCGGATCACATCCCGGTCGACGTCGGTGCCGTAACCGGCGAGGAGATCGTCGAGACGTTCCTCGTGCCCGAGGGTCAGGACGGCCAGGTCGAACAACGGATCGCCGGGCGCCGCCTCGGACCAGTCGATCACGCCGGTGACCTCGTCGCCGTCGGTGAAGATGTGGGTGATCTGCAGGTCGCCGTGCATGAACACCGGCGTCCACGGCCGAATCGCGGCCTCGGCTATCTCGCGGTTGCGCTCGACCAGATCGGCCGGCAGGACGCCGGTGTCGACGAGCCAGGCGCATTCGCGTTCGAGTTCCGCGTCCAGGCCGACGAGCTTCTTGCCGGCCCACGGCGGGGGCGGCGCGTCGTGCAGCTTCCGGATCGCCGCGCCCGTCGCGGCCCACGCCGCAGGTGACGCGGGCGACGGCTCACCGAGGCGGCCGAGTGCCTGGCCGGGGACGGCCGCGATCGCGAGGACGGGCGGCTTGCGCCACAGGACCTCGGGGGTCGGAACGGGCGCCAGCCGCATCGCCTCGACCTCGACATCGATACGCGTCTGATCGCTGTCGACCTTCAGGAACACGTCGCCGACGCGCAGGGTCGCCCGCTCGTTATGAGCGACGACGACCGTGACCTCCTCCACACCGGCCATTGTCGCGGGCTGATACCTCCCCGCCAACTGGCCGCCACCGGTAATCCCAACTGGCCACGAACAGGTGGGACCGGGTTTCCTGTACGGGTGGACCACCCTTGGCTGACCGCGCCCGCCGCCGATGTCGCGCAGACCGCGCGGTCGCTGCTCGGCTGGGAGGTGGCGGCCAACGGCGTCCGGGTCAGGCTGACCGAGGTCGAGGCGTACGCGGGCACCGGCGAGGACCCGGCCTCGCACGCTCACCGTGGCCCGACCCCCCGTACGAAGGTCATGTTCGGTCCGGCGGGGTACGCCTACACGTACTTCGTCTTCGGTGTGCACTGGTGTCTGAATCTGGTTTGCGGCCCGGATGGGAGGCGGCGGCGGTGCTGCTGCGCGCGGGCGAGGTGGTCGACGGCCTGGATCTGGCCCGCAAGCGGCGCGGTGAGGTGCCCGACCGGGATCTCGCCCGGGGACCCGCCCGCCTGGTGAGGGCGCTCGGCATCACGGCAGCGGCGAACGGCACGTCGATGCTCGACGGCACCGGGCCGCTGCTGCTGACCCCGCCTACCCGGCCGGTCGCCCCGTCGGCTGTTTCCGCCGGCCCGCGCGTCGGGGTGGCCGCCGCCCACGACGTTCCGTGGCGATTCTGGATCACCGGCGACCCGACCGTCAGCCCCTACCGCCGCCACGTCCCCCGACGCCGACGAAGCTGAAGGCTCCGGATCAGTCGAGCAGTTGCTGGAACTCGCCCGGCGTCAATCCGGCCTGGCGGAGAATGGACGCGAGGGTTCCCCGCTTGATCGTGTGGTGCTGGGGAACGATCACCACCCTCCCCGAAGGGTTGCGGTAGACCGCGTGGCTGCCCTTCGTACGCACGTGATCGAACCCGGCCTTGGCAAGCGCCGCGAGTAACTTGCGGAGCGGAAGATCGGCCAGAGCCGGGCTCATGCGGCCCTTCCGACCTGGAAGGACGTCACTAGCGGCGTAGCCTCGATGGCGGGCTGGGAGACCTCTTCGAGGTAGACCTCGACTGCTTCTCGTAGGTTGGTCAGGGCTTCGTCGAGCGTCTCGCCCTGGCTGGCTACGTCGAGCTCCAAGCATCGAGCGACGTACCAGTCCTCTTCCTGGTGGACGGCAGCCGTGAACGTCCGAACCATCAAGGCCCTCCTGATCCTGGCAGGTCGCTTCATCCTACGAGTCGAGGCTCGCCATGTGCTCCAGCGCGCGGGTGGGAGTGGAGGTGCCGTGACGGGGGACATCAGGGGAACCCGGGTCGCGGAATAGTTGACTCGTCAAATATGTTGTCGGGGGCACCGGGGACACCTGTCCCGGTCGGACGACACGAGGAGCGCATCATGCAGTTCGGAGTCTTCACCGTCGGTGACGTCACCGTCGACCCGACCAACGGGCGGGAGCCGACCGAGCGTGAGCGCATCAAGGCGATGGTCGCCATCGCCCTCAAGGCCGAGGAGGTCGGTCTCGACGTCTTCGCCACCGGCGAGCACCACAACCCGCCGTTCGTGCCCTCCTCGCCGACCACCATGCTGGGCTACATCGCCGCCCGCACCGAGCGGCTGCTGCTGTCCACCGCGACCACCCTGATCACCACGAACGACCCGGTGAAGATCGCCGAGGACTACGCGATGTTGCAGCATCTGGCCGACGGCCGGGTGGACCTGATGATGGGGCGTGGCAACACCGGCCCGGTCTACCCCTGGTTCGGACAGGACATCCGCAACGGCATCCCGCTGGCCATCGAGAACTACGACCTGCTGCGCCGGCTCTGGCGTGAGGACACCGTCGACTGGCGGGGCAAGTTCCGTACCCCCTTGCAGTCCTTCACCTCGACCCCCCGGCCGCTCGACGGGGTGCCGCCGTTCGTCTGGCACGGCTCCATCCGCAGCCCGGAGATCGCCGAGCAGGCCGCGTACTACGGGGACGGCTTCTTCGCCAACCACATCTTCTGGCCGGCCGAGCACACCCGCCGCATGGTGGGGCTGTACCGGCAGCGCTTCGAGCACTACGGCCACGGCAGCGCCGACCAGGCCATCGTCGGCCTCGGCGGCCAGGTGTTCATGCGGCGTAACTCCCAGGACGCGGTACGCGAGTTCCGCCCCTACTTCGACAACGCCCCGGTGTACGGGCACGGTCCGTCGCTGGAGGAGTTCACCGCACAGACCCCGCTGACCGTGGGCAGCCCGCAACAGGTCATCGACCGGACCCTCGGCTTCCGTGACTACGTCGGCGACTACCAGCGGCAACTGTTCCTGATCGACCACGCCGGTCTGCCGCTGAAGACCGTGCTGGAGCAGCTCGACCTGCTCGGGGAGGAGGTCGTACCGGTGCTGCGCAAGGAGTTCGAGTCCCTGCGTCCGGCCCACGTACCGGCGGCACCCACCCACGCCTCCCTGCGCGCCGCCCCCGACAGGAGCGCCGGGACGGAGGCCGGCCGGTGAGCGTGCGTACCATCGCCGTGGTCTCCGCCGGGCTCAGTCAGCCCTCCTCCACCCGGCTGCTGGCCGACCAGCTCGCCGCCGCCACCCGCGACGCCCTGACCGGGTACGGCGAACAGGTCACCCTGCACCCGGTCGAGCTGCGGGAACACGCCCACGACATCGTCAACCACCTGCTCACCGGCTTCCCAGCGGAGCCGCTGCGGCAGGTGCTGGAGCAGGTCACCGGCGCGGACGGGCTGATCGCGGTGACCCCGATCTTCAACGCCTCGTACAGCGGGCTGTTCAAGTCCTTCTTCGACCTGGTCGACGCCGAGGCCCTGGGGGGTCGGCCGGTCCTGGTCGCCGCGACCGGCGGCACCGCCCGGCACTCGCTGGCCCTGGAGCACGCGATCCGGCCGATGTTCACCTACCTGCGGGCGGTGGTCCTGCCGACCGCCGTCTTCGCGGCCCCGGAGGACTGGTCCGGCGGTACGGCGCAGGGCGCCCTACGGACCCGGATCGAGCGGGCCGCCGCCGAGTTGGCCGGGCAGGTGCACCGCAGCGCCCCCTCCGCCGGCCCGGCCGACCCCTTCGCCCTGACGACCGACTTCGCGCAACTGCTCCGAGGCGACCACCCCTGACCGGCACCGCCCACGGGTCGGCCTGGCTACCCGGCCCAGGCAGCACGAGACCGGCAGCACGAGACCGGCAGCACGAGACCGGCAGCACTGGCCCGGCCCCGCAGGGCGACCTGCGGGGCCGGTGGCCGGTCAGACCACGTGGTCGGCGGCGTGCGGGTGGGCGACGAGCACCGGGCAGCGGGCGTGTTGCACCAACGCCTGGCTGACCGAGCCGAGCAGCAGGCCGGCGAAGCCGCCCCGACCCCGGGACCCGACCACCACCAGCGCGGCCTGCTCGGAGGCCTCGATGAGCGCCTCGTCGGGCTTCCGGCCGGTGACCACCCGTTCCTCTACGGTCAGCCCGGGGTGACTGCCTCGGGTGGCCGCCGCGGCGGTGGCCAGCAGGTGTTCCCCGTCGATGTCCCGCTCCCCGCTGATGTGCATCAACACCAGGGTGCCCCCGCGTCGGACCGCCTCCTCGGCGCCGTGCCCGACGGCGAGTTCGGCCGACTCGGAGCCGTCGATCCCGACGACCACCGGTCCGTCGGTCGGCAGTGGCCGGTCCGGTGGCCGGACCACCAGCACCGGGCAGTGCCCGTGCGCGGCCACCTGGGTGCCGACTGAGCCGAGCAGCAGGCCGGCGAAGCCGCCCAGACCCCGACTGCCCACCACTACCAGTTCGGCCCGACGGGACTCCTCGACCAGGGTGGCACCGGGCCCACCGGCGACCTGCCGCACCTCTACGGTCAGCGAGGGCCACCGGTCGACCAGTTCGGTGGCGGTCTGTTCGAGCATCTTCCGCCCGTCCTCCGAGGGCGCCGGCAGACCCACCTCGTAGGGGTTGATCGGCACCCCGTAGCCGAGTGGGTGCAGGTAGCCGTGCACCAGGTGCAGCGGACGGGACCGCCACACCGCCTCCTGGGCCGCGTGCTCGGCGGCGACCAGGCTAGGCGGGGAGCCGTCCACCCCCACTACGACAGGTCGGTTCATGATGCCTCCAGAGGTCGTCGCCTCATCAGGATCCTTCGACGGTACGCGGTTCGCGGATGACCACCACCGGTGCGTCCGCATGGTGCAGCACCGCGTGACTGACCGAGCCCAGCAGCAACCCGGCCAGGGCCCCGCGTCCCCGCGCCCCGACGACCACCAGTTGGGCCCCACGGGACTGCTCCACCAGCGCCCGGGCGGGGGAGCCCCGCACCAGCGACTGCCGCACCGGCACCTTCGGGTACCGCGGCGACCAGCGCGCCACGGCCTCGGCGAGGACCTGCTCCTCCTGCTTCTGGAAGGCGTCCAGGTCGTAGACCAGCGGCAGGATGTCGCCCGGACCGGCCGGCGTCGGGTAGAGCCAGGAGTGCACGGCCACCAGTTCGGTGTCGCGCCGGGCGGCCTCCTCGAACGCGAACCCGACCGCCTCGTCGGAGGCGGGGGAGCCGTCGACCCCGACGACCACCGGCCCGTCGGCGCGCTGCTCACCCCGGACCACCAGCACCGGGCAGGTGGCCCGGGCACTGAGCTGCACGGCCACCGAGCCGAGCAGCAGCCCGGCGAACCCACCCAGGCCCCGGCTGCCGAGCACCAGCAGGGCGGCGTCCTCGGACTCGGCCAGCATGACCGCCGGTGCCGCGCCGTGCACCACCGCGCCGGTGACGGAGACCTCCGGGGCGATCTTGGTAGCTTCGGCCACCGCCTCGGTCACGAACTGCTCGGCCTGGTTACGCAGGCCGGCGTCGGCCGGCGCTCCCGGCGCGGGACCCAACGGCACCCGCATCAACGGCCAGATGAAGGCGTGTACGACCCGCAGCGGCAGCTGCCGGTACGCGGCCTCCCGGGCGGCGGCGCGTACCGCGTGCAGGGCCATCTCGGAACCGTCCACACCCACCACGACGGGGGCGGTCTTGCTGTTCATCGAGTCCTCCTTCGGATCACTATCAGCCTGACCCATCGCGCCAGGTCACCGTCACCGACCCCGACGAGTCATCATCGTCAGCCGGAGCACCAGACCGGGCAGCACGCTCACCACCGCGCAGGCGAGCAGGTCCACGGCCCCCAGCGGTCGGGTGCCCAGCAGGTCCCGCAGCGGTGCCACCAGCACCCCGGCGACCTGCAGCAGCGCGGAGACCGCCACGGCCAGCGGCAGCGCCGGGTTGCCCCGCCGTGCGCCGGGTGGCCGTGGCGCGCGGACCGCCAGGGCGACCCCGAGCTGGGCCAGACCCAGCACCACGAAGACGACCGACTGCCAGGGCCGTTCCCAGTGTGCGGCGAGTACGCCCGCCCCGAGGGTCACTGCCGAGATCAACGCTCCAGCGACCAGGATGTGTCGGCCCAGCCCCGCCCCGAGCACCGATTCCTGCGGTGAGCGGGGTGCCCGACCCAGGGTGCCCGGTTCCGCCGGCTCGGCGCCCAGGGCCACCCCCGGCAGCCCGTGGGTGAGCAGGTTGATCCAGAGGATCTGCGCCGGCAGCAGCGGTACGGCCAACCCGAACAGCGGACCCAGCAGCATCACCACGATCTCGGCCACCCCACCGGAGAGGGCGTAGCGCAGGAACCGCCGGATGTTGTCGTAGATCCGCCGTCCCTCGCCGATCGCGGTCGCCACGGTCGACAGGTCGTCGTCGACCAGCACCAGGTCGGCGGCCTGCCGGGCCACCTCGGTGCCGCCGCCCATGGCCACCCCGATGTCGGCGCGGCGCAGGGCAGGTGCGTCGTTGACCCCGTCGCCGGTCATCGCCACCACATGCCCTCGGGCCTGCATCGCGGCGACGATGTCGAGCTTCTGCTCCGGGCGGGTACGGGCGAACACCCGCGCCGCCGGGTCCGCCTCGGCCGGATCACCGTCGTCCCCGCGTACCACCGGGTCCCCGGGGTCCCAGACGCCGAGCTGCCCGGCGATGGCCGCCGCGGTCGCCGGATGGTCCCCGGTGATCAGCACCAGCCGCACCCCGGCCTCGGTGAAGCTGCCCGCGATCTCCGGCGCCCCGGCCCGCAGCGGGTCACCGACCCCGACCAGTCCGACCACCTGAAGCCCGACCGGGTGGGCGGGATCGGTCGGCGGGGTGTCCACCAGCGCCGCCGCCAGGGCGAGCACCCGCAGCCCCGCCCCCGCCAACTCGGCCGCCGCGGCGGCCAGCTCGGCCAGTTCCTCGGCGTCGGCGTCGACCAGCGGCGCGGCCAGCACACTCTCCGGCGCCCCCTTGCACACCACCAGGTACCGGTTGTCGCAGGACCGGTGCACCGTGGTCATCCGGCGCAGCTCCTGGTCGAAGGGGTGCTCGGCGACCCGGGGCCAGGCCCGGCGGGTGGTCTGCGGTTCCAGGCCGCAGCGGGCCGCGAAGGTCACCAGGGCCGCCTCCAACGGGTCACCGACCGCACCCCAGTCCGGTCGCTGCTCATCCGGTGCGGCCAGCGTCGCGTCGTTGCACAGCAGCCCGGCCCGGGCCAGCCGGCGCAACTCGTCGGTGACCGCCACCCGATCCCCGTCCCGCTGGATCATGCCGTGCGGGGCGTACCCGGTGCCGGTGACCTCGAAGCGGCCCCCCTCGGCGGTACGGGCCTGCTGCACGGCCATCCGCCCCTCGGTGAGGGTGCCGGTCTTGTCCGAGGCGATCACGGTGACCGAACCGAGGCTCTCCACGGCGTGCAGCCGACGGGGGATGGCCCGAGCGGTGGCCATCCGCCGGGCACCGAGCGCCAGGGCCAGGGTGACCACCGCAGGCAGTGACTCCGGAACCGCCGCCACCACCAGGCTCACCGCGGTGACGGCCATCTCCACCACCGGCCGCCCACCGAGTACCCCGAGGACGAAGACCAGCCCGGAGAGCAGGACGGCGACCAGACCCAGGACCCGCCCCAGGGCCGACAGCCGCCGTTGCAGGGGAGTAGGGCCCGGTCGGGTGGTGGCCGCCAGACTGGCGATCCGGCCCAGGGCGCTGGCCGCTCCGGTGCGGACCACCGTGCCGGTGGCCCGTCCCACGGTGACCACCGTGCCGGCGCTGGCCTCCTCGCCGATGTCCCGGGCCACCGGCATCGACTCGCCGGTGAGGGCGGACTCGTCCAGCCGCAGCCGGCTGGTCTCCTCCAGCAGCAGGTCGGCCGGGACCACGTCACCGGCCTCGATCCGGACCAGGTCACCCCGGACCAGGTCGGCGGCGGGCAGCACCAGGTCCTGGCCGTCGCGCAGCACCCGGGCGGTCGGCGCGGCCAGTTGGTCCAGGGCGGCGATGGCCCGGTCGGCGCGTACCTCCTGCACCACCCCGATGATCGTGTTGACCGCGACCACGAGCAGGATCACCGCGGTGTCGGGGTAGTCCCGCAGGACGGTGGTGACCACGGCGGCGGCCAGCAGCAGGGCGACCAGGGGGTCGGTCAACTGCCGCAGGACCCGTACGGTCAGGTGCCGGCGGGGTGGCGCCTCGGTGCTGTTCGGCCCGTCCCGGCGCAACCGCTGCGCGGCCTCGGCGGAACTGAGCCCGCCGGGGGTCACCGGTCGGGTGACGGTGTCAGTGCTCACGGTCGCACCCCTGCCCACGTACCTCTCGTCACCGCGCTGCCCCGACGGCTGCCCTTGTGGTCCAAGCGTCCCGTGTGACTGTTGTTGTCCGGCAGGGGCTAGGGCCCGCCCGGCTCGGGACCAAAGGCCCTGCCGGGCTCAGGGCGTATCGTCAACGGCGATGAGCGACGACTTACGGCTGCGTGCCGTCGCCGAGGACGACCTGCCGGAGTTCTACGCCCACCAACTGGACCCCGAGGCCGCCCGGATGGCCGCCTTCGGCGCCGCCGACCCGGCCGACCCCCGGGCCTTCGCCGCACACTGGGTCCACATCCTGACCGACCCGGAGAACCTGGCCTGGACGGTGACGGTCGACGACGCGGTGGTCGGGCATGTGCTGGCCTTCCCCGCCGAGGGACGCACCGAGGTCAGCTACTGGATCGACCCCACCCGGTGGGGCCGGGGGTACGCCACCCGGGCCCTGGCCGCGCTGCTGCGCGAGGTGACCCGCCGCCCCCTGTACGCGCGGACCGCGACGGACAACATCGCCTCGCTGACCGTGCTGCGTCGCTGCGGGTTCGTCGTCCGGGCCACCGAGCGGGCGTACGCCCCCGGCCGGGGCGAGGAGATCGACGAGTACCTGCTGGAGTTGCCGGCCTGACCCCGGTCCCGGGCCACCGCCCGGAGGGTGCGTCGACCTGGGCGGCCACTACCCTCGCGGGGTGAACTGGCTGGAACTCGTCGGCTGGACCGGCTCCGCCCTGCTGGTCTGGTCCCTGGTGCAGACCCGCATCCTGCGGCTACGGGCGGTCAACCTGATCGGCAGCCTGGTACTCATCGGCTACAACGCCGCCGTGCAGGTGTGGCCCATGGTGGGGCTCAACGTCGTCCTGTCGGTGATCAACATCTGGTACCTGCGGAAGCTGCTGGCCACCCGGCACGACGAGCAGACCTACCAGGTGGTCGAGGTGGGCGCCGACGACGCCTTCCTGGCCCACACCCTGCGGGTGCACGCCGCCGACATCGCCCGGTTCAACCCCGGCTTCCGCCCCGAGCCGATGCCCGGCCGGTCGGCCTTCCTGGTGGTCCGCGCCGACGAGGTCGTCGGGGTGGTGCTGGCCCACGACGCCGGAGACGGGGTGGCCCAGGTGGACCTGGACTACGTCACCCCGGCCTTCCGGGACTTCACCCCGGGGGAGTTCGTCTACCGACGCAGCAGCCTCTTCACCGACCGGGGATTCCGCCGGGTGCTCAGCCCACCGGGCATGCGGGCCCCCTACTACCAGCGCATCGGGTTCCGCCCCCACGGCCGGTCGTACGCCCTGGATCTCCCGCAAGGGTGACCCGGCGCGGAGGATGATTCACCATCGCGGCAAGTGGGCATAGGCACCGCTACGTCGGTGGGACTTCCACCGGCGGCGCCACCGGGCGCGGTCCGACGAGGGAGAACCGGGCGTGCACAGCTACTGGATTCAGCTGGCCCTGGTCGCGGTCCTGATCATCATCAACGCGATCTTCGCCGGGAGTGAGCTGGCTCTGGTGTCGCTGCGCGACAGCCAGATCCAGCGGCTGGCCCGCACCGGCCGCGCCGGAGAGGTACTGGCCCGGCTGGCCCGCGACCCCAACCGATTCCTGGCCACCATCCAGATCGGCATCACCCTGGCCGGCTTCCTGGCCTCGGCGGCGGCGGCGGTGTCGCTGGCCCGGCCCCTGACGCCGTTGTTGCAGGTGTTCGGCCGAGCCGCCGAACCGATGGCCATCGTGCTGGTCACCCTGGCCCTGACCTTCGTCACCCTGGTCTTCGGGGAACTCGCCCCGAAACGGATCGCGATGCAGATCCCGGAGCGCTGGGCCCTGCTCGTCGCCCGCCCCCTGGACCTGCTCGCCGCCCTCACCCGCCCGGCGGTGTGGCTGCTGGGCGCCACCAGCGACCTGGTGGTCCGGCTGGTCGGGCTGAACCCGAAACCCGAGCGGGACGAGATCAGCCCGGACGAACTACGCGACATCGTCGCCGGCAACCACGGCTTCACCAAGGAGCAGCAGACCATCATCGCCGGGGCGGTGGAGATCGCCGACCGGAAGCTGCGCGCCGTACTGGTGCCCCGGCTGCGGGTCTTCTGCCTGGACAGCGGCACCACCGCCGAGGCGGCCCGGCTGGTGCTGGCCGCCTCCGGGCACTCCCGGGCCCCGGTGGTCCGCCACGGCGGCCTGGACGAGACCGTCGGGGTCATCCACCTGCGGGACCTGGTCGGGGTCCGCGACGACCAGCCGGTCGACGAGTGCGTACGCCCACCGATGCTGCTGCCGGACTCCGTCTCGGTGGTCGACGCCCTGCGTCAGTTCAAGGCGGAACGCCAGCACATGGCGCTGGTGGTGGACGAACGGGGTGCCGTCGAGGGCATCGTCACCCTGGAGGACGTCCTGGAGGAGATCGTCGGGGAGATCTACGACGAGACCGACCGGGACATCCGCGAGGTACGCACCGACGACGACGGCGCCCTGCTGCTGTCCGGCACCTTCCCGATCCACGACCTGCCGGACATCGGGGTGGAACTGCCCGCCCGACCGGAGGGCGACTACACCACGGTCGCCGGCCTGGTCCTCGCCGGCCTGGGCCGGATCCCCACCGTCGGCGAACACCTCACGGTCGACGGGTGGCGCCTGGAGGTCACCCAGGTCGACGACCGGGCCATCACCGGGGTACGGCTGTGCCGCCCCGCCGAACCCGCACCGGACGCCGAGCCGACCGACCAGCAGGAAGCCGACCAGCAGGCGGCTGACCAGGAGGCGCTTGAACAGGAGGAGGCTGACCAGCAGGCGGTCAGCGGGGCGCGGGATCCACAGGAAGACCTGGCACCGGCGGATCGAACCTGAGTCGGTGCACCGGCACCTGCACGGTGCTGCGGTTCAGCAGCCGGGCGAGCGCCCGGATCGCCCAGGGCCCGGAGGGGTGCCGTTCCGGGCCGATCAACCGACCGCTGAGCCGGCCGTACCAGTGGCGGGTCACCACCAGGTCGGTCAACCGCAGCGGCCCACCCGGGGTACCCCGCACCACCAGGTCCACCACCCGACCCAACCGTCGGCCCTGCTCGTCGTACGCGGTGCGGCCCAGCAGCTCACCCGCCCGCACGGCCGGCTCCGGGGATCTTGCCGATCAGGTGACGACGCAGCCACAACTCCACCGGGGAGGTGGGCAGATCCTCGGCCCGTACCCGCAGCCGCACCGCACTGTCGATACCCGCCACCAGCCCGTACGGGATGCGCAGCGGCACCATCGGCGGCTCGGCGACGAACCGTTCCGCGGTCAGCACCAGCATCCGGCCGATCCGGCCGCCGACCCGCAACCCGAGGGCCCCCGGCCCGGTCAGCAGGGTCCGCAGGTACGGCGTCCCCTGCGCATCCAGGGCGAACTCCACATCGTCGACCTTGCCGATCAGCCGGCCGTCCCGGTCGACGAGTTGGCGGTCGAGCAGATCATGGCTGATCTGGATCCTCACTGCCCCATTCTGGTCCCGATGGCCACCGGGATGGCGGCGATCGCCGCAGCCACGATGATCAGCAGCAGGACCGCGCCCAGGACGTTGAGCCACCGCCCGTTGACCCGGTCGCCCAGGTAGGTGCGGTCGTTGGCCACCACCAGGATCGGCAGGTAGGTCAGCGGCAGGGCCACCGCACTGATGATCAACATGTACTCGGTCAGGGTCACCGGATCGATCCGGGTGAGCAGCAGCAACACCCCCAGCAGCACACTGACCAGCAGCACGGTGTGGAACCGGGCCGCCTCGCGCGGGTTCACCCGCTTACCCCACTGCCAGCCGAAGTACTGCGCGGCGGCGTACGCGGCCGACAGCCCGGTCTCCAGGGCGGCCCCGAAGGTGACCGCGAAGAAGGCCAGGGCCGCGATCGCCAGCCCCACCCCGCCGAAGGCCAGCACCACCGGGTGGGCCACCTCGCCGAGGTCGGAGACCGTCAGTCCGGCGGGCCGTAGCACCACCGTGGCGGTGGCGATCAACGACAGGGCGAGGAACCCGCCGATCGGGAAACCGACGAGCACACTGAACCGGGCATCGGCCAGGTCCGCCGAACTCCACCGCTCCTCCACCCCGCCGGAGGAGAAGAAGAACACCTCGTACGGGCTGACCGTGGAGGCGAACAACGCCACCGCGACGAACCAGTACGCCCCCCAGCCCTGGCCGCCGTCGTCGATGCTCATCGCCCCCCGCCCGAGGGCCGCCCAGTCGGTCGGCAACCAGAACAGCGCCACCGCGAAGACCACCAGGGTCAGCCCGGCCAGCCCGAACAGCCGCTCCATCACCGGGAACCGCACCCGCCACAGCACCAGCCACACCGCCGCCCCGGCGACCGGCACCCAGAGCAGGTACGGCACCCCGCTGGCCAGTTGCAACGCCAACGCCACCCCGCCCAGCTCGGCGGCCAGGGTGATCACCGTGACCAGGTACGAGGCCACCAGGTTGACCAGGGCCATCCGGGCCCCGAGCCGCTCCCGTACCAGGTCGAACACCGCCCGGCCGGTCACCGCCGCGATCCGTCCGGCCATCTCGGCGTACGCGCAGATGGCGATCACCCCGAGCAGCAGCACCCAGGCGTGCGACATGCCGAAGCGTGCCCCGGCCTGACCGGCGGCCACCAGGTCACCGATGTCGACGAAGCCACCGACCGCGGAGAGGATGCCGAGGGTGGCCGCGAGCAGCTTCTTCACCTCGGCGGTGGCCCGGACGCGGTCATCGAGGCGACGATATCGCCGAGACTGCCGCTAACTACCGCAAACCCGGCATTGTCGCCCGGTCACGGCATCGGTGTGGAGCTACCTGCTCAGCTGTCGGGGTA
The DNA here is from genome assembly GCF_043198155.1 of Micromonospora sp. NPDC048871. NCBI lineage: Bacteria > Bacillati > Actinomycetota > Actinomycetes > Micromonosporales > Micromonosporaceae > Micromonospora > Micromonospora sp. NPDC048871. The sequence continues at coordinate 2,316 of NZ_JBICUM010000006.1, read as the reverse complement.
GAGGTTCTGCAGGCGGACCTGTCCCCGGGCGACCAGCCGATCCGTGGCGTCGGTGATCTCCACCTGCCACAACTGCTGGGTACGCCCCCGGTGCACCGGAGTGGCGACCGCGGTCAACTCCCCGTCGCCGACGGACCGCAGGAAGTCCGTCTGGTTGGACACCCCGACCACCCGGCCGCGCTCGCCCAACCAGAGACCGGCACCCACACTGGCCGCCGTCTCCACCACCGAGCAGTAGACCCCACCATGCTGGATGCCGTACGGCTGGAGCAGCTCCGGGCGTACCCGCCAACGGACCGTCACCCGGTCCCCGCTGACCTCGCCGTACTCCAAGCCGAGCAGGGCGAAGAACCCGGTAGAGAGCTGGGACATCTCCATGGCGGCCTCCTCGATCTTGGCAGGGTCACCCTACCGAGGTCGCAGGCCTGCCAACCCGGTAGGGCCCGGAGGCGCTGATGGGGGAGAATCGGTGACCGTGACCGACAGCAACCTCCCGCCGGCCGGGCGGGACTCCTTCCTAGACGACCTGCGGTGGCGCGGCCTGATCCAGGACTCCACCGACCCCGACGAGCTGCGCGCACTGCTCGACGGCCCGGCGGCCGTCTTCTATGTGGGGTTCGACCCGACCGCGCCCAGCCTGCATGTCGGCCACCTGATGCAGGTGACCACGGCACGTCGTCTGCAACTGGCCGGACACCGCCCGTTGCTGCTGGTCGGCGGCGCGACCGGGCAGATCGGGGACCCGAAGGAGAGCGCCGAGCGCACCCTGAACCCGCCCGAGGTGGTGGCCGGCTGGGTGCAGCGCATCCGCGACCAGTTGGCGCCCTTCGTGTCGTACACCGGTGACAACGCGGCCCAGCTGGTCAACAACCTGGAGTGGACCGGCGAGATGTCGGTGGTGGAGTTCCTCCGGGACGTGGGAAAGCACTTCCCGGTCAACAAGATGCTGGCCCGGGAGGTGGTCCGGGCCCGGCTGGAGAGCGGCATCAGCTTCACCGAGTTCAGCTACCAGCTGCTCCAGGCCAACGACTTCTTCGAACTGCACCGCCGGCACGGCTGCCAACTCCAGTTCGGCGGCTCCGACCAGTGGGGCAACATCACCGCCGGGGTCGACTACGTCCGTCGTCGGGGCGCCGGACCGGTGCAGGGCTTCACCACCCCCCTGGTCACCAAGTCCGACGGCTCGAAGTTCGGTAAGACCGAGGGCGGGGCGGTCTGGCTAGACCCCGAGATGACCAGCCCGTACGCCTTCTACCAGTTCTGGATCAACGTCGACGATCGGGACGTGGGGCGCTACCTGCGCTACTTCAGCTTCCGCTCCCGGGAGGAACTCGAAGCGCTGGAGAAGGAGACCGCGGAACGGCCGGCCTCCCGTGCCGCCCAGCGTGCCCTGGCCGAGGAACTCACCACCCTGGTGCACGGTGAGCGGGAGATGGCCCAGGTGGTCGCCGCCAGTCAGGCCCTGTTCGGTCGTGGCTCCCTGGCGGAGCTGTCGCCAGCCACCCTGCGCGCCGCCCTCACCGAAGCCGGCCTGGTACGCCTGGACGAGTTGCCGGAGGTGGCCGTCCTGCTCAAGGAGTCCGGCCTGGTGCCCAGCATGAAGGAGGCCCGCCGGGTGATCACCGAGGGTGGCGCCTACGTCAACAACAACCGGGTGACCGAGGTCGACGCCGTGGTCGGGCCGGAGGACCTGCTGCACGGCCGGTACCTGGTGTTGCGTCGGGGCAAGCGGTCCTTCGCCGGGGTGGAGCTGGAGGTTCCCGGCGAGGTCCGGTGAGGCCCGGCCAGGGGGTGTGACGCGCGACGCGTCCGGCGGATTTGACGTTCAATCCGTCGGACGCGTAACTTTCTCTCCGTCAGCGCGGAACGGACGAAACGGGTCGAAAGATCCGAAGGCCGGAGCGCAGGTCGACCCCGGGAACGAGCGGCACTACCGCTTCGAGACCGGGCCGGGCGGTGCCCCGAACCCGTCGCGAGGCGGATTTGGCGAGGCGGAACCGACCGGGTATGGTTGGCCGCCGGCAGGGCCCCAGGCGCGCTAGCGGGAGACCGCAGCGGCTGGCCTGCCGAAACCCCGATACGAACGGCGCAAGCCGATCAGCTTGGGGTGCCCGGAGAACGGGTGGAAGCGTGACAAAGCGGCGCAAGTCGATTTGACACGGCGGAAACCACCGGGTAACGTAGTAAAAGTGCCCGGCGCGAGAGCGGCGGGTGCGGGAGCGGAACGGTAGCCCCGGATGGTGGCCCTGGTGGGTTGTCTGATGGTGTGTGGTTGTTCTTTGAGAACTCAACAGGGTGTTTGATAAGCCAGTGCCA
>NZ_JBICUM010000005.1:84701-405511 GCF_043198155.1 Micromonospora sp. NPDC048871 | reverse complement strand
GCGGGGAACTACCTGGCCGCCACCGGGGAAAAACCATGGCCGCCAGCGGGGAAAACTACTGGCCGCCTACGGGGAAATCTGATTGGCCGTTGACAGTCCCTACCTTCGCAGCGCGTCGGATGATCTCAGGCCACAGCACATCTACATCTTTGCCCAGCACCGCGGCCGCACGCACCCTTGAGCGGGGATGGGGCACGCGCCCCCGACTGACCCACCTTTCCACGGTCTTCGCGTCCACTTCGCAGCGTTCGGCCAGGTCAGCAGCGGTGAGTCCGGCTGTCGCCATCGCTTGCCGGAGGTCATCGTTTCGCGCCATGCCCACGGGGACCTTTCGTAGACGTCCCCTTATGGTCACACGCCAGCGGTGCAACCGTCCGTGACGCTCCGGCAACCTTTCGCATATATCGCGAACTGTCACGAGGGGCAACGGTGCAGAGACCCCGGCCCCTCTACCCCGATCAGGAAATGAGGGAGATCGTGCTTCACGAGGTCGTGTCGGTTGTACTCGGCGGGCTGGTGCCGGGCTTCCTGCTTGGGCTACTCGCGTTCAAGGTGAAGTCGCGGTGGTGTCCGCGCTGCGGGGAGCACACCCACACGATGCCCCCCGCCGGGGGCGGCCGATGACCCACCGGCGCGACCACAACTCCGTACCCCTCGGGCGGCGGGTGGCCGAGTTGCGCGCCCACCGGGGCATGAGCCAGCAGGCGTTCGCCGATCGGCTCGGCAAGTCGAAAAGCTGGGTCGACAAGGTCGAACGCGGCGTACGTCGGCTCGACCGGTACTCGGTGATCCGGGACATCGCCGAGGTGCTGCGTCTCGACCCGCAGATGCTGCTCGGCCCCCGCCGACCACCACCGACGTCAGCCGGCCGCGACGGGGTCGAGGCGGTGCGGGCGGCGCTCGCCTGCTACCACAACCGACCCCGGCGCACGGTCGCCGCACAGCAGGCCAGCGGCCAGGTCGCGTACGCCTGGATGGCCTACCAGCACGCCCGCTACCCACAACTGCTCGGTGCCCTGCCCGACCTGCTCGACGCCACCGGCGGCACCCTTCTGGTCTCCGCCTATCGGCTGACCGCCAATGTGCTGGTCAAACTCGACCACCCCGACCTCGCCTGGCTCGCCGCCGACCGGGCGGTCACCACCGCCGCCGGTGACCCCACCCTCGCCGCCGTCGCGACCGTCGCCGTCGCCCAGGCCCTGCGCGCCCTCGGCCACCACCGGATCGCCCTCACCGCCGCCCTGGCCGCAGCGAACCCCGCAGACGACGACACCGTACGCGGCAGCCTCTACCTCCAGGCCGGGCTAGCCGCCGCCGGCTACGGGGACCGCCGCAACGCTCACGACCTGCTGGATCGGGCCGCCGCCCTCGCCGACCGGCACACCGGCGACACCGACGCCCAGCACACCGGCTGTGGGAAGGCTGCCGTCCAGGCGGCTCGGTCCCTGGCCGCGTACCGTCTCGGCGACACCGCCGAGGCGGTGCTACGCCACGAGCATGTCATCCGCAGCAGCGGCTGGTCGCGCCTGCCGCCGGAGCATCGCGCCGCCCACCTCGTCGACGCTGCCCGCATGTACCTCGACGCCGGCCAGCACCTGCGGGCCGGGCAGGTTCTGCTGGCGGCTGACCGGATCGCGCCCGCCGAGGTCCGCAGCCGTCCGGTCGCTCGTACCCTGCTCGCCGAGATCATCCGGGGCGGACCGGCGGCGGCCGACGTCGCGCGACTGGCGACGGTCGTCGGCCTCACCCATTGAAGGTCAGCTATCAGCCTGGATCGGAACACGCAACGGTACGGTTACTCTCCGTGTAACTGCTGCTCATCTGCCGTGCTAGCTTGCGTCGATGAGTTCGACATCTGAGCGCGTCGCACCGGGCCATGTTGATCGTGTCGCTGACTACTACGACGACAACACCCGCCGGTTTCTTCTGGTGGCCGAGAGCCCGGGCAGTGACGCTATCCACCGAGGTGTGTGGACCCCGGATGTCGCGAACGCGGCCCAGGCCATGGACACGGTCAATCGCCTGATGATCGAGCGTCTGCGCGGGCACATTCCGGCGGGCACCGCACGGGTGCTCGACCTTGGTTGTGGCGTCGGCGGGACAGTGGTGCGCCTGGCCCAGGAGGTCGGCGGGTTCATCTCCGGGGTGACCATCAGCCGGGTGCAGGCCGAGATCGCCGCGAAACGGCTCGCCCGCGAGGGACTGACCGACCGCTGCCAGGTGATCTGCGCTGACTTCGCCGAGCTGCCCGCCGAGCCGCACTACGACGCGATGGTCGCCGTCGAGGCGGTCGTGCACTCGCCGTCGTTTGAGAAGCTGCTTGCATCCCTGGTGGATCGCCTGCGTCCCGGCGGCCGCCTGATTCTGTGCGACGACTGGATGACCGAGAAGGATCGCGGGCTGGCCGCCCGCGAGCGCTGTCTCGACCAGTTCCGCGCCGGGTGGCGGGTCGGAAGTCTGCACACTGTCGCCGAGTTGGCCGCCATGTCTGAGCGCGCCGGCTTGCGCCTGGTCGAGGATCTGGATCTGACCGCATATCTGCATCTCGGTCGGCCCCGCGACCGCCTCATCAAGGTGGCGGTGGGTGCCACCGCAGCGGTGCCACGGCTCCGTGACCGTCTGGTGGAGATGCCGTTCTGGGCCAACATGATCGGCGGATCGGCGTTGCAGGCGGGATTGTCGCGGCGGTGGCTGGAGTACCGCTTGATCGTGCTGGAAAAGGCATAGGGCACTGGTTGCCCAGTGGGTGGAGGCGCACCGGCTGGCGGTGGCAGGCCACTTCGGGGTGGCTGCCGTTCCAGGTGGCCCGGTCCCTGGCCACCCACCGCCTCGGCGACACCGCCGAGGTCCGTAACCGTCCGGTTGCTCGTACCCTGCTCGCCGAGGTCATCCGGGGTGGACCGGCGGCGGCCGACGTGGCGCGACTGGCCACGGTCGTCGGCCTCACCGACCCTTCAGGACCGCCGACGGGGGGCATTTGGTGACCGAGTGGCAGGGGTGTCGCCCAGTCAGCTTTCGCTGGCTGCCTTGAGTCCGGCGGCCTCCAGGGCCAGGAACCGCCGGGTCCTGGCGCCGATCAGCAGGTCGAGCAGTCGCGCCACTGGCCCGGTCTGGTCCAGGCCGACGGTGATCGAAGTGGTGCCGTCCGGGTTGGCGGCCAGCCGGTGGAACCCGGAGGTACGCACACCAGGCGAATGAGTCTCCCAAGTGAACGAGTCACCAACCTGTAGCGCGCTGACCCGCCAGACCAGGGCCGGCATGCCGGGCTGCTTGACCCGAAATCGGTGCCCGAGCGCCAGTTCGTCGCCGTCGAGCGGCTGCACCTCCCGCATTGAACTGGTCCACTGCGGCCAAGTGGTCACCGCGGCCAGCACCGCCCAGGCTCGCGCCTGATCGGCCCGCACCGTGATCGTCTGCTCATACCGCATGAACGGATCGTACATATCTCACCGAAGCCGCCCACTCACACGACTTCGCACAAGCCTCCAAGCGCAACGCTATGCGGGAGAGACACCCCGTTGACCATGACGTTAGCGGCATTCCAGAGATCGACTACCGCCGCCAACCTCATGATCGACGGGCAGGGGGCAGGGGGGCGGGGCGGGGGCGGGGGGTGGTGTCCCGAGGCTCGGACGGCGGCGGTGAAGTGTCGTAGCCATCCGACATGATCCTCCCCGTCATGGCGGTGCCGACAGCGGTCGGTGCGGCTTCACCATGGGCGGACGGTGTCCGCGACGGGGGCGGGGAGGACATCAGGTGACGGACGCTGACGGGGCGGCCTGGCGGGGACGTAGCGTGCTGGCGGTGGTGCCGCCCGCCCGGCCACGCAAGTTGGCGAAGGTGCCCTTCGTCGAGTTGGCCGACGGACGGCTACAGGGTGTGGTCTCCAGTGGTTCGGACATCGAACGGGTCTACGTCTCGTCCGTGGCCGCCGGCACCCACGCCTACCATTGCAGCACCAACAACAACCGGCCCTGCGGCGGGCTGCGCGGCGCGCCCTGCAAGCACCTGGAGGCCCTCGCCGAGGAGGCCGTTCTCCAGTACGGCGTGGACCGGGTCGCCCGCTATCTGCGGGTCGACGCCGGTGAGGGGGTACGCGGCGGAGCCGACCTGCTGGCCCGGATGGACACCCGGCACGAGCCGACCCCGGCCGCGGTGGTGTTCAGCCGGTTCCTGCGTCACCTGGCCTACCTCGAACTGCCGGACAGCACCACCGCGCTGCCCGAGCTGCACTGGTTCCCGGCCACCGGGGCGGCACGCTGATGCTGAGCACTCAACTGGCGCAGTTGCAGGAGCAGGCCCCGGTGGGGCTGGCCGACGCCGATGCGGTGATCGCCGGTTTCGACGACGCCCTGGTCGGTGGGTTCGCGCGAGTCGGTGAGGAGGCCGCCGCCGCGCTGGCCGCCCTGGCCGACGCGGTCGCCGGCACCCCGCTGCACGATCGGGTGGCCGAGGCGGTGGGCAAGGTGACCGCCGGATCGTTCAGCCAGGAAGACCTGGCCGCTCTGGCCGGTGCCCGGTCGGCCCTGCTGGGGGCGACTCACGACGCGCTGCTGGGCCAGTTCGACGCGGCCGTCGGGCGCGAGCGGACGCCGTGGTCGGCGTCGGTGGGCGTACCGGCTGAGGTGTCTTCGCCTCGGGGCGCGGCGCGGGCCTGGCTGCACGAGACGGCGGTGGCGGGTTGGCGCGGGGTCGACCATGACCTGCTCTCGGGCGTCGGGACGCCGGTCGAGGCGGCCCTGGCCGAGCCGGAGCTGCGCCGGTTGGCGGTGCTGCTGGATGGTCTCGCCGCCGAGCTGCGGGCCAGCCTTCCGGTGGCCATGATGGCGCAGGTGCCGGCGCGGCGCTGGGCGGATCTGTGGTCCCGGGGGGTGCTGCTGGCGCAGGACTGGTCGGTTCCGGAGGGCGAGGTCGAGACGGTTTCCGGTCGTCTGCTGCCGCTCGGCGTGGACATCCACGAGCACGGCACCGCCGTCGGGGTGCAGGTGCACGGTGTCCTCGAACCGGCCGACGGCCAGGCGGCCCGGCTGGTGCGTACGACCGTGGCGGCGGCGAAGGTGGAGACGATCACCGGGCCGGCGGTGTGGCGGCTGTTGCAGGCGTATCCGGTGCTGTTGGCCACGCTGGCGCAACGGCGGGCGGTGATCGTCACCGACCTGCCGTTGCACGGCGGGGAGCTGCGGTGGGTCGACGGTCAGGCCCGGGTCGGGGAGCCGGCCGACCCGTTCGCCACCGCCCGGTTGCTGCTCGCCACGGCGGTCGCGGCGGCCACCGCGCCGCTGGATCGCCATCCGGCGGCGATCGCGGAACCGGTGCTGTTGGAGGGCTACACGGTGCGGCAGGACGACTACGGGCTGACCCTCGGCTGGGAGGACCAGGACCTTCCGGTCGCCGTCGACCGGCTGCCGGCGGCCGGGCCGCTGACGCCCGCGCTGGTCGCCGCCTCGTCGTGCTGCCTCGGGTTGCTGCGCTTCGACGGGGGTCGCTGGCTGGTGCAGCCGCTGGCGGTGCAGGCCACCGTCAAACGCAAACCCGTCGAGGCGCACAACGGCGACTGGGCCGAAGGGATCACCGATCCGAAGGTGGCGAAGGCCGAGGCCAAGGCGGGCGACGCGGTGGCGGTGCTGCGCGAGCGGGCGGGACGGTTGCTGCGCCGATGACCGACTCCGACCTCACCCCGAGCGACCTGGCCGCCGCCAATCGCCGCCAGGTGCTCTACTGGCGGCTGCTGGCCCGCATCTTCGACCCGGACGAGCAGCCCACCCTGGAATCGGCGAGCATGGCCGTGGTCGAGGACCTGGGCCTGCCCGCCATCCTGCTGGACCCGACGGTGTCGGTGGACAACGTGGTCCAGCGGTTCCCGCAGCTCGCCGACGAACTACGCGGCCTGCTCACGGACACCGAGACCGGGGCCGACGGCGAGACCGCAGCCACCGGCGAGGCGCACCGGCCGGGCGAGGCCGAGGTGCGGCGGGCGGCGCTGGTGTCGAAGCTGCTGCTGAACGTCTTCGCCACCGGTGCGGGGCCGGTCAGCGCCGGTCAACTGGCCCGGTGGCAGTCCGACGCGGGTTGGTTCGAGCAGGCCCTCGGCGGCGAAGCCGGCGAGCTGCGCCGGGAGGGCACCGGGCTGGGTCCCGTCCTCGCCGGTATCGAGGGGGATCTGGTCAACCGGATGCACCTGCGGGAGGTGCTGGCCGATCCGACGCTGGCCCGGCAGCTCACCCCGAGCATGTCGCTGATCGAGCAGCTGCTGCGGGACAAGGCCAACCTGTCCGGGGTGGCGCTGGCCAACGCCAAGTCCCTGATCCGGCGCTTCGTCGACGAGGTCGCCCAGGTGCTGCGTACCCAGGTGGAGCAGACCACGGTCGGCGCGATCGACCGGTCGGTGCCACCGAAGCGGGTGTTCCGCAACCTGGACCTGGACCGCACCATCTGGAAGAACCTGCCCAACTGGAGTCCGGAGGACGAGCGGCTCTACGTCGACCGGCTCTACTACCGGCAGACCGCCCGCAAGACCACCCCGTCGCGGCTGATCGTGGTGGTGGACCAGTCCGGGTCGATGGTCGACTCGATGGTCAACTGCACCATCCTGGCGTCGATCTTCGCCGGGCTGCCCAAGGTCGACGTGCACCTGATCGCCTACGACACCCGGGCGTTGGACCTGACCCCCTGGGTGCACGACCCCTTCGAGGTGCTGCTGCGGACCAACCTCGGCGGTGGCAACGACGGGCCGGTGGCGATGGCGATGGCCCGCCCGAAGATCGTCGAGCCGAAGAACACCGTGCTGGTGTGGATCTCGGACTTCTACGAGTTCGACCGCTCCCAGCCGCTGTTCGACAGCATCGAGGCGGTGCACCGGTCGGGGGTCAGGTTCATCCCGGTCGGCTCGGTCAGCAGCTCCGGTCAGCAGAGCGTCAACCCCTGGTTCCGGCAACGCCTCAAGGACCTGGGCACCCCGGTCATCTCCGGCCACATCCGCAAACTCGTCTTCGAGCTCAAGAGCTTCCTCACCTAGGAGAGACACCCCTCATGTCCGAGATGTTGCGTGCCCCCGCCGAGGTCAAGTACGCCGACGAACTCGACTACCTGGAGTCGGTCGACACCGGCCCCAAGCCGTACTCGTGGCGGTTGAGCCCCCGCATGGTCCGGTTGTTCGTCCTGGGTTCGGAGCGCGCCGACGGCCTGGACCGGGACATCCCGCAGAAGTGGTTCGGTGACCGCAGCTTCGTCGAGCGCAGCATCGTCACCCTGGCCTCGGATCGGGGTCTGCTGCTCATCGGTGACCCGGGCACCGGCAAGAGCTGGCTGGCCGAGTTGCTGGCCGCGGCGATCTGCCGTAATTCGACCCTGGTGGTGCAGGGCACCGCCGGCACCACCGAGGACCACATCAAGTACTCGTGGAACGTCTCCATGGTCATCGCCAAGGGGCAGTCCCGCGAGTCGATGATCCCGTCGCCGATCATGACGGCGATGGAGCAGGGGGTGATCGGCCGCTTCGAGGAGTTGACCCGTTCCACCAGCGACGTGCAGGACGCCCTGATCTCCATCCTGTCGGAGAAGTACGTCTCCATCCCCGAACTCAACGACGACAACATCGTCTTCGCCAAGCCCGGGTTCTCCATCATCGCCACCGCGAACAGCCGGGACCGGGGGGTCAACGACCTGTCCTCGGCGTTGAAACGGCGGTTCAACTTCGTCCGGATCCCGGTGATCACCAACAAGCGCAGCGAGGCGGAGATCGTCCGATTCCGTACGGAGGAGCTGCTGCGCCGCCACCAGGTCGAGCTGGAGGTGCCGCCGACCCTGCTGGACATCCTGTTGCAGAGCTTCGCCGACCTGCGGGCCGCCGCCGCCTCGGCCACCAGCGACGACGAGAAGCTGGAGTCGGCGCTGTCCACCGCCGAGCAGATCGGGGTGCTGGAGGACGCCATCCTGCACAGCCAGTTCTTCGGCGACCGCACCCTGCGGGCCGGCACCCTGGCCGGGTCGCTGGTGGGCTCCCTGGCCCGCCGCAGCCCGGAGGACCTGGCGATCCTCAACAAGTACCTGCACGCCGTGGTGGAGCCACGGGCCAAGCAGGACGGCGGCGAGTGGAACGACTTCCTCGACGGCGGCCGACAGTCGATCGCCGCCCTGTCATGACCGCCCCCACCGCCGCCCCGGCGTCCGTCGGCGCGTTCGCCGCGTTGCGGGAGCAGCTCACCGAGGCGGCCGCCGCGTTCGCCGAGGGCCCGGACGCCCTGGCCGACATCCTCACCGGTCTGGTCGACGACGTCGACCGGGCCCTGGGGGAACGGCTGGAGATCTTTCCGGTGTGTCATCACTCGCCGGCATCCGCGCTGGCCATGGTGCGCCGACTGCGCGAGAAGCAGCCCCGGGTGATCTACCTGGAGCTGTGTGAGGATCTCCAGCCGGTGCTGACGGAGTTGCGCAACTGCCGGCTGCCGGTGGCCGTGCAGGCGTTCGCCTCGGAACTCGACGGCTTCCCCGCCGCCTGGGCGCCGCTGAGCGTGATCGCGCCCGTCACCGAGGCCTCCGCGGAATACCAGGCCATCGCGTACGCGCTGGAGACCCCGGGGGTGGAGCTGGTGCTGGTGGACCGCTCCACCGACCACGTCTTCCAGTGGTCACCACGGGCGGAGTCCCCAGGGCCGGAGGAGTCCCCTCCCGACGGGGCCGACGAACAGGCCGCGCTGCACGGTGACGCGGTAGGGGTGGAGATCGGGGATCTGCGGCCCCGGTTCGCCGAGTTGGAGGCGTACCTGCTGCACCACGGCAAGGTGCGGCACTGGTCGGAGTGGTGGGACAGCTACGTCGAACGGCCCCTGGCCGCCGCCGACCATGACACCTACCGCCAGGTGATGGTGCTGATCGGCAGCCTGTTCCGACGGTTGCGGCCCGCCGAATCGGAGCGCACCGATCGCGACGAGGACCGCGAACGCTACATGTGGACCAGGATCCGGCAGCATCTGGCGGCCACCGGCGCGGACCCGGCGGACTGTATGTATGTCTGCGGGGCCTTCCACGCCGCCAGCCGGGTCGAGCAGTTCGGCCTGGACTCCCCCGCCCCCGACTTCGACATCACCGGCCGCACCGCCACCCGGTGGCAGTACGGGCTGATCCCGTCCAGCCACTCCGCGATCGAGGCCCAGTTCGGCCTGGCCCCCGGATCGGTGTCGATCGCCGCCGCCACCTGGAACAAGACGGTGAGCGCCTCAGGTGTAAAGCCGTACCGGCTGGGGGGGCAGCGGGGGGCGACCGGCCGCAAGGGGCGGGGCAGGCCGGCCCCGACGCCAGCTGCGGCGGTCACTGACCGGCTCTCCGGTTTCCTCGCCGCGCCGCCGACCCCGGACGGGCTGGACGAGGCGGAGCTGCGCAGTTGGTGTGTGGACATCGTCCGGTTGGCCCGCCGCAACGGGTACCTGGCCAGCACCGCCGACGCGATCGCGGTGTTCGAGACCTCGATCCTGCTGGCCGGGCTGCGCAACCGGGCCCGCCCCACCCCGTACGACTTCGCCGACGCGGCGGTGACCTGCATCGAGAAGGATGTCGTACCCGGTCGGCGGGACGTGCGGCGGCTCTGCGAGATCCTGCTGGGCGGGGATCGGATCGGCCAGGTCGGCTACGACGCCCTGCCGCCGCTGGCCCGGGACGTGCTGCACCGGCTTGCGCCCCTCGGTCTGGACCTGGAGAAACGCACCGTGCAGCGGGCCCTGCTGGACCTGCAGGGCAACCCGGAGCTGGCCGGCTGCTCGGATCTGCTGTGGATGCTGCGGCACCTGCTGCCGCCCGGGGCGGTCCGGCCGATCATGGGTGAGCGTCGGCTGGGCCACCGGTCCATCCAGGAGAGCTGGGATCTGGCACTGGGCCGCCACCAGCGGGCGCTCATCGAACTCGGCTACGAGGGGGTGACCATCGAGCAGGTGCTGGAGCAGCGCCTGCGTCGGGCGGCACACGGGCCCGGGGCGACCATCGTCAGTGCCCTGGCGGCGGTCGAGGACGCCACCACCCTGCTGAACAGTCCCCGCCTGGTCGAGGAGTTGGGCGCCCGGGCGGTCGAGCTGCTCGCCGGTGAACGCACGGTCGACGAGGCCCCGGAGGTGCTGCGCCGCATCCGCCGGTTGCTGGCGCACCACCAGGCCACCGCGGCCCGGCTGCCGGCCTGGTGCGAGGCCTTCGTGACCACGGGGTACGCCCACTACTGCACCCTGCTGCCGACCGCCTTCGTCGACGCCGAGACCGGGGTACGGCAGGTCGGGGCGATGCTGGGGTTCCTGTTCAGCCTGGAGAGCCTGGCGCTGTCCCTGGGCTGCGACCGGTCCCAGCTCGAACTGGCCCTGGCCCAGTCCCATCCGCAGGCCCCGGCCAAGGTGGCCCTGGGCTGGGCGGCCCACCACCAGTTGGGCATGCTGCCGTTGGCCCAGTTGCGGGAGCGCTGCCGGGAACTGCTGGCCAACCCGCTGGTGGTGCCGGCCTTCCCGCAGTACCTGTCCGGTTTCGTGCACGCGCTGGAACCGGTGCCGGGGCTGGCGCCGTTCGTGGTGGAGACCATGTCCACCGCCTTCGCCCGGCTACCCGACCCGGTGCTGCTGCCCTGGCTGCCCAACCTGGTCACCACCCTGCGCCAGCACGGGCCGGAGCTGGTGCCGTTGCTGGTGCGGGAGGCCGGGCGTACCTTCCCGGGCACCCTGGCCGCCTTGGACTCCTGGGTGCCGCCCTGGTCGGGCACCACCCCGACGGCCGCACCGGTCATCCCGCGCCGGCCGGTGGGGCAGGTGCACGGCCTGTTGGCCGACCACCGGGAGCCGGTGGAGGCCCTGGCCGCCCTGCTCGGCGTCCAGGGCGACTGGCGCAGTCCGGACGAGGGGGCGCCGGACTCCCGGGCGGCTGCCCTGGTGCGGGCCCATCCGGGCACCGCCGAGGCCCTCGCCAGGGTGCTGGGTCTGCCCTGATTCGGTTCAGTCGTGGCGACGGATGGTCAGCAGGGCCACGTCGTCGGTCGGGGGCTCGTCGATGGTGGCGGCCATGATGTGGTCGCACAACGCCTCGGCGGGTCCCGACCGGATGGCGGCGGCCAGTCGTTCGATGCCGGTGTCGATCAGCTCGCCGCGGCGTTCGACCAGTCCGTCGGTGTAGAAGACGAGGGTTGCGCCCGGCGGCAGGTCCACCACGGTGGTGTGCCGGCTGGCGAGCGGCGCACCCACCCCGAAGGGTCGGTCCACGACGAGGTCCACCAGGCTGGTGGGTTCGCCCGGTACGGCCAGCAGCGGCCGTAGGTGGCCTGCGCAGGACAGGTGCACCGAGGCGCGGTCGGGGGCGATGAGGGCGTAGAGGGCGGTGGTCAGGGTGCCGGCCTCGAAATGGTGGATCTTGCGGTCCAGGGCGGTCAGCACCTCGGCCGGGTCGTCCCGGTCCAGGGCGTAGGCGCGCAGGGCGCTGCGGATGCGTCCCATGACGACGGCGGAGGGCAGTCCGTGCCCGGAGACGTCGCCGATCACCGCGCCCAGCCAGCCGGAGGGCAGGGCGAACACGTCGTACCAGTCGCCACCGATGCCGAGGTCGTGACCGGGCACGTACCGGGCGGCCAGGTCCAGGCCGGCGATCTCCGGCAGCCGGCCGGGCAGCAGGCTGCGTTGCAGGGCCAGGGCTGCCTGCCGGTCGAGGATCTGGGCCCGGACCTGGCCGGCGGAGCTGGCCCGGTCGGCGACCAGTTGCAGCAGCTGTACGTCCTCGGGGCCGAACCGCCGCAGGGTCAGGGAACCGACATGCAGCACCCCGACCAGGTTGCCGTTGGCCAGCATCGGCACCCCCAGCAGGGCCCGGATGCCGGCGTCGAGCAGGATGGGATTGACCACGTCGGCCGGGGTGACGTCGTAGATCATCACCGGTGCCGAGGTGGCTGCCACCCGGCCGGCGAAGCCGTGCCCGACCCGGATGCGGAATCCGCGCCGTACCTCCTCTTCCAGGCCCTTGGCGGCCGTGGCGACGAGTTCGCCGGTATGGCCGTCCAGCAGCAGGATGGTCGCAGTGTCGACCTTGAGCAGGTCCCGGACCCGCTCAAGCAGCTCATCGAACAGATCGGCGATGTTCAGCCCCGACAGAGCCCTGTCGGTGATCGCCTCGAAGCGGCGCAGGCGCTCCTCGTTCGTCACCAGTTCGGCATCGGCCACGCGGGCAGCCTAGCTCCCGGTGGGCCGTCGATGCCCGCCGGAAGCATCACCTCGATCCGCGTCGTGGTAGCCGCCCTGGGTCGGCCCGACCGGACGCTGTTCGGGACGGGTCGTGACGACACCGGTCGTCCCGATCATCAGGTAGAGCCCACCGAACACCCAGAAGGCCGCGAACAGGAAGCCCCGCTCGGTGATCGCGAAGGCCATGACCAGCGCACCGGCCAGGGCGGTCAGGGCGTACCCGATCCGGAGGCCGAGGGCGCACAGGGCTCCGACGACCAGCGGCCCGACGATCCACAGCAGCACGCCCAGCCACTCGATGCCCAACGAGCCGGTGGCCACGGAGAGCGCCAGCAGCAGCCCGGGCAGGATCACCGCCCCCGCTGCGACTAGGCGCCAGGACCGTAGGGCGGCCCGGCCGATCCGCCGCCGCATCACCCACGGCACCACCGTCGCCGCCCACAGCATCAGCACGAGGGGGAGGTAGTACAGACCGACCTCACCGGTGGCGCAGGCGAGTGCGGTCAGCACCCCGGCACCGACCACCCCGGTAACCTCGCGCACCCTGGGGGGTACGACGAACGGAACGGCCGCGATGAGCGCCGGTAGCAGGGTGAGCATGGCGAACCCGGGGCCCAGGCGTCGCATGATGCTCTGGCCCTCGGGACCGGCCAGATCCGAGGGCAGGGCGGTGGAGGGCAGCAGGAAGCTCACACACACCGCGGTCAGCACGCCGAGCACCACGGCGACCATCCGCAGCGCCCGGCCGACACCGGCCACCCGGTCCCCGGCCCGGTGGGCCGGGACGAGTTCCTCACGTGCCTGCGCCGCCACGGCCTGCGGGCTGCCGAGACCGGCCAGGGCCTGGTCCAGCGGGCGTCCGCTGTCCAGGGCCTCGGCGATGTGCCCCCGGACCCCCTCGATGATCTCCCGTACGGTGTCCGGTGGCGCGTCGGCCAGCTCGGCGGCGAGCGCCCGAAGGTAGGTCTCCGCCGCCTCGGGCAGGGCGCTGTTGCTCATGTTTCCTCCGCTATCAATTCGTTCACGTGCGGCTGGATGTCACGCCACACCGCCGCGAACACCCGCAACTGCGCCCGGCCCTGGGAGGTGATCGCGTAGTACCGCCGGGCATGACCCTGCTCGGGGGTCAGCCAGCGGGTTTCGACGCTGCCCGCCTGCCGCATCCGGGCAAGCATCGGGTACAGGCTGCCCTCGCTGGCGATCAGACCTCGGGCGGCCAGCCAGTCCGCCAGTTCCAGGCCGTACATGTCGCGCTGCGAGAGCAACGCGAGCACGCAGTACTCAAGGACGCCCTTGCGGATGTTGGTGGTGATCCGCTCGCGTGCGCTGTCCATGAAAGCAAGATACCTTGCATAGCAAGACCTCGTGCAATCAGGGGGTCCCGGCCGGCGGCCGACCCTGAGACACGATGGTGCGGCAGGTTCCGCGGTGCGACACTCGCGGGCATGGTCACGTCCGTGGGCAATGTCGCCGAACTGATCGCCGCCGTGAGTGCGGGTTCCCGGGTGGATTACCTGTTCTTCTGGGGCCACCAGCCGCGGGCCGACGGCCGCATCGGCGCCGAGTGCCTGAGTCAGTGGTGGCCGGCTCCGTTCACCCTCGACGGGCTACGCTTCGCCACCGCCGAGCACTACATGATGTGGCGAAAGGCCGTCCTCTTCGACGACCACGCCCGGGCCGCTCAGATCCTGACGGTGGATTCGCCGGAGGCGGTGAAGGCCCTGGGTCGGCGGGTCGTCGGCTTCGACCCGCAGACCTGGCAACGGCACCGTTTCGACATCGTGGTGACCGGCAACCGGGCCAAGTTCGACCAGCATCGGGCCCTGGGTGCATATCTGCTCGACACCGGGGAGCGGGTGCTGGTGGAGGCCAGCCCGTTCGACCAGGTCTGGGGCATCGGCCTGGCCGCCGACCATCCGGACGCCATCGACCCCGCAGGCTGGCGCGGGCTGAACCTGCTCGGGTTCGCCCTCATGCAGGCCCGCACGATCCTGCGCGATCAGCAGCCGAGCACTGCGACTCCGAGTTCGGCAAGCTGATCACACACCACCGGACGACAATGCAACGTCGTCCCGCTGCCCTAACGTGATCGATACGGTCTACCTGTCCTGGTGGGGCGGGATCCGTCCGACTCCACCGATGCCGGCGCTGCGCGTCGGATCGTCGGCGAAGTACTGCGGGTCGTCCGGGGCCGGACGCCACAGTGGCAGCCACACCACGCCCGGTTCGACCAGGTCGAGCCCCTCGAAGAAGCGCTCGATCTGCGCCCTGGTACGCAGCCCGAGGGGGGTGGCGGTCCGGTGCCGGTAGATGTCGTGGGCCACGTCGATCTCGTCCTGCTCGTGTGGCGCCTCGTCGGCCGTCGCATGGGAGATGAGCAGGTGACTCCCGGGCGCCATCGCGGCGAGCAGTCGACCCACCACGTCGTAGGCCGTCTCGTCGGGGACGAAATGCAGGACCGCGCCCAACACGAGGCCGATCGGCCGGTCGAAGTCGAGCAGCGCCGTGACCTGCGGATGCGAGAGGATCGACCGAGGATCACGCAGGTCGGCGTTGACCACGGTAGCGAAGGGGTTGCCGTCGAGCAGTTCCAGGCTCTCCGCGACCGCCAGCGGGTCGATGTCCACGTAGACGACGCGTGCCTCGGGCTCGACCTGTTGAACGATCTCGTGGACGTTGCCTTCGGTGGGGATGCCGGAGCCCACGTCGAGGAACTGTCGCACCCCCGATTCCGCGAGGTAGCGTACGGCGCGGCGCAGAAAGGCCCGGTTCGTCCTGGCCATTTGCGGCACCAGCGGCAGCACCTGGAGCATCGTCTGCGCGGCCGCACGGTCGGCTGGGAAGTTGTGGGTGCCGCCGAGGAAGTAGTCGTAGATTCGGGCCGCGCTCGCCGGCTTGGCCTCGTCGTCACTCGTTCCCACCGTGTCGCCTCTTCTCGTGGGTCGTGTTCGCGGCCGTCGACGCGGCGCAGCGGTGCTGTCGCCGAGAGCCGCACTGATCGGTACGCCTGAGCCCGGTTCGTCCACTTGCGAGGTACGGATACTTTACCGTCCCGGGACGCTCGTCGGGGCCCCTCCCGACCGGCGCAGCCGACGCTCAATGGCGGCGATCGGCAGGTGACCATCGGCACTGGGTCGGCCGGCCCCGTGTTCGATGTACTGGATATTCCGACACGGGGAAGAAGGATCAGATGGCCTTGTGGGTGGGTGCCCTCGGAGCGGTGTCGTTCGTGCTGGTGTTCCTCATCGACGGGGCCAGCCGCCCGGGCTACGCCCCGACCCGCCACCCGGTCAGCGCGCTGGCCCTCGGCAGCCGGGGCGGGATCCAGACGGCCAACTTCCTGATCTCCGGTTCCGCGATCACGGCGGGGGCCGTCGGCGTGCTCGCGGAGGGCCCGAACGCCCTGCTCGGTGTGGTGCTGGCCGTCTTCGGGCTCGGGCTTGTCGCCTCCGGGGTGTTCCGGATGGACCCGATGCTCGGCTACCCGCCGGGTGCGCCGACCGGGATACCCGAGCAGCACAGCACCGCCCACCGGATCCACGACCTCGCCGGTGCCGTCGTCTTCCTGTCCCTGCCCGTCAGCGCGGCCATCAGCGCCTTCACCCTGCCCACGACACCCTGGCGGGTCGTCTCGGGTGGGGTCGCGGTGACCCTGTTCCTCGGGCTCGGCCAGTTCGGCAGAGCCTGGGAACAGGTGTCACCGCGCATCGGCCTGATTCAGCGGGCCATGATCATTCCGGGTTGGGGCTGGCTGGCCGCCCTCTTCACCGCCCTGGCGCTCGGGCTGATCTGAGGGCGGGGTCGGCCGGTCAGCAGCCGATGCGCTGGGTGGACAGGGCGATGTCGTCGATCCAGAGGTCGAACTCACCCGGGGTGGTGCCGCCCTGGTAGAGCTGCCAGCCGATCTTCACGGTGTTCACCTTCGGCAGGATGAAGGGCACCTGGTTGCCGCCGTGCTGATCGGTGGAGGCGGTCAACTCCGGGTTCGCCACCCCGTCGATCCACACCGTGACCCGGTTGTCCCTGGGGTCGAGCTTCCATTCGAAGCACTGCCAGGTGTCCTCGACCACCGGGGCGGACTCGCGCCAGTTGGTCCAGTCGCCGGTCGGCCCGCCGTCGGCGCCCACCCCCCAGAAGATTCCCGGGACGGTGGGGGCGTACTGGCCGCCGATCGGTCGGACGATCTCCGAGCTGCCGGTGCCGGTCGCCTCCACGAGGGTGAAGTGCGCCCAGTCCGGTGCGGTCGGGAAGGCGTCGACCCGCAGCCGCATCCGGCCGTAGAACCGGTTGCCCGGTGCCTCGAAGTCGTCTACCCGCAGGAAGGCCCGCCCGTTGTCCACGGTGTGGATGTGCAGCACCTTGTTGCCCCGGCGGGCCTGTTCCACCGTCAGGGTGCCGTTGCGGGTGTCGATGCCCCAGTTCAGGCTGCTGGCGCCGCCCCGCGGCAGCCGTTCGAAGTCCTCGCAGAAGAGCAGGTGGCGCGGGCACGACTTGTGCGGTGCGGCGCTGGCGGCGGACGGGACGCTGCCGGCCGTGACGCCGAGCATCAGGGCGGCGGTCAACGCGGCAAGAAACTTACGCATGGCTCCTCCATGGCTTGGTCTCCCCGCGCGGCGACCGATCGGCCACCCTTGGGAGCGTTCCCATATATAGCAGAGATTCGATCGGGCCGGGTTCCCGCGTCGTCCGCCGACACGGCCAGGGGGTAGCGCGGCGCTGGTCGGGGCGGACGGGGCAGTATCGTTTCGCCGATGCACATCCGTTTCGAGGTCCCCGCCGACCCCAGCTATCCAGGGCGGGTGGCCGCCGTGCTCAGCAGCGTCGGACTACGCAGGTACGGCTATGTCGGCGCGGTGCTGGCCGGGGTCGGAGTCCTCGGTCTGATCGCCTCGCTGGGGTCCTCGTGGATCGAGCAACTCATGCCGCTGTGGGTGTCGATGACCCTGGGTGGCCTGCTGGCGATGCTGTACGCCCCCTTCGTGCGGCTGCGGGCCCGACGTCGCTCCGGCCGCTACGCCGTCGACGGGGCCTACGACATCACCGAGGACAACATCATGATGCGCAGCGGCTCGGAGTCCGGCGGCATCGCCTGGGAGGGGGTCACCCGGGTGACCGACACCCCGGACTTCTGGGTGGTGTTCGTCGGCGGGATGCCGGCGACGGTGATCCCCCGCCGCCTGATGTCCGCCGAGGACGCCGAGACCTTGCGGGCCTTCATGGTCGACCGCGGGCTGCTCCAGCCCCGATGAGACGGCGGGGCCGGCCCGGCGCTGGTCACCGCAGCCAGGCCGCGCCCCGGTCGAGCACGACCCGGCCGGCGCCGTCCAAGACCTGAAAGGCGGCGCCGAGGGGGCGGCGCCAGATGCGGACCGTCAGGGTGGTGCCCGGGTACACCGGTGCGGTGAAGCGCGCGTCGATGCCGCGCAGTCGGGCCGGGTCTGCGGCGACCGCGTGCAGCAGGGCACGTCCCGCGTAGCCGTACGTACAGAGCCCGTGCAGCAGCGGCTGCGGCAGGCCGGCGCGTTCGGCCACCCTCGGATCACTGTGCAGGGGATTGCGGTCGCCGCTGAGCCGATAGAGCAGGGCCTGATCGCGGGGCACCGGGTAATGGATCTCGTGGTCCGGCGCGGTGACGGGGACGGTCCGCACCGGGGCGGGGGCCCGGTCGCCACCGAAACCACCCGCACCGATGACGAAGAAGCCCGCCGTGGCGGTGGCCAGCGGACGCCCCTGCCCGTCACGGATCCGGGAGACCACGCGGACCAGAGCGCCGCTGCCCTGGTCGTGTACGGCGGTGACGGTGGCGGTGGTGCGGGCCGTACCGGCGACGGGCAGTTCGCGGTGCAGCCGGAGGGACTGTTCGGCATGACGGACGGCCGCCGGGTCGCCGAGCGGGGGCGGGTCGGCGGCGAACAGGGCCGCGAAGGTCGGCAGTACCGCCTGCGGGTGACCGGCGGAGTTCTCGGTGGTGAAGCGCAGCTCGGCGGCGGGGTCCTGCTGCCCGGCACCCACGCCGAGGGCGTACAGCAGGGCGTCCGTGCCACTCCAGTGCCGCTCGGCGACAGATCGCCAGCGGAGCAGCGAGGCGGGGTCGAGGCCCGCTCCGAAGGTCTCGGGGTCGGCACTCAGAGCCACTGGAACCTCGATTCTGCCTCTGGATCTATCAAACTGCTGGTCAGCGGGTGATTGAGCTCTTGACTGTGTGCTCGACAGCACAGTACCGTCCCACATTAAGCAACACGGACCACCATATGAGCCAGTCGAAGGACTGAGGTAGCCATGAAGATGCGCACGTTGCGGGTAGCAGCCGCGGCCCTGCTGATTACGGTCGCCGGAGCCGCATGCGCGGAGAACCAGACGGCAGACGGCTCCGGTGGCTCCGCCGCCGAACCGTCCGCCAACGTCACGTTCGGTGTGGGGGTCGACCCGGCCTACTCGCCGATCTACCTCGCCGACCAGGACAAGCTGTTCGCCGCGTCGGGGGTCAACGTCACCGTGACCCAGTTCCAGGAGGGCACCGGCGGACTCGACGCGATCCTGGCCAAGCAGGGTCAGTTCACCGCCAGCACCGAGTCCAGCCTACTGAACCGGGCCACCCGCGGCGATATCAAGGGCCTGGCCGTCTTCTCCCAGTCGCCCAGCTTCATCAAGCTCGTCGCCCGCGACGGAATCGCCGACGTCACCGGCATCAAGAAGTACGGCGTGGTGCCCGGCACGGTCAACGAGTACGCCACCAACAAGGTGCTCGCGGCCAAGGGCATCAGCCGGGACTCCGTCGAGTTCGTCAACGCCTCCCCGGCCGAGATGCCGGCGCTGCTGCAGCGCGGCGACGTCGACGGCTACATCATGTGGGAGCCGTGGCCCTCGCGCGGCGTCGCCAACGGCGGCAAGATCCTGCTCACCAGCGGCGACATCGGCTACGTCTACAACCTCGTGATCGGGGTGGACGGCGCCTGGTACGAGGCGAACAAGGACGCCGCCAAGAAGGTCGTCGAGACCATCGGCCAGGCCTGCGAGCAGCTCACC
This sequence comes from Micromonospora sp. NPDC048871, assembly GCF_043198155.1. NCBI lineage: Bacteria > Bacillati > Actinomycetota > Actinomycetes > Micromonosporales > Micromonosporaceae > Micromonospora > Micromonospora sp. NPDC048871. The sequence goes on along the minus strand of NZ_JBICUM010000005.1, from coordinate 386,294 downwards.
GCCGACCCCGCCAAGGCCGGCGCGGTCACCGAGAAGGCGATCAAGGTTCCGGCCGCCGAGGCGGAGAACCTGCTCAAGGGCGTGGAGTGCAAGGTCCGCGACTTCACCGACGAGGACCTCAAGCGCTACGCCGAGATCGCCCAGTTCCAGCAGGACAGCAAGATCGTGGAGAAGGCGGCCGACCCTGCGTCGGTGATGATCAGGGGTCTGGTGTGACCTCCCACGACACCCGTACGGCAGCCTCGCCCGGCCGGTCGTCCTCGACCGGCCGGGGCGGGGCCCCCGTCTCCCTGCGTGAGGTCGACATCCGCTTCGGCGATTTCGACGCGGTACGCGGGGCGACGCTCGACATCGCGGCAGGCGAGTTCGTCTGCCTGCTCGGACCCAGCGGTTGCGGCAAGTCCACCCTGCTCAACGCGGTCGCCGGATTCGTCACCCCGGCCGGCGGCGAGGTCACCTGCGGCAACGCCCCGGTCACCGGCCCGGACGTGTCACGCGGTGTGGTGTTCCAGAGCGCGGAGGCGCTGTTCCCCTGGTTGACCGTCCGGCAGAACGTCAGCTTCGGTCCCCGGATGCGGCGTATGCCGAAGGCGCAACGCGCCGCCGTGGAGGACCGCTACCTGGCGATGGTCGGGCTCAGCCACAGCGCGGACAAGTTCCCCAGCCAGCTCTCCGGCGGCATGCGGCAGCGGGCCCAGCTGGCCCGGGTGCTGGCCAACGAGCCCTCCGTCGTCCTGATGGACGAGCCCTTCGGAGCCCTGGACGCGCAGACCCGGCTGGTCATGCAGGTCGAGCTGGACCGGATCTGGCGCGACACCGGCGCCACCATCCTGTTCGTCACCCACGACATCGGCGAGGCGATCCTGCTCAGCGACCGCATCGTCACCATGACGGCCGGTCCGGCCGCCGCCATCAAGAACGTCTACCCGTGCGACCTGCCCCGACCGCGTGACCTCACCGACCCGGCCAGCGCCGCCCTGTTCCGGCAGCTGCGCGAGGACATCGGCGAGGAGGTGGCCCGGACCCTGCGGGCCCAGGGGCTCGACGACGGGCACGACGGCCGGTCGACCGGCGATCAGAAAGGGGCGGGACGATGACCGTCGACGTACGCACCGACCCGGCGCCGGCCTCCGTCGCGCCGCGTCGCCCGGCGCGGCGGCGTGGCGCCAGGCCCCGGCTGACCCGGATCGGGCTGTCGGTGCTCTCCGTGGCCCTCGGCATCCTCGTCTGGGACCTGGTCAGCCGCAACTACACCGCGTTCTTCCTGCCGTCGCCGATGCTGACCTGGCAGGGCGCCGTCGACCTGGTCCGGGACGGCACCCTCTCGGACTCGATCACCGCCTCGTCGACCCGCATCCTGACCGGTTGGGCCCTCGGTGTCGTGATCGGTGTGCCGGTGGGGCTGCTCATGGGCTGCATCCCCTGGCTGCGACTGATGCTCGACCCGTACATCCAGTTCTTCCGGTTCGTGCCGCCGATCGCCTTCGTCACCCTGGCGATCATCTGGCTCGGCCCGGGCGAGGCATCCAAGGTCGCGCTGATCTTCTACACCACGGTCTTCATCGTCGCCCTCAACACCCTTGCCGGGGTGCTGGCCGTCGACGAGCTGCGGTTGCGGGCCGCCCGCGCCCTGGGCGCCTCGCCGCTGCGCAGCCTCGTGTCGGTGGTGCTGCCGTCCACGGTGCCGCACGTCGTCACCGGTGCCCGGCTGGCCATGGGCAACTCGTTCCTGACGATCGTCTCGGCGGAAATCGTCGCGGCGCAGAGCGGGTTGGGCTCGCTGATCTGGACCGCCCGCAACTACGCCAAGACCGAGTGGGTCTTCGTCGGCATCCTCGCCCTCGGACTGCTCGGCTACCTCTTCGACTGGATCTTGCGCACCGTCACGCGGACCACCCTGCGCCGCTACGGCGTCACCTTCTGACGCCGCCACCGCACACCACCGCCGGACGGCCGGTCCCCCCTCTCCACGAAAGGCACTTCCGCATGCTCTGCATCGGCGTCGACATCGGCGGCACGTTCACCGACGTGATCGTCTACGAGCCGGCCACCGCACGGCTCGCCGAGGCGAAGACCCTGTCGACGCCACACGATCCCGCAGCGGCGATCTTCGAAGGGCTGGCCAAGCTCGGCGTCTCCCTGGACGCGGTGGACCGCTTCGTGCACGGCACCACGCGGGTGACCAACGCCCTGCTGGAGGGCTCCGGCGACCCGGTCAGCGTGGTCACCACCGACGGCTTCCGCGACGTGCTGGAGATGGGCCTCGGGCACCGGCCGCAGCTCTACAGCGTCAAGGAGGCGGCACGTCCCTCGCTGGTGCCCCGCTCCCTGCGGCACACGCTGCGGGAGCGGGTCGCCGCCGACGGCTCGGTCATCGAAGCGCTCGACACCGGCCACCTGGACGAGGTCCTGGACCGGGTCGCCGCCGCCGGTCCGGGCACGGTCGCGGTCTGCCTGCTGCACTCGTACCGCAACCCGGCCCACGAGCGGGCCGCGGCGCGACGGCTCGCCGAGCGCTACCCGAACCTGGTCTGCACGGTCTCCTCCGACGTGGTGCCGGAACAGGGCGAGTACGAGCGGTTCGCCACCACGGTGCTCAACGCCAGCGTCCGGGGCACCGTCGCGGACTACCTGCGCGGGCTGGGCACCGCCCTGGCCGGCGCCGGCTACCTGCATCCGCTGTCGATCATGACCAGCAGCGGGGGTGTCGTCTCCACCGACGAGGCCAGCCGCCTGCCCATCAACCTGGCGCTGTCCGGCCCGGCCGGCGGGGTCGCCGCCGCCGTCTACGTCGCCGGTCTGGCCGGCTACTCGAACGTGATCACCTGTGACATCGGCGGCACCAGCACCGACGTCTGCCTGATCAAGGACGGCGCGCCGTTGATGACCAGCGACGGAACGATCGCCGGCTACCCGAACCGCACCTTCCAGGTCGAGATCAACACGATCGGGGCGGGCGGCGGTTCCATCGCCTGGCGTGACCTCGGCGGCGAGCTGCGGATCGGGCCCCGCAGCGCCGGCTCCACCCCCGGCCCGGCCTGCTACGGCCGCGGCGGCACCGAACCGACCACCACCGACGCCCACCTGCTGGTCGGGCACCTCGACCCGCAGGAGAGTCTGGGCGGTGAGGTACGGCTGGACCCGGCACCCGCCCAGGCGGCCACGGCGGTGCTCGCCGAGCAGCTCGGGCTGGACGCGATGGAGTTGGCGCACGGCATCCTGCGGCTGGCCACCATCAAGATGACCAGCGCAATCAAGGAGATCTCCGTGGCCCGCGGCCACGACCCGCGCGACTTCGTGCTGATGCCGTTCGGCGGAGCCGGTCCGATGCACGCCACCGCCCTCGCCGACGAGCTGGGCATCAGCCGCGTGCTGGTGCCGCCGGTGCCGGGCAACTTCTCCGCCCTGGGGTTCGTCACCGCTCGCGCTCGCCACGACTACGTGCGTACCGTCCTGGCCGCCGCCGACGAGTCCGGGCTGGCCGCAGCGCGGGCGGTCGTCGCCGAGTTGGAGGACGCCGCCCGGGCGCAGCTCAAGGCGGAGGACGGGATCGAGGCGGACCAGGTCTCGTTCGCCCTGACGGTGGGCATGCGTTTCCGCGGCCAGAGCCACCACCTGGCCGTCGCGGTGGACGGCCTGCCCGCCACCGCCGAGGACCTGGTCACGGCCTTCCACGAGGCGTACGCCGAGCGGTACGCCTACGTGCGCACCGACCACCCGGCCGAGATCGTGAACTGCCGGCTGACCGCCTTCGGGCCCAGCCCGGTGGTGCGCTTCGCCGCCCCTTCCGGCGGCGAGGCCCAGCCGGAGCAGACCCGGCTGTACGGGCCGGACGGCTGGGTGGACGCCGCCGTGTGGCGGCGCACCGACCTGGGGCCCGGTGTCCGGGTGACCGGCCCGGCCGTGGTGCGGGAGAACGGCAGCACCACCGTCGTCGGGGCCGGCTGGAGCGGCGCGGCCGACGAGCACGGCAACCTGCTGCTCACCCGGGACTGACCATGGCGCCACTCGCCCTCGACGCCGTGCTGCTGGACGCGGCGGCACGGCACCCGGACCGGCCGCTGTACGCCTTCGCGGAGCTGGACCGCCCGGTCACGTACGCGGAGTTCGCCGAGCTGGCGGGCCGGGGAGCGGCCGTGCTGGCCGCCCACGGCATCGGTCGCGGTGACCGGATCGCGGTGTGGTCGGAGAACAGCCTCGCCTGGCTGACCCTGCTCGCGGCGGCGGCTTGGCGCGGCGCGGCACTGGTCACCCTGCACCCCGGTCTGACCGGGGCGGAACTGGCCGAGGCGGTGGCCCGCGCCCGTCCGCGCCGGTTGTTCGTGGCCGGTCGGATCCGCGACCGGGACGCGGTCACCGAGGCGGTCGCCGCGCTGGCCGGTGCGCCGTACCCGCCGGAGGGCATCCACCCCCTCGGTGACGACGGCGGCCGGGAGGCACTGGCGGGGTTGCCCGGCTGGGCCGACCCGACGCCGGAACCGGCCGGTGACCCCGACGCGGTGCTGAACATCCAGTTCACCTCGGGTTCCACCGGGCCGGCGAAGATGGTGACACTGAGCGCCCGGAACCTGGTACGCAACGCGCAGTGGACGGCCCAGGCCGCCGGGCTGCATTCCGGCGACGTCCTCGCCTCACCGCTGCCGTTGGCGCACGCCGCCGGTCTGAGCAGCGGCGCGGTGCTCGCGCTGGTCACCGGGGCACTGTGGGTGTCGACCCGCCGGTTCCGCTCCGAGACGGTGCTGGAGCTGATCGAGCGGCACCGCTGCACCGTGCTGCAGGCCGTCCCGACGATGGCCACGATGATCGCCGACCGGATCGAGGCCGAGCCGGACCGATGGGACATCTCCTCGCTGCGGGTCGGCTTCCTCGGCGGCGCGCCGTGCCCGCCCGCGCTGCGGGAGCGGACCGTGCGTGTGCTGGGCCTGGACCGGGCGGCCGTCGTCTACGGCCAGACCGAGGCCGGTCCCACCATCAGTGTCGACCCGGGCGACGGCAATTGTGCCCCGGTCGGGCTGACCGTCGGGCGGATCGTGCCCGACCTCGAGGCGGCCGTGGTGCGACCGGGCACCCGGCAGCCCGTGCCGTCGGGTGAGGCCGGGGAGCTGCTGGTGCGCGGCGAGTCGGTGACCGCCGGCTACCTGGACGACCCCGCCGCCACCTCCGCCGCCCTGACCTCCGACGGCTGGCTGCGCACCGGCGACCTCGGCGCGCTCAACGCCGAGCGGGTGTTCGCCCTCACCGGCCGGGTCAAGGAACTCATCATCCGCGGCGGCGAGAACGTCAGCCCCGCCGAGGTGGAGGCCGTGCTGCTCGAACACGACACCGTGGGTCAGGCGTGCGTGCTCGGCGTGCCGTCGACCCGCTGGGGTGAGGAGGTCGGTGCCCTGCTGGTCGCCGCGCCCGGCGCACGGCTCGACATCGACGACGTGCTCGCCGCCGTCACCGGGCGACTGGCCCGACACAAGCTGCCCACCCGGGTACGCGCGGTCGCCCACCTGCCGCTGCTGCCGTCCGGCAAGGTCGACCGGCGCGCCGCGCTGACGCTGTTCGAGGGGGAGAACTGATGCAGCTGGGCTCGTGTTTTCTCGATTCGCTGACGGTCACCAGCTTCTTCGGCAACGCCGAGATGCGCGGGGTGTTCAACGACCGGCAGCTCATGCAGTCCTGGCTGGACGTGGAGGCCGCGCTGGCCCGCGCGCAGGCGTCACTGGGGATCATCCCGCAGTCCGCCGCGGAGGCCATCTCGGCGTCGGCCCGGCTGGAGAAGCTGGACACGGCGGCCCTGGCCTCCGATGCCGAGGACACCGTGCACCCGCTGGTGCCGCTGGTACGCGCCCTGACCGCAGCCTGTCCGGGCGACGCGGGACGTTACGTGCACCTGGGCGCCACCACCCAGGACGTGATGGACACCGGGTTCGTGCTGCGGGCCCGGGCCGGGCTGGACATCGTCGGCCGCCAGCTCGACGAGTTGGTGCGGCTGCTGCGGCGGTTGGCGCTGCGGCACCGCAACACCCCGATGCCGGCGCGTACCCATGGCCAGCAGGCGCTGCCGACGACCTTCGGGCTGCGGCTGGCGGTGTGGCAGAGCGAGTTGCAGCGCCACCGGGCCCGGCTGCGGGAGATGCGCGCCCGGTTGCTGGTGACGAGCATGGGCGGGGCGGCGGGCACCATGGCCGGGTACGGGCCGCAGGCGTTCGCGCTGGAGCGGGCCGTCGCCGAGGAGCTGGGTCTGGGGGTGGCGGACACCCCCTGGCATGCCACCTCCGACCGGTTCGCCGAGTGTCTGATGGTGCTGGGCCTGGTGGCGTCCAGCGGCGAGAAGCTGGCTCGGGAGGTCTACTTCCTGGGTCGTACCGAGGTCGGTGAGGCGTACGAGCCGCAACGCGCTACCCAGGTGGGCAGCAGCACCATGCCCCACAAGCGCAACCCGATCCGCTGCGAGGCCGTGATCGCGGCGGCCGGCACCCTGCGGGCGCAGGTGCCGCTGGCGCTGCAGACCATGGTCGCGCAGGACGACCGGGACATGGGGGTCGGCATGACCCTGTGGAAGCTGCTGCCGGAGTGTTTCATCCTCATCGGGGGTGTCCTGGAACGTCTGGTGGAGGTCTTCGGTGACCTGGGCGTGAATCCGGACCGGATGCGCGCCAACCTGGACATCACCGGCGGGCTGGTGCTGTCCGAGGCGGTGATGCTGCGGCTGGCCGGCCCGCTGGGCCGTGAGCAGGCACACCACCTGGTGATGCGGGTGGTACGCGACAGCCTGGAACAGGGTCGCCCGTTCGCCGAGATGCTGCGCACCGACCCGCAGGTCGCCGCCGCCCTGTCCGGCGAGGACATCGCCGCACTGCTCGATCCCCTGTCGTACGTCGGTCACGCCGCCGCCCTGGTGGACCGCGCCCTGCTCACCTCGGAGTCGCCCTGATGAACGAACCGTCCGTGTTGCTGGATCGGGCCGGTCGGCTGGCCCGGATCACGCTGAACCGCCCGCACCGGCGCAACAGCTTCGACCTGGCGATGCTGGCCCGCTTCGAGGACGTGCTGCACGAGGTGGGTCGGGACTCCGAGGTGGAGGTGCTGGTGCTCACCGGAGCCGGGTCGGCGTTCTGCGCCGGCACCGACCTGGACGAGTTGGCCACCCTGGACGCGGCCACCACCATGCAGGTGCAGCGTCGTACGGCCGAGTTGGTGGAGCGCTGGTACCGGATGGAGCAGACCACGGTGGCCGCGTTCAACGGTCCGGCGATCGGTTCCGGGGCGGTGCTCGGCCTCGCCGCCGATCTGCGGCTGGCCGCCGACAGTTGCTTCTTCACCTTCCCCGAGGTCACCTTCGGCATCCCGCTGACCTGGAGCGGCATGGCGATCCTGGCCGATCTGGTCGGCGCGGACCGGGCGAAGCGTTGGCTGCTGCTGGGCGATCGGATCGGCCCGGTCGAGATGCTGCGGCACGACCTGGTCACGGCGGCGGTGCCGGCGGAGGAGTTGGACACGGCCTGCGAAGCGATCATCGAACGGCTGCTGGCCGTCTCGCCGGTGGGCCGGTCGATGACCAAGCGGGCCGCACGCCTGGCCGGGCCGAGGTTCGAGGCGGCGGCCAACGACTCCTATCTGGGGGCGCTGAGTGTCGCGTTGCGGCCGGCGGGGGCGTACCCGAAGGGCGGGAAGTCGTGAAGGTGTACCAGTTGCTGGCGGACGCGCTGGTCGCGCAGGGCGTCGACACGGTGTTCGGGCTGCTCGGCGATGCCAACATGTTCCTGGTCAGCGACCTGGTGGCCCGGCACGGGGTGCGGTTCGTGGCGGCCCGTAACGAGAACGCCGCCGTGATGATGGCCGACGGGTACGCCCGGGCGACCGGTCGGTGCCCGGTGGCCACGGTGACGCAGGGCCCGGGGTTGGCCGTGGCGGGTGCCGCGCTGACCATCGCCCGCCAGGCGGGTACCCCGCTGGTGCTGGTCGCGGGCGACACCCCGCCCGGCGACCCGCAGCACGTGCAGAGCTTCCCGCAGCAGCCGTTCGCCTTGGCCACGGCCGGTCAGCTGGTGCCGGTGGTGGCCGCGGCGAACGTGGCCCGTGACGTCGCCACGGCGTTCCGGCTGGCCCGCTCAGCCGGTGGGCCGGTGGTGTTGAACGTGCCGATCGACCTGCAGGACGAGGAGGTCTCCGACGACCTGCCGCCGCCGGTCGCAGTGCACACCGTACGCCGGCCGGGGCCGCCGGCCGCGCACCCGGACGACGTGGCGATGCTCGCCGCGTTGCTCCAGAAGGCCGAACGGCCGGTGGTGCTGGCCGGGCGGGGCGCGGAGGCGGCTGCGGCGGCGGTACGGGAGTTGGCGGATCGCAGCGGGGCGGTGCTGGCCACCACCCTGCTGGCCGGAGGTCTCTTCGCCGACCATCCGTACTGCCTGGGGGTGGCCGGTGGGCTGGCCCGACCGCTGACCCGGCAGGTGTTGGGCGAGGCGGACCTGGTGGTCGCGTTCGGCGCCGGGCTCAACCGGTGGACCGCGGACCACGGTCGGCTGTTCGGCCAGGCCAGAGTGGTGTGCGTCGACATCGACCCGGCGGCGTTGGGCGACCGCTGGCCGGTGGATGTGCCGGTGGTGGGCGACGCGGAGACGGTCGCGGCGGCGGTGTCGGCGGCCCTGCCGGTGATCCCCCGACCGCAGTGGCGGTCGGCGGAGTTGGCGCGGGAGGTGGCGGCGGCCGACGCGTTCGCCGGGCTGGAACCGTTGCGGGCGCCGGACCGGATCGACCCGAGGGTCTTCATGCGGGTGTGCGCCCGCCGACTGCCACCACACCGCACCACGGTGGTGGGGGTGGGGCACTTCGGCGGCTGGCCGAACCTGCTGCTGGATTCACCGGCGACGGACCGGGCGCTGATCGCCCCGTGGGAGTTCGGCAGCATCGGCGTGGGGCTGCCGTTCGCGGTGGGTGCCGCGGTGGGCCGCCCGGACCGGCCGGTGGTGGCGTTCGAGGGCGACGGCAGCCTGCTCACCGGGCTCGGTGAGCTGGACACCTTGGCCCGTACGGGCGCGGCCGTGCTGTTGATCGTCCTGGACGACTCGGCGTACGGGGCGGAGGTGCGCAAGCTGCGTCCGCGTGGGGTGGATCCCTCGCTGGCCCGCTTCCCCGAACGTGACCTCGCCGCGGTGGCCCGGGCGCTGGGTGTGCCGGCCTGGACGGTGACGGACGAGGCCGGTGCCGACGCCGCGTTCGACGCGGTGCTGCCGGTCACCGGCCCCGCCCTGCTGCACGTGCGGGTGCACCCGGACGTCGTGCAGGAACACTTCTGAGCCGGTCAGTCCCCCCAGACCGCACCCACGCCATGACCCATCTGACGCGACAACTCGTTCGCCGTGCGTACGGCGGCGGCGGCCAGTTCGGCGACCCGGGTCTCGTCGAGGCGGAAGATCGGCCCGGAGATGCTGATCGCGGCGGTGACCTGGCCGAGCCGGTCCCGTACCGGCGCGGCGACGACCCGCAGGCCCTCTTCGCTCTCCTCGTCGTTGAGGGCCCACCCCTGCTCGCGGACCTGGTGCATCCGCTTGGCGAGGGTGTCCAGGTCGGTGATGGTGTTCGGGGTCAGCGGCGTGAACTCGGTGTCGGCGAACATGGCGCGGATCTGCTCGTCGTTCAGGTCGAGCAGCAGGGCCTTGCCGGCCGCGCTGCACCACAGCGGGATGCGTCGACCGAGGCGGGAGACGAGCTGCACGTTGCGGGTGCCGCGCTCGATGTAGATCGACAGGGCATCCAGCTCGTCACGGATGGACAGGTTGACCGACTCCCCCTCGTCCTGGGCGAGCTGGTGCAGCAGCGGCCGGGCCAGGGCGTGCATGTCGAGCCCTTCGAGGAAACGGGCGCCCAGCTCGAAGACGGTGACCCCGAGCCGGTAGGCCCCGGTCTCCTCGTTGCGTTGCAGGAAGCCGGTGTCGGCGAGCGCCCGGAACAACCGGCTGGCGGTCGACTTGTGCAAGCCCAGCTCGCGGCTGACGTCGCTGACCTTGCGCTCGACGCTGCCGCCACGGAAGGCCAGCAGCACGCTGAGCGCACGGTCGAGCGCCTGGGTGCCCGATTCCCGGGCGGCCGGTCCCTCCGCAGCTGGGGACAGTTCTCCGACCTGCGACATCTTGCTTCCCACCTTCTCCGTTGCTATTGTTTCACAATATAAACCACGGACCACAATATGGTCCATGATCGCCGGGCCCTACGGTTCATGTGCGGTCAAAGCCAAACCACTCGTCATCACGAGTCGGAACCCATGAGGCGTCGCATGACCAAGACGTTGAACCCGATCGACCTCGAGATCGTGACCGAAGGTCTCATCTCGATCGTGCGCGAGATGCGCCAGACGATCTTCCGCACCGCGCACTCCCCCGTCATCGCCGACGCACAGGACTTCTCCTGCGCGTTGTTCGACCCGAAGGGTCAGATGGTGGCCCAGGGCCGGGACATGCCTGGGCACGTCATCGCCATGCCGGCCTCCGTCGCCGAGATCTTCGCCGACTTCGCCGACGAGATGCGCCCCGGCGACCTGTACATCGTCAACGATCCGTACCGGGGCGGCAGTCACCTCAACGACGTCACACTGATCACTCCGGTCTTCGTCGACGGCGAGTTGTTCCTCTTCCCCTGCGTGCGGATGCACTGGGCCGACATCGGCGGGATGACTCCCGGCAGCGTCTCCGGGCAGGCCACCGAGATCCTTCAGGAGGGGTTGCGCATCCCGCCGATCAAACTGATCGAGCAGGGCCGCCCCAACGCCGCCGCGTACGCCATCCTCTTCGCCAACGTGCGGATGGCCGACGAGCGCCGCGGCGACCTGGAGAGCTGCATCGCCGCCTGCTTCACCGCCGAGCGACGACTGCGCGAACTCGTCGGCCGTTACGGCGCGCAACTGCTGCTCGACAGCGTGGCCGCCAACATGGACCGCACCGAGCAGCGGCTGCGTGACCGCATCCGGCAACTGCCCGACGGGGTCTACCGCTACGAGGACTACCTCGACCTCTACACCGACGGGCGGTACGACCCCGCCCTGGTGCGGTGCGTGCTCACCATCGACGGCGACGAGATCGACGCCGACTTCCGGGGCTCCTCCACGCAGGTCGCCGCCGTGGTCAACTCCTCGCGGGCGATGACCGTGGCCGGGGTCTTCATCGCCGTCAAGAGCGCGCTGGACCCCGGCGGCCTGGTCAACCACGGTGCCTTCCGGCCGCTGCGGGTGCACACCGAGCCCGGCACGGTCGTGCACGTCGCCTACCCCGCGCCCGCCAACGCGCACAGTGAGGTACGCAAGCGGGTCATCTCCGCGGTCATGGCCACGCTGAGTCAGGTCGCACCCGACCTCATCGCAGCCGACCAATTCGGAACCACCTTCCAGAACCTCATCGGCGGCGTGGACCAACGCACCGGCCGGTCCTACCTGTACTACGACTACCCCGCAGGTGGCAACGGCGGCTTCCTCGAATCCGACGGTCCGAGTGCGATGAACCCGGTCGACCTCGGCGACATCTCCACCATCCAGTCCGTCGAGCGGCTGGAGACGGAGATCCCCATCGTCGTGGACGCCTCCGAGCTGCGGCTCGGCTCGTGCGGCGACGGGGCACGCCGAGGCGGGCTGGGCAGCCGACGCGAGACCCGACTGCTGGCCAGCACCGGGGCGTACTCCGTGCAGACCGACCGCACCACCGTGCCGCCGTACGGTCTGCACCACGGTGGCCCCGGCGCCCCCACGGTCACCTTCGTGCGCCGCGCCGACGGCGAACGGGTCGACTTCGAGACCCCCGGCAAGGTCGCCGGCTTCGCCATGCGTACCGGCGACGTGCTCGTCATGGAGTCCGCCGGCGGCGGCGGTTGGGGTGACCCGCTCGACCGTGAACCCGCCGCCGTCGCCGACGACGTGACGCAGGGGTACCTGGACGCCGACGACGCCCAGCGCCGCTACGGCCTGTGCTTCGACACCGACGGCCGGGTCGATCCGGCCGCGACCGCGGCGGCCCGGCAGGAACTGCGCCGGCAGCGCACCTGGCTGCGGGTCACCGTCAACGGACGGCAGCCGTACACCGGGGAGCGCGGCCGGCGACGGCTGGCCTACGTGGGCCCGGCCGCCGGCCTGGCCGAGGGTGCCCTGGTGGAGATCCACGGCCCGCACCCCGCGCCCCTGCGGGCCTGGGTCCGGCACGACCCGGACCTGACCGACGACCAACTGGCCCTCGACGACGACGGGCTGCAGATCCTCGGCGCCGAACCCGACGAGCGCACGTTCGTACGGGTGCTGGCCGACCGGGGCACGACCGGGGAGGGACCGGCATGAGCAGAGTCTTCCGCGTGCCCGTGGCACCCGCCCGCTCGGGCGGGGCCCGCCGCTACGACACCACCGAACGACCTTCGGCGGAGCCGACCCCCGCCCGCGCCGGCATCGTCGCCGGGGTGCTCAGCCCGCACCCGCCGCACCTGATCTACGCGGAGAACCCGCCGCAGAACGAGCCGCGGTCCACCGGCGGCTGGGAGGTGCTGCGCTGGGCGTACGAGCGGCTGCGCAAGCGCATCCGCGAGGTGCACCGCCCGGACGTGCTGATCGTGCACGCCCCGCACTGGATCACGATGGTCGGCCACCACGTCAACTGCGTGCCCAACCCGCGCGGGGTCTCCGTCGAGCCGATCTTCCCGCACCTGTTCCGGTACTCCTACGACTTCCGTACCGATGTGGAGCTGGGCGAGGCCATCGCCGACGAGGCCACCGACCTGGGCCTGGTCACCCGCAAACTGCACGACCCCCGGGTACGGGTGGACTACGCCACCATCGGCGCCCTGCACCTGGTCAACCCGGCCTGGGACATCCCGGTGGTGTCCCTGTCGGCCAACAACAACCCGTACTTCTACTCCGAGGCGTCGCTGGAGGAGATGGAGGTGCTGGGCGAGGCGACCCGTCGGGCCGTCGAGCGCACCGGCCGCCGGGCCGTGCTGCTGGCCTCCAACTCCCTGTCCCACCTGCACTGGCACGAGGAGCCGGAGCTGCCGGAGGACATGGAACGCGAGCACCCGTACAACAACCACCAGTACCGCTGGGACATGAAGCTGCTGGAGGCGATCCGCCGAGGGCCGACCGCGCCGCTGCGCGAGCTGATCACCGAGCACATCGAGGCGACTGCCTCGGAGACCAAGGCGGGCAGCCTGACCTGGATGTTGGCCGCGATGGGCTGGCCGCAGGTGCCCGGCGACGTCATGGGCTACGGAACGATCATCGGCACCGGCAACGCGGTCGTCGAGTGGACGCCCGAAGGAGGACACCGTGGCTGACACCGGCATCGTCGCCGGGGCGCTGCTGCCCGGCATGCCGCACCTGCTGGCCGAGAAGCCCGCGCAGTGCTGGGCCGACCTGGCCGCCGCCGCCCGGGATGTCGGCGAGCGGCTGCGCCGTCTCAAGCCCGACGTGGTGCTGCTGCTGTCCACCCAGTGGTTCACCGTCCTGGGCCACCAGTTCCAGTGCGACCCGAACCCGCGCGGCGAGCACGTCGACGAGAACTGGTACGCCTACGACTACGGCGAACTTCGCTACGACCTGCGCTTCGACGTGCCGTTCACCGAACGGTGGACCGAGCACGTGAGCAAGGCCGGCATGCAGGCCCGGCGGACCCGCTACGACGGCTTCCCGATCGACACCGGCACCATCGTCACCTCGGCGCTGCTCGACCCGGACCGCGAGCTGCGGTGGGCGCAGGTGTCCTGCAACCTCTACGCCGACGCGGAGACCCTCGCCGACGTCGGTGCGGCCGGTGCCGCCGCGGCCCGCGAGGCGGGCGTACGTGCCGCAGTCGTCGTGGTCACCGGCATGTCGTCCGGCCTGATCCAGCAATGGATCGAGCCGCACGAGGATCACGTCAGCGACCCCGGGCACGACCGCTGGAACCGGCGGGTGCTGGACCTGCTGACCGCCGGCAAGGTCGACGAGGTGCTGAAGATCCGCGAGGACTTCGCCCGGCAGGCGCAGGCCGACAGCCAGTTCCGCGCACTGGCGTTCGCCGCCGGCGCCGGAGCGACCGCCGGTCCGGCGCAGCTGCACGCATACGGACCGCTCTGGGGCACCGGCGGCGCCGTCCTGTCCTGGAACCTGCCCTGAACATCGGAAAAGGAGAACCCATGCGGAACATGGCTGCCGGCTTCGTCGAGGCCGAGGGCTACACCGCCATCTTCGACGCGGTCGACGCGATGGTGAAGGCCACCGAGGTCGAGGTGACCCGCGTCGTGCGCCTCGGCGGCGGCATCGTCGCCGTCGCCCTGCGTGGCGACCTGGCCACCGTCGAGGAGGCCGTCGACATCGGCGAGGAGACCGCCAAGGCCAAGAGCCGGAAGGTGCGTTCCATCGTCTTCGCCAGCCCCTGTGACGCGGTGTCGGCGCTCGCCGTCGACCCCCGCCTCGTCGGCAACTGACCCGGTAAGGAGAAACCGAACATGCCTTCTGACATCGCCATCGGCATCGTCGAGACCCGGGGCGTGGTGGCCCTGTCCGCCGGGATCGAAGCCATGATCAAGACTGCGGACGTGCGCTGCATCGCCGTGGAGCGGGTGACCAGCGGTTACCTCGCCGCCGCCGTGCAGGGCACCCTCGCCGCCGTCCGGCAGGCCGTCGCCGCCGGCGAGGCCGCCATCCGGCAGCACGGCGAGCTGCGCAGCTCGCAGGTGTACCCCAAGCCGCACCCCACCACGGCGGCGCTGCTGGAGGACCCGGAGGCCGCCCGCATCCGCGAGGTCATGGCCAGCCTGCGGGGAGACGGCTGATGATTCTCGGTGAGGTCGTCGCCAAGGTCTGGCCGGACAAGATCCTGCCGACCTTGCAGGGCCGCCGGCTGGTGCTGGTCCGGCCCCGCACCGAGGGGCCCGACCTGGTCGCGATCGACCCGCTCAACGTCGGCGTCGGCACCGTCGTGCTGGTCGCCACCGACGAGGCGGCCGCCGCGGCCACGGGCGAGCCGACGGCGGACGCGGCCGTCGTGGCGCTCGTCGCTGACTCCACCACCGAACGATAGGGAAACCAGGCCCATGACATCCGGGCGTACCACCCGCTGGCCGAGCGGCCTGATCGACGGGCGCCGCAGCGGCGATCTGCTGCTACCGAACTACGTCGGCGGTGAGTTCGTCACCGGCGGCACCTCGTTCGCGAAGGTGTCGCCGGTGACCGGCGAGACGCTGCTGCACGTCGCCGAGGCCGATGCGGCCACCGTGGACGCGGCGGTGGCCGCCGCTCGGGCCGCGCTGCGCGGCCCGTGGGGTGCCATGGGCGAGGGTGAGCGGGCCGCTGTGCTGCGCCGGGTCGCCGACGAGTTGGAACGCCGCTTCGACGACCTGGTCGCCGCCGAGGTCGCCGACACCGGCAAGTCGGTGGCCCAGGCCCGGACCCTGGACATTCCGCGGGGTGCGGCGAACTTCCGGGCCTTCGCCGACATCATCACGGCCACCCCGACGGAGTCGTTCACCACGGTCACCGCGACCGGCGGGCGGGCGCTGAATTACGCGGTCCGCAAGCCGGTCGGCGTGGTGGCGATCATCGTGCCGTGGAACCTGCCGCTGCTGCTGCTGACCTGGAAGGTGGCCCCGGCCCTGGCCTGCGGCAACGCCGTGGTGGTCAAGCCCAGCGAGGAAACGCCCTCCTCGGCTACCGTGCTGGCCGAGGTGATGGCCGCCGCCGGGGTGCCCGAGGGGGTGTTCAACCTGGTGCACGGCTTCGGCCCGGACTCCGCCGGTGAGTTCCTCACCCGCCATCCCGGGGTCGACGCGATCACCTTCACCGGCGAGTCCGCCACCGGATCGGCGATCATGCGGGCCGCGGCCGACGGGGTGAAGGCGGTCAGCTTCGAGTTGGGTGGCAAGAACGCCGGGCTGGTCTTCGCCGACGCCGACCTGGACGCGGCCGTCGAGGGTTCGGTGCGGTCCAGCTTCACCAACGGTGGCCAGGTGTGCCTGTGCACCGAGCGGATCTACGTGCAGCGGCCGGTCTTCGAGGAGTTCGCCGCCCGGCTGGCGAAGCGGGCCGAGGAACTGGCGTTCGGTTGGCCGTCCGAGCCGGCGACGATGACGATGCCGCTGATCTCCGCCAAGCACCGGGAGAAGGTGCTCGGCCACTACGACCTGGCCCGCACCGAGGGGGCCACCGTGCTGGCTGGCGGCGGTGTGCCGGTGTTCGGCGACGGCCGCGACGGCGGCTCGTACGTGCAGCCCACCGTCCTGACCGGACTGGGGCGGCACGCCCGCACCATGCGGGAGGAGATCTTCGGGCCGGTCTGCCACATCGCGCCGTTCGACGACGAGGACGAGGCGTTCGCGCTGGCCAACGACAGCGAGTACGGCCTGGCCGCCACCGTGTGGACCCGCGACGTGGGTCGGGCGCACCGGGCCGGGGCACGGCTGGAGGCCGGACTGGTCTGGGTGAACACCTGGTTCCTGCGGGATCTGCGCACCCCGTTCGGCGGGGTGAAGGCCTCCGGCGTGGGACGCGAGGGCGGCACCCACTCGCTGCACTTCTACTCCGAACTCACCAACGTCTGCGTGGACCTCGGATGACCGCCGACATCAAGGGCGCGGCCGCAGCGCTGCGCCAGGCGTACGACACCGGGGTGGCCTGTCAGCCGCTGCGCGACGACCTGCTGCCGACCGGCGACCTGACCGCCGCGTACGCCGTGCAGCAGGCCCAGGTCAGCGACTGGCTGGCCGAGGGTCGCCGGCTGGTCGGGGCGAAGGTGGGCCTGACCTCGCGGGCGGTGCAGGAGGCGTTCGGGGTCTTCCAGCCCGACTTCGGTGTCCTCTTCGCCGACATGGCCGTCCCGGACGGTGCCGAGATCGACCCGAGCACCCTGTTGCAGCCGCGGGTCGAGGCGGAGGTCGCCTTCGTCCTCGGCCGCGACCTGCCCTACGACCAGGTCACCGTCGCCGACGTGGTGCGGGCCACCGACCACCTGCTGCCCGCCATCGAGATCGTCGACTCGCGGATCGCGAACTGGGACATCTCCATCGTGGACACGGTGGCCGACAACGCCTCCAGCGGCAGGTACGTGCTCGGCACCAGTCCGCGCCGGCTGGGCGAGGTCGACCTGCGGCTCTGCGGTGCCGTACTGGAGCAGGGCGGCGAGCCGGTCTCCGTCGGGGCCGGGGCGGCCTGCCTGGGCAATCCGCTGCACGCCGTGGCCTGGCTGGCGGGGACCCTCGCCGCGAACGGTCGACCGCTGCGGGCCGGGGACACCGTGTTGTCCGGCGCGCTCGGACCGATGGTGGCGGTGACCCCGGGCGCGGCGTACGAGGCCCGGATCTCCGGCCTGGGCAGCGTCCGGGCCTGCTTCTCCTCGGGCCCCGTGAGCGCGAGGAGTGAGCCGGTTTTGCGAGCCCCGCAGTCGAGAACGAAAGGTGGCTCGGCATGAGCACCGGCGTGGCGGTGATCGGTTCCGGCAACATCGGTACCGATCTGATGATCAAAGTGCTGCGGCTCAGCGAGAGCCTGCGGATGGTGGCGATGGTCGGCATCGACCCGGCCTCCGACGGTCTGGCCCGGGCCCGCCGGCTCCGGGTGGCCACCACCGCCGAGGGGGTCGAAGGGCTCGTCGCGATGCCGGAGTTCTCCGACGTCGGGATCGTCTTCGATGCCACCAGCGCGGGCGCGCACCGGCACAACGACGCGGTGCTGCGCGCCCACGGCCGTCGGGTGGTGGACCTGACCCCGGCCGCCATCGGCCCGTACGTCGTACCGCCGGTGAATCTCGACGCCCACCTGGGCGAGCGCAACGTCAACATGGTGACCTGCGGCGGTCAGGCGACCGTGCCGATCGTCGCGGCCGTCGCCGCCGTCTCGCCGGTGGCGTACGGCGAGATCGTGGCCTCGATCTCCTCCCGTTCGGCCGGTCCGGGCACCCGCGCCAACATCGACGAGTTCACCGAGACCACCGCCCGGGCCATCGAGGTGGTCGGCGGGGCGGGCCGGGGCAAGGCGGTGATCGTGCTGAATCCGGCGGAGCCGCCGCTGCTGATGCGCGACACGGTCTACTGTCTGTGCCCTGATCCGGACGCCGACCGGGCCGCGATCGCCGCCTCGGTGGAGGCGATGGTGGCCACGGTGCAGCAGTACGTGCCCGGCTACCGGCTCAAGCAGCAGGTGCAGTTCACCGAGGTGGACACGTACGTGCCGGCGCTTGGCGGGTCGTTTGTCGGCCTGCAGGTCTCCGTGTTCCTGGAGGTCTCCGGTGCCGGGCACTACCTGCCCGCGTACGCCGGAAACCTTGACATCATGACCAGCGCCGCGCTGCGTACGGCCGAACGGATGGTCTCGTCGTGACCGATCTCTACATCCAGGACGTGACCCTGCGCGACGGCATGCACGCCATCGCCCACCGCTACACGGTCGACCAGGTGCGGACCATCGCCGCCGCCCTGGACGCCGCCGGGGTGGCCGCCATCGAGGTGGCCCACGGCGACGGGCTGGCCGGATCCAGTGTCAACTACGGCCACGGCGCGGCCAGTGACGCCGAGTGGATCGCGGCGGCGGCCGAGGTGATGACGAACGCCAAACTGACCACCCTGCTGCTGCCCGGCATCGGCACCATCGCCGACCTGAAGGCGGCCAAGGCCCTCGGGGTGACCAGTGTGCGCATCGCCACCCACTGCACCGAGGCCGACATCTCCGCCCAGCACATCTCCTGGGCCCGGGACAACGACATGGACGTGTCCGGGTTCCTGATGATGTCCCACATGAACGACGCGGCCGGGCTCGCCGCGCAGGCCAAACTGATGGAGTCCTACGGGGCACACTGCGTCTACATCACCGACTCCGGTGGCCGGTTGACCATGGCGGACGTGGCGCAGCGGGCGGACGCGTACCGGCAGGTCCTCGATCCGACGACGGAGATCGGCATCCACGCCCACCACAACCTGTCCCTCGGGGTGGCCAACAGCCTCGTCGCGGTCGAACACGGGGTGCGCCGGGTGGACGCCTCGCTGGCCGGGATGGGCGCCGGGGCGGGCAACGCCCCGCTGGAGGTCTTCATCGCGGTGGCCGAGCTGAACGGCTGGCAGCACGGCTGTGACGTGTTCGCGCTGATGGACGCCGCCGAGGATCTGGTGCGTCCGTTGCAGGACCGGCCGGTGCGGGTGGACCGGGAAACCTTGTCGCTCGGCTTCGCCGGGGTCTACTCGTCGTTCCTGCGGCACGCCGAGAGCGCCGCCGGGCGGTACGGCGTGGACGTGCGCACCATCCTGCTGGAGTTGGGCCGCCGCAAGATGGTCGGCGGCCAGGAGGACATGATCGTCGACGTGGCGCTGGACCTGGTCCGGGACGCCGGGAAGGACCCGCAGTGATCGACACCCTCGCCGCCCGCCTGGACGAGGCCGCCGTGACGCGGACCGCGCTCGCCCAGTTCGGTGCCGACGCCGGACTCGACGTGGCCACCGCGTACCAGGTGCAGGACGCCCTGGTGGCCCGCCGGGTGGGCCGTGGCGAGGCGGTGGTCGGGGTGAAGCTGGGCCTGACCAGCCGCGCGAAGATGACCCAGATGGGCGTCGACGAGGTGATCTGGGGTCGGCTCACCGACGCGATGCACATTCCCGACGGCGGCACGGTCGACCTGTCCGGACACATCCATCCGAAGGTCGAGCCGGAGGTGGCGTTCCTCATCGAGGGCGGCGCGATCGCCGCCGTCGCCCCCGCCGTCGAGCTCATCGACTCCCGGTACCGGGACTTCCGGTTCACCCTGCCGGAGGTGATCGCCGACAACACCTCCGCGTCCGGATTCGTCGTCGGGCCGTGGCGTCCGGTGCCCGACAACCTGGACAACCTCGGTGTGCTGATGGAGGTCGACGGTCGGGTCGCGCAGGTCGGCTCCACCGCGGCGATCCTCGGCGACCCGCGCCGCGCCCTGCCCGAGGCGGCCCGCCTCGCCGGGGATCTGCGCGACGGTTGGGTGCTGCTGGCCGGCGCGGCGACCGCCGCGGTGCCCCTGACGGCGGGCGCGCACATCCGGGTCACGGTCGAGCAGCTCGGCACCGTCTCGCTGCGGGCGTCGGCATGAGCGGGGCCCGGGTAGTCGCCGGCAAGGCCGTGCCGCGTGGCCGGTTCCCGCACGTCAAGGTCGCCGGCGGGTTCGCCTTCGTCTCCGGTACGAGCAGCCGCCGCCCCGACAACACGATCGCCGGTGCGACAGTGGACGCCCTGGGCACCACCTCGTTGGACATCGAGGTGCAGACCCGCGCGGTGATCGAGAACATGCGCGACATCCTGCGCGAGGTCGGCGCGGAGCTGTCCGACCTGGTGCAGGTGACCACCTACCTGGTCAGCATGAACGACTTCGGCGGCTACAACCGGGTGTACGCCGAGTGCTTCGACGAGGCCGGGCCGACGCGCACCACCGTGGCGGTGCACCAGCTGCCGCACCCGCACCTGTTGATCGAGATGCAGGGGATAGCGCTGCTGCCGCCGCGCTGAGGCAGCCGGCCTCGCCTCAGTCCTCCGGCAGCGAGTCGACCAGGAACACCTGGTCGGCGCCGCCGGTGCACGGCTCCGCCGCCGCCTCGGCCGGCACCTCGGTGTGGTCGTCGCGGATGCCGACGCACAGGTCACTGCCCGCCGGTCGCAGCCGGTACTCCGTCGGCGCCGCCCCGGTCGGCTCGAAGCGGAACAGTTGCGGCCAGAAGTCGGTGCGGCAGTCCTGCCAGGGCTCGATCAGGTTGCGGCCGGGATCCTCCCGCCGGACGGTGAGACAGCCGGGTCCGTGCACCGGATGGTGCCACTTGATGAAGTACAGGTCGTCCGCCACCGGCTGGAGATAGGTGTCCGGTGGGGTGGCCTCCGCGCAGGGGCGCTGGGCCGCCACCTCGTGGGGGTACCCGCCGGTGCGGTCGCGCCCTTCGGTGAGGCACAGGTGCGGGGCGCGGGCGGGCCGGAGCTGGCTCCGCCCGCCGCTGGGCGCGGCCGACGAACCACTGCCCGGCGAGGTGACCGCGCCGATCTGCTCCGTTGCGGTCCGCTGCTCGTCGTCGGGCCACCAGAACCAGGCGCCGAGGACGAGGGCGGCCAGCAGGGTACCGACGAGGAGCAGCGTCGACGCAGGTCGGGCGAACCAGCCCGAACGCGCCGGGCGGACCGGTTGCGTCACGAAGCCGTCCTCGTCGGGGCCTGCCCCGGCCGGCGGAAGGTCCTCCGGCACAGACGTGGTCGAGATCAGCTCGGGCCCGGCGTACGGGCCGGCGGCCAACCGATCCCGTGCCCGCAACCACCGTTCCACCTGATCCTGCGCCCCGCAGGCGCGGACGAATGCGGCCAGCACCTCCGGTCGCGGCAGGGTGGACCGGCGCAGCAGATCGGCAGCGGTGCTGCGGGCCAGCACGTCGCCGGCTGCGGCCGCGCGCTGTTCCAGTTGCCGGTAGGTCAGTCCGGACCGATCCTTCAGCCGGCGTAACAGGTCGACGAACCCGGCCGGGTCGGTCGCCTCCTCCGGTCGTAACTCCCCCGTGGTCATCGCCTGATTCTCCCGAGCCGTCGAAGGCCGGGCAACCCGCCCCCGCACGACTGTCCGAGGTGGTCGGACAAGACCCGGACAAGCCGCGCTGAGCTGCGCGGACACCGCACCGAGGCGAGCCGGGCATTGTCTCGGACAGCCCGGATACCTAGCGTCTTGTTCGACAGCCGACGCAGGGCCGAGGGGGCCGGCGCAGGGCCGAGGGGCTCGTGCCGAGCCCGATCACATCAATCACCACGGGGGTGGAAGCGATGCATGAGGCTGCCCGGGATCCGGTGCCGCAGACCGCCACGGCGGGCGAGTACGTCGGGTTGCTGCGGGACATCCGGCGACGCTCCGGCCTGACCTATCGGGAGATCTCCCGCCGCGCCTCAGCGGCCGGGCACTGGCTGCCGCCGAGCACCCTGGCCACCATGCTGGGGCGTACCACCCTGCCCCGCGAACAGACCGTCGTGGCCCTGCTGACCGCCTGCGGAATGCCGCCGGCCACCATCGAGCAGTGGATCGAACTGCGGCACGAGATCGACGTACGCCTCAGCCGGTCGACCCGACCGGTCGCGGGTCCGGCCCTCTCGGCGTGCTGTGGGGTGCGGCACCCCCAACGCGAACCGGAGCCGCCGGTCACCTCGTACCCCCGGCGGCTGCACCCGGCGGTGATCGCCGTGGCGGGCGCGCTCCTCGGGGCGTACGGGATGCGGCTGGCGCACCGTCGGGACGCCGCTCCCCGCCCGGTCGACGGACCGGACGGGGAGCCCTCTCACCCCGACTGACGACTCACGGTCGGAGCCGGTTGGCGTAGACGTAGGCGCCCACGGACCCGCCGACGGCCAGACCGGCCTCGGCGTCGAAGCGGTAGTGCACACCCAGGTAGATCCGGCTGAGGGCGTTCTCCTGGGCAGCCTGGTCGAAGCCCGGCATCCGCCGCACGACCCCCCGGGCGAAGGGGTCGTCCGTGGTGGCGTCGAAGGCGATGTCGTTGGTGCCGAAGTATCCCTTCATCACCGCCGCCCACGCCCCGGCGAAGGTGGCGTGTCCGGAGATGTAGGCCGGGAAGGCCGGTGAGAAGGAGACCCCGTCCACCTGCCGCGACAACGGCTCCCACCCGTTGCCGATCGCGCTCTCCGGCCGCCACAGATCGATCGGGGTCAGATACTTGGCGTCCCAGGCGGCGATGGCGGAGTCGGCCAACGCCAGGCCGACCAGCCCGAACAGCCGGGCGTTGGCCAGGATGCCGAGCTGCCGCTGCTTAGCCACGATCTGGGTGTGCGCGAACAGCTGACCCGGCGGCTTGTAGGTACCGGCCACGTCGTTGGCCCAGAAGTGGGCCAGCTGGGTCTGGTCGGCGGTGCGCAGCGTCGAGGTCCGGCTGCCGAGATCGCGTACCTCCTGCACCTGGTCGAGATACTCCTGCGTGTCGAGCAGGTCCTCGTAGTCGTCCGCGCCGGCCGGCAGCTCAGGCCGGAACTGTCGGCCGGAGGTCAGCACGAACGGGGTGACCCGACCCCAGTGCGGGGTGACCGCCGGGGTGCCGTCGGTCGGTCGCCACGCCCCGTCGACCCCGTCGGGTTGGTACTGGGTGGCGTCGCCGGACCCGTCGTTGGCGCGAGCCTGGAGGTTGGCGGCGGCGGCTGCGGCACCGACCGTCGTACCCCGAGTGGCTTCGGCGGGGTTCACCCCGGAGGGTCGGCGGGCGACCGCGGTGGCCAGGGCCGTCTCCAGGTCCGTTCGGCGCTGCGGGAAGCGGGCGACCAGTACGTCGAAGGCGGCCTGGTCGACGGCCGCGTGCAGGGACGGGGCCACCACGTCGTCCATGGTGCCCGGGTAGTTGACCGGTACCCGCACCCGGTAGGGGTTGCCGACACCGGTGACCGAGACGGCGGCGTCGTGCATGGCCGCGTGCAGGATCGCCGCGTCCCGGGCGGCGACGGTGGGTGCCGGCGTCGAATCTCGGTAGCTGTCCAGCAGCACCTCGTTCCAGTACAGGATCGGGTCGCTGACCGCGTCCACGGCCAACGGGGTCAGCGAGATGTTGTCCAGCCGGACGGTGGAGGCCGCCCGCCCACCGAAGTGGAACAGGAGCACCGCCTTCGGGTCACCGAACGGGGCGACGAAGTCGAAGGTGAACCGGCGCATCGTGGCGGTGAGGGCTACCTCCCGGTCGAACGCGGAGGTGAAGGGGGTGTCGACCCGGGAGACCGAGACCCGCACGTTGCGGCTGACCTCGGCGGAGGCGTCGAACTGCAACCGGTACGGCGTCGCCGCCGTCACCCCGAACTCGAAGTGCCCGACCAGGTCCTCCCAGACGGGCTTGCCGACCGTGTTGGCGGTGCGGATGCGCAACTGCCCGGCGTTGACGGTCGTGCTGGTCGCGGCCAGTCGGGTCCACCAGGGATCGGTGCTGCCGTTGTCGAAGGTGCCGTTGCGGATGAGGTTGCCGGATGCGGCGGCGGCCGGTTCGGAACGGACTAGGGCCGGGAGGGTGCCGGCCAGCACGACCGCCAGCACCAGGCTTAGCAGACGACGCAGTCGCCGTTCAGGGTTGATCGATCGGGTCATGGAGAGCCTTTCCGGGAATCGGCGGCGATCAGTTCCTCCGCCGGGGATTTCGGCTCACCGTATGAGCGTTTTCCCTGTTCGCAGCCATCGAACAGGCTTCGGAACAGTGCCGAACACCGGTCGTACGCCGGTGCCAGGGTGTGCCGCACCCTGGGTGGCCGGAGCCCGGGTGGCTACCGTGGCTGGCATGTCGACAACCGCGCTCGGAGCCTTCCTGACCGCCCGACGTGCCCGGTTGACCCGGGCGATGTCGGTCTGGTCTCTGCCGGATGTGCCCGTCGGCGGTCACCCACATCCCGACGTACGGATGCGGGGCCTGCTCGCCGGTGGATGCGGTCGGGGCGGGCGCGGATCGCGGTGGCCGTGCCCCCGCCGCCCGGGCCGGCGGAACACGCCGCCAGCAGCAGGAGAAGGCAGGTCCCGGTGAATACGGCCAGGTACGGCTGCCCGGAGCCGGTCGATCGGTGCGAGGTTCGGAAAAGGCGTCGCGGTCGGTGCTGGTGGCCATCTAGTCTCGGATTCGCCATGTCGACCACGGTAGGTATCCCGCCGGCAAAGAGCCTGGTCCTGGTACTCCCAGGAAGGTCGCGGCCGGGCAGGTAGCCGGACCGCGCACCCGGGCCGCAGGGTACGTGGCACTCCCCCTACGAGGTGGTTGCCTGATGTCCGATTCCTTTGTCGTCTGCTCGAACCTGAGCTTCTCCTGGCCGGACGACACTCCGGTGTTCCAGGATCTGTCCTTCACCCTCGGTGGGGGTCGCACCGGGCTGGTCGCGCCGAACGGTGCCGGCAAGAGCACCCTGCTCAAGTTGATCGCCGGTGAGTACCGCCCCGCCGCCGGGTCGGTGTCGGTGCAGGGGGTGCTGGGCTACCTGGCGCAGGATCTGCCGCTGGTCGGGGACCGCACGGTGGCCGAGGTCCTGGAGATCGCTCCCCTGGTCGCCGCGCTGCACGCCATCGAGTCCGGGGACGCCGGCGAGGAACACTTCACCACCATCGGCAACGACTGGGATGTCGAGGAACGCACCCGCGCCCAGTTGGACCGGCTGGGCCTCGGTGACCTGGCCTTCGACCGGCCCCTGCACACCCTCAGCGGTGGTCAGATCGTCTCCCTGGGGGTGGCGGGCCAGTTGTTGAAGCGGCCCGAGGTGCTGCTGTTGGACGAGCCGACGAACAATCTCGACCTGGCCGCCCGGCATCGGCTCTCCGAGGTGCTGGAGCAGTGGACCGGCTGCCTGCTGCTGGTCAGCCACGACCGGGCGCTGCTGGACCGGATGGACCGCATCGCCGAACTGGACCGTGGCGAGCTGCGGTTGCACGGCGGGAACTTCACCGCGTACGAGGCGGCGGTGCGCGCCGCGCAGGAGGTGGCGGAGAGGAAGGTCCGCACCGCCGAGCAGGACCTCAAGCGGGAGAAGCGGGAGTTGCAGGAGGCCCGGGAACGGGCCGCCCGCCGGGCCGGTACGGCCGCCCGCAACCTGAAGAACGCCGGCCTGCCGAAGATTCTCGCCGGCACCCTGAAACGCAACGCCCAGGAGTCCGCCGGCCGGGCCGACGAGGTGCACTCCGCCCGGGTCGACGAGGCCAGGGCCCGCCTGGACGAGGCGGGACGGGCGGTACGCAACGAGCAGAAGCTGATGGTGGACCTGCCGGACACCCGGGTACCGGCCGGACGCACCCTGGTGGCCGGGGAAGGGATGCAGGTCCGCTACGGCGGGCGGGCGGTGTTCGCCGGGGACGGGGTGGACCTGACCATCCGGGGCCCGGAACGGATCGCCCTGCTGGGCGCCAACGGTGCCGGCAAGTCCACCCTGCTGCGCCTGATCACCGGTGACCTGGCACCGGAGGGTGGTCGGATCAGGCGGGCCGAGGGCCGGATCGCGTACCTGTCGCAGCGGTTGGACCTGCTGGACGCCGACCGTACGGTGGCGGAGAACCTGGCCGCGTTCGCACCCCAGGCACCGCAGGAGCAGCGGATGAATCTGCTGGCCCGGTTCCTGTTCCGTGGCCCCCGGGCCCACCTGCCGGTCGGGGCCCTCTCCGGTGGAGAGCGGCTGCGGGCCACCCTGGCCTGCATTCTGGGCGGGGAGCCGGCACCCCAGCTTCTGCTGCTCGACGAGCCGACCAACAACCTGGACCTGGTCAGTGTCGGTCAGTTGGAGAGCGCGCTACACGCCTATCAGGGTGCGCTGCTGGTGGTCAGCCACGACGAGCGGTTCCTCGCGGAGATCGAGGTCAGCCGCTGGCTGCGACTCACCGAAGGACATCTGTTGGAGACCGGTCCCCCACAGGTCGACTGACGTCGTCGATCGGCAGCCTTCCCTGCCGCTGCAGGCGAATCAGCCGGTGCCGCCGCGGCAGATAATGACGATGATGATGATGCCTGCTTCCTCTCCGCCCGCCGTGCAGCCCCCGGTGATGTACCAGCAGTGGAACCTGATCACCTTCATCCACTGGCGCTACCCACCCGCTCTCATTCAGTCCCTGCTTCCGGCCGGGCTGAGAGTGGAGACCTTCGACGAATCAGCCTGGATCAGCCTGATTCCGTTCCTCATGCAGGGGGTCAGGCCACCGGGGGTGCCACGACTGCCCTGGCTGTCGGAATTCCCGGAGACGAATGTCCGGACCTACGTCCGGGATCAGCACGATCGCAGCGGCATCTGGTTCCTGTCCCTGGACGCGGCCCGGCTGCCCGCGGTCCTAGCAGCGCGGGCCAGCTACGGACTGCCCTACTTCTGGGCCGACATGACGGTACGCCGTAGCGCGGATCTGATCTCCTATCGATCCTCCCGTCGCTGGCCCGGACCCCGCGGAGCCCGCTGCGATGTGGACGTCCGCTTCGGTCCGCCGCTGGATGAGCGGGAGCGAGACGAGCTGGCTCACTTCCTCACCGCCCGCTACCGACTCTTCACGGTCGTCTTCGGTCGGCTTGCCGCCGCCGAGGCCGAACATGTCGAGTGGCCCCTGCACCGCGCCGAGTTGCTGCACCTCGACCAGACCCTGCTGGCTGCGGCGGGTCTGCCGGCGCCCGACGGACAACCCCTGCTGCATGCATCACCGGGGGTGCCGGTCAGGGTGGGAATGTGGCACCGCTGATCCTCGACGGCTCGGCGTCGATGGTTCGGGTGGTGCCGACAGCGCCGTCACCGGCGGTGCCGGCACCACCAGTGCCGTCGCCACCCACCGCCGCCTCGCGACTTCTCCTCGGCCACCTCGACCTGGGTGGCGAAGAGGGTCGTAAAGCGCTCGCCCAGCGACGGCGGCAGGGGTGTCCTGCTGACGCAGCTACGCAGCCGGGGCAGGGCGGGTCGGTCCCGGGCCGCGTCGAGCAGGGCCGCGTACATCGCCGAGGTGCCGTGGAAGACGGTGACCTCCTCACGGAGCATGAGGTCCAGTGCCGCCGGGCCGGTGAATCGGCTCAGCAGCACCAGGGTCGCCCCGGCGGCGACCGTGCCGGTCAGCGCCACCCCCTGACCGAACCGACCCCCCAACGGCAGACAACTGAGCACCACCTCGCCGTCCTCCGGTTCGCCGTCGGCCCAGGCGACCGGATCGCCGTCGGGCTCGGCGAAGAGGGCGGTGCCGCCGGGTGCGGGGTCCCCCAGGTCCTCGAGCCGGGGTACGTCGGACGGGCCCCGGGTCGGGCCGACGGAGAGCAGGGGTACCCCGGCTCGGGCGCTGACCCGCCGCCCGGCGGCCAGTTGAGAGGTGTGGCAGACCAGCAGCCGGGCGCCATGGGCCAGGTGCAGGGCCTGCGGGTCGGCCGGCACCGTGATCGGCACGGGGTTCGCACCGGCGGCCAGGGTGCCGTAGTAGACCCGGGGAAAGTCGACCACGTTCGGGGCCAACAGGGCCACCGGGTCACCCGGGCGTACCCCTGCGGCGCGGAGCCCGGCGCCGTAGCAGCGGGCCTCCCACCACAGTTCGGCGTAGGTGACCCGGACCCGGCCGTCGACCACGGCCACCGTGTCGGCGTGCCGGCGGGCGGCCCCGGCCAGCAGGGTCGCCGGGGACAGGGTGGTCATCGGGGCGGTGCGGTGTACAGCCGGCTCACCGTCTCGGCCACACAGACCGGCTTGCCGCCACCCTCACCCTCCACGGTCGCGGTCGCGACCAACTGCACCCCACCCTCGAACGAGGTGACCTGGTCGATGGTGGCGACGACCCGGATCGAGGTGCCGACCCGTACCGGGGCGGGGAACCGGACCCGGTTGAGGCCGTAGTTGATCCCCATCCGTACCCCTTCCACCCGGTACAGCCGACCGACCAGGGCCGGCAGCAGGGAGAGGGTCAGGAAGCCGTGGGCGATGGTGCCGCCGTACGGCCCGGCTGCCGCCCGTTCCTGGTCGAGGTGGATCCACTGGTGGTCGTCGGTGGCGTCGGCGAACAGGGCGACCCGGCTCTGGTCGATGGGAAACCACGGGCCGGGGCCGAGGGTCTCGCCGATCGCCCCGGCCAGTTCCTCGATGCTGGCGAAGGTCCTCATCCCAGGTGCCCTCCGATCTTGGTGTAGCCGCGCAGCAGGTCGCGGGAGATGATCAGGCGCTGCATCTCGTCGGTGCCCTCGAAGATCCGGTACAGCCGCACCTGCCGGTACCAGCGTTCGATCGGCAGTTCGCGGGTGTAGCCCATGCCGCCGTGGATCTGCATGACCCGGTCGACCACCCGGTTGACCATGCCCGCGCCGTAGAGCTTCGCCATGGAGGAGGAGTGCCGGGGGTCCAGACCGGCGTCGACCGTCCAGGCGGCCCGCAGGATCAGCCAGCGGGCGGCCTCCAGCTCGGTCTCCGAGTCGGCGATCATCCACTGGATGGCCTGGTTGGTGCCGATCTTGGCACCGAAGGTCTCCCGGGTGTTGGCGTGCTCGATGGCCATCTGGAGGGCCCGTTCGGCGATGCCGATGGCGTGCGAGGGGATGATGTAGCGCCCCTTGCCGATCCACTTCATACCCAGGGCGAAGCCCTGGCCCGGCTCGCCGAGGATGTTGCGGTGCGGCACCCGTACGTCGTCGAAGATCAGTGAGGCCGGACCCCCCTCGCCCATGGTGGGGATGAACTCCGACCGCCAGCCCATCGACCGGTCCACCAGGAAGGCGGTGGCCCCGCCGTTGCGGACGTCCCGGTCGGGGTCGGTGACCGCGATGACGATGGCGAAGTCGGCCTCGTTGCCGCCGGTGATGAAGGTCTTCTCGCCGTTGAGGATCCAGTCGTCGCCCTCGCGGCGGGCCCGGAACCGGATGTTGGCCGCGTCGGAGCCGGCGCCCGGCTCGGTGATGGCGAAGCAGGAGATCCGGTCACCGGCGATGGTGGGCAGCAGGAACTCCTCCCGCTGCTCCTCGGTGGCGTGGAACAGGATGTTGTCCGCCTCGCCACCGAAGCGGAACGGCACGAAGGTGCGGCCGATCTCCGTCCAGATCAGGGACTGGACCACGGCGGGCAGGTCCATGCCGCCGTACTCCTGCGGGGTGGCCAGGCCCCAGAAGCCGAACTTCTTCGCCTTGAGCTGCAACTCGCGCAGCTCGGAGCGGTCCAGGCCGGGCTGGTGGGCCCGTTCCCGGCGCAGCAGCTCCTGCTCCAGCGGCATGACCTCCCGGGTGATGAAGTCGCGGGCGGTGTCGCGGATGGCCCGTTGTTCGTCGGACAGCCCGAAATCCATGTGCTCACGGTTCCTCTCGGTCAGAAGGCGTTGACGCCGGTGAGCGCCCGCCCGATGAGTAGCTGCTGGATCTGGCTGGTGCCCTCGTAGAGGGTGGCGACGCGGGCGTCGCGCAGGTACTTGCCGACCGGGTACTCGTCGATGTAGCCGTACCCGCCGAAGACCTGGATGGCGTCGTTGGCCGCGCGGACGGCGGCCTCGCTGGCGAACAGTTTGGCCATCGAGGCCTCGGTGGCGAACGGCTGCCCCCGGTCGATCAGGTCGGCCACCTGCCAGACCAGCAGCCGCGCCGCGGCGGTGTCGACCGCTATCCCGGCGAGCAGTTGCTGCACGAGTTGGTGCCCGGCGATGGGTTTGCCGAACTGGGTGCGGGTGCCGGCGTAGTCGACGGCGGCGTTCAGGCAGCCCTGGGCGATGCCGACACATCCGGCGGCGACCGACATGCGTCCCTTGGCCAGGGTGCCCAGGGCCAGCCGGAAACCGGCCCCGCACTCGCCGAGCCGGGCCGAGTCGGGCACCCGTACCCCGTCCAGGGCCAGTTCGGCGGTGGCCTGTCCGCGCAGGCCCAGCTTGCCCTTGATCTCCGATCGGGACAGTCCCGGGCTGTCGGTCGGCACCAGGAAGGCCGTGATGCCCCGGTGCCCGGGGCCGCCGGTGCGGGCGAAGACGATCGCCACGTCGGCCGTGGTGCCGTTGGTGATGAAGGTCTTGCGGCCGGTGAGCAGCCAGTCGTCGCCGTCGCGGACCGCCCGGGTGGCCAGGGCCGCCGCGTCCGAGCCGCTGTCCGGTTCGGTCAGGGCGAAGCAGCCGAGCGCAGCGCCCGAGCAGAGCGCGGGCAGCCACTGTTCGCGTTGCTCTCGCGTGCCGTGGGCGGCGATCGACTTGGCGACCAGGCCGAGGGAGACCGACACGATGCCGCGTACGGCGGAGTCACCCCGGCCGAGTTCCTCCAGCACCAGGCAGTACGCGAGATGGTCGCCGCCGGATCCGCCGTGCTTCTCGTCGATGGTCAGGCCGAGGAAGCCGAGGTCGCCGAGCTTGCCGACGATGTCGGGGTCGACCGCCTCACGCCGGTCCCAGGCCGCCGCGTGCGGCACCACCTCGCGGTTGACGAAGTCGGCGGCGAGTTCCCGGACCGCGACCTGCTCGGCGGAGAGGTGAAGGTCCATGCGATTAAACTAGCGCTGCAAGTTTTATGCTGTCCAGACCCCGGTGTGGCACAGTTCCCGCGAACCACCCATCCGAAGGAGGACGCCCATGCCCCGGCCGCGACAGGCGCTGCTCAGCCGGGAGCGGATCGTCGAGACCGCCGCCGCGTTGATCGACGCCGACGGACTCGACGCGTTCTCCACCCGCCGGCTCGCCGCCGCCCTCGGCGTACGCGGGCCCTCGCTCTACAACCACTTCGCCACCAAGGACGAGATCCTCGACGCGGTAGCGGACAGCATCACCGGCCAGGTGGACGTGTCGTTCTTCGGCCAGGTCGACTGGCGCGAGGCCCTACGTCGCTGGGGGTACGCCTTCCGGGCCGCCCTGGCGGCCCACCCGAACATCGTGCCCCACCTGGCGCAGGGCCCCGGTCGACGTCCGGCGGCCCTGGCCATGGCCGACGCCGTCTACGGCGGACTGGTCGCGGCCGGCTGGCCGCCCGCCCGCGCCACCCACATCGGCGCCCTCATGCGCTACTTCGTGACGGGTTCGGCCCTCGGGTCCTTCGCCCGGGGCTTCGTGGAGGACCCTGGCCTGTACGCCGCGCAGTACCCCCACCTGAGCCAGGCCCACCGCTTGGCCGAACACCAGCAGCGGGTCGACGAGGGCGCCTTCGCGCTGGGCCTGGAGGCGCTGATCGAGGGGCTGTCGCACACCTACGAACGGCTCGTAGGTCCACTTGCCCCCCTCCCGCCGGAGGGCGGGACGCACTAGAGTCCAAACTTGCACCGCTAGTTTTAGGTCGAGGTGGAGGCTCATGGAATCCGTACGGACCGATTTCTACCTCGACGGAGGCTGGGTTCCCGCCGATGGCCGGCAGTCGCTGGAGGTGCACAACCCCAGCACCGAGGAGGTCATCGGCACGGTTCCGGCCGGCACGGCAGACGACGTCGACCGGGCGGTGGCCGCCGCCCGGGCCGCCTTCGAGGGCTGGGCCGCGACCGACCCCGTCGACCGGGCCGCCCACCTCGACCGGCTGCACGCCGAGCTGACCGCCCGGGCCGAGGACATCGCCCGCACGGTCGCCACCGAACTCGGCACCCCGCTCAAGGTCGCCACCCGGGTCCAGGCAGGACTGCCACTGACCGTGCTGCGCAGCTACGTCGACCTGGCCGCCCAGCCGCCGGCACCGCAGACCGTGGGCAACTCCCTGGTGGTACGCGAACCCGTCGGGGTGGTCGGGGCGATCACCCCGTGGAACTACCCCCTGCACCAGATCGTCGCCAAGCTCGCCCCCGCCCTCGCGGCCGGCTGCACAGTGGTGCTCAAGCCCAGCGAGCTGACCCCGCTGACGGCGTACCTGCTCTTCGACGCCATCCACGCCGCCGATCTGCCACCCGGCGTGGTCAACCTGGTAGCCGGCACCGGGCCGGTGGTCGGTGAGGCCCTCGCCGGACACCCCGACGTGGACCTGGTCTCCTTCACCGGCTCCACCGCCACCGGCCGACGCATCGCCCACCTGGCCGCCGACCGGATCGCCCGGGTGGCCCTGGAACTCGGCGGTAAGTCGGCGAACATCATCCTCGACGACGCCGACCTGGCCGCCGCGGTCAAGGTCGGGGTCGGCAACGCGATGCTCAACTCCGGACAGACCTGCACCGCGTGGACCAGGATGCTGGTGCACCGCGACCGCTACGACGAAGCCCTCGAACTGGCCGCCAAGGCGGTCGCCGGCTACCGGCTCGGTGACCCCTTCGACCCGGCCACCCGACTCGGCCCCCTGGTCTCCGCGCAGCAACGCGACCGGGTACGCGAACACATCACCCGGGGCCTGGCCGACGGTGGCCGGCTCGTCGCCGGCGGCCCCGAGGCCCCGGTGCCGCAGCGCGGCTGGTTCGTCGCCCCGACGATCATCGCCGACGTCGACCCGGACAGCGCCCTGGCCCAGGAAGAGGTCTTCGGCCCGGTCCTGGCGGTCATCCCGGTCGACGACGACGACCACGCCGTACGGGTGGCCAACAACTCCCGCTACGGGCTGGCCGGTGCGGTCTGGTCCACCGACGAGGAACGCGCGGTGCAGGTGGCACGCCGGTTGCGCACCGGGGCGGTCGACATCAACGGGGCACCCTTCAACCCCCTCGCGCCGTTCGGCGGCTACAAGCAGTCCGGCCTCGGCCGCGAGCTGGGCGCACACGGGCTGGCGGAGTTCTGCGAACTGAAGGCGATCCAGCGATGAGGGGCCTCGTGGCCAGGGCCGCTGGCACTCCCCCGCGCGTCGAGCAGGTAGACCTGCCCGACATCGACACCGGGCAGGTACGGGTGGCGATCCGGGCCGCCGGCGTCTGCCACTCCGACCTGTCCATGGTGGACGGCACCATCGCCGCCCCGTACCCGCTGCTGCTCGGCCACGAGGCCGCCGGTGTGGTGGTCGAGATCGGTGACGGCGTCGACCGGGTAACGGTCGGCGACCACGTCGTGCTCAACTGGGCGCCACCCTGCCGGGCCTGCTGGTCCTGCACCCACGGCGAACCCTGGCTGTGCGAACACACCGGCACCCCGGCCACCGACGCCGGGCACACCATCGACGGCGAGCCGCTGCACGTCACCCTCGGCCTCGGCGCGCTCGCCGAACAAGTGGTGGTGCCGCAGCACGCGATGGTGGTCGTACCGGCCGACTTGCCCTTCCCCACCGCGGCGCTGCTCGGCTGCGCGGTGCTCACCGGCGTCGGCGCGATCCGGCGTACCGCCCAGGTACGCCCCGGCGACTCGGTAGCCGTCATCGGCCTCGGTGGCGTCGGCCTGTCCGCGGTCGCCGCCGCCCGCGCGGCCGGGGCCGCCACCGTCATCGCGGTCGACGTCTCCCCCGCCAAGGCCGACCTGGCCCGCGCCGCCGGTGCCACCGACTTCCTACTAGCCGACGACACCCTCAGCCGCGCGGTACGGAAGTTGACCGGCGGTCGCGGCGTCGATCACGCAGTGGAGTGCGTCGGTCGGGCCGCCACCATCCGCACCGCCTGGCGGGCCACCCGTCGCGGCGGGCAGGTCATCGTGGTCGGCATGGGCGGCAAGGACGACATGGTCGGTCTCAGCGCGTTGGAGATCTTCCACTCGGCCCGGACGCTGCGCTCCTCGGTGTACGGCTCCTCCGACCCGGACCGGGACCTGCCGGCGCTGGCCCGCGCGGTGCTCGACGGAAGCTTCGACCTCGACTTCCTGGTCACCGACCGGATCACCCTCGACGAGGCACCCGAGGCGCTCGCCCGGATGGCCCGCGGCGAGGGCGCCCGTACGGTGGTCCTGTTCGACTGACGCCCGGCGGCTGAGATGACCTGACATTCGATGCTGTCCCCGCCACGCGACCGCGATCGTGCAGGCCATCCTCGTCCTGCACTGCGTCGAGAACCGGCCTGCGCAGGACAGTTGAAGTCATTGTTTCAGGGACGGGTCCCAGGCGATGAGCTGATCGAAGATGTGACGGTCGCCTTCGAGCTTCAGGGAATCCAGCGGTATGCGGCCGTAGAACATCAAGACGAGGTCACTGGCCGTGCCCTGGGCGGAGGCGTCGGCCGTGTCCGGGGCCTCGCCGGCAGCGGGCTCGCCGAGGCGAGTGACCCGTGCCCCGTCGTCCGACAGCCGCAGGCGCCAGGAGCGGCCCTCGGTGGCGTGGTAATCGACGACGGCGGGCTGGTGTGGCCAGGCGACCGTCGTTGCGCAGAGGGTGAACTGGCAGTCGTCGAAACCGTCGAGGGCGACCTCGTCTGGTAGCGGCTGCGGGGCACCCACGGTGAGCTGGGCGTCGTACGTGTACACCGCGATCTCGGGGACCTGGCGTCGCGCCCATGCGCCGGAGGTCTGTGGTGACGGCGAGTCGTCCCACCACGTCCAACAACCGCGGTCCGGGCCAGCCTCGCGCAGCGTGCTCGTCAGTTGCTCGATGGACTCGGTCCACCAGGCCAGCAGTGCCTCGCGTTCCCGAGGCGCACCCATGCCGTCGTCCCAAGCCGACTTTTCCGGGGGCGCGTCTGCGGGCCCTGCGGCGACGACGGCGGCTGATTTGCGGCGGGCCATGCCCACGTGTTGCACGAGCTCGAACAGCGTCCGCCCGGGAGAGGCATGCGGATCGCTGGTCAGAACCGGCACGTCGAGGCTGGGCGCTGCGGCGACCGCAGCGCGGAAGGCGGTCGACCGTTCGTCAATGAGCCGCAGATGATCAGAGAACGTCAGAATCGTCTGCACTCCGGCTTTCTACCAGTGCGCTCCAACAACCGGACAGCGATTTTCGCAGCCGACGCGGCGGGCGGCGTTCTCATGCCGATGACAGTGTGTCTGGACTCGACTGAGAATCGCTTTGCGGCAGTCGTGAGTGATAGGGCGTGGCTACGCGTGGGGCGGGATGTTCTCGGCGGATGCCTGGTCGAACTCGTGGCGGTTGTGGAGGATGTCGCTCTGGTGCCCACGGACCCAGTGCACGAGTCCGTCCACGGCCTCGCTCAGTGAGCGGCCGAGCGGCGTCAGGGCATATTCAACCCTCGGGGGTACTTCCGGGTATGCGGTCCTGGTCACCAACCCGTCGCGGGTGAGTGCGCGCAGCGTCTGGCTGAGCATCCGCTGCGAGATGCCGGTGACCTGCTCGTGCAGCGCGGTGAAGCGCAGTGGGCCGGAGGCCAGGACCGTGATGGTCAGCAGGGTCCATTTGTCGCCCACCCGCGCCAGCACGTCGCGGACGAGTTCGATCGTCTGGATGCAGTCCGGCGGGACCTCACGCTGTGCGAGTTCGGCACCAAGGCGGCTTGTCACGACTCTCTGTTCCTCGTGCGTCAGTAGCTGACTTCAAAGTGCGTATGGGCGAGCCGGACTAAATCCGCCGGCCGCACGTTTCTTACTGATCGTAACGGACGTGCGGCCAACCCTTTGGTGGCCGTCGCACGCCCACTGAGAACAGTTCGTCGGGTGGCGCGTCGAATGCCTGCTCGGTGAAGTCCACGCCGGCGAACCGGCGCCGCACCGCCGGGGTCAGGTCCGGAGAACTACGTGTCCGGGTCCAGATCACCGTGGCTCCTGGCGCGCACAGCCTCGGCAGTGAGCTGATCGTCGCTCGGGCGTGCTGGTCACTGATGTTGGGACTCCGGCCGCTGGTGTTGCGTGGATTGCTTGGATCGCCCGCCGTAGAGGGCTACGAAGACGCGGTCCCGCAGGATCTCGTACTGCTGACGACATCGCCGAGGTGGGCCCGGCGGGCGTTGCTGGACCTGACCGCCGACAACGACTTCCGGTGGCTGGAACTGGTCAGCCGTCAGGTCGATCTCGCGGCCGTCGGCCAATCGATTCCAGTAGTGGTAGCCGACCCTGACGTCTCCGGCGAGGACCTCGCCGAGGATCAGCTCTCCGCCGAGCAGGTCCTGGATGATCAAGGCAGTCACCCCGCATTGACCACGGGCCGGGTTGCCGGTGTGCCAATCCTGCACATCGTGCGGGTCGCAGGTATCCGCTCCCCAGGCGCCACGTAGTACCGGCCGCAGCATCTCCAGGTCAATCGCGAGCGGGACTGATCGTCGGTCGCGCTCTTCAGACATCACCCAGGAAGGATCATCCTTCGACCGGGTCGAGAGTCAAGGAATACCCCGCCTCGGGTACTGGTCAGGACGCCGGCAAAGTCGTGACGGCGTCTGACTTGTGAGGCTTGGGGTGGAAGCGCCGTTGGCGGTGGCAGCAAGACGGCCGATTCAGAAGATCATCAAGGTTCTCTACGCCATGCTGATCGCCCGAAGTGCGTCATGCCCACGCTGCCATCATCGCTGATATCTTCCCTGTCCTGTGCACCGACTCTGACCGTTGCCGACTTATCACCGAGTGGAGTACCGGCATGCCAGAAGGCTGGCAGTGGGATCAGAGTCTGTTCCGAGGTAGCGCCGGGTATTACGACCAAGGGCGGCTGCCGTACGCGCCGGGCTACACCGACCGACTCGCCGAGACTCTGGGACTCGATGGTCACGGCCGGCTGTTGGACGTGGGCTGCGGCCCAGGCACCGTGACACTGCCATTCGCGCGGTACTTCGTCGAGGCGGTGGGCATGGATCCGGATCCGGAGATGCTGGCCGAGGCGGCGCGGCATGCCGACTCCCTCGGCGTGCGGAACGTGACCTGGGTCGAGGCCCGGGCGGAGGATCTTCCCCGTGGGCTGGGAATCTTCCAGGTGGTGCTGTTCGCGCAGTCGTTCCATTGGACCGACCGGGACCGCGTCGCGGCGACGGTCTTGGAGATGCTGGAACCAGGCGGCTGGATCGTGCACCTCAGCGACCTGAAGACGCCTCGCGCCGATCCCGCCCCTCTGCCGTATCCGGCGCCGCCGTACGACCGGATCGCCTCGCTGACCCGAAAGTACCTGGGCGACGTGCGCCGTGCTGGACAGGGCGTCCTGGTGAACGGAACGCCCAGCGGCGAGCGAGAAGTCCTGGCTCGGGCCGGCTTCACGGCTCTCAGCCGTCTCGTCGTCCCGTCAGGGGCGGTGGTCGAACGCAGCGAGGACGATGTCGTCGCCTGGGCATTCTCGCGGTCGGACATGGCGCCGCACCTGTTCGGGGAGCGGCTGAAAAACTTCGAGCGGGACCTACGCGAGTTGCTGCGGGAGATTTC
Source organism: Micromonospora sp. NPDC048871 (assembly GCF_043198155.1). Taxonomy (NCBI): domain Bacteria; kingdom Bacillati; phylum Actinomycetota; class Actinomycetes; order Micromonosporales; family Micromonosporaceae; genus Micromonospora; species Micromonospora sp. NPDC048871. Next base: position 348,819 of record NZ_JBICUM010000005.1, on the reverse strand, counting down.
TCCCGATGGCGTCTTCGCCGAGCAACTGCCGGACACCGAGATTCTGTACGGACACAAGCCCGCCCAGGCGTAAGTGGGCCGCCTTCCGGTCCCATGGAAACGGAGGGCGGCCCGACGCAAGCTCACTCGGCGCGGCGCATCGCAGTCGCGATCTCAGCAGGCCGCCGAAGTCGAAGATGAGCGCCTTGACCGTCATCGCGGCGGTAGCCCAATCCAGCCACCGCGGCCAGCGGCTGCCGCAGTCAGGCCAGGCGGTGAGCTCTAGTCAAAGCACATGACCGGCCCGGAGCTTGGGAAAGGACAATCCGCGTGCTGCATAAGACCTCGACGGAACTATCCGCTCAGAACCGCGCTCGCTGACCGGGCTGACGGTAGGCACGAGGACCTGCTCCTACATCTCCGGCACCTGTCTGGCCCAGCCGATGAACCGGCGGTGCAGTGCCCCTGCCGGTGCCCAAGGCATGTCCTCGGCCGCCTGCACGAGACAGACCCCGAGGTAGAGCGCCAACGACACCGGCGCGCCCGCGTACTCCGCGCGCAGCTCACGCCGCCGCGTCGGACAAGGCCAGGGCAGGTCACAGCCACCACAGCTCCAGATCGGCATGACCGGGCCGTGGGTGGTCACCGCACACCGCCCAGAAACCGGGCCACGCTCGCGCGAGCCTGCCGACTGGTCGCCCACTCCACCTGCCAACACGGGTACGGCACCAACAGCGACCACCACACCCGGCAACCAGCACACATCCCATCAAGCCCACGAACGTGTACGGCGAGAATCGTCCGTTCCGGCCCGCCGGTCACTGCTCACCCTCCCCAGGCCAGTGACCACGATTGATCGGAATGCGATGTCGAGCACGGCAGGGCAGGTCGGCTCCGCACCGACAGACCCGCCGCCACCGCCGCCAACACCACACCGGTCGATGCCGCCGGGCGAAGGTCATCGCGGTAGCCGACAGGTACTCGTCGTACGAGACGCGCCGCTTCAGCGGCACAGAAGAATCCCCACCCGCCGAAGGCTGTTGTGCGCCTCGCGCCTGATCCAACAGCCGCTGCCTGGCGGCCTCCTGCTCCATGGTCTGGATGCGCTGTCCGAAGCCGGAGACCACCGGCGGCGGGAGGTACCGGCTGACGATCCGCCGCAGGAGTCCGATGCCCACTGTCATGTGTCCGGCCCTCCGTCTCGAGGGCGCGGAGGGACACCTGCTGATGTGTCTCGTTCCGCGCCCGGGTGCAGTGAGGTCCAGCCTCACGCCGTGCGCGGCAACGATCCAGAAGGTGACTGTCCGCTAACCAGGTGTGCTGTCCGCTGATGGTCGACGTCCGGGTGCGTACTCGATGCACAGATCACGCAATGTCGCGGCCTCTGGTGCCCCCGACTGCTCCACCTTCGTCAGTAGTTCCGCAGCCCGCCACCAGTTCGACGGCACCACCCGCCCGGACTCCACAGCCTGCGCCCCAAGAGCGACCGCCTCATCCGGCTGCCCGGCGGCGACCAGGGCAAGGCCGAGGTCGAGACGGGCCGACGCGGACCGGCGGGGCCGCGCTCCCCCATCGCCGTACGGGTCCAAATCGGCCAACACAGCCCGCGCCACCTGCTCGGCACCGGGGTCACCCGCCCACGCCAGAGTCGTGGCCGTGTACGCGGCAGCCTTGGCCGGGTCGTACCGATAGTGGTGCTCGGCTCGCTCAGGAACCGGCAGATTCGCCGTCAGCCGCTCGACCCGGTCCAATGCCCGCCGCGTCGCACCGACGTCCCCGATCCGCGCCCACGCACGAGCCTCCTGGGCAGTCGCCTGAATGCGGGCAGAGCTGCCCTTCGGGGCGACCCGCTGAGCTTGTTCGGAGAGATCGAGTGCCGTCCGGTAGTCGCCTTGAGTCAGCATGTCCCAGGCCCGGGTTTCGAGACACCATGCCTGGATCTCGGCATGCTCAGCATGTTCGGCAAGATCACGAGCAGCTCGCAAGTGGGCAGCCGCAGCAGCCCGCTGCCGCAGGTCGATATGCACCGTCGCCCGCAGCACCGCCAACCAGCCACCGGCAACCAACAACCGTCGTTGTTGAGCAAGCGTGACCCGTCCATCCAACAGCCGCCCGACATAGGCGAGGTGCCGCCGTACCAGCGGCAACAGATCCGCCGGGGCCATCGTCGGATAGGCACTGGCGAGGTCGTCAACGCCCTGCTCGATCCGTTCGAGCAGGTCCCTGCTGACATCGCTGGCGGCGACTCTCGCCCGCAGCTCGCCGGCCTCGGCCGCATGGTCGACAGGCGCATCGACCAGTCGGGCAAGCAAACCCCCCGCGTCGAGAACCCGGTCCAAGTGGCGCGCCGTGTCGACCGTCGGAGCCTTGAGCCCTGCCTCCAACTCGTGCAGATGGCTCTTACTCCGATGAGCGAGCTGCCCCAGGGCTCGAAGCGACAAACCACGTCGCTCCCGGAACTCACGCAGAGCTACGCCGAAGCGCGGATCGACGGACGAGGCCATAGCGCCGCTCCAAGCTCAAGATGCCAGGTGAACTCCCCCAGCCACTTCCCCCGTCGACGGTACCCCCAACGCCGAGCATCGTTGACCCCTCGCTTGTAAGTTCCGGGCGCTTCGTCAGAGACGTCCACGCACGTCTCTGACGTCGGGCGGTAGTCCGGCTCGATCCGAGGTCATCCGGCCCGGTGACGCCCGTCCCGGCCTGGTTCGCCTGGCCCGGTTGCTGCACTTCGCTCCTGTATCTCCGGCACCTGCCTGGCCCAGCCGATGAACCGGCGGTGCAGTGCCCCTGCCGGTGCCCAAGGCATGTCCTCGGCCGCCTGCACGAGACAGACCCCGAGGTAGAGCGCCAGCGACACCGGCGCGCCCGCGTACTCCGCGCGCAGCTCACGCCGCCGCGTCGGACAAGGCCAGGGCAGGTCACAGCCACCACAGCTCCAGATCGGCACCACCGGGCCATGGGTGGTCACCGCACACCGCCCAGAAACCGGGCCATGCTCGCGCGAGCCTGCCGACTGGTCGCCCAATCCACCTGCCAGCACGGGTACGGCACCAGCCGCGCCCACCACACCCGACAACCGACGCACATCCCGTCGAGCCCACGCACGTGTACCGCGAGGATCGTCCGTTCCGGCCCGCCGGTCACTGCTCACCCTCCCCAGGCCAGTGACCACGATTGATCGGAATGCGATGTCGAGCACGGCAGGGCAGGTCGGCCCCGCACCGACAGACCCGCCGCCACCGCCGCCAACACCACACCGGTCGATGCCGCCGGGCAAAGGTCAACGCCGTAGCCGACAGGTACTCGTCGTACGAGACTCTCCGGTGGCCTGAGGGAGGTATGGCAGGAAAACCTGCCCGCGCTGGGCTCACCGGTGGCTCCCTGTCGCGTCCCCGGTGCGCTGATCACGCGTCGTCGGCGCGTACGGCGTGGTCTGGATCGGTTCGCGGTGCCAGTGCGTGTCCCGTGACCTCTTCGCCTGGTCCAGCAGCCTCCGCTGCGCTGCGGCCTGCTCGGCGGCCTGGTGGCGTTGACCCGTTCCCGGCGGCGGGGGTGACTCCGCGCGTCGCAGCAGCCACCGCAGAATGTCGCGCAGCTCGGACCGGATCGCCACAGGTTCCGCCTCCCTCGTCGCGGGTGGGCGAGTGGCGACGGCAGCGCGGATGTCAGGTGTCGCGCTCGGGTTCACGTCGCCACCCGGCGGACACGGTCGGCGAAGCGGCTACTTCCTGCCGTCGTGTCCTGATCGGAACGTTATGGACGGCACGGTGTGTGTTGGAACACTTACGCACCACTACTGGGTGGAGACCCCCATGCGCTCGCACAGGCCTCGCAGTTCCGTGGAGACCAGCCCTCGGCGCAGCAGCCCACGTGCGACTTCTCGCGCCGCCGTCGATGACCGGGTGTGCTGCGGACCGACCCGTTCGGCCGCCAGCAACATCCGCACCGCGTCTCGCTCCCGCTCAGCCGCCACCATCGCGCGGGTCATGTCCAGCCAGTAGTACACCTGCCGCACGGCGGGAAGTTCCCCAACCGTCACCCCGGCAGCCGCCTGCAACGCCTCCTGCGGACGTCCGGTGTCGAGCAGGTAGGCCATCCGCCACAGCGCCACGTTGCTCGGCCCCCACAACAGGTCCCAGCTTGTCGTCTCCCCGGTGTGCGCGGCGATCCGCGCCGCCTCGTCGAGGTGATCCTCGGCGGCCGACTGATCCTTCATGCCGGCAAGGTGATGCGCGCGGGCCAGGTGCAGGAATCCGAGCACATCCAGCGCGGTGTCCGCACCGCTACCCTCCAAGTCCGCTCCGGCCCGATCGCAGTACGCCCGCGCAGGGCCGTACGCGCCGGTGTACGCCGACACCCGAGCCCGATTCGCCGCCGCGACCCCCACCGCAACCGGATCATCAAGCAGGTGCGCAGCTACCGCACAACGCTCCGCTGCCAACCAGGCATGGGCCGAGTAACCCACGTTCAGCAACGAACCCATTGCCACCCCGTACACCGGCACCATCAACCCGTACGCCGCCCGCCGGTCGGTCACCCCGTGCAGGGCGGGAAGCAGATCCACCAGCCGGCGCAGGGCTCCGGCGTAGTCGCACCGGCCGTACAGATCCCGCACCAGCGACGACTCCCGGTCCACCTGCTCCACAGTGGCCGCCCCGACGACCGGCGGCCCATCGAACGGATACGCCATCATCGCCCGCCACACCCGCTCGGCGTCGATACGCGCACCATCAAGCTGCCGATCAGCCGGCGTATACGGCTGCCCGGTGAGGTCGAAAACCGAACACTCCAGGGCTGCGGCCAGATCCACCACCATGTACCGATCCGTACGCTGAACACCGCGCTCGATCCGCGACCACGTCGTATGCGAGATACCCGCGCGACTCGCGGCATGCCGGATACTCCAGCCACGCAACTCGCGCCGGGCCCGGATGCGCTCACCCACCGAAGGGTCAGCAGGTATGGCTCGGCGAGGCACAGCAATCCCTCTCGAACAACGACCAGATACGGCAGGGCAGCCAGCGACCACACTGCCACCGACGGTACCCCCGACTGACAGTGCTTTACAGTCCGCCACCAAGCGACAAGCCCCGAGCGCCTATCCCCACAGCACTGAAGCGGAACCATGACCCCGGCTGGTCTACCAGGGGCAACGGCGGCCGACGCCTGCTTATGTCCACGGTTGACGACGTTTGACGGTGTCTTGTGCCTCCGGCGTCCCCACGCAGCTACCACCGGCATACGACGCGATCGAGCCTCACCAGCCTGCCGTCGAGGGACAAGCAGCATTCTCGTCAGCCAGCGTCAGGCTCCAACTGGTCTTCGGTCCTGTTGCTGTGCGTGTGGGTGATATACCCTGCTGTGATGGTGGCGGGCGAGCTACGGCAGCAGACCGGCAGCATTGGCGTAGATAGAGCTAAGCGGTGGCTAAACTATTCGACCCGCGTCGCGTCGATCTACACAAATACTGACAAGGTTTTTAAGGACCTGCTGCATTTTCAGTGGCCCTATGGTGGTCAAGGCTTCAGCTTTGACCTGGAGGGAAAGTTGCGTGGCGGCGATCTGCACGACCAGTCATTTATGGCAGAAGTCAAGGCATATCGCTACGAGATGGACTCAGCGACAGAGTACCGAAAGTTCATCGCCGAATGCTACGTGGCATTCCAAGAAAAGCCCGACCGATGCGATAATCTAATCTGGCTATCCTGGGCCCCATTTCAAGCCCAAAGCTGGCATAAACATCGAAGTCCGGAGTCCATCAAGAAGCACCTCCTTCACGCCGAAAACACCTTTCGAGTTTTTGGAACAGAGTCAGCCGAGGAAGCGCTAGGAAAACTAGACACCCAAGTAATATACGAATTGACCAACCGCTTATGGCTATTGACCCTCTGCGACGAGCAGGAGGGTCTAGTAATCACGAGCGACCACTACCAGCGGATTATGGCGTTCATGGGCATCGGAGAGGAGTCCTAATGAGCGGCGAATTAAGCGCGGCTCTGCGCCATGCGCTAGACTTCGACACACCGGACCGTCGAATCGACTCCTTGAAGACGAGCGTGAGCAACTTCCTGCGATCCGGAGACCCGTCTGCCCGAGTCAGGAAGACCGAATATTTCAATCACACTTTCGCACCAGACCTGGTGCTGACCTGGCCGCAGGAAAACCGGGAAAGACTCGTCTTTCTGCGCACCGATCCAAACCCAGAATGGCTAGCGGCTGACCTGAAGATTATCGCATCCAGCCACCCGATTATGCTCACTCTAGATGACTCCGGATCCGAACGGTACTCAGTCGCTCACGAACGCTTGGAAATGGCCGCGAAAGAGGCTCGTGCCCTGATTACGAATCCGGATGCAATCGAGGAATTTGTGTCCCCTCGTGTCCCGATTACTTCGGTGCTCACGAACGCCGTTATCCGTGGTGGCCTAGGCATAGTCGATGAGCAGGCGGCGAGGGGTGCGACCGAATCCGCCATCGCTGCTTTCTCTGCTGCGGAGCACTTGGAGGCGGAGCCGATCAGATCGGCCCTTGTAGCGGCCGAAGGCATGTTGGACGACGAGCAGGCAAACCGATTCAGTCGTCTTTACCGGGCAGTCTGGGAAGGACAGGGCGGCACCCCTGAGAATTTCCCATCCCATCGCAATCTGACCGGTCCACTAACAGGCAGAGACCTGTCCCTTCTTCTAGCAACCCTCACAACTGCCGACGTGCAATTCTGGCGGAGGATCGGTCGAAACGTCCGACTCGAACAAATAGTAGCCCTAGGGCCAGAATCGGGACCGAACCTAGGTCATCTAGTCGAAGCGAATTTGGATCGATTGCTAGCACGCGGAGCGCGCGTCTTTGGCCAAAGCCGCACGTCGATCCCTGAGGGCCAGAGTGCAAACTGGGGAATACAAAACGACTGTCTAGCACTGCGCGGCGACGGCTGGATTGCTTACTTCGCCACCAGGTCAAACGACTTGCCTCCGCATGAAAGGCGACGCGGCGTGTCGGTTACCACCTTGATTGATGGCGTCCGCCAACTGGGAGTCCGCATGACGGAAGTCAAAGTACAGCAAGCCAACTTCGCCATCTCGATCCAAGCTGTTGGCAATGCTGACGTTGTCGACAGTCCGGACTTCGGGCAGCTAGTGGCTCGTGGTGACTCCTTGGCACAGACGGCTGCAATAGCGATGTCCAGCGGGCGTAATCTAATAGCAGATTTCGTCACTGGAACAGCCATGGGCCATACCAACGCCTCTTACCCACTTGATGAACTAGCCCAAGCCGCAGTTCGGCTCCTACTTGAGTTGAACAATCGGGCTGCGCCCGATGCTGACGTGAGGCTGGTATCTGGCCGTGACCCAGTAGCAATTCAGGACCCGCTTTGGGAGTGAGGCCCTCCTAGCCGCCCGCCATGCCATCCCGATGCTAATTTGTAAGCAAGGGCGAGGGCGGCGAAGTCGGCGCGTAGGGCGCTGTAGACGTCACGGACTATGCAGCGCTTCAAGCCAGCAAGATTTCTTCGTTGCTGAGTTCGGTGGAAAGAAGCCGGCATCACCGAGAGACTTCGGCACAGGCAGGTGCAAGATCAGGATTGTTCTTGCCGCCGCACGATCTTGCCGCTGTGTCGTTGCGATGGTCCGCACAGGCGGAATTGTCGGGACCCCTTCCTATAGTGAAGGCATGCGATGCACAGCACCCAGTCAAGGCCACCGCACCTCCAGCGGTGCCGCCGCATGCCCCGTCCATGGCCGATCGTCGTACCGGTCTTACACGTCCTACTCGCCCCCGTCCAACTACGCTTCGCCCACCCCTTCCCGCAGCGACGGCGGAAGCGGGTCCTCCGGTGGTGGCGGTGGCAGTCGATCGATCCGACCTCGGTGGTCGCCAGCTGGCTCACCCGTTGCTTACACCTCTGACGAAGTCGCGGCGCTGGACCGCTATCGCAGTACGGTCGAGGCGGTAGGACCTCGGGCTAAGACGTACGACCTGTTCCTCTGTCACGCCTGGGACGACCGGCGTGGAACCGCGACGGAACTGCACGATCTCCTTGAAGCCGAGGACGTGTCGGTCTGGTTCAGCGAGAGGGACATCGTGCTCGGCCAGCCGTTCATGAGGGAAATCGACAAGGGTCTAGCCAAGACGCGCATTGGTCTCGTCCTCATCACGCCCGCACTCCTCAGGCGCGTCGAGAGCGGCGGGGTGTCCGAGAAGGAACTCTCGGAACTGCTGTCGCGTGACCTGCTGATCCCTGTCGCGCATGGGGTCACCTACGATGAGATTCGGTCGGTCAGCCCGCTCCTCGGCTCCCGCCACGGACTGAGCACCGAAGAGGACTCCATGGAGGACATCGCCAAGAAGATCGCCGAACTGATCGCCGTGTAATTCCTGGCGCTTCTGGACGGACCTCCGGTACCGGCTCACCGGCTCGACGCCGATTAACGGTCGAACGGGCGCTACTGCCGCGATTCGGGCGACCATCAGCTACCGCCAGGAGTGGTTTTCCAACCTCCTCAAACAGTGTCGGCTGAGCGGGGACCGACTGGTCCTGTCATGGGGATGCGCTGCATGACACCGATCATGGCAGCTTCGCGACAGCCTGCGGAACGGGTGCGGCTTGAGCAGGTGGAACGTGCTGCGGTCGCGGCCTCAGCCCAAGGCGCGGGCCAGTTCGGTGCGGGAGCGGATGCCGAGTCGGTGGTAGATGTTGCGCAGGTGGTGGTCGATGGTCCGGGTGGACAGGAACATCTGCGTGGCGACTTCCCGGTTGGTGGCTCCGGCGGCGACCAGTTGGGCGATGCGCAATTGCTGGCCGGTGAGCAGCCGCACCGCCTGGCGATCCGGCGTACCGACGGACTCCCCCGCCGCGCGTAGCTCCACGGTGGTCTGCCGCGCCCACACGTCGGCACCGAGCAGGACGAAGGTCTGCCGGGCCCGGTGCAGGTGGTCGCGGGCGTCGCGGGGCCGCCGGTTGCGGCGTAGTTCCCGGCCGAAGAGCAGTTCGGTGCGGGCCCGTTCGAAGGCGGCGGCGTCGGCCGGGTGCAGGCACAACGCCCGGTCGAAGTGTTCCTCGGCTTCGATGCTGCCGCGCGGGGCCAGCAGCGCGTGGCAGCGGGCCGACAGCGCCCGGCGCAGCGGGCTGGCGGTGCTGCCGGCCCAGCGGTCGAATACGGCGAGCGCGGCTCGGGCCCGGGCGGTTCTGCCGTCGTGGGCGGCGGCTTCCACCAGGTGGGGTGTGGCCATCACCTGGACGAGCACCTGGCCGCGCCCGGTGCCGGGTCGGGCCAGCGTGGCCAGCCGGTCGGCCGCGTCGGCGTACCGGGCGTCGACCAGGTCCAGCACCCCGAGGGCCCACTGGGCGAGGGCGTACGGGCGGCTGCCGGGTGCGGCGGTGTCGCCCAGTTCGGCGACGTGGCCGAGGCAGGCGTCGTGGTCGGCCCGCACGGCCGCCAGCACGGCGAGCAGACCCAGGTGTACGCCGGCGGTGGCGTGCTGTCCGGCGGCCCGGGCCACCCGCAGTCCTTCCTGGCAGCTCTTCGCTGCGGCGTCGTGCCGGCCCAGCCAGTATTCGCTCATCGCGCGTAGTTCCAGCGCCCTGGGCAGCAGCGACACCTCACCACGGTCGGTGGCCAGGTCGACGGCGTCCTCGGCTAGCCGGTACGCCGCGGCGTCGACCGCGACCAGTAGGCCGGCTGCAGCCGCACCGGTCAACGCGGTCGGGGTGACTGCGGCACCGGTCAGCCGGCCGCCGAGGGCCACCGCCCGACGTAGCAGCGGGCCGCCGTGGGCGTGCTCGCCGCGCAGGGTGGCGGCGACCCCGGCGACCAGGGTGGTCAGCAGGTCCGCCCACGGTGGATCCTGGTCGCGGCGGAGTGCCTGCACCCGGCGGGCCACCTCGGCGTAGCGGTGGTGGTCGCCGGAGAAGCAGACGGCCTCACCGGCGCGGACCAGGGCGACCAGCGCCGACTCGCGGTCGATGTCGGCCAGCGCGGTGGCGGCGGTCAGCAGGGTGGGCAGGGCGGTCGAGGCGCGACCACAGCGCAGGTGCATCTCACCCCGCAGCAGTTCGGCCAGGCCGCCCGTGGCAGCGGTCACCGGCGGGTCAGTGGCGCTGCGCCCGGTCGACGCGGGTGCGGCAATCGGCAGGCCAGGGGCGCTACAGCCGGTCGACGCGGGTCGGGGAATCGGCAGGCCGACAGCGCTGCGGCCGGTCGGCGCGGCCGGGGTCATCGGCAGGCCAGCGGTGCGGCAACCGATCGGCTGGGGTGGCGGTGCGCCGGTCGCGTCGGCGACCCGGTGCAGTAGCGCCTGGGCGCGTTCGGGTTGTCCCGCCTGCCAGGCGTAGCGGGCCGCGGTGACCTGCCGGGCGGTGGCGAGCACCGGTTCGTCGCTGAGTTCGGCGGCTCGGGTCAGCGCGGTCGCGGCGACGGACCGGTCCTGGTGGGCTGCCGCCGCGACCTCCAACTCGGCCGCCAACGCCGGATCATCTCCGTCGATCACGGCGGCCCGGTGCAGGGCCCGACGCAGCCGCGAGCCGGGGCCGTCGAGGACGGCGGCGAGCAGCAGGTGGGCGTCGCGGCGGGCGGCGACGGAGGCGGTAGCCTCGATCATGCTGCGGGCCAGGCGTCGGGGAAAGTCGGCACCACCGGGTGTGGTGATCCGGATCAGCCCGGCGGCCTCGGCGGGCGCCAGTGCCTCGACGCCGCTGCCGGCGGCGCGCAACGCCCGGCCCAGGGTTAGCGGGTCCACGGCGGCGGCCCGGCCGGTCGGGGTCGGGTTGGCGAGGTCGGCCGCGGCGATCGCGGCCAGCAGCAACGCGCCTCGGGTGTCGCGTGGCAGGCGAGCCAGCAGGGCGCGGTAGGTCCGGCCCAGGACCCCGTCGGCCGGGGGCATCGTCGGCAGGGGTTCCGCGCCGCACCACTGGCCGGGGGTGAGTGAGTCCGCCAGGTCGACCAGGGCCTGGGGGTTGCCGCAGGCCAGGCCGCCCAGGGCGGCCAGCACCGGCTCGGGCGGGGGTGGCCCCGGGCAGCGGGCGGCCAGCAGGGCGAGGCTGTCGGTACGGTCCAGCGGCAGCAGGCGGTGGCCGGGTACCGCCTGCGCCGCCGTGTCGGTGGCGGAGGTGAGCAGCAGCACCACCGGCAGGTGTGCGAGCCGCCGGGCCACGAAGGTCAGCACCTGGGCGGTCGGCACATCCCCGGCGTCGAGGTCGTCCATGGTGCACAGCAGCGGACCGGCGTGGGCAGCGCTGGCCAGCAGTCCGAGTACGGCGGTGGAGAGGATGAGCCGGTCTTCCTCGGGGCAGCCCTCCCCGGCCAGGGCGCGGCACAGCACCTGCCGCTGCCGTTCGGGCAGCGCCTCGGCGTGGTCGAGCACGGGGTCGAGCAGGCGTTGCAGTCCGGCGTAGGGCAGCGTCGCCTCGTCGGCCAGGCCGGCGGCGGCGAGCAGGCGGCGGCCTGCGCGGTGGCGGTGGGCGTACGCCAGCAGGGCGGTGCGCCCGGCGCCGGGTTCGCCGTGCAGCAGGAGCGCTCCCCCGGCCGGTGCGGCGAGCAGCGACCGGATCTCCCGGCACTCCCCCTGCCGGCCCCGTAGCACTTCTATTTGCACTGCTGATGCACTAACCATGCATCGAGTCTCGCCTATTGGGCAGCGCTTGAAAAGAGGCAAACTGCAACACTGCGGAAACCAACCCGTCAGGACACCCTGCGGGCCGGCGTCCCCCTCAGCCCTCGCCCACCTGCATCAGCAGTGCGCCGACGGTACGGGCCATCACCGCCCGGGCGGCGTCCACCCCCAGCCCTAGGCTGTCGCGCAGGGTGGACCAGACCGGCCAGGTGCTGGCCGCCACCACCGCGTTGATCACCTGCTCCCGGGCCGGCCCGGCCCGGTCGAGTTCCTCGGCGAACAACTGCTCGACCTCGTCGCGTACCCGGGCGATGTGCTTGAGCCGGTTGCGGCGCAACTGGGCGGAGTGGGGTTCGCGCAGTTGGGCCGCCCGCGCCGAGGGGGCGATCAGTTGCAGCAGCTTGGCCCGTTGCCGACAGAAGGCGTCGACCCGCTTGGCCAGGGGCAGGGTGGGCGAGATCGGCCGCCAGGCGGCGTCCTGCTGGCGGAGCAGTTCCGCGCCGCTGGCCTCGAAGAGGGTCTCCATGTCCTTGAAGTTGGTCCAGAGCGTACGCAGGGAGATGCCGGCCCGTTCGGCGATGCGCTCCCCGGTCGGCCGCAGGTCACCCTCGGTGATGAGCGCCAGATGGGCCTCCACGATCGCCGCCCGGGTACGCTCCGCCCGCGCGGTACGCCCGTCGATCCGACCGGCCGCCTCGGCACTGACCATCCGCGCCCGTCTCCTCACCGCTGTGTTCCTCGTGCCAGCCGAGTCTAGACGCGCGCCGGTTCGGCATCCGCGTCCCGATACCGGCGCAGTTCCCGGCGGGCCAGGGACTGCCGGTGCACCTCGTCGGGGCCGTCGGCGATGCGTACCGCCCGGGCCCGGGTCCAGAGCCGGGCCAGCGGGGTGTCCTGACTGACCCCGGCCGCCCCGTGGGCCTGCACCGCCCGGTCGATGATCCATTCGACCGTCTCCGGCACCGCGATCTTGATGGCCTGGATCTCGGTGTGGGCGGCCCGGTTACCGACGGTGTCCATCAGCCAGGCGGTCTTGAGCACCAGCAGGCGGGCCTGTTCCAGGCGGACCCGGGCCTGGGCGATCCAGTCCCGCACCACCCCCTGCTCGGCCAGGGGCGCGCCGAAGGCGTGCCGCTGGCTGACCCGTCGGCACATCAACTCGACGGCCCGTTCCGCCATGCCCAGCAGCCGCATGCAGTGGTGCACCCGGCCCGGACCGAGCCGGGCCTGCGAGATGGCGAAGCCGGAACCCTCCGCCCCGATCAGATTGGTCACCGGCACCCGTACGTCGACGAAGTCGATCTCCGCGTGGCCGCCGTGGTCGCCGTCGTCGTACCCGAAGGCCGTCATACCTCGGCGGACGGTGACCCCCGGGGTGTCCCGGGGGATCAGGATCTGGCTGTGCTGTTGGTGCCGGGGGGCGCAGGGGTCGGTCCGGCCCATCACGATGAAGATCGCGCACTGCGGGTCCATCGCCCCGGTGACGAACCATTTGCGGCCGTTGACGACGTACTCGTCCCCGTCACGTTCGATGCGGGTGGCGATGTTCGTGGCGTCCGAGGAGGCCACGGCCGGTTCGGTCATCGCGAAGGCGGACCGGATCCGGGCGTCGAGCAGCGGGGTGAGCCACTGCTCGCGTTGCTGCGCGGAGCCGAACTGGGCCAGCAGTTCCATGTTGCCGGTGTCCGGGGCGGCGCAGTTGAGGGCCACCGGGGCCAGCCAGGGGCAGTGTCCGGTGATCTCCGCCAGGGGCGCGTACTGGAGGTTGGTCAGGCCGGCGCCGTGCTCGCCGGGCAGGAAGAGGTTCCACAGCCCGCGTCGCCGCGCCTCGGTCTGGAGTTCGGCCACCACCGGGGGCACCCGCCACGGCTCGCCCGGCTCCCGGGCCTGGGCCTCGAAGACCGGCTCGGCCGGGTAGACGCATTCGGTCATGAAGTCGCTCAGCCGCTCCCGCAGCCGCTCGGTGGTGTCGTCGTAGCGGAAGTCCACCTCAGACCTCTCCGTCCGGTTCGCCTTCGGTCTGTTGCTGGAGCCGGTTCATCCCGCGCAGCCAGCGGTCCGGGTCGGCGGCCCGATTGGCGTACCAGGCGGCTACCTCCGGGTGCGGCAGGACGAGGAACCGTTCGTCGGTCAGGGCCGCCAGCACGCAGTCGGCCACCTGGTCGACCGTGACGGCGGTGGCCTCCAGCAGGGCGCTGCCCATGGCGTCCGCCCCGGCCAGCATCGGGGTACGCACCCCCTGGGGGCAGAGCACCTGCACCACCAGGCCCCGGTGGGCGTAGGTGGCCCGCAGCCACTCGGCGAAGCTGACGGCGGCGTGTTTGGTCACCGCGTACGGCGCGTTGCCGAGCATGGTCAGCAGGCCGGCGGCCGAGGCGGTGACCAGCAGCCGCCCTCGCCCGGCGGCCAGCCAGGAGGGCAGCAGTTCCCGGGCGGCGTACACGTGGGACATCAGGTTGACCCGCCAGGCCCGCTCCCAGCCGGCCTCGGTGTCGTCGGCGGGCACCACTCCGGCGTTGGCGCAGTACAGGTCTACCCGGCCTAGCCGTCGGCGGGCCAGGTTCACCAGGTCGGCCACCCCGGCCGGGTCGGCGGCGTCACCGGGGCAGGCGTACCCCCCGATGCGCTCGGCCACCCGCTGCGCCGCCTCGGCGTCCAGGTCGTTGACGATCACCTCGGCACCGGCGGCGGCGAACCGCTCGGCGAGGGCCGCCCCGATGCCGGAGCCCGCGCCGGTCACCACCACGGCCGCCCCGGGCAGCCGCAGTCCGCCGGTGGTGGGGTCGGGGGGTCTGTCGCCGGTGGGCATGGTCCTCCGTCCCGGGTAGGGCCTGGCCCGCACCCCCCGTTGGAGTGCGGACCAGGCGGGCGGCTCAGGCGGTCGGTACCCCGTTGGCCGGTGGGGTCACCGGCGCGACGGTGTACTCCTGGACCGGTCCGTCGTTCTCGTCGGTCTCGTAGGTGGGTCCGAAGAAGCTCTGCTTGCCCTCGGTGACCCGGGTCAGCCGGCCACCGCCGTAGCCGGAGTGGTCGGTGGCGGAGAAGCGCAGCGGCGCCACCCCCGGACCCTGGTAGCCGCCCTTGCGTACGGCCTCGATCAACGACTGGCGGGTCAGGTCCTTGCCGGCGGCCTGGAGCGCCTGCACGAACAGGTAACCCACCGCCATCCCGTAGACGGTGTTGCCGTCGAACTCCGCCCCGCTGTTGTGCTCAGTGTTGATCTTGTTGAACAGTTGGATCCAGGGGTTCTCGGTGTCGGTCTGCATCGGCAGGTAGTTCAGGCCGACCATCCCCTCCAGCAGCCCGGCGGCGTCGCCGAGTTGCCGGGCCAGGGTCGGGTGGTCACTGCCGACGTTCGACACCACCCACTGGGGGCGGTAGCCGAGCCGGGCAGCGGTGCCGACGGACAGGGCGGTGAAGCCGGGCACGGTGGCGAGGATGACGACCTCGCAGCCGGCCTCCTTGAAGGCGCCGATCTGCGGGGCGACATTGGTGTTGCTGGTCACGTAGGTTTGCTTGGCGGTCACCCCGCCGGCACCGAGCACCTTCTCCACCCCGACCAGGGCGTCGCGTCCGAAGTCGTCGTCCTGGCCGAGGAAGCAGACCTTGCTACCCGGCATGGTGCTCTTGACGTGGGTGGCCAGGATCTTGCCCTCGACGGTGTAGTCCGGGTTGAAGCCGAAGGTGTTCGGATACTTGTCGGGCTGGTCCCAGCTGCGGCTGCCGGAGGCCACGAAGAGGTCCGGCACCCGGTTGCTGTGCAGGAAGTCCAGCACACCGGTGTGGGTCGGGGTGCCGAGCCCGTTGATCACGGCGAAGACCTTGTCCTGGAGGACCAGCTGCCGCACCACCTGCTGGGTGGTGGCGGGGTTGTAGCCGTCATCCATGATCTTGTAAGTGATCTTGCGGCCGTGCACTCCCCCGTTGGCGTTGACGTAGTCGAAGTACGCCTTCGTCGCCGGGGCGATCTTCGAGTAGCCGGCGGAGGCCGGTCCGGTCAGCGGCATGTGGGTGCCGACGACGATCTCCGTGTCGGTGACCCCGGGAACCGGCTCCCCGGAGCCGGGAGCGTCGTCCGCGCCGCAGGCGGTGAGGCCGAGCAGCAGGGTGAGGGTGGTGGCGATCACGAGACCGCGCCGTGCCGTGGTTCGCATGGGACACCGACCTTTCATCGGTCCGGTTGTGCGAGATGGGTGGGTGGGGGTGGGACGGTCACGACCGCCCGACCGGCCGGCGGGTGCGTAGCCGGTGGGTCAGCCGGGACAACAGACCCTGCACACCGCCGGGTGCGGCGATCATGACCACGATCAAGGTGGCCCCGAAGATCGCCAGCGGAAGGTTGCCCTCCAGCCGCTGCGCCGCCGCCGGTGACAGGGTGAACAGGTTCGTAAGCGAGTGGGTCAGGTCGGGCAGGGCGACCAGCAGGAGGGCGCCCCACACCGCACCGGCGAGTCGACCCAGACCGCCGATGACGACCGCCATCAGCAGGAACAGCGACAGGGTCAGACCGAAGGCGCCGGGTGACACGCTCTGGGCGAGCACCGCCAGCAGGGCACCACCCAGGCCGGCACCGGCCGCGCTGACCACGAAGGCGATGACCTGGGTACGGGCCACATGGATGCCGGCCAGGCGAGCGGCCACCTCGTCGTCGCGGACCGCCCGGAACAGGCGGCCGTACCGGCTGCGGACCAGGTTGGCCAGCACCACCAGGCAGAGCAGGGTGGTCCCGGCGGCCACCCAGAGCTGCCACCGCTCGTGCGGGAAGTAGAGCCCCAGGCTCTCCGGTGCGGGCGCCACCGGCACCGGCAGGCCCTGCTCGCCGTTGAAGACCCCGTCCAGGGTGACCGTCAGGGCCGGCACCACCACCGCCACGGCCAGGGTGAGCCCGGCCAGGTAGGGCCCGCGTAGCCGGGCGGCGGCCACCCCGACGACCAGCCCCACCACGACGGTGACCAGCACCGCCGCCGCCAGCGACCCGATCAGGGTCAGCCCGGAGGTGACCCCCCGGTCGAAGAAGGCGGCCTGGCACAGGGCCACCGTGTACGCCCCGGTGGCCATCAGCGCCCCGTGCCCCAGCGACAGCTGTCCGCAGAGTCCGGTCAGGATGGTCAGCCCGGCGGTGGCGCAGAGGTAGGCGGCCACCGTGGCCAGTTGGAAGTTGCGGTACGAGTCGAGCTGGTAGCTGACCATCAGCACCGCCAGCCCCACCCCCGCCGCGACGAGGAGATGCCGGAGCAGGGTGGGCATCGTACGGCCGGAACGGAGGGCTTCGGAGGCACGGACTCGGCGGGGCGGGGCCGAGGCCCGGGTGGCGCTCACACCTGCCTCGCGGTGACCGGGGCGAACAGCCCACCGGGGCGGACCAGCAGCACCGTCAGCAGCAGGGCGAGCACCGCCAGCGGGATGAGGTCGCCCCCGGCGTACCCGCTGACGTAGGAGAGCAGCAGGCCGACCCCCAGGCCACCGACGACCGCGCCGGGTGGGCTGTCCAGCCCGCCGAGCACCGCGGCGGTGAAGGCGGAGACGAAGACCAGGTCCATCGCGTGCGGGTGCAGGCCCAGCTCGGTGGGGATGACCAGCATCCCGGCCAGCGCCCCGACCCCGGAGGCCAGGGCCCAGCCGAGGGTGAGCATCCCGCCGACGTTCACCCCGAGCAGCCGGGACACCTCCGGGGCGAAGGCCGCCGCCCGCATCCGTAATCCGATCGCGGTCCGGGTGAAGACCCAGACCAGGGCCGCCCCGACCACCCCCACGGCCGCGAAGACGAACAGGTCGTACGGGGACAGCACGGCCGTCCCGCCCACCGTCAGTGCGGTACGACTGAACGGGGTCTGGGCGGGCAGGTACTCGTTGCCGTAGACCATGCCGAGGATCGCCTGGATCAACAGGACCAGGCCGAGGGAGACGATCACCGGGTTGAGGGGTGAGCGGTGGTCAACCAGCCGCATCACCGCCACGTCGACCAGGGCCCCGAGCAGCAGTCCGGCCAGCAGTGCCGCGGCGAACCCCAGCCAGTAGGAGCCGGTCGCGGCGGTGACGCTGTAGGCGACATAGGCGGCGGCGACCGCCATGGCGCCCTGGGCGAAGTTGACGATCCGACCGGCGCGCCAGATGAGCACCAGGGCCAGTGCGAACGCGGCGTAGACCGCGCCCCTCGACAAACCGTCGAGGGTGAGGAAGAGGAAGCGGTCCACGGTCCTCCCAGCCTTCTTTCAGAATCCGAGGTAGGCGTGGCGCAGGTCGGTGTCGTCACGCAGCCGCTCGGCCGGGGCGGCCAGGACGACCCGGCCCAGCGACATCACGATGCCCTGGTCGGCCACGGCCAGGGCGCTGCGCACGTTTTGCTCCACCAGCAGCACGGTCAGCCCGGTGTCGTCGCGCAGTTGGCGCAGCAACGCCATGGTCTGCGCCACCACCCGGGGGGCCAGGCCGAGGGAGGGTTCGTCCAGCAGCAGCAGGCGAGGGCGGCCGACCAGGGCCCGCCCGAGGGCCAGCATCTGCCGTTCGCCACCGGAGAGCTGGTGGCCGAGGTGTCGCCGCCGTCGGGCCAGTGGCTCGAACAGCTGGTAGACCTCGTCCAGGGCGCGGGCGGCGTCGCTGCGATCGCGCCGCCACAGGGCACCCAGGCGCAGGTTCTCCGCGACGGTGAGTTCGCCGATCACGCCGCGCCCCTCCGGCACGTGGGCCACCCCACGGCGGACCAGCTGCTCCACCGGGGTGCCGCGCAGGTCCCGCCCGTCGAACAGGATCCGGCCGGCGGTCGGGCGCAACATGCCCGACAGGGTGCGCAGCAGGGTGGTCTTGCCGGCGCCGTTGGCACCGATCACGGCGGCGATGGTGCCGGCGGGCACCTGCAGGCCCACCTCGTGCAGCACCGGCACCGGGCCGTAGCCGGCGGCCAGGGCTTCGACGGCGAGCAGGTCGGCGGCCACTACGCGGCCTCGTCCACGGTCGCGCCGAGGTAGGCGTCGACCACGGCCGGGTCCTCCCGGACCGCCTCGGGTGGCCCGGCGGCGACCACCCGTCCGAAGTCGAGCACCACGATGCGGTCGCAGACCGCCATGACCAGGTCCATGTGGTGCTCCACCAGCAGCACGGCACAGGGGTCGTCGGCCCGGTGCGGCAAGCTCCGGATCAGCTCCGCCAGGGAGTCCACGTCCTCGGCTCCCAGGCCGCCGGCCGGTTCGTCGAGCAGCAGCAGGCGGGGTCGGGCGGCCAGCGCGCGGGCGAGCCCCACCCGCTGGCGTACGGCGAAGGGCAGGGTGCCCGGCATGGCGTCGGCGTACTTCTCGATGCCCAGCTCCGCCAGGACGGTGCGGGCGTGTTCGCGCAGCCGGTGCTCCTCGCGGTCGCTGCGGGGCAGGCCCAGCAGGGCCGGCAGCAGGCCGGTGCGGGCGGTGTGGGTGGCCCCGGTCATCACGTTCTCCAGCACGGTGAGCCCACCGAAGAGGCCGGTGGCCTGGAGGGTGCGAGCGATGCCCAGCCGGGTCAGCCGGTGCGGTCGGGGCCGCAGGGGTCGACCGTCGAGGGTCAGGGTGCCGGTGTTAGCGGCGACGAAGCCGCACACCACGTTGAACAGGGTGGTCTTGCCGGCCCCGTTGGGACCGATCACCCCGACCACCTCACCCGGACCGACCTCCAGGGAGACCTCGTCGAGGGCGGTGAGGCCGCCGAAACGGACGCCGACCTGGTGCAGTGCGAGACCCGCCGCCATCTACCCGCCCCTCACCGCGCGGCCAAACTTATTACACTGGGAGTGTACGTTTCTCGCGTGTTTCGTCAACACCTTCAATGTCGTTGTTCAACCGTCGGGGCGGGCAGATCGACCATTCGGGCCAGGGCGGCCCGGTGCCGGTCGGCGGTACCGAAGGCGATCGCGCTGCTCTTGGCCCGCTTGAGGTACAGGTGCGCCGGGTGTTCCCAGGTGAAGCCGAGCCCACCGTGCAACTGGACGCAGACCTCCGCCGCCCGCACCGCCATCGGCCCGCAGTACGCCTGGGCCAACGCGGCGGCCAGGGAGGCCTCCGCATCGTCCGCGCCTAGTCGGTCGGCCGCATACCGGGCCACCGCCCGGGCCTCGGTCAACTCCACCCAGAGGTCGGCCAGCCGGTGCTTGACCGCCTGGAAGGAGCCCACGGGGCGGCCGAACTGGTGACGTTGCCGCACGTAGGCCACCGTCGTGTCCAGACACCACTGGGCCAGGCCCACCTGCTCGGAGGCGAGCAGGGCCGCCCCGGCGGTCAGCGCCGCCGTCACCGCCTCGGCGGCGGCCACCCCGGTGGCGACCGGTCGGGCCGGGGCCCCGGTGAACTCGATGTCGACAAGCGGCCGGGTGGCGTCCAGCGACACCACCGGGGTCAGCCGCACCGCCGGATCGGCGGCCTCGACGACGTACAACCCCTCACCGGCCGGAACCAGCAGCAGGCCCTCCGGCACAGCGTCGACCACCCCGGACACCCGGCCGGACAGGGTGGGTCCGGAACCGACCCGCACCGGGTCGCACCGGGTGGTCGAAGTCGGCGCCGTCGCCGCCGGGGTCCGGTCGGGGGCGGTCGCGAACCCGACCGCCAGGGTCACCTCGCATTCGGCGGTGGCCACCTGACGCAGCAGGGTGTGCTCCCCGCAGGCCAGCAACGCTCGGGTGGCCACGACCGTGCCCAGGAAGGGCACCGGGGCCACCGTCCTACCCAACTCCTCCAGCACCACCGCGACCTCGCGGAAACCCGCACCGGCCCCCTCGTACTCGGTGGGCACGGCCAGGCCGGTGATCCCCGTCTGGTCGACCAGCCGCCGCCACAACTCCAGGTCGTACCGGTCCTCGCCGTCCACGGCGGCCAGGGTTCGCTGCCAGGGGGCGTACGCGGTCAGCAGGGCCCGTACGCTGTCGCGCAGGGCCTCCTCGTCGGCGTCGTAGAGCAGGTCGGTCAACGGTCCCTCCGGGGTTCGGTGGGCAGCCCGAGCACCCGCTCGGCGATGATGGTGCGCAGGATCTCCGAGGTGCCGCCCTCGATGGAGTTGCCCCGGGCGCGCAGGTAGCGGTAGGTCGCGGTGCGGCCCAGCAGGTCGGGCTCGACCGGGCGGTGCATCGTCCAGTCGTCGTGCCGCAGCCCCTCGGCGCCGCGCAGCTCCACCTCCAGCCCGCTGATCTGCTGGCTCAGTTCGGCGAAGGAGAGCTTCACGGCCGAACCCTCCGGGCCGGGTTCACCGGCGGCGATCAGTTGGCGCAGCCGCAGCGCGCCCAGCCGGGCGGCTTCGGCGCGTACCCAGGCGTGCAGGACCTCCGCGTGCAGACCGGCGGTACGCAGGTCCGGTCGCTGTCGCCACAGCCGGGTCAGCACCCCGACCATGCCGCCCTCCCGGGGCAGGGGTCGCCCGCCGATGGCCACCCGTTCGTTCATCAGGGTGGTGCGGGCGATCGGCCAGCCCTGCCCGACCGCGCCGATGCGGTGGGCGTCCGGTATCCGGACCCCGGTCAGGAAGACCTCGTTGAACTCCGCCTCCCCGGTGATCTGCCGCAGGGGGCGTACCTGCACCCCGGGTGCGGTCATGTCGCAGACGAAGTAGGTCAGGCCGTGGTGCTTGGGCGCGGCGGGATCGGTACGGGCCAGCAGGATCGCCCAGCGCGCCTGATGGGCCAGGGAGGTCCACACCTTCTGCCCGTCGACCACCCAGTCCTCCCCCTCGGGCACTGCCCGGGTGCGCAGGCTGGCCAGGTCGGAGCCCGCCTCGGGCTCGCTGAACAGTTGGCACCACACCTCCTCACCGGTCCACAGGGGTCGTAGCCAGCGCCGGCACTGGGCCTCGGTGGCGTGCCGCAGCAGGGTGGGGGCGGCCATGCCGAGCCCGATGCTGTTGCGCCGGGGCCGGTTGTCCGGTGCGCCGGCCGCGGCGAAGGCCTCGTCCACCACGGGTTGCAGGTGCGCCGGGGCGCCCAGACCACCGCGACCGGGCGGGTGGTGCACCCAGGCCAGCCCGGCGTCGAAGCGGGCGCGCAGGAAGCCGGTGCGATCACCGGCCGGGTCGTGCGTCCGCAGGAACGCGGCGACCAGCCCGCGCAGCCCGTCAGCGGTATGGTCGGACACTCACCACCTCCAGCATTTCTGCACTGTCGATGCAATATACGGCCGCCGGTCCTCGGGACGGAAGACCGGCGGCCGAAGGATCCGGGGCGGCCTGCGTCACGGCCGCCCCGGAAAGACCCGTCAGTGCGGGCAGGTGTTGCGGTACTCCTCCACCGCCGAGCCGCTCGGGCCCGGGCAGAGGAACTGGTCGTAGCGGGTGTCGTCGTCGACGAACCGCTTCAGCCAGGACACCATCTGCTTGGCGGTGGGGGTGTTGACCGTGTTCGGGAAGAAGTGGCCCTCGTTGTTGAGTTCCAGGTACGCCTTCTCCGCCGAGGCCGGGATGCTGTTGTAGAACGGCTCGGAGTGCGAGGCGACCGAGGCGACCGAGTCGCTCTCCCCACCGATGATCAGGGTGGGCACCCGCAGGTTCGACCAGTTCTTGGTCAGGTTCCACGGTGCCAGCGGCACGGCGGCCTGCAACGACGGCCGGCTGGCCGCGGCCTCCAGGCTGCCGCCGCCGCCCATCGAGTGACCGGCCACGGCCAGCCGACTGGAGTCGATGCGGCTGCGCACCGAACTGCGCTCGGTCAGGTAGTCCAGGGCGGCCAGCAGTTGCCGACCCCGGCTGCTCGGCTGGTCCAGCCGGGTGATGGTGTCGATGCCGATGACCACGAAGCCGTGCGAGGCGATTCGCGGGCCCAGCCAGTCCAGACTCGACCAGGAGGCGGTGTAGCCGGGCGAGATGGCCACCGCGCCGAAGGTGCCCGCGGTGGTGGTCGTCGGGTAGTAGATGACGCCGCCGCCGAAGCCGCTCACCAGCGAGGAGACGTTCGTCGACGAGGTCGCGAAGGGGCCGCGGGTGGCCTCCAGGATCGCGTGGGTCGGCGCCGGGCCCCGCTCGTACGGGTTGGCGGCCTGGGCGGTGGAGGAGGTGGCGACGACGCCACCGGCGGCCATGACGGCGACCATCGCCAGCCGGGCCAGGAGGGTGAGGGAACGGGGACGGGTGGTGGTGGTGGTGGATCGCACGTCGGATACTCCCTTGGGTTTGGAGTGGTATCGACTGCGATCAGTGTTTGGGGCGTTGCGCCGACCCCGCATCGGTAGAATCACCAGTCACCCGCCCCGCGCGGGCTAACCGCCCCCCACCATCCGGTAGGCCGCACCCGCCTCGGTGAGGGTGCCGTCCTCCCGGTACAGACCGTGCGCCGCGTGCTCCCCGGCGGCCGGCAGGGCGAACCAGGCGTACCGCTCGACGTACGGGGTGGCCTGCAACGCGGCCGCCGCCTTGTCGATGAAGGTGACAAGTTGCTGCGGGGAGGGGTGGCGGGGTGCCCCCTGGCTGAAATCGATCAGGCCGAACTCGGTGATCCAGATCGGCAGCCGGTAGCGTTCGTAGACCGCGTGCACGTACTGCATCAGGTGGTTCGCCGCCTCGTCGCCGAAGTCCGAGCCGTACCAGTGCAGGGCGATGAAGTCCACCCGCAGTCCGCGTTCCCGAGTGCCGGCCAGGAAGCGGTCCAGCCAGCCGCCCGGGGTGTCGGCGCCGAAGGCGACCGCCGGGCTACCCAGCCGCATCCCGGTGTCCTGAAGCCGGGGCCACAGGTCCAGAGCGTGCTCCACGGACATGTTCGCCTGCCCCGGCAGGTCCGGCTCGTTGAAGCCCAGCAGGGTACGCCCAGAACGTTGGACGGTGGCCAGGTCGGCCTCGGTGACGAAGGTGGCACCCCAGATCATCGGCACGAACTCGGCCCCCGCCGGCACGTCATCGTCCGAGGTGGACCAGTCGTAGTACCAGGTGGCACCCACCTGACGGATGCCCTCGCCGCCAGGCGGGAAGGCCCAGGTGGCCACCCCCTTCTTCGCGGCCGGCCCGGTGACCTCCGGCCGTCCGCCCGCCGCCCAGGCCTGGGTGACCGCCCCGGAACACTCGCGGATCCGCAGCGCCGTCCCGGTGGCCGCGCCACCGGAGGCGTCCAGGCACTTGCCGGACCCGGTGTTGATCACCTTCCCCTGGTCCAGCAGCCAACTCTGCGCCGGCGTGCCGTTGCAGTCCCACAGTTGCACCCGGGTGCCGTCGTCATGAAGGCCGCCGGCCACGTCCAGACACTTGCCGAGCGCGCGCAGGGTGCCCTGACGCCCCACCCCCACCCAGTTCTGGGCGGCCGTGCCGTTGCAGTCCCACAGTTGGACCGTGGTGCCGTTCTCCGTCTGGGACCACTGGACGTCGACACATTTGCCGGCCACCCCGACGATCGGCGCGCTGCGGTCGGCCCGCGCCGAGGGTACGGCCGTCAGGCCCACCAGGATCGCCCCGCAGGTAAGGATCGCGCCTACCCACACGAGCCGTCTGCGGCTCACCCAACGTGAGGTCATGAACAGTGCTCCTAGAAATCCGTGGCTGGTCGCGGGTACCACGACGGGCACCCCGCCCCGGTTCACCGATACGCGCCACGTTTTCCAGGGACACCTCAGCGGCCGTACGCCTCCAGCAGCCGCAGCCACACCTCGCTGACGGTCGGGTACGCCGGCACCGCGTGCCACAGCCGGTCCAGCGGGACCTCGCCGACGACGGCGACGGTAGCGGCGTGGATCAGCTCCGCCACGTCCGGCCCGACGAGGGTGACCCCGACGATCACCTTCCGGTCCTCGTCGACGACCATCCGGGCCTGCCCCTGGTAGCCGTCCGCGTGCAGGGTGGCCCCGGCCACCCGGCCCAGGTCGTAGTCCACCACCCGGATGCGCAGCCCGGCCGCCTCGGCCGCCGCCGCCGTCAGGCCCACCGCCGCGACCTCCGGCTCGGTGAACACCACCTGGGGTACCGCGCTCTCGTCGGCCGTGGCAACGTGCCGGCCCCACCGGCCGTCCTCGACCTTCTCCCCCTTGGCCCGGGCCACGATCACATCGCCGACCGCGCGGGCCTGGTACTTGCCCTGGTGGGTCAGCAGGACCCGCCGGTTGACGTCACCGGCGGCGTACAGCCAGCCTCCGCCGTCGAGGACCCGCATGGTGTCGTCGACCGGCAGCCAGTCGCCGGGGGTCAGACCCACCGTGTCGAGGCCGATGTCCTTGGTGTTCGGGGTACGGCCGATCGCGACGAGCACCTCGTCGGCCTCGACCCGCTCGCCCCGGGTGGTGTCGATGTGGACGGTTCCGCTGTCGTCACGGTGGACGGCCACGGCCTCCGCGTCGAGCTGAACGGTGACCCCGGCCTGGCGCAACGACTCCACGACCCGGTCGGCGGCGAACCGTTCCACCGACGGCAACACCCCGCTGCGGGCCAGCACGGTCACCGAGGACCCCAGGGCGGCGTACGCGGTCGCCATCTCCGTGGCCACCACCCCGCCGCCGATGATGGCAAGTCGACGGGGCACCGACCTGGCCGAGGCGGCTTCGCGGCTGGACCAGGGTGCCGCCGCAGCCAGACCCGGGAGGTCCGCCATCCGGGAGCTGCTGCCGGTGGCCACCACCACGGCGTGCCGGGCGGTCAGCCTGGTCGTGGCACCGTCGGCCCCGGTCACCTCGACCACCTTGGCGGAACTGATCCGGCCATGCCCTCGGTGCAGCACGATCCCGGCCGACTCCAACCAGGACACCTGGCCGTCGTCGCGCCAGTGCGCGGCAACGGAGTCCCGCCGGGCCAGCACGGCCGCCGGGTCCAGGTCCCCCGTCACCGCCTCCCGGGCACCGGGCACCTGGCGGGCCGCACGCAGCGCGGAACCGCTGCGCAGCAAGGCCTTGGTCGGCATGCAGGCCCAGTAGGAGCACTCCCCGCCGACCAGCTCCCGTTCGACGATGGCGGCGGTCAGTCCGCCCTGCACGACCCGGTCGGCGACGTTCTCCCCCACCGGCCCCGCACCGATCACGACGACGTCGTACTCCCACTCGGTCATGTCAGCTCCCCTTCGCGGCACGGCCGAGGCGGATCGCCGCGACGAGGAAGAAGATAGCGCCGGGGACGGCGTACGGAGGAACGCCGAACGGCGGCCTGCTGAACCAGTCAGGCCGCCGTTCGGTGAAGCGTGGATCAGAGTGCGCGGATGTCCGCCGCCTGCGGGCCCTTCGGGCCCTGGGTGATCTCGAACTCGACGCGCTGGTTCTCATCGAGGCTCCGGAAGCCGCTGGCCGAGATCGCCGAGAAATGGGCGAAAACGTCGGCGCCGCCGCCATCCTGGCTGATGAAACCGAAACCCTTGTCACCGTTGAACCACTTCACGGTACCAGTAGCCATGTCTGCTCCTTCGCAGGCTGGTGGAGACCACACTGTGCGGCCTCACGTGCCGCTGCGTTGATAACCCGCGTCGGGAACGACACGAAAACGAAAAAAGCACCTGAACGGGTTTTGGTTAACCCATCAGGCGCCGAAACGTCAAACGGAAATCAAAACTGCAACGAGGCAACCGTAGCACAGAATTTGACGAGGTGCGGGCCACTCGCCGCTGGAGCCCGCGGGGTGAGGGCGGCTGACAGCACAGCGACAGCGGGTGGTGGGCGTAGAGTGGAGGGGTAGACGACCACCGGCACCTCGGACGAACTGCCGGGTAACGCCACGTTGCGGGCGACGACCAGCGATGTCGTGAGGCAACCCATCGGAGGTCTGGCTGACCTCCAGTTGCGGGTCCCGCCATTTTCGGGCGGCCCTCCGGCACAGGAGCAGGAAATGACGTTCGCATTGGCCCCATCGGCGGTCTCTTCCCCGGAGCCGCGCAGGCCCGTCAAAAACCTCCGCGAAAAGGGGGCGGAAAGTTTTCACTCCGCACTTACCAAAGTGTTGACCGCCGCCCTGGAGGATGCCCTGGAAGCGGGCGATCACCCGAAGGCAATCAGCCTGATCAACCGGGGCTTCGCGGAGGGCAGCGCCCAACTGGGCTGCGATCTGCTCTGCCGGGCGATCGCGGTCGTCGGAACGGCCCGGACCTGGACCGTGCAGCTCGCACCCCTGCGGTCACCGTAGTTTCCGAACAGCAGGACCCCCCGCCCGCCGGCCAGGGATCCTCGGTCGGCATTCCTTCGATCTGACCGACCAGTGCGACGGCGGGAAGAGCTTGACGCGGGAACACTGATCGAGCATCGTCGATTAAAATCGACCCTATGGATACTCGACACGGGGAGAACCGATGAAGACCCTCGTCACTCTCGCTTCTGCTGCCGCCCTGCTCCTGCTGACCACCGGCAGCGCCAACCACCGCCCGCCGACCGCCGAGACGCCCTGCCGCGGGCAGATCCACACGAATCCGGGCTTCGAGCGCGGCACCACCGGCTGGACAGCCGGCCCCCGCATGGTCGTGCTCGGCGACGCGGCGCGGCCCGCCCACACCGGACGGGCGTACGCCACCCTCGCCGGGTTGGACGTCAGCCGGTACGAGCTGCTCCGAACCGAGGTGACCGTGCCGGCCAACTGCAGCCTGACGGTCCAGTTCTGGGTCCGGACCCTGACCACGGAGACCAGCCGCGGCGACTACGTGAACGTCGGGCTGGCGGTCACCGGGGAGCCCCCGAAGACCCGGTTCTCGCTGGCCTACGACGGCGGGCCGCAGTGGCGGCAGTACAGCATGGGCAGCGGGGCGGCGGCGACCGAGCGCACCGCGTGGGTCACCTTCGGCGCCGTCGAGACGGCCGGCAACGGTGTCACCGCCTTCGACATCGACGACGTGACCTTCGTCGTGAGCTGACCGCCGCCGACAGCACGGACCGAAACCGGCCGGGGAATGGGGGCACGAACTGCGAAGCATCGCTTCAGAGGCGGGTTCCGGAAGTCGCACCGGAGTCCCGCC
The DNA here is from genome assembly GCF_043198155.1 of Micromonospora sp. NPDC048871. Taxonomy (NCBI): domain Bacteria; kingdom Bacillati; phylum Actinomycetota; class Actinomycetes; order Micromonosporales; family Micromonosporaceae; genus Micromonospora; species Micromonospora sp. NPDC048871. The sequence continues at coordinate 321,392 of NZ_JBICUM010000005.1, read as the reverse complement.
GCCGGCCCGGCCACGATACCGGTCACGATCATCCCGATTCGATACTGATGGACGTCGCGCAGGCCCATGAGGGACAGTCACACCCATGGAGAACTCTGTCGCCGTACGGCATCGCTCGATGGACGAGATCATGGCAGGGCTGCACCTGGTGCGGCAGTCCCCCCGCGACGGCGGCACCCTGGCCCTGGCGGTACGCCGTCCAGCCGTCGATGGCCGGGAGGTGCTGTCGGAGGCCGAACTGGACCTCGACGCCGGGCTGCTCGGCGACAGTTGGAGTCAACGACCCAGCAAGCGTACGCCCGACCGGTCACCGCACCCCGACATGCAGTTGAACGTCATCAACTCCCGTTTCGTGGAGCTGATCGCCGGTGCCGATCCGCAGGCCTGGGCGCTGGCCGGGGATCAGCTCTATGTCGATCTGGACCTGAGCGTGGAGGCCCTGCCGGCCGGTACCCGCCTGGCGATCGGCGACCGGGCGGTCATCGAGGTGACCGACCAGCCGCACAACGGCTGCGCCAAGTTCGCGGCCCGTTTCGGACGGGACGCCCACAAGGTCGTTTGGACGGAGGAGGGTCAGCGACTGCGGTTGCGCGGCCTCAACGCCCGGGTGGTCGTCGGTGCGACCATCCGGGTGGGCGACGCCATCCGGCAGCTACCGCCCGGCCAGCCGCTGCCATGACCTCGGGAAACGGCTGCGGAAGGTGACCCGCCATCTTGTCGTGCCCGGTCGAGGTGTGCCGTTACCCGACCACTGGTCGCGCAGGTGGGTCAGGGACCGTCCGGGGTTCCAGTGGGCGCCGGAGCCGCCCGGGCCGCCGTACGTCGCCACCGAACGGGTCGCCGCGCTGCACGCTGCCATCAGCGCTGATCGTGAGCCGGTGATCCTGGTGGCACACAGCGCGGGATGTCTGACCGTGGCCATCTGGGCCCGTCAGCACATCGGTCCCGTTCGGGCGGCCCTGCTGGTCACGCCGCCGTACCTGGATCCGGACTGGCGACCCGGCCCGGGCGAGAGCGTCGATGTCGTCATCGACCATGTGCCACGCGAGCCCCTGCCCTTCCCCTCGGTCCTGGTAGCCAGCCGCACCGACCCGAACGCCACCTTCGCGCAGTTCGAGGCGTACGCGCGGGACTGGGGCTCGGAGCTGTTCGACGCCGGCGCGGTCGGGCACCTGGACTCCAAGACCGGGTTCGGTCCCTGGCCCGACGGCGAGGATCTGCTCCGGTCCCTGACCTCACCCTCCTCGCGGTGACAGGCTGGCCCGGGCTGGTCAGGGTTACGCTGCCGGGATGCGGATCGCGGTGGTGCACGAGACCGGTCCGGCCACCGGCCGGGAGGGTCGCTGCACGGCCCGCTTTTCGGGCACTCCCACATCCCCTGGGACAGCGAGGCCCCGGGCGGTCTGCGGCTGCTCAATCCCGGCTCGCCGACCGATCGGCGGCGTCAGCCGTACGCGACGTATCTGACCGCCGAGTTGGCCGACGGCCGGCTGGAGGCCGTCACCCTGCACGAGGTGATGCCGTCCAGCCGGCCGCAACGCCGGGTGACGCCCTAGGGCGCGGTCACCGCCGCCGCGTTGCCCGGCATCCGGGTCACGCCGGGCAGCTGCGGCGCGGGCTGCACCGAGCGGCTGTTCATCTCGCCGGCCGGGCAGATCGCGGTGAGCAGGAAGGTCTGCCAGGCGATGTCGAACGGGTGCGGATCGGGCAGGCCTACCTGGTAGTGGCTGATGTTGATGCCGGAGGACACCTGGCGGGTGCCGTCGCGGCTGTGCAGTGAGTAGGTCAGGTGACCGAACACCGCACCGTCATGCCCCCAGAACTCCCCGCACGGGGTGGGCAGCGAGTAGATGCCGAGGCCGTAGGTGCCGGCCTCCGGCAGCTCCGGCAGCATCGGCACCCCGTCGAGCATCTGCTTGAGGGTGGCGGGGCTGAGTAGGTCTCCGTCGAGCAGCGCGCGGAAGAAGGTGTTCAGGTCCGCCATGGTGGAGATCATCTCGCCGGCCGTCCATCCCCAGCTCATGTTGAACTCGCTGAGGTCACGGACCCCGAAGGGGGCGAAGTAGGCGCCGCTGTGCGGGCCGCGGATCGTCGGATCGGTGCCCGGGAAGCTCGTTCCGGTGAGCTTCAGCGGCCGCAGGATGCGCCGCTGCACCTCGGCCGGGGCGTCGTTGCCGGTGACCGCCTCGATCAGCAGTCCGGCCAGGACGTAGTTGGTGTTGGAGTAGCTGAACCTCGCGCCGGGCTCGCCGGTCGGGGGCATGGCCAGGCCGATGGCGACCAGGTCCGCCGGGGGGTACGTGGTGACCTGCATCCGGTTGAGCGAGGCGTACGAGTCGATCATCGCGTTGGTGTAGTTGCCGATGCCGCTGGTGTGGTTCAGCAGCATCCGGACGGTGACCTGGTCGCCGCGCTCCCCCGGCACGGTGTCGGGGAGCCACTTGCCGATCGGGTCGTCCAGACCCAACCGTCCCTCGTCGACGAGTTGCAGCACGGTGGTGGCGACGAAGGTCTTGGTGATGCTGCCGATGCGGTGGCGCATCTGTGGCTGCATCGGTCGAGGTCTGGTCAGATAGGCCTGACCGGCGGCGCCGCGCCAGTCATGTCGGCCCTCGCGCACCTCGGCCAGAACGCCGGGCACCCCGGCCTCGGGTACTGCGGTGAGCGCGGCGCGTAACTCGGCACGGTCCGGTCTGTCGGGCTGCGCTGCGGCGGATGCGGGTAGAACAGCGATCGTGGCCGCCAGCATCACGCCGGCGGCCACGATCTTGCGTGTCCGAAGAGTACTGAACATAGCTACATAGTCGTCGTGTCCCCGACGAATCGCACCCTTCGCCGGGAAATCACCGACCGACTCGTACCGCCAACCGGTCCAGGTACTTCACCTGTAGCAACACGAACACGGCCAGGAAGATCAGCATCATCGGTAGCGGCAGAACCGCGCCGAGGGCCAGCCCGTCGCCGTCGCCGCGCATCCCCCAACTGGCGAACATCAGGAGGACCTCCAGCGGCGCCGGTCGAGACGTCGGGTTCGACGCCACGAGCATCGGCCAGAGCACCTGCGCGGCGGCTACCAGCCAGGTGACCAGCCCGACCAGCACGACCATCGGCGCCGCCGGGGCGAGCATGGTGGACCAGAACCCACCGCCCGCCCGCCACCGGGGTTCCAGTCCGCGGAACAGCACGGTGAACAGGAACAACGCCGGAATGCTGACCCAACCCGGCGGCACCAGCCCGAGGAAGGTGTTGAGCTGCTCGAGGTCGCGGGCCCGCAGGAAGGACTCGATGGCCAGCGGCCCGGTGCCGACGAACAGCCACGGCGCGAAGGGCAGCAGGAGCAACTCGCTGAACCGACCGAGGGGACGCAGGCCCCCGATGGCGAAGCCGGCCGCCGCCGCGACCGCGACCGTGACCACCGCCGACAGCAGGGTCGGCAGCCAGGTCGCCGTCAACATGCCGCCCAGGTTGGGGGAGGACATCGGCATGGTCTCGTTGGTGAACCGCAGGCTGCGGCGCAGCCACGGCCAGGCCACCCACAGCATGACGACGAACACGAGCGCCCCCGCGACCGCCAGCCCGATCCGGGCCTGCCGGTTACCGGGCGACTCGGTGATCGGACCGGACTTGCTGACCGCGCCGTGCGGCTGCTCGCGGTGGGTGACGGCCTCGTCGACCACCTCGATGCGAGCCCTGGTGAACAGCAGCAGGGCCGTCGCCGCCAGGCCCAGCAGGGCCAGCGGGATCAGCAGCAGCACCGCTGCGGCCGAGCCGCCACCGAGGTTCATCTGCTGCAGGGATTCGGTGACCGCGTACGTCAGGGGGGTGCGGATTCTGCCCGTCAGCAGCGGCGCGGTGTAGGTCTGGAGGGCGGCCGCGATGATGCCGAGCACCAGCAGACCGGCGACGGTCAGCGCCGCCGGCAGGGCGTCGCGACGCTGCCCCCGGCCGCGCAGGGTGCTGAGGAAGGCCGTGGTGGCGACCGCCACGACCAGCCCGGCGCCGGTGACTGCGGTGAGCTCCGCGAGGGTCGCCACGGGACGGTCCAGCATGGTGCCGGGTTCCATCCGGTCGAGGCGCCAACCGATGAGCAGCGCCACGGGCGCGTACCCGGCGACCGGGAGCACGACCAGGGCCCGCAGCGCCAGCCGGGCCCGGCGCCCGGCGCGATCGGCGAGCAGCGCCAGCGCCGGTGCGACCAGCAGCGCCAAGGCCAGTGGCACCAGCGCCAGGAGCAGGGCCGAGCCCATGTCACCGAGGAATCCCTGGGCGAAGAGGCCCTCGTAGTTGGCAGAGCCCACAGGCTCCACCGGGCCGATCAGTCGATCACGCTTCGTCGAGCGCGACACCGCCTGCACGGTGGGGAGCAGATACGACCAGGCGAGGGCGATCAACGCGGGCAACAGCAGGACGATTCCGACACCGATCCGGGTACCCCGGTCCGGTCCGGTACGGGCCGCCGTCATCGTGGGTGCTGCCATGCTCATGGTGCTCCTCGCCTCTTCGGACCGTTGGCCGGTCCCGACGATAGGTCCAGTGATCACGCCGCGCCACTCGTCCCGACGGCATATCTCGTCGATGTGGTCGCCGTTGAGTACCGGCACGTCGGCATCGCTGAGTACGGATACTCAGGGGCGGGCAGATCGCGTCCTCAGGTCCCGCCCGGCGCGTCATCCAGACGGCGGAACGGCCCGTCGGGCGTCGCTCGGGGAGTGGGGAGAACAAGCTCCGGCGGGGGTCGTCGCGTCGCGGGGAGTGACGGCCGCCGCTGATCGGGCCACTGGCCGAAAGCCCCGGCCCGGACTCCGTAGCCTGGGCGGGTGACATCGGTGCGGGAGCGGATCAGGGCGGTTCTCGCCGGGGCGATCGACTACGAAGCGGGGCTGGACGCCCTGGCCGTGGCCCGGTCGACCGAGGTCGATCCGGAACTGGTGGCCGCGAAGGACGAGGCGTGCGCGCGGCTGTGGCGGGGCGGTTGGCAGCCGACCGAGTTGCACCGGGTCGTCGCCCGACGGGGTCAGCCGCGCCAGGCCGACCTGGTGACCGACGCGGTCGCCGGGTACCTGCGACAGTTTCCCGCTAACACGGTCGACCAGCGGTGGCGGGCACAGGCGGAGAGCCTCAGCGCGCAGGTCTGGTGGTCCAGCGACGCCAGATACCTCGACGAACTCGCGGCCCGCTGGCGGCTGGACCGGGTGGCCGTACTCGATCTGGTGTTGGGTCTGCTCGTCATCCTGTCCACCCTCCCGCCGATCGAGGTGCTCCTCCCCCCGCCCGGGACCCCCGCCCCCGGGGACCGCCCGGGTCCGGCGGGGTCGTCCCGGGTCGACGCCCGGCTGCTGGACCGGGTACGCGCCCTGCTGGCGAAGGCGGAGTCCACGACCTTCCCGGCCGAGGCCGAGACGTACACCGCCAAGGCCCAGGAACTGGCCACCCGGCACAGTCTGGACGAGGCGCTGCTGGCCGCCCGAAGCGCCGACCCGGCGCCGGTGGTGCCGTACGCGCGGCGCATCGGGGTGGACCACCCGCACGAGAAGGAGAAGGCCTCCCTGCTGGACGCGGTCGCCCGGGCCAACCGCTGCCACACGGTCTCCTCACCGGAGTTGGCCTTCAGCACCGTCTTCGGCTTCGACACCGACATCGAGGCGGTCGACCTGCTCTACACCTCCCTGCTCGTGCAGGCCCACCGGGCGATGGCCCGGGCCGAACCGCCCGGCGGCAAGGCGGGGCGGCGCCGCCTGAAGGCGTTCCGACAGTCCTTCCTGGTGGCCTTCACCGTCCGCATCGACGAACGGCTGGCCGAGGCTGCTCAGCTGGCCCTGGCGCAGGTCACCGGTCCGGGCGAGGGCACGGGCAGGGCCGACCCGGCCGATCTGCTGCCGGTGCTGGCCGCCCGGGACGAACAGATCCGCGACACCATGCGGCGGGTCTTCCCGCACACCGTGCGGGCCCGAGGCAGCCGGGTCGACAGCCGCGAAGGCTGGGAGTCCGGCCGGCAGGCCGCCGACCGGGCCACCCTGCCCACGGACACCGGCCGGCACTCCTAGTGCCCCGCGCCTACTCCCGCCAGCCGGTCAGCTCCACCCCCTTGGCCAGTTCCACCCGGAAGCCCAGCGAGATCTCGCCGCTGTCACCCGGGGCCAGAGACAACCGCCAGGTCAACTCCCCCAACTCCGTACGCTCGACCGGCGGCGGCACCAGGGTGGTCTCCCGCACCACCACGGCCTCGTCACGGGAGACCGGGAGCTGATCACGCACCTCGACGGTGGCCGGGCGGGGGGTGTGGTTGGCGACCGTGATCAGGTATTCCACCTCTCGTCGCCGGGTCGACCCCAGGGTGGCCTTGGTCTCGGTACGCCGGTGCAGCTTCCGCTGCACCCGGAGCCGGTCGTCCACCCCGAGGGCCAACTCGGTCTCCTCACCGACCCGTGACGGTACGGTCCGGTTCAGCGTCGGCGCAGCACGGCGTAGACCACCCGGTTGCTGGTGAACTCAGAGAGGGTCACCAGTTCCCAGCCGTACGCCTCCAGCACCTCCGCCGCCGCGACGGCCTGGGTCACCTGGTCACCGCCGATGCCGTGGTGGGCCACCACGCACAGCAGCCGATAGGGGTAGCCGCGAAGATCCGCCCGGTTGCCGAGGATGGTGCCGGCGGACACGGTGCGGGTGCGGGCGATGTCCTCGGGGGTTTCTCGGGGGGCCACATCGGCACCCTAGCGGTGGCCGACAGGCCTGTCCCGCTGGTGGGAAACCGGTACCGTCGAGGTCGTGCCTGACTCCTTGTGTGGTCGCCGGGTGGGCGTGGCCCTCGTCGTTGTCGCCGCACTCGCCGGTTGTGACGCGCAGACCCCGGTCGCCGCCCCCTCGGCCCCGGCGCAGACCTCGGCCACCGTCCCGAGCGCCACCCCCTCGCCTGCCGGCCCCTCCTACTCGGCCGCCGAGTTGGACCTGTGTGCGCGCACCGACCTGGCGCCGCTGGAGGACCTGGCGTTGACGGTTACCCGGACCGACCCGAAGCCACCGCCGGGACGGCCCGGGGCAGCCTGTCTGTTCGAGATGCGCACCAGGTCAGGCCATGAGGCGAACCTGCTGGTGGAGGCCTCGACTCCAGCCACCGCCGAGGAGGCCCGGCTGCTCTACCTGGGCACCCGGGAGGCTACCGGGATGACCCCGGCGGGCCCGGTGGCCCAGGTGGGTGAGGAGGCGGAGGCCTTCACCAAACGCTCCACCCCGGGCTTCCGGTACGCCGAGTACATGGTGCATTCCCGCACCGGCAACCTGGTGGTGAAGGTGTGGCTGGCCGTCGGCGGCGAGTCCTACCTTCCGACGGAGACCCTGGCCTCGGCCTCCCGGGTGATCCTCACCGCTACCCGGTCCGCCGTGCCGAGGATCTGATCAGCCCCGCACGGCCTGCGGCCACTGCCCGCCGGGCAGCTTCGAGTGGTCACCCACCTGGGTGGCGATGTCCCGCACGTTGCCCAGCGCGTCGACGAACCGCTGCCCGATGGTGAGCAGGGTGTTCAGGCCCGCGGTGACGAGGTCACCGATCGACTTGGCGAGGGTGGAGATGGCCCAGGGCAGATCGATCACCGTGCTCGCCTCCGCCACGGCCTGCACGAGCTTGCCGGTGAGCCCGGTGACTATCTTGGCCAGTTCGACCGCGTAGTCGACATTGGCCTTGGCGATGTCGAACAGCCACTGGCTGATGAACTCCGCCTTGACCACGGTCTCGTCGACCGCCGCCTTCTGCTTGATCGCCTTGGAGTTGTAGGCGCTGGCCGCGTCCCCGGTCCACTTGGCCAGGTTCTGGTTGTCCGGCTCGGTGGTGACGAAGGACAGGTTCGACACCGGAGACTTCACATCGGTGACCCAGCGGAAGCTGATGTTGATCAGTGAAAGCACCGGCAGTTGGTGCTCCAGGGCGTGATCGACCCGATCGAGAACGTTGTTCAGGCCGCCCCGGACGTCGTCCAGATTGTTTTTGATCCACCACAGCGCGGCCGGCCCGAGCAGCCACTTCCAGCTGTTCACCTTGTCCACCAGCTGGTTGAAGCTCTCGATCGCGGTGTCGATGCCGGTACGGATCTGGTCGAAGGCCTTGTTGAACGGCTCGCCGTACTCAAGCTGACTGGTCGTTGGCTGCACCCTGTCGTCCTTCGCGCTCAGTGGGTGTAGATCTGGTTGAGGTCCAGAGAGATGACCGCGTCGGCGTCGTCGTACTCGTCGGCGATGCGCCGAAGGGCGTCACCGATCTGCTCGAACTCGGTCACCGCCCCGCCGAGGACACCGACCAGGAAGCGGTGGAAGTCCCGGTAGGCCGCGGAGTGCAGGACGACGTTCGCGTCCCCGATGAAGAAGGCCGAGGCGTCCAGGTGCAGCTGGTCCGCCGCCAACTTGATCAACTGCGCCCGGTCGGACAACCTGAGCCACTTGCCGCCTTCGTCGCGCACGGCCTCGGTGATGACGGAGACTTCCTGCATGTCGAAACCTCAGGGTCGATTCTGGGAGCGGACCAGAGCGTACGTCCGGAACAGGGCATGCGCCTCGTACCGCAGGGCGGCGGCATCCAGCTGAGCGATCCGGCGGACGTCACCGACAATCGAGACGACACCCCCGTCGCGCATCCGCAGGGTCAGCACCCCGGACGGGCTGGCGACCTCCTGTTCGGACACCATCTGCGGCGGGCGAGCCAACCCTTCGAGCTCGATGTCGAGGTCGTGCAGGGTCTGCCAGGTCTGCCGCAGCCACTGCTCGTCGTCGGGTCCGACCTCGCTGGTGCTGGCGGCCTCGCCGGTGTTGTTCGGCTGCGGCCGGGCGGCCTCGTTGGAGTCTGCTCGCAGCTGCCGCAGGGCGACGGTCTCGACGGCCGCCTGCACCGCGGTCGTGTACGCCGTGAAGAGGGCCTCCGGGGCACCGCTGACCCCGACCCGGCTGCGCCAGTCGCGGGTCACGGTCACGTCCTCGACCTGACCGGCGGAGTCCACGACCACGGTGATGGCACCCGTGGGGTCCTGACCGGAGTGGGTGCTGGGCCGCCGATCGCTCTCCGCCCGACGCAGGGCCAGGGTGACCTGTTCCCGCAGTTCCTCGTCGCTGCCGAGGGAGTCCAGGGTGGCCAGGGACAGGCGTATGTGCCGTCTGTCTTCGCCCATTTCTCCCACCCCGTAGCGTCGACGAAACACATCGATACCGTCTTCGAACGCGAAGCAGGGTCACCGTACCGCAGAAGGGTGACGGCTTCGATCCCCTGGCCCCGCTGGGCGACGCCCTGGTCAACGCCATGTACGACCCTCCCCTGCGCCGCGCGATGCGGGTCGACCCCCCGGCCTGGCTGATCCGGGCCGGGCTGCACCTGGCGCTGAAGACCCGCGCCCGGCTGCTGCGCTGGTTCGGCAGGCCCCGGGCCACACCGTTGTTCGCCGACGGCATCCAGACCAGGACCTACCCCGAGGGGTACGACATCAGCCGACTCGGCCCACCGGAGCCCGCCGCACCCCCGCCGCCCGCGGACTGAGTCACCTCCCAGCCGGCGGACCGCAGGTGGCCTGCACCGTTCAGCGCCGGACGGTCAGGGCGGACCTCCACTCCTCGGCCGGGGTCAGGGGGACGGGTGCGGGGCGTTCGGCCGTCGTGGTCAGCTCGATCCGTCGGCCCTCTTCGGCCGAGCGGAGCAGGGCGGTCATGATGTCGAGTACGTGCAAAGCCAGTTCACCGCTCGCCCGGGGCGGACGGGTGTCGTCGGCCCGGACCAGGTCGATCAGGCCGACCCCCCGGGCGGCGGCCACGTAGCCGGCCCGCGGTTCCAGGGCCCGCCACTCGGGGTCGTCGAGGGCCCGGCGGCGGACCGTGCCGTCGAAGTGGTTCGGATCGGGTACGGCCAGGGTGCCGGCCTCCCCGTGCACCTCGATCGGGGCGGCCGTCGTTCCGACACCGTCGAAGCTGGTCGTCAGGGTGGTCAGGGCACCGTCCGCGTGTTCCAGCACCCCGGTCACATGGGTCGGCACCTCGACCGGGATCCGCTGCCCCTGGCGGGGACCGGAGCCGATGATCCGGACATCCCGCAGCCGACTGGCTGCCCCGATCACCGCCCGGACCGGCCCTAGCAGGTGGACCAGCGCCGAGAGGTAGTACGGCCCCATGTCCAGCAGCGGGCCCCCGCCGGGGGCGTAGTAGAAGTCGGGTTCGGGGTGCCAGCGCTCATGCCCGGGGGTGACCATGACCGCCGATGCCGCCATCGGGCGGCCGATCAGCCCACCCTCGATGGCCGCGCGGGCGGTCTGGGTACCGATGCCCAGCACGGTGTCCGGGGCACACCCGACCCTCACCCCGGCCGCAGCCGCCCGGTCGATGATCGACCGGCCCTGCGGAAAGGTGGCCGTCAGGGGCTTCTCGCCGTAGACGTTCCGGCCGGCCTCGATAGCGGCGCCCGAGATCTCGGCGTGCGCCGCCGGGATGGTCAGGTTGAGCACGGTGGTCACCTCGGGGTGGCGCAGCAACCCCTCGACACTCACCGCCTCGGCACCGGGGATCGCGGCGGCGGCCGCGGCGGCCCGGGCCGGGTCCAGGTCGGCCACCGCGACGATCCGCACGGCGGGATGCCCGGCGAGGGTCTCCAGGTACGCGCGGGAGATGAACCCCAGACCTACGATGCCGACGCCGTGCGGGTCGCCCACACCATTCCCCTCTCGATGACGGTACGCACGCTCGCGTGCTCCAGCACGTCGAGGCTGTGTCCCGGGGTGGTCACGACGATCCGCCCGGCGCCCCAGTGTCGGGTCCAGATCGCCGGCGAGGTGACCGGCCGGTGCCACGGCTGCCATTCCCGACTGGGGTGGGTGGTGGTGGCCAGCACCTCGATCAGGTCGTCGTGCAGCACCCAGTACTGCTCGGTGACCAGTTCGAAGTCCTCGATCCCGGCGGTGATCGGATGCTCGGCACCCAGGGGGGTGATGGTGATCGAATGGGGGAGGAAGTTGTCCTGCTCGGTGCCGCAGCGGTCCTGCGGCCGGACCCCGGGGTGGGTGGCGAACTGGCCGCCCACCAGGTGCAGGTACTCCGCGTTGGCCCGGAAGGAGTCGACGATGCCGCCGTGCCAGCCGGTGAAACCCGTACCGGCGGCGACCGCGGCGGACAGCCCGGCCACCTGCTCCGCGGTGATCTGCGACATCGTCATGCACTGCACTATCAGGTCGGTGTCGGCCAGTTCGGCGGCGTCAGAATAGATCTCCGTCGACTCCTCCACCCGGACCGTGTATCCATTGCCTTCCAGGAAGGGAATGAACAGCTCCGTAGCCTCGACCGGCCGGTGTCCCTCCCACCCACCTCGGACCACCAGGGCTCTGCGCCGCGCCACTGACCCTCCTTTCCGGTTCGTCGCTGGGGGGGGTCACTGCTCCCACCCGACCGACGTCCGCATCATCCATCGACAACCGTACCCGTCTTGCGGTCTCCACAGTGGCGCAGCCGAGGCACCCTGCGGGACCGGACGGATACCCCGTTTGTCGTGGAGTCGACTCAGGTGGACGCCCCAGTCCGACATACGACGGTAAGGAAGCCGAATTCGCTTCGGGGTATGGCTACACTCTGTCCGGCCCTCGGCTCAAGCCGATCGGCCGCCCGCGATCCGGTAGGGACGAGGAGACGAACTGTGACCGGTCCAGAAGCGGCTCCGCCGGGGGTCGACATGAACGCTCCGAGCATCGCCCGGGTCTACGACTTCTTCCTCGGCGGCAAGGACAACTTCGCCGTGGACCGCGCGGTCGCCGAACACGCGGTCCGGATAACCCCGGACGGCCCGCAGGCCGCGCAGGCCAACCGCGCCTTCCTGCGGCGGGTGGTGCGCTTCCTCACCGCCGAGCAGGGGGTCAACCAGTTCCTGGATCTCGGCTCGGGCCTGCCCACCCAGGGCAATGTGCACCAGGTGGCGATGCAGCACGACCCCCAGGCACGGGTGGTCTATGTCGACAACGACCCGATCGTGCTGGCCCACGGGCGGGCCCTGCTGGCCGGCGACGGCGCCACCACGGTCGTCCAGGCCGACATCCGCTCGCCGGAGGCCATCCTGCAACACCCGCAGGTGCGGCAGGTGCTGGACTTCGACCGCCCGATCGGGTTGCTGCTCTTCGCGATCCTGCATCACCTCAGTGACGACGAGGACCCCAAGGGGGTGGCGGCGAAGCTGATCGAGGCCCTGCCCTCCGGCAGCTACGTGGCGATCTCCCACTTCCGTGATCCCGGTGAGCGGCACCCGGAGGCCTCCCGCAAGGCCCACGAGGTGGAACGGGTCTTCAACGAGTCCCTCGGCACCGGCCGGTGGCGTACCGATGAGGAGATCCTCTCCTTCGTCGAAGGCCTGGAGGTGCTGGAGCCGGGGCTGGTGCCGCTGCCCGAGTGGCGGCCGGAGCCGGACGAGACCACCGCGGACCAGAGCGACACCTACCACACCTTCATCGCGCTGGTCGCCCGCAAGCCGTGACGCCCACCCGGCGGCGGCCGATCTCCCTACGGGTGGATCGGCCGCCGCCGGCGCGTCAGGTCGACCTGGCCGGGCACCGGTCGGAGCGGGCGCCGAGCCCGCCCGCTCCGACTCCCTGGCGCAGGACTACCGCTTGCGTACGGTCAACTTCTGGTGGTTGCCGGCGTGACCCTGGTAGGTGGGGTTGCCGGAGTAGGCGACATGCACCTGGTACTGGCCGGGTTGCAGATCGGCGGTCGGCAGGTCGACGACCACCTTGCCCTCCACCAGCGACACGACCTGCACGGCTCCCCCGAAGGTGACCGTGACCTCCCCGGTCGGGGTGGCGGCCTGCTTCTTCGGCCCGCCGGCCGGCTCGACGGTCACCTTCAGCTCGAAGGTGCCGCCACGGGCGACCGACGCCGGGGCGGCCTTCGCCTTGACCTTGACGGCCTTGGATCCGGCGGGCACCTGAACTGAGGCCGTACCTTCCGAGGCCTTCAGGTAGTCGTGGCCGAGGTACTCGGCCTTGACCGTCCGGGTGCCCGCGGGCAGGCCGGTCGGCAGGGTGACCGTGGCCGCGCCGTCGTCCAGGTAGGCGACCGTCGACCAGGAGCCCAGGCTGAAGCGCACCTGACCGCCGGTCTGGAACCCGTCAGCCGCGGTGACCGTGGCGGTGGCCGTGGTGGTCTGGGCCCCGCTGGCGTACGCCTCGACGGTCACCTCCGTGGTGGTCGTGACATCGCTGTTCGGGATTCCCCGGATGTCGTTCCACTCCCGCAGGGTCAGCGGGATCACCGTGCCGTGCCGGGGACGGACGACCCCGGCGTTGGTCATCGTGATCGCCTTGGGGTTCCAGGTAGGTGCCTCGATGTCCTCGTGGCAGGCGGCCTGGTAGCCACCTCCGTTGGTGTACCGGTCACCCCACAGGTAGAACTGGCCGGGGCAGGCGGTGTCACCCGGGTTGGCCTTGAAGATGATCGGCCCCTCGTAGCCCTGGTTGGCGACCCAGGTGGTACGCCCCAGAGCCGGGGCGAGCAGGGTCCAGTTGTCGATGTCGCTGTCCAGGAAGTCGGTGTGCTTCTCGGAGAAGATGTCCGAGCCCTGGTTGCCGGCCTCGTTCTTGGTCACCCGGTAGTAGTGGTCGCCGACCTTGATGGCGGTCGTGTCGATCCGGGACAGGGGGGCCGGGTCCTGCCAGACCTGGGGTGGTGAGAAGGTCTGGAAGTCACGGGTGGTGGCGTACCACATCTGGGCGTTGCCCTGACCGGTCCGGTTAACCGGGTCGTCCCACAGGGACTGGGCCCAGAACACGACGTAGGCGCCGATCTCCTCCACCCACAGGGATTCGGGGGCGAAGGCGTTGCCGGCGTCGTCCGGGGCGACCTTCACATGCCGCTGCGGGGTCCAGTTGACCAGGTCGTGCGACTCGAACACCTCGATGTACTGGGTGTCGTTGATGTTGTACCCGCCCTGGTCGTACCAGTTCAGGTCGGTGGCGATCATGTAGAAGGTGTCGCCGTCGGGTGAGCGGACGATGTGCGGGTCTCGAAGGCCCTGGTCTCCCAACTGGGAGATCAGGGACGGGCGACCTCCGGTCAGACCGGTCCAGTCCAGGGCGGTGTTGCCGTTGGAGGTGGCGAACATGATCTGCTCGCCGTCGGCGATGCCCTCACCCTTGAAGTACCCCAGGAAGTACCGCTCGTACTCCTCGGAGCGGGGCATGGCGGTGATGGTCACCGGGAAGGACTTCGTCTTAGAGGCCCCGCCCTTGGTGATGGTCGCGGTCAGGGTGGCCTCGACATCGGCACGGCCGAAGACCGGGCGGGTCACCTCACCGGTCGGGGTGACCAGGTCGGTGGTCGACTTCCAGGTGATGGTGGAGCCGAACTCGCCGTCGGCCGGCAGGTGCAGGTTTCCGCGTACGTCGTCGGTGGCGTACAGGGTCAGGTCGAAGGTGTCCCGGTCGACCGCCTGGGCGTCGTCGAACTCCGCCTTGACCACCACGGGGATCTCCCGGGTGACCACCTCATCGGCGCCCTTGCGCAGGGTGGCCGTGAGGGTGGCGGTCGCGTCGGGCTGGCCCTGGGCGGGTCGGGTGATCCGGCCGGTCACCGCAACCTTGCGGGCACTGGGCACGGCCGGCGGGGTGTAGACCTCCACGACGGAGGGGTCCGAACTGGTCCAGGTGATGGCCGAGCCCGCCACCGAACCCACCTTGGGCAGCACGATGTCCCGTACGATCGCGCTGGTCAGGCCGAGGTCGATGGCCTCGGCGTCCGCGCGGACCCCGATGGCGACGGTCCGTTGCGCCAGGGCCCGGGTCTCCTCGACACTGACGGCCCGGTCGTAGATCCGGAAGTCCCGGAGGGTGCCGCGGAAGGAGTAGTGGCCCGAGTTCTGCGAGCGGGCTAGGAAGTTGCAGGTGGTGCCGGCGGCGTTCACCGAGGGCGGGGTGCTCAGGTTGGGCGCCGTGGCGTGCAGCACCCCGTCGAGGTACAGCCGGCCGGTCCAGCTCGTGCCGTTCGGGTTCAGCGACTGGGTGTAGGTGACGTGGGTCCACGCCCCCTCGGTCATCCGGACCCGGTTCTGTTGCAGGTTCGTGGAACCGACGGCCACCCGGAACCGCTGGGTGTTCGAGGCGAAGATGGCCCCCTGGCCCCCGGTGTCGGCGTCACAGGAGCCGGACTTGGCGCCGAAGCTCCACATCTGGTGCTCGCCGACGTTCGCCGGGTCGATCCACACGTCATAGTCGACCGTCAGGTTGGTCATGCCGGCGGTGAGATTGTCCGGCAGCTTCACGTAGGCACCTTCGAGAGCGCCTTCGTACGACTCGGGGTTGAACCTGACCCCGTCGCCGGTCAGTGTCGCCTTCTGCGGATTGACCAGGGTGGCGTTCGCCGCCGAGCCCGCGCTACCGGAGTTGACCAGTGTCGTTCCGCTGGTCTCGTCGAGGGCGAAGCGGTGCACCAGGCCCTCGTTGAGCTGATCGTCGGCGGCGTGGGATGGCGTCGGTGCCAACGACGCCGCGGCAAGCGCACCCAGTGCGATGATGGCGATGGCTCTACCTCTTCCTGACCTTCGCTGACCCGATCTCAATGGTCCTCCCAGGGTGGTGGTGGTGGTGGGACTCTCTGAAGTGGACGAGAGCGTTGTTAACGCTAACTTCGGCTTACTCGCAGGTCAACGCCACGTCAGGACCTACCGGGGCGCCTTCAGTTGGTCGGGTCATCCAGCGGTGCCCCGCCGGTGCCGTCGAGGTGCGGCGAGGGCGGACATCGTCGTGAGTCGGGTTGTCGACTGTCCGCTCAGTCCTCGAGGCCGGTCCCACTCGCGGTACTGTCCGTCTGCTGCTGTGGTCGGTGCGGCGCAGCCGTCCGCCGCCCCTGCGCCACTGAGCGACACCGCCAACGACCACGGAGGAGGCCGCCGTCGACGAGGAGGCGCTCGCCGCGTGGCGCAAGGCCGCGGCGCATGTCGACCGGCATGAACTCGCTGCGGCGCAACGGGTGTTGCGCCCATGGGTGGACCGCGAGGATCTCCGCCCCGGGGTCCGGGCTCGACTCCTGCTGGACTGGTACTGGCTGTCGGCCGCCCGTGGCCGGCGGGCGGAAGCCGCCGCCGGCTACCAGACGGTGATCGAGCTGGCTGCCGCCGAGGACCTGGGGGAGCTGCGGTCCGAGGCCTTGCTGGAGGCGGGCATCCTGGCCCGCAACGACGGGCGGCTCGACGACGCCGAGCAGCTGCTGGTGCGGGCCGGTGAGGTAGCGGTCCAGCAGGAGGACTGGCTGCGGGCCGGACAGGTCCTGGCACAGCGCGCCGCCGTCGCCCACCAGGGCTACCAGTTCCTGCCCGCCCGGGAACGGCTGGCCGAACTCGCCGAGGTGCTGCAGCGGTGTCCACCCTCGGACCGCACCGACCAGCTCCGGGCCGACCTCTGTCATCGGGTGGCCGTGTCGGCCCGGATCGCCCGGGACTTCGACCTGGCCCGGGAGTCCCTGGCCGAGGCCCGGGACCGGTACGCCGCCCTGGGCCGCCGGGTCGGGGCGGCAAACGCCGAACGCGAGCTGGGCGCGGTACTGGACCAGGTGGGTGACACCACGGGCGCCCGCCAGGCGTACGAGCGGGCGTTCGTCCAGTACCTGCGGGCCGGCCGGCCCCTGGGCGCGGCGCACGCCGCTCGTCGGCTGGGGCAGATGCGGCTGCTCGACGTGCCGGAGGACCCCGACGCGGCCGGCTACGCCCGCCGCCGGTTCGAGCAGGCGCTCCGGCTCGGCGACGGGGAGCCGGGCAACCGCCTGGGCTGCGAGTTCTTCCTGGCCCGGCTGGACCGGTTGACCGGCGACCTCGACGCGGCCGAGGCCCGGCTGGCGGCGCTGCCCTACGACGACTTCCCTAATCCCCGGGACCTGTCTCAGGTCGCCCTGGAGTGGGCCATGGTGTCCCTCGACCGTGGTGACCGGGCATCGGCCATCGAACTGCTCAACCAGGCGGTGCTGCCGCTGGATGCCGACCGGGACCCGAGTGCGGCCTCGATCGCGCACTACTACCTCGCGTACCAGCTCATCCTCGACGACCAGGTGGAGGCCGCCCGGGACCACGCGGTCATCGCGTTCACCCTGGCCGAGAAGGCCGGCCGTCGGCTGGCCGCCCCGGACGACCGGGAGAACTTCTACCAGGATCAGCGGCAGACCTACATCCTGGCCATGCACTGCGCCGCCCGTGCCGGCGACGGCCGGACGGCCTTCGCGGTGGCGACCGCGGCCCGCGCCGAGGCGGTGTCCGCCTTCGTGCAGACCGGCGCCCGCCTCAGCGAGGACCTGCGGGAACTCGTCGACGCCATCGTGCTGGCCGGGGACTCCCCCGAGCTGCCCGAGCTGTACCGGCGGCTGGATCGGGCGGCCACCGCGGAGCTTCGGCGGGCGGTCACCCCACAACCGGCCGGCCTGGCGGAGACCGTGGCCGCGCTGCCGCCCGGCGGACACGCCCTCATCCTCGACGTGCTGGAGGACGAGACCACCATCTGCAACCGGGTCTGGTTGCCACCCGACGGCACCCCCCGGGTGGACGAGGTACGCCTCAGCGACGAGCTGCGGGCCTGGCTGGACCGCTACCACGCGGCCGAGCCCGGCACGGCCGCCGTCGCCCAGGAGGCCGAGCTGGCCGCGCTGGGAGAGGCGATCATCCCGCCCGGATTGGCGCAGGTGCTAGCCGCGGGCGGGCAACCACCGCTGGTCGTGTCGACCGGTGGGCTCCTGGGCCCGGTGCCGGTGGCCGCGGTCCGGGTCGGCTCGCGCTACCTGGCGGAACTGGCCCGCATCGTCGTGGTTCCGGCCATCACCCTGTGGACCTCCCTGCGGGCCCGGCCCACCCGGACCGGCGTGAGTTTCCGCGCCTACCTGGACCCGGATCTGCCCGGCACCCAGCGGGAAGAGACCCTGCTGAAGGAGGCCTTCCCGCAGGCGCAACTCCTGTGCCGCAGAGACGTCCGTCCGACCCTGGCCGAGGCGGACGGCCTGGGCGGGATGCTGCTCAGCGTGCACGGCACCGCCACCAGCGGCCTCGGCCAGGCGCTGCTGCTGGCACCGGACGACCCGCTGACGGCGGCGGAGTTGCTCACCTGTCGACTGCCGGAGGCGGTGCTGATGCCGGCCTGCTGGGCCGCCCGGCTCGATCTGCGCGGGGCGCAGGAACCCTTCGGCCTGCCCATCGCGGCGCTGCTGGCCGGTGCCCGGTGGGTGCTGGCCGGCACGGTGGAGGTCTCCGGAACGAGGACGGCCACCCTGCTGGGCGCGGTCTACCGGCGGCTGGCGGCCGGACTGGCCCCGGTGGACGCCCTGCGTGGGGCGCAACTGGACTACCTTCGCCGCTACCCCAACGCACCGGTGGCGCTGTGGGCGGGCCTGACCATCGTCGGTGACGGCTTCACCCCGGCGACCTTAGAGGCGGCGGAGCCGCTCGATGCGGGGCCCGGATGCTCGGGCTCCTAGGATGCGCGTGCTCGCTCACCGTGCTCAGTCCTCGACTCCCAATGGGGCGGCTGTGCCCGGGGGTCAAAAGTCCTGGAACCGCTCCGGGTTCAGCCAATCCGTGCCCTCGGTCTGGACGGCGTAGCCGAGACGTCGCAGCAGTTGGGCCACCTGGTGATGGCCCCGGCTGCTGGTGCCGTCCAGGTGAACGGAGTACCGGCCGTGGAGTTCCGCCGGTAGGTCCGCCTGGCCGAGCCGCACCAGGATCGTGCGGTCGGGCTGCAACGCGAGGGCCATGCCGGCGAGCACGTCCGGCGACCCGCCCGGACCGGGGGTGAACAGCACCAGGGCGGCGGTGTCGTCGGCGAAGGCCTGCCGGAGCACGGTGCTGCGTTCGGGGGCTAGGCTGCCGGTCCGCTCGACCAGATCGCCGCACTCCAGCGGACGCAAGCCGAGAGCGCCGAGAAACTCGAAGACCTTGCCGGCGGTTTCGGTGTCGCCGTGGATGACCAGCAGGTCCCGTTTCGGCTCCTCCCCCGGTGTCTGCGGTAGTTCCGGGGGAGTCCGCCGCGCCGGGGGTGGCACCGAGCCGCCGAGCCACAACCAGGCCGGTTTGTCGTACGACTTGACCCGTACCCGTTGTGGGATGAAGTGAGCGGCGTTCAGGCCGGGATGACCCTCACCGACGACATCGGCGTGCAGACGGTCCGAGATCAGGGCCAACAGGTCCGCGTCGGGATGGTCCGTGACGGCCTGACGCAGGACCTCGCTGTCGAGCAGCCGACCGGTCTCGATGATGGTGGCGCCGATGAACCCGACGGCCCCGGACGAGAAGGGCCCGACGGCCGCCGACAGACGCAGCCGGATCCGATCCTCCGGATGCGCGGCGTTGTCGGCCGCCACCCGCCCGTGCCAGCCGTAGAGCAGCTTCGGCAAGGCCAGATGGGGCTGGACGTACGCGGGAAGCACGACCATCATCCCGTCACCGGCGTCCTGATGATCCGTGTCGTGCAGGTCCAGATCGAGGTCCTTCAGGACCCGCTCCACGATCCCGGCCAACCGCCGCTGCACCTCGTCCTGTCGTGGCCAGCTGCGGCCGGAGTACGAGACCACGTCGACCCCGAAACTCATCCGCTGTTGCACCGTGGCCGGCGGCGTGGGCCGTGCGGTCGCGGGCGGTGCTGTCGCGGGTGGTTCGGGTGCGGGTGGTTCGACGACGGCCGAGCGGACGGGTGCCGACCTGGTCACGGGTGGCAGCAGTTGCCGGGTCCGCTGCGCCCGTACCCGGATCTGCTCCAGGAAGTAGCCGTCGTCGGCCAGCCACTGCGCCAACGCCGGCGCCAAGGCCCGATCAGTGGGTAGTGGCTCCGGCAGGGCCGTGGTCATGTTCGCGCGGGCGATGTCGACACTGCGCTGCATGCTGTTCAGGGCCTGCAGGGCGCCGATCACCGCGGCCTCGTCGGCGGCCAGTCCGTCCGCCTCGTCGCCGAGGGAGCCGCCGCCGGCCAGCAGTTCGGTGATCCGGTCCAGCCGGGCGGCGGTGCGGTCCCGGAGCCGGGTCAGTTGGCTGCCGTCCCCCCGGACCCGGGCCGCGTACCGCAGCTTGGCGGCATGCATCAGATAGCGGCCCAGCGGCGGCAGGAGCACGTCCCCGGAGCTCCAGGTGAACCGGCTGAGCCGGTCGTCCTCGTCGGGCCGGCCGAGCACGACCAGCCGTCGCAGCGGGTGGCCGCCGCCCGGGGTCACCTCCCAGAGGGTGAAGTGGTCGAGGGTCGTCTCCCTGGTCCACCACCGCTCACCGTCGTCGTCCTGCTCCGGCACCGCCGCACGGACCTCGGCCTGCGCCGGGTCGGCCGACTTGGCCTGGTAGATGGTGGCGCCGCCGAGCAGGGCGCTGAGACCGCCTGCGGTCAGCGCGGACCACCACCGGCTGTATTCGATCCACCCGGGCGCGACGGCGGCGCCGAGCCGATTCCGCCGCACCGGTGGGGCCAACGGGGTGGCCATCACCAGCGAGATGTTCAGCACGTCGTGCTCTCGACGCGCGATCACCTGGAAGTCGACGGCCGGGTCCTGAAGCCCGGCCAGGGCCCCCTCCGGCAGATCCGTGTCGACCGGCAGGTCCGCGGGCAGCGAGGTGCCCTCGATCGTACGGGTCATGCCCAGTTCGGTGCGGCAGGCTTGCCACAGCAGCGCCACCTGGTGCCGTGCCAGCTCGGCATCCGGCCCGGTGAGTGGCGCGAACAGGTGCGCGACGAGTTCCTGCTCAACGATCGGGTCGGTCACCACGGCCGGCTTCCGTTCGCGACCCGTCCTGCTGCTTGCCGCTCTGGCGGTCCTGTTCCGCGGTCAGCGAGTGCACGAGGGTGTTGCGGCGTTCGAGCAGCGGCTCCGGGATGCCTCTCGTCTCGGTCTGTCCGATCCGATTCGCCCGTACCGGTCCGCTCAGCTCCAGCTCGATCAGGACCTCACGCGCCTGGTCGACCTCACCGGTGTCCAGGGTCGCGCTCAGCCGACTGAGCAGGGATCCGATGTGTTCCCACCGCTCGGGTATCAGCTCCCACAGGACGATGTCCTGCAACAAGTACAGCGCGTCACCGACGGTTTCGGCGTCCCAACGCTCGCGGGGTCCCATGGCCATTCACCATAGCCACTTCGCGTGCTGCGCGCGTGACCCGATCCGCTGACATCTTCGCGTCTCATGATCGGAATCTGGCAGCACCCGGCATGGGATACATGCCGGGTTGCGAGGGATGCCTTATCGCTGCTTTCCACCACGCGGCTTCCTACCACGGGTACCGCGCCAGGTCGCGAACAGCGAGGTTCCAACAGCAGTGACCGCGGCGAGCGCGGCCGGCCCGGCAGCGAGATAGATGGCGCCGCAGGCGAGCAGGATGACGACAAGTGCGAACAGTTCAATCAGCTTGGTGTTCATACGAGTACTACAGCCGGTTTCCCAGCCGTTTCCTGCATCCGGCGAACGGTCCCGGCGGGACTCGAAATCGGCTCACGTACTCATCGTTCGGCGTCTTTCGCCTACCTTCGACCTCGTACAATGGGGACGCTGTCGAAGAATCTCGGAGGGCTGCCGATGGCACGGGACGAGCCCGCCGAAGAGTCGAGCGGTCAGACATACGAAGGGGAGCTTGCCCGCTTCGCCGCCGACCTCACGGCGCTGCGCATCGAGCAGGGCAAGCCGTCGCTGCGGGAGATTGCCCGCCACGCCCCCGCCGGTCGGGCCCTGTCGGAATCGGGTGTGAGCGAGGCGCTGAGCGGTCGGCGGTTGCCCAGCATCGATTTTCTGATAGCGCTGGTCAAGACGCTGCTGACGCTGGGCAATCCCCAACGCCGGCCCCCGGCCGACGACGATCCGCGTCTCGAGCACTGGCGGCAGCGCTGGACCGCGCTCCAGCGGCTCCAGGTGAACGAGCGGCGCCACCGTCTGACGACCAGCGCGACGGCGGTCGAGGAGCGCCCTCCCGTACGACGGGGCACCACGGCGGGGGCACCCGGGAAGCCCTTGCGCTGCTTCGTGGCGATGCCTGGTGAGACCATGGGTGCTTCGGCGGCGTGGAGCGATGTCACCGAGATCCGCGAACAACTGCTGGAGCCGGTTGCCCGGCTCATCGGTGAACAGACCGGCCGCGAGGTCACCCTCGTCATCGAGAAGGAGAAGACGACCTCCGGGGTCATCCATCGGTCGATGTTCGGCGAGGCACGCGATGCGGAGATCTACATCGCCGACCTGACCGGCGCGAATCCCAATGTGTATCTGGAGCTGGGGGTCCGCTGGGCGACCCGCGACAACGTGACGATCGTCATCTGTCAGGATCTTGCCGAGGTCCGGTTCAATCCCCTCATCGTGCGGATCATCGAGTACGGCAGGAATCGCATCGCCGAATCCGTACGCCGGATCACTCAGGCCGCCCTCGACGGCCTTGAGCACACGGAGTTCGTCGACAGTCCCGTGCGCGACATGGCGCCGGCGGTCGTGATGTCACTCGAGGACCTGAACGCGATGCGGCAGGAGCATGCCGACATGGCCGCCGCGCTGGAACATCTGCGCCGGCAGTTGGGGGAAGATCTCGTTCTCGCGGCCCGCAACGCCTCCGATTCCCGGCGTAGGGTGCTGCTGCTGGAGAAGGCTGTCGAACAGAATCCGGCGAGCTGGCAGGCCCATTTCGAGCTGGGCTTGATCTTCCGCCGGGAAGGGAAGAACGCGGAGGCGGTCCAGACCCTGCGGATCGCCACCGAACTGCGTCCGGACCATGCCCCGGCCTGGCGCGAGCTGGGCACCGCTCTCGGCAAGATGTCCGGCTCGATGATCGAGGCGACAGCGGCGTTCGAGCGGGCGCTGGCCCTCGACGACAGCGATGCCGAGACCTGGGCCACCCAGGGCGGCCTGCTCCGCCGTCTGGCGCGGACCACCACACCGGGCGCCCTGGACGAATCCCTGCTCGACCGGGCTCTCACCTGTTACCGGCGCGCCGCTGAGCTGGCACCGAATCAGCTGTACCCCCTCATGAATGCGGCTCGTATCGAGCTGCTGCTGGCCGGATGCCGACGGACGAACACCGCGCCCGTGCGTGCCAAGATCGAAAATATCGAGTACCTGGCCCGCTTCGCTGTGAACAGCAGTGGCCAGGAGCCATGGGCAGCGTTCGACCTCGCAGACATCCTGCTGCTGACCGGCCGTACGGAGGAAGGGCTGAAGATGCTGCGCGTCGCGGCCGACCTCTGTCCCCCGGAGCAGCGCACCGCCATCCTCATAACGGCAGCCGAGCCGATGAACGACCTGTTGACGGTCGCTGCCGCCCTTGAGCCCGGGGTCTCGGCCGCCCTCCGAGAGGCGATCGAACTCTGCAAGACCCTTGCGTTCCGGCACTGAGTCACCCCGCTGCCGGCGCGGCGGCGACAACCCGGCCGCCACCGGCACGGGTGCGACGGACCGACCCGGCCGCCGGCCTCGATTTCGAAAGAAGACCTGATGACTGATGTGTTCGACCTCGCCGCCCTGGTGACCGCCCGGCTGGACGCCGTCAACGGCCGCAGCCGCGAGGAGATCGGCCTGCGCATCCTCAAGGTCACCGAAGAAGCCGGCGAGGTCGCCTCGGCGTGGATCGGCACCATCGGCCAGAACCCCCGCAAAGGCATCACCCACACCACCGACGAGGTGGCCGCCGAACTGGCCGACGTGGTGCTCACCGCCCTGGTCGCCATCACCAGCCTCGGCCACGACCCACGCCAGATCGTCACCACCTGCATCGACAAGGCCACCGCTCGCCTCGACACCTACCGGACGCAACCGCCCGAGTGAGTACCCTCCGCGCTACCGGTACCGGACCGGCACTGTTCTTCGCGGCGGTCCCGGATCCGGAGGTGGGCAAGAACCGGCTGCACATATGCCTTGAGCCCTCGGGGCGAGGATGAGGTCGGACGCATCCTCGCGCTCGACGCGACCACGGTGCACGACCGCCGCAAGCCCGACGGCCGCGGCTGGGCCGTGCTGGCCGACCCGGACGGCAACGAGTTCCGTGTGCTGCGCAGGCGCCGCGGAGCGTGCCGCCGGCCAGAACGACCAGCAGGCAGCTCCAGATCCTGCCTGAGCTCGCCACCCAGGATTGACGGCATCAGCGGGATAGCGGGCGGGGTCCCGCGCGTCTGTGGTGGGGAATGAGGCGTACCGGACGGAGCACAGCTGTTGGACGACGAGGCTAGAGCCAGGTTCGGCGAGTTCGCGCAGAACCGGACCGCCGCCCTGATCAGGGCGGCCTACCTGCTCACCGGCGACCAGCATGCCGCCGAGGATCTGGTGCAGTCGGCGTTGGCCAAGACGTACGCAAAATGGCCGACGATCCGGCACGAGGATCCCGAGGGGTACGTGCGCGCGGTGATGTACCGCGAGCGGGTCAGCTGGTGGCGACGCCGGGGACGGCTACGGGAGACGCTGGTCGGCTCGCCGGTCGAGCGGGAACAACCGGACGACAGCGGTCATGCCGACCTGCGGTTGACCATGCGGGCAGCCCTGCTGCGCCTTCCCGTGGCGCAACGCGCGGTGCTGGTCCTGCGGTACTACGAGGACCTGCCCGAGCAACAGGTGGCCGAGGTGCTCGGCTGCTCGGTCGGGACGGTCCGCAGCCGGACCCACCGGGCAGTCGGTCGGCTGCGTGAGGTACTGCCCGGTACCGAACTCATGCTGGAGCTGAAGCGATGAACACCTCGTTCGACGACCTCATCCGATCCACCCTTACCGATCTTGCTGAGGAGGCAGTCCCGATGAATCTGACAGATTCCGCCGTCGCTCGGGCGCGTAGGCGTCGTACCCTCACCGTCTCGGTGGGGGTGGCGGGCGCCGTCGCCACCCTCATGGTCGGCACGCCGCTGGCCCTGGCGGTGACCCGGGACGGCCCGCCGCCGTCCGTACCCGCCGACCGATCGCCGGCGGACCTCCCCAGCCCAGTCCCGATCAGCCCGGACCCGTCCCCGCCGGCCGGCTTCCCCAGCCCGGTCCCGTCCCCGCCAGTGGACCTGCCCAGCCCGGTCCCGGTCAGTCCTCACCCCTCTCCGCCGCCGGGCCTGGCCAGCCCGGTCCCGATCAGCCCTTTCCCCTTCCCGTCAACGAATCCGCCGGGTCCCGGCACGGGTTCCTGACTCCGTCTGGGAGCTACGCGGATGGGGTCCAGGTCTGATAGGGCCAGGAGCCATTGGTGACGGCCCGGTGCACCATGCCCGGTGCCTGGGCGGTGACCTCGCGGACGAGCCTTGCGGCAAGCCCGAGCATCTCTTCCGGGCGCTGCGGCATGGCCATCAGCAGCGGCCCCACGATGGCCAGGTGTTCGACGGCGATCTGCCAGTTCTGCCGCTCGATTGCCAGACGGGCGATGAGCAGCAGCGTGTTCGCGTACTCCCAGACCGCGTGCTGGTCGCCTGACCTGGCCAGTTCACGGCGGATGGCGCAGGCGCGTTCGGCCAAGGGTGTCGCGCTCGCGGGCTCTCGGCGTTCGAGGAGCGCGGCGGCGAGGTTGTGCAGGGCCACGCCGAGCAGTCGGCGCAGCCGTGGGTTGTCCGCGTCCGCGCAGCGGTCGACGACCTCGGACCACAGCATGACGGCGTCCTGAGGGCGTCCGGCGGCATCCGCGACCGTGGCAGCGTCGATCATGTGGGTGATCGCGTCGATCAGGGTGTCCTGTGCCGGCAGGCTCTCGTGTCGTCGGACGGCGACGACTACGGACAGCCAGGCGAGGTCCCAGGCGTCGTCGCTGTGACCGATCTGGTGTCGGAGCATCGCGCGCTGGTAGAGGGCTGCGGCCCAGAGACGTCGGGCGTCACTGCGGGTCGGCTCCGATGTCGTCCCGTCGTACAGGCTCAACTCGTCGGCGAGTTCGGCCAGGACGCGGTCGGCTTCGGCTGGTCGTTCCTCATAGGACAGCGAGATTCCGTGGTCGAGTCTGGCGGCGTAGTCGGTGATCGCCGACAGGTCGGCGGGCGGATGGTTGCCGGTTGCGGGGTGGGTCACCCGCGACTCCGCTGCCAGCCGGGCCGCGAATCCGCCGGCGATGATGTCGGTAGGTGGGGGTTGGGCCAGCAGATCCAGGTAGGAGCCGCGCAGCCGCCATGCGCCGGGGCCGGGGATCACCAGCATTTCCGGTACGGCTTGGGGCAGCTGCGCCAGCGACGCCTCAATCTGCGTGAGTCGCTTCTGCGCTCCCGAGCCCTGAAACATCTGAACCAGGGAGTACTGCTCGGTCAGTGCCACCCGCATCAGGTCCGGCCGCCCCAGGGTGTCGGCTACCCGCGCGAAGATTTCGAGGGCGTCCATCAGGTCGATCAGGGCGGCCGCGTCCCCGGTGTCGCGGGCCAGGCCACGCTGGAGGTCGACCAGCTCGGCGGCCAACGGTCCCAGGACGCCAGGGTCCGCCTCACCTCGCATGGTGACCAGCCCGGTCAGTGCCGCAGTCCGGGCACGGCGCGCGTCGAGGCTGTCGGTGGGCCGGGGGTCGACCAGCCGCCATACTCCTTCGATGATGTCGCGCCCGCGATCGGCCAGCCCGGTGGCGGCCAGGATCTGACCCGCCTGCACGGTACGGATCACGGCGTCGGCATAGTGCTCCGGATCGGCGAGCAGATCACCGGCGAGGGCTAGGAGTTCCTCGGCCTGCTCCCGAAGTTCGGCGACGTCACCGCCGTCGGCGAGCCGTTCCAGCGAGAGGTTGAGAGTCGCGCGGCCGAGGGCGTGCAGCAGACGCCCCGGATCGCCGAGACGACGGGCTGCGGCAACGGCCCGCTCGACGGCCGTACGGGTGTCCGGGCCGAGACCGACTCGCGCGGTCATCTCGTCGGCGGCGGTGAGCAGACGATCGACCTCGGCGGGGGTACTCATCACGGTCGGAATCTGCACTCGTGCGCCAGTGAGGTAGCACCTAGTGGGGGCATGTCGCACTTCTACCAGGAGCATGCGACAAGATGAACAAGACCGATGCGGTCTCGCGGATGCCATGAAGTTCCGCGAATACGTCGCCATAGCCATATTCGGCGCGAAGGCAGACTGATCCGGTCCTTGCAGGGCACCGGGAGTGGAGCGCGGCAGTGGCATGATGCCCGTCATGGACTGGGGACCTGCCAAGCGGCGACGACTCAGAGGCCTCACCCTGGTTTCGCTGTCCATAGCGATCATGCTCTATGCGGTCGGGCTACTGCTGAAGGCGTTTGCCAGCGGCGATGATGACGAGGTGGCACGCCTGCCGGGTACGCCAACATAGTCGCGCTCGTACTGGCTCCGCCTGATGGGAGAGGGCCGGGAGTTCGTGTGGTGGAAACTCCACTCGGCGGTGTCGGTGCTTGAACCAGGGCGCCTGTTGGCCATTTCAGGAGGACTGTTCGGAGGCTGGATCGGCTCGATGGTGACGCTGCCGCCTGATGCGGGGTGGCGCAGGATCATCGTGGTGGCTGCGTTCGCCTTCGTCGGTCTGGCCGGAGCCGGTGGTGTCAGCGCCGTGCTGTTGGCGGCTCTGTACCGCTGGCTCAGCGCTCCGGCGCCCGTCGAACGGACGGCCAGTCCGATTTCGGTCCTACGGCAGGACCGGTTCGCAGCGCTGCTGGCGTTGCCGCCGCACCTGTTGGTGGGCGGGATAGCGGGAATGTACCTCGATGTCGATCTGAGTCAGATACAGATGGAACAGGCGGTGAACGTCGTCGCCGTCGTGATCGGTATTGCCGTCGGAGCCGCGGCATGGATCGGCTACACCCTGACTTCCACCGCGTGGGGCTGGTTCTGCCTGATTCATGTGCGGCTGGCATTGACCGGGGCGCTGCCCTGGCGGCTGATGCGCTTCCTTGCCAACGCTCATCGGCGGAGAGTGCTGCGCCAGACCGGGCCGGTGTACGAGTTTCGGCACAGCAGGCTCCAGGACTTTCTTCGTACGCACAATGATTGAGACTTGCCGGGCGGACGTCTCGCGATCGGCTGTCGGGGGGCGGCGGTAGCGTCATGCCGTGATCGACCATGGGTTTGTGTGCCAGGGCTGCGGACAGCGCCATGACGGGCTGGCCTTCTCCTACGGCGCGTCGGCACCGGTGTACTGGCGTGACGAGTACGACGGCGACGAGCGCAGCGTCCTGGAAGACGAGATCTGCGTCATCGACGCGCAGCACTACTTCGTCCGGGCACGGCTGGTCATTCCCGTCGTCGACGCCGACCAGGACTTCGACTGGGGTGTGTGGGTGTCGCTGAGCAGGGACAACTTTGGTCGCACCATGGACTTGTGGACGACGCCAGGCCGAGAGCAGGAGCCGGCGTACTTCGGCTGGTTGTCCACCGAACTTCCGGTCTACCCGGTGCAGACGCTGAATCTCAAGACTGAGGTGCACACCGAGCCGGTCGGCACCCGGCCGCATGTGGTGCTCGAACCGACTGATCATCCGCTGGCCGTGGAACAGCGCACCGGCATCACGGTGGCCCGGGTGCAGGAGATAGCCGAGTTGCTGCTGCATCAGTGACGCATTCGCCGTTGACGCGCGGGGGTCAGGCATGGATCGGATGGTGTGCGGCGCCCCCGGCGTCAGTAATGAGCGAGGATCTGGGTGACAGGGTGACCGAGAAGTGCGGCGACCTCGGCGAGCTCCTCGGCGTTGAGTTCGTACTGGGCACGAGTCGGGTTCATGGCGCTCACCTCGAATCGGGCGAACCCGACCGGCCAGTCGTAGCGTAGCGAGTCCGGGGAGACGTGCGCGCCGCAGCAGGGCACAGAGACCTTCGTGCCGGCGAGCCCTTCACCGTGCTCCTCGATCAGGTCGTGGAACCATTCCACGTCGAGGTCGCCGTCGCAGTTCGCGCAGGAGATCCGGGTGGTGTTCCCACCGGCGTCGATCAGGGTCACCTGGTCGTAGAACTCGTACTGGACTTCCTCGACGTCGTCCTCGGGGCCGGAGAAGAGCCGAGCCACGTACGCTGTCGCTGCCGCGGCGCACTCGGGCGTGGGCTGCCACTGCCGGTCGGTCGGGATCAAACGGATGTACCCGTCGCTCACGGTCCCCAGCATGCCCGACAGGGGTCACGCTTGATCAATCATTGCTCCGGCGGTCCGCTGGGCTGCTGAGCCGACGCGGCATGCGTCAAAGGCGAAGTGTTGCGTACAGTTCCTGGTCGGACTTGGGGTGGGCCGGGGTGGATCCGGCGCAGGAACGGATGAGACAGCGACAGCATGACGGCAGACATCACTACCGAAAACGGTCACAGCGGCATCGACCGCAGTCAGCTGGAGACCTGTCTCAGCGTATTTGCGGCCTTGGAGGATCTGCCTCCGGATCATCCCGATGTGATGCGGGTGCAACGTGCCACCGCGAAGCTCTACAAGATGATCAAGCAGCGGCGCCGTACGGAACGGCGGGACGCCATCCTTGCGGCCGACGAGGCGGTGACGGCCGCCACTGCCACCGGCGCTCCGGGGCGGATCGACGACGAGACGCAGGGCGTCCCGCTGGCCTCCCCCACCACCGGCACCACGGCC
This sequence comes from Micromonospora sp. NPDC048871, assembly GCF_043198155.1. Lineage (NCBI taxonomy): Bacteria > Bacillati > Actinomycetota > Actinomycetes > Micromonosporales > Micromonosporaceae > Micromonospora > Micromonospora sp. NPDC048871. The sequence goes on along the minus strand of NZ_JBICUM010000005.1, from coordinate 291,966 downwards.
GGTGTCCTGCACAACCCGCGTGGCTGCTACATCTGCAAGCAGCGCTACCGCGAGGTGGATGCCTTCTACCACCAGCTCTGCCCGTCCTGCGCCGCGTTCAACCGGGAGCGCCGTAACGCGCGTACCGACCTGACCGGCCGGCGGGCGCTGCTCACCGGCGGCCGGGCGAAGATCGGCATGTACATCGCGCTGCGGCTGCTCCGCGACGGCGCGCACACCACGGTGACCACCCGGTTTCCGCACGACGCGGTCCGCCGGTTCACCGCGATGCCCGACAGCGCGGACTGGCTGCACCGCCTCCGGGTCGTCGGGATCGACCTGCGCGACCCGGCGCAGGTGATCGCCCTCGCCGACTCGGTCAGTGACCAGGGGCCACTCGACATTCTGATCAACAACGCGGCGCAGACCGTCCGCCGCTCTCCCGAGGCGTACGCCCAACTGGTCGCCGCGGAGGCCGCCGCCCTGCCGGACGGCCCACTGCCGGAGATGATCACCTTCGCCAAACCGGCCGGTAGCAGCGGAGTGGCCGGCGGTCTGGCCGCCGGGCCGCACGCGGCGATCACCCCGCAGGCGCTGACCGCGCTAGCGCTGACCAGCGGCTCCGCGTCGCCGGAACGGATCGCGGCAGCCACCGCCATCGACGCCGGCGGCCTGGTGCCGGACCTCGCTCCGGTCAACAGCTGGGTGCAGCGGGTGCACGAGGTGGACCCGGTCGAGTTGCTCGAAGTGCAACTGTGCAACGTGACCGCGCCATTCGTGCTGGTCAGCCGGCTGCGACCGGCGATGGCCGCCGCGACGGCCCGCCGCAAGTACGTGGTGAACGTGTCGGCGATGGAGGGTCAGTTCGCCCGCGGCTACAAGGGGCCGGGACACCCGCACACCAACATGGCCAAGGCCGCGCTGAACATGCTGACCCGCACCAGCGCCCAGGAGATGCTGACCGACGGCATCCTGATGACCAGTGTCGACACCGGCTGGATCACCGACGAGCGGCCCCACCCGACGAAGATGCGGCTCGCGGATGCCGGCTTCCACGCCCCGCTGGATCTGGTCGACGGCGCGGCCCGGGTCTACGACCCGATCGTCCGGGGCGAACAGGGCGAAGACCTGTACGGCTGCTTCCTCAAGGACTACGCACCCAGCCCCTGGTGATCAGCCCACCCACCCGCCGTGTCTTCCAGGTGGCCGCAGCCGGCGCTCCGGACTCTTTAACGCGCAACAATTTTGAATAGCTGCTTGTTACATTTTTACATCAGTGGCCGTTGATGGATGGTCCGAACTCATCGGCTAGCATATGCCCGTGATGGTCGCCCCTTTTCCCATTTCGGACGCGTGTCGCCGTCATGTTCCCAGTTGAGCTGCCCAGCGTCTGGGCCGGCCGGGAGAAGGAACTGGCGGCACTGCACACGGCCGTCGAGGCCACCCGTCAGGGCCAGGGGTCGGTGCTCTGGGTGGAGGGTGAGGCCGGCATCGGCAAGTCCACCCTGGTGGCCACCGGGCTCACCAGCGGCGGGCTGCGGCCCAACGAACTGCTGTGGGGCACCGCAGACCAGTTGTCCCACCGCTTTCCGCTGCGGGTGATGCTGGACTGCCTCCAGGTGCGACCGCGCTCGCCGGACCCCCGCCGGGCGCGGATCGCCGAATTCCTCCAGGACCACCGACCGGGGCTGTTCGCCGCGGACGACATCGCCTACACCGCCACAGAGATGCTCGTGTCACTGGTCGACGAGCTCTCCACCGACACTCCCACCGTGCTGGTCCTCGACGATCTGCAATGGGCGGACGAGGCGTCGCTGATGCTGTGGCACCGGCTCGCCCTGGCCGCGGAGGAACTTCCACTCCTACTGGTCAGCGCTACCCGTCCGGTGCCGGCCCGTCAGGACGTGCAGACCTTGCGGGCGGCGACGCTACGCCGGGGCGGCACCCTGCTTCCGGTCGGCGCGCTCGACGCGGACGACGTCCGTACGCTGGTCACCGGAATGCTCGGGGTGCCGCCGGGACCCGCGCTCGACCGCCTGCTCGGGCGGGCCATGGGCAATCCGCTGTACCTGCGTGAACTGCTCGACGCCCTGGCCCGGGAGCAGCCGGTCGGCGCCGCGCTGGCCGACGGCGAACTCTCCGACGACGCCTTCAAACGGGTTCCGGCCTCCTTCACGGCCGCGCTGAGCGACCGGCTCAGTGTGGTCTCGGTGCCGACCGCCCAGATGCTGCGCACGGCGTCACTGCTCGGCGGTGAGTTCGCGGTCACCGACCTTGCCGCGCTGCTGCGCCGTACGGCCAGCGACCTGGCAGAGGGCTTGCAGGACGCGGTCGCCGCCGGCATCGTCGTCGGGGTCGGCGACCAGCTCGCCTTCCGGCATCCGTTGATCCGTCAGGCCCTGTACGACAGTGTGCCGGCCGCGCTGCGGGCGGCGCTGCACTGCGAGGCGGCGAAGGCCCTGGTGTCCGCAGGCGCCGAACCGCTGCGGGTGGCCCAACAACTACTGGCGGCCGGCCGGCCGGGAGACGAGTGGACCCGTACCTGGCTGGTCGAGGCGGCGCCGGCACTGGCCGCGAGGGCTCCGGACATCGCGCTGGAACTCCTGCAGCGGGAACTGGAGGCGAGCCAACTCGACCGGACCGACCGGGTCGCGCTGACTGTCGAACTCGCCCGGGTACTGCTCGGCGTTGGGCGCCATCCGGAGGCCGCCGACCGGGCCCGGCAGGCGCTCGCCCTGGCGACCCAGCCGGAACACCAGGTCGAGATGTCCTCGATACTGGCCCGCACACTGTTCCACCAGGGCCGCAACGAGGAGGCCGTGGACGTGCTCCGAAGCGCGCTCGGCCGCCCGGACGTGCCGGCGGTGTGGCGGGCCCGCCTGCTGGCCTCACTGTCGATGTTCGAGCGGGCCAGCACCGGCGAGTTGGACACCGCCGACGGCACCGCGCGTCAGGCGCTGCGGGTGGGAGAGGAGGCCGGGGACGCGTTCGCCATCGCCTACGCGTTGACCGACCTGTGGCTGACGCACTCGATCCGGCGTGACCACGACGCCGCCCTCGGCTACGTCGACCGGGCGCTGATGGTGCTGGGCGACGCACCGGAACACACCGACCTGCGCACCTTCGCCTTCGACGGTCGGATTTTCAGCCTGCAGAACCTCGACCGGTGGCCGGAGGCCGAGGTGACGCTGCGCCGCGCCCGCGACCTCGGTCAGCGGGCCGCCGGATCCGGTCAGGGCGTCTCGCCGCTCACCGCGGCCGTGTTGCTGTACTGGCTCGGTCGGTGGGACGACGCCCTGGCTGAACTCGACACCGTCGACGGCGACACCACCGGCCTCACCTACTCCGGGCTCCGTGAGCGAGGACCGGCGTTGCTCTGGCACGGTGTCGCCGCGTTCATCGCCGGGCGCCGTGGCGACAACGGCACCGCGGCCGAGCACCTCCGGGCGGGTCTCGCGCTGCCCGTCCGGACCGTCGCCGACCGGGAGAACCGTGACTTCCTGCTCGCTGCCCGCGCGCTCGCGGCCGAGCAGGAGGGGGAGCCGGCGCGGGCGCTGTCGCTGCTGTCGGCACTCCTGGAACGCGCACCCGGCGAAATGACCCTGCTCCACCAGTGGATGCCCGAACTGGTGCGACTCGGGATGGCGGTGGACGACCGGGCGGCGGCGCGGGCGGCGTTGCAGGCCTGCCAGGCGGAGGCGGCGGCGGAGTCCCCGTCGGGTCGGGCCGCCGCGGCGGTGCGCCGGTGTCAGGGCCTGCTCGACGAGGATCCGGCGCCGCTGCGTGAGGCGGTCGCGTACTACCGATCGGTCGGGTCACCGGTGGAGTTGACCGGGACGCTGGAGGACCTGGCCGCGGTGCTCGCCGGGGGCGGCCAGCAGGCGGAGGCGAGGACGCTGCTGAGTGAGGCGGTCGATCGGTACGACGCCCTCGGTGCGCTCTGGGACATCCGTCGGGCCGAGGGACGACTACGGCGGGCCGGCGTCCGTCGGGGTGTCCGTGGCCCCCGGCCGGCCCGCGCCCAGCGCGGCTGGGAGGCGCTCACCCCGACCGAGACCCGGGTGGCCGTCCTGGTCGCCGAAGGAAGGTCCACGCCAGACATCGCCCGAAAGCTGTATCTCTCCCGGCGTACCGTGCAGACCCACATCTCGCATGTGCTGAGCAAGCTCGGCGTACGGAGTCGGGTGGAGATCGCCCGTGAGGCGTTGCACCGGAGGCCGTCTCCGGTCCTGGAGCCGGACGACCGGACACCACCGGCCGCTCGGGGGCCACGACGCACGGCTCCGCCGGGGACATCCGTCATCTGACGTGGAGTCGGTGCGCCGGACCTGCGGTCCCGGCCGGTCTCCTCAGGCCAGGGCACACTGCCGGGGGTCGGGATCCGGCTACCGCCGGGGCCGTAGCGGCTCACGTCAACTAGCCGATGTCCGTGGCGGTCCGCTGAGCCAGGCTGGGTCTACGCGAGAGCGACCGACGCCAGGACGGAGGACTCCGAGGATGGGGTATTCAATCCACCAGACGATCCGGAGCCGGGCGGCCGAACGGCCGGCACCGGAGGTCGGGCCGCTGTCCGGGTGCCCCGGTCCGTCGCTAGTGGTGCGCTGTTTCGGCGGGTTCCAGTTGACGATCCCCGGGCGGCAGTTGGACTGGACGAGGGTACGGCCGAAGGCCCGGGCCCTGCTGCGCTTTCTGGCCGCCCACGGGGGGAGGCCGGTGCACCGCGAGGTCATCCTGTCCGGGCTCTGGCCGGAGCTACCGGTGCGGTCCGGCATCCGCAGTCTGCACGTCGGGGTCTCCACGCTTCGGGCCTTCCTCGAACCCGGCGTGCGGCGCGGTGAGTCCACCTTTCTCCGGCGTGACGGCGAGTCCTACTGGCTGGCGCTGCCACCCGCGGCGCTCTGCGACGTACGTTCCTTCGAGGAGGCGGTCGCGGCCTGGCGCCGGAGGGTCGGTACGGGGCAGCGGTCCGCCGAGGCGGCTGCCCTGCGGGCGGCCCTCGCCCAGTACGCGGGCGACCTGCTGCCGGAGGATGGACCGGCCGAGTGGGTGGTGGCCGAACGCGACCGTTACCGCACGTCGGCGGCGGAGGCGGCGGCGACCCTCGCCGCGCTCGAACTGGAGGCGGGGCACCTAGCGACGGCGGTCGCGGCGGCACGGCGCGGACTGGAGATCGACGGATTCCGTGACGACGCCTGGCGGGTGCTGGCCGAGGCGCACCAGCGTGCCGGCGATGCGGCGGCGGCCGCGCGGACCCGCAGCGCGTACGGCCGGGTGTTGCGGACGCTCGGGGTGTCCGGACCGGCCTGGGCGGCGTGAGAACCGCCCTCAGCGTCAGGAGGAGCGGCGGAAGATCTCCACCTCGGCGATCGCGGTACGACGGTCGGCGGCACCACCGTAGCTGTGGCGGACGGTCAACCGGATCCGCATCACGTCCGGGAAGACCCGGCGGAAGGTCTGCGGACCTGCCTGGTCGGCAAGCCGCAACGTGGTGGTCTCCGACCCGCCCTGACCGTTCCAGACGGTCAGTTCCAGCTCCGCCGGTCGGGCCTGTCGAAGGAACACGTCGCGCTGGGCCGACACACCGGAATGGATGATCAGGTCGAGCAGCCGGAACGGCGTGTTGAAGGCCAGTTCCACGTACTCGCCGCTGCCCGGGCCGTTTGCCGCCGGTGCCCAGTAACTGTTGCTGAGTCCGTCCACGACCAACTCCGCGGGGTGGCTCCGCGCCTGGCTCGAACCCCGCACCGACACCGGACTCACCGGTTCCGGATCGGCGATCCGGTCACGTACCGCGTCGCTGGCCCGGGTGCCGAGCTGGACCACGCCGTAGCCGAGACCGGCCAGCAGGGCGGAGATGAGCAGCAGGGTGCCGATCCGGTGGACCACCCCCCAGCCGCCCGAGCGGGGCCGGACCAGCCACCGCACCCCACGGATCAGGGCCCGCCAGAGTCGACGCCACCACGAGACCGGGGCCGCCGGTCCGGGCCGGACGGAGTCGAGGGCCGCCCCGCACCGCCGGCAGAACCTCCGGCCCCGTGGGTTACCGGTCGCGCAGACCGGGCAGACGACATCGCCGGAACCCTCCTCCGGTTCGGGCGGACGTTGTCGCACCACGGGTCGGCGGGCCTGCGGCCGAGCCGGCTGGACCGCCTCCACGACCGAGCCGGCCAGCCGGTCCGGCGCGCTCCCGGTCTCCGGCACGGTTCCCGGGTCCGCCGTGATTCCCGCGTCCGCCGTGGTTCCCGTGTCCGTCGTGGTTCTCGCGTCCGTCGCCGGAGGCGACGTGCCCCCTGCCTGAGGCGGCGCATTCCCGGCCTGTTCCCATTCCAGGAATGATCCGCAGACCGCGCAGAACGCGCCGCCGGGTTCGGCCGGCGCGCACCGATCACAGCGTTCCATCGTCGTCACCCCCGGCCACCCGGCCGTCCTCGATGACCACCCGGACGTCGCACGGTACGTGCGCGGGCCGGTTGGCCTCCACCAGAGCCCGCAGCCGGGCCAGCGGAACCAGGTCGGGGTCGGCCACCCGCACGGTCACCGTCAGGGCGCACACCGGCGAACCCGGCAACGGCCCGCCCGGAGTCGAGGACCAGACCGTACCGCCGTTCTCGGTCACCTCCGGCAGCACCCCGAAGACCGTCCGTACCTGCTCGGCCAGGCCCCGAGCCGTGCCGCGTACCCGGTGCAGCGCCACCGCGCTGTCGACCGCCTCGCGACGCTGCCGCAGTGTCCACCCCGGCGCCGTCTCGGCCGCCACCCAGCCGGCGAGCCAGTCGACGAAGTCGGCCGGCGCCAGTTGGGGATCCAGATAGGCGGCGAGGTTGTCCAGCGTCGAGTGCACCGGAGCCAGCACCTCGTCGAAGGCGGCGAGCAGTCGTCCGGCCAGCTCGTCGCTGCCGTAGATCGCCGGCAGTCGGCTGCCGAACGGATGTGGTGTGCCGAGGCCCGGCACCGCGCCACGCATCGCCACGCTCCTCTCTCCGGCCGGGGCCGGTCTCAGTGTTCCTCCACCCGGACCTGGTGCTCGTAGGAGAAGACCAACGCGTGCCGGTCGAGGGCCACCCGGGAGGTCGCCGTACCACGCCGGCCGGTGACCGGGTCGGCGGTGAAGAGCAGCACCTCCTCCACCAACGCGACGCCGGGCAGATGCTGGAGCACTCCGAAGAGTTCCCCGGACTGCACCGGCCGGCCGAACGGCCAGCCCGACCCGTCCGGCCCGCCACGCAGCGGGTTGAGATAGCCGTAGAGCGCGTCGAGCGCGGCGGTCCGGAGCCGCTCGACGGCCGTCCCGGGCCGGGCGGTCAACCGGGCCGCCACGGTGACGCCCTGATAGAACGGTGGCTCCACGGCCAGGCGTACCCCGATGGGTCGGCGGGCGTCCAGGTGCTCGGCGACGGTCGCCAGCATGTCGTCGGGCGGGATCAACTGCTCGAAGCGCAGTCGGTCACCCGCGTCCGCGACCGCCTCGGGCACGACGAGGACGCGTACCCCGCCGGCTTCGGCGCCGTCCCCGGCGGCCAGGCAGCGGATCCGGGCTGCGGCCGGCATCGCCTGTCCGGCGATCAGCTCGTAGTCGCGCGCGGTGACCGCCCGGTCCTGGGCCCGCAGCTGCACCGGACCCCGCTGTCGGGCGCTCTGCACCGACTCGCCGTCCACCCCACCGGCGGCGGCCTCCCGGTTCTCCACCCGGCTCACGTACGGCACCGAGCTGCGCAGCATCGAGATCGCGCCCCGGGCCACGTTGCCGCGTCGCCCGCCGCCGGTGCGGTACCGGCGGACCCGCAACCGGGCGCCGTTGCGTGGCACCGCGCCGTACCGGCGGAGGGTTCCGTCGGGTTCGCGGACGGCCGGGCCGAAGGCCACCTCGCCGGTGGTCCGGTCCACCGTCACGCACCGTTCGTCCGGACCGGTGCCGCCGAAGGCGTCCACCTCGACCCACTCCTGCCAGCCGGTGCCGTCGGAGACCTCGACCACGAACGGCTCGTCGTCCGGGATCACCGGCGGACGGAGCACCCGGAAGCGTTGCCCCGGCACCCCCTCGGACTCGCCTAGGGACTCGCCGACCACGGTCTCGGCGTGCACCCCGGCGACCGTGCCGCCGACGGTGAAGGCCGAGGCGGCCCGGATCGTCGGCGACGCCGAGTAGAACGGCTGGCCGGGCTCGGCCGCCACCAGCCGGCACCGCAGCCAGCCGGCCCGCTGGCCGCCGACCGTGGAGGTGGTGTGTCCGGCCGGCACGTGCAGCACCACATCGCCGGGCCGGTTGAGCCCGCCCGTGGAGTCGCTGTCCACCTCGCACTCCACCCAGCCGGCGCCGTCCCACGCCTCCCAGCGCAGCGGCGGCTGCCGGGGGTCGACACCGATGCCCTGGACCCGGCTCTCCAGGCGCAGTACCACCGCGCAGGACGGGACCGCCGAGTCCAGGCCGAGCAGCAGGGCGTCGCCGACCGCGGGCGGGTCGGCGAAACAGGAGACGTCCCGGCCGTCCCACACCTGGTCGGTACGGTCGGCCGCCGGCCCGTCCGCGGGGTGTACCCGCAGGTGGACCAGCTCGCACGGCACGATCGCCAGGTCGGCGGCGGTAGTGAAGACGATTGCCTCCTCCGTCTCGGTACGGACCGTGCTGGCCTCGGTACCGGCCCGCAGCAGCACCGCCTCGGCCTGCGGGGCGGCGAGCCAGAAGGTCAGGTCGGCCCGGGCGGCGGTCGGCGGGAAGAGCCGGACGCCGATCAGATCGAGGAAGGCCAGGTAGTTCTTCTCCGGCACCCGGTTCAACCGGTACAGCAGCTCGTCCGTCATCTGGGCGAACGCCTCGATCAGGGTGACGCCCGGGTCGGAGACGTTGTGGTCCGTCCACTCCGGACAGCGCTGCTGGATGAATCGCTTGGCGTCGTCGACCAAATGCTGGAAGCGACGGTCGTCGAGGTTCGGCGCGGGCAGGGCCATCAGTTCCTCGCCTCCGTCTCGGGCCCGTCGTGCGACGGGATCACGTAGAACGGGAAAACCAGGTTGCGGGGATCGTTGGTGCCCCGCACCAGGTACCGGATGTCGATGTAGAGGGTGCCCGCCTGCACCTCGTCGAAGCCCACGAGCACGTCGGTGACCTCGATCCGGGGCTCCCAACGGTCCAGCGCAGCCCGCACCTCGAAGGCGATCTGCCCGGCGGTGTTCTCGTCCGCCGGAGCGAAGACGTAGTCGTGCACCCCACAGCCGAACTCGGGACGCATCGGCCGCTCGCCGGGGGCGGTACCGAGGATCAGCCGGATCGCCTCGATGATCTCCCGCTCCCGGTTGACCAGGGCGATGCCGCCGCCGGCGTCCAACCGGAGCGGGAACGCCCAACCTGCGCCGATGAACTGCTCCGCCACCTCGCTCAGCCCCCGATGAGAACGCTGGCGGCGCCGGTCAGGATCGTGGCCGAGCAGGTGGTCCGGTCCCCCATCCGGGCGGCGGGGAAGCCACCGATCAGCACCTGTCCGCGTACCGACGGCGGGCCGGGCAGCACGACGTTGCCCGGGCCGAGGGCCAGGTGCGGCGGCGGGACCGGACAGGTGCAGAGCGTGCCGACCACTGCGGCTGGCAGGCCGCCGATCAGCACGCTGGAGACGCCGAGCGTGGGTCCGGCGGCCGGCACCGGCGCGCCGGTGCCGGGCGGTCCGACGGTACCGGTGGGCGCGCCGTGGCCGATCCGGTCCCCGATCCGGGCTGCTGGTGGCATCGCGTCTCTCCTTGCTCTGGCGCTGGGGCGGTGGTCTCAGTTGATCCGTACGACCCGGCCGCTGACGGCGACGCTGGCCCCGGTGAGTTTCAGTTCGCCGGCTCCGGCGTCCACCGACACGCCCCGGCCCTTGACCGAGACCGGTCCACCCGACTCGACCGACACCCCCCGGCTCCCCTCGACGCTGACCTCCGTTTTGGCCTCGATCACCACGCTGCCGTCGCTGCGGACCACCACCGAGGTACCGGCCCGGTCCAGGTGCAGCAGCAGGTTGTCGGTGCCGCTGTGGGTGCGTATCCGCACCCCCTGCGGGGTGTTGGCGGTGGGCCCGTCGAGCAGTTCCACCCAGTTGCCGGTGCTCCGGCGGCCGGCGGCCCGGCCCTGGCGGGAGGCGAACGAGAGCCGGTTCACCGCCCCGCTCGTCGGGTCGACCAGCGGTACGTCGTGCGGCGAGGGCTGGTCGACGCCGTTGTAAAGCCCACCGACCACGTACGGCCGGTCGAGCAGTCCCTGTTCGAACCCGACCAGCACCTCATCGCCGACCTCGGGGCAGTAGACCCCGCCACCGCCGACCCCGCCGAGTTGCACCGTGCGGACCCAGTCGGTCTCGTACTTGTCGTCCAGCCACGGGAACCGCAGCTTGACCCAGCCCCGGTCCCGGCGTTCCGGGTGGTTGCGGTCCATCGCGGCGTTGACGTCGGTGACCACGCCGATGGCCAGTCCCGGCATCCGGGCCGACCGGGCCGGGGACCGGTCGCCGCCGGCCAGCCCGGACAGCGACCGGTCCCGGCCGCCGCTTACCGTCAGCCAGGTCTGGTAGAACCGCGCCGGGCCGAAGACGTGCCGGCTGGTGGTCACGGTGTACTTGCCGGCGAACGGCTGCCCCACCCCGGTCAGCGCGAACGGCACACCGGCCCGCAGCCGCGGGTTGCCCCGGACGGTCACCTCGAGTTCGGCGAGGCCGGCCGCCACCCGGGCGGCCAGGGCGCGGGACACCGTACCGACCTCGGCCAGGGTCTCGTACGGCACGTCGGCGACCAGCATCTCCGCCGTACCGAACCGGGCCGCCACCTCCCCGGCGGTCACCGGGAGGCTCAGCTCGTCGCTGTCGCGTACCGGGCTGCGCCCGATCACCGGCTGGCGGGTCCGGCGATCCCAGCCCCGCACCTCCACGTCGGTGAACTGGCCGACCGAGGTGACGGTGGCGCGCATGGTGAGCACGTTCCCGTCCACCTCCGCGACGAAGTCACTGCGCTCGGCGGTCGTCTGCGGGCCCGGGGCGGAGGCGGCGCGGACGGGTCGACGGAACTCGAACTCGCCGTCGACCACCGCCACCTCGGCGTCGTTGTCGGCCGCCAGCATGGTGAGGAACTCCCAGTCGCTGACGTTCGGTTGCGACACCACCTCGTAGACCACGGTGGTGGGATCGATCCGGCCGATCGGCAGACCGGCGGACCGGGCCAGGTCCCGGGCGATGTCGGAGGCCTTCTGGTTGCGGTAGCTGGCGACCCGTCGACCGCGCATCAGCCGGTGCGACAGATCCATGGCCCGGATGGTGGTGTAGGTGCCGGTGCCGTCGAACTCCGTCTCGGCGGTCACCACCTCTCCGGTGAACAGTGCCGTCTCGCCGGTGCCGTCGCCGGTGCGCACCGCCACGGTCAGCTTGCGGCCGATCTCGATCCCGGTCTTCTCCAGCAGCAGGGATCCCGGGTCGCGGTAGCGCAGGGTCGCCGCCGCCGGTACCCCGGAGCCGTCGTCGACGGAGCCGTACACCAACTCGTCCGCCCACGGATCGGGAAGCTCGTCCACCGGCAGGCCGACCTTGAGCAGATTGGTGAGGTTCCCCTCGGACACGCGATCTACCTACCTTCGCCAGCGAGGGCGACCGTCCCGGCCGGCGGGCCCAGGTCGCGGGACGGCACGGGCCGGAACTCGTCGGCGGCGGGCAGCAGCAGCTCGGTGCCGGGGCGGAGCCGGGTCGGGTCGTCGAGGTCGTTCGCCTCCGCGATGACCCGCCACACCGTCGGGTCGCCGTACTCCCGGTGGGCGAGCAGCGGCAGCGAGTCGCCGTCGACCACCCGGTGCATTCGTCGGGCGGAGCGACCGCCGGAGGTGGGGTTCTGGCCGGGCTTGCTGCCGCTGATCTCGGTCAGGGTCAGGTCGCAGGTCGCCCGCAGCGGGGTACCGGAGCTGTTGAACAGGGTGTACGTCGCGGTGACCTGGCTGACGTACGAGTAGAACGAGACGGTCTGGAACTGGCCCCAGGTGAACTTCACCCACGGTGGCGACGGCGCCTTGGCCGCGATGCTGGCCATGGTCGGCGTGCAGCAGGACAGCAGGGTCTCGACCCGTTGCTGCACGGTACGGCCGTGTGTGTCGGTCACGTCGAGGAACACCGTCAGGGAGAGGGTGCGCGGCTCCGAGCCGCTGAACTCCGGAATCCCGACCTGCTCCGCGCCGCGGACCACGTGCGGGATCCAGGCCGCCGACTTGGTCAGGGTCAACTGGTTCGGGTTGAACATGAAGACGATCGGGCCGTCGAGCCGGCCGCCGGGCCGGTTGCCGCCGCCCTGTGGCGGCTGGTAGCGCTGGAGGAACGCGGAGACCTTGCCGGTCGGTCTGGTCATGACGCCACCGCCGTACCGGTCCGGCACCCTGGGCGCGGCACCTAGCCCACCTCCAGGAAACCGTTGTACGCGAGTTCGATGCTCTCCGTCGCCGCCTCGGAGCGACTGGGCCCGAAGGACGGACCGGTCCAGCGCACGAGTACGACGTCGGCCAGGCCCCACTGCACCAGCAGGGCCCGGTCGGGCCGCAGTGCCGCGATCTGGGCGGTGCCCCGGGTAATTCCCTGAGGCAGGGTGGAGAGCAGGCGGGCCACCTTGGCCGTGTCCGGAATCAGCGGCCGGGTGAGGGTGACGTTGGTGTAGCGCACCCGGGACGGCAGTTGCCAGACGAAGCCGTTGTTTCCGCCCTCCTGGTGCTGCTCCACCTCGACCTCGCAGCCGAGCCCGTCGCACGAGTTCCAGTCGCCGAGGTCGATCCCGTCGATGCGGAGTCGGAAGTGGACACTGGTGCCCGGATCGGTACCGGTCATCGGGCACCGTCCAGCCATCGGCCGGTACGCTCCCGGCCCAGCCGGAGTTCGGCCCGCAGCAGCCGGGAGATCGGTTCGACGAGGCGGTGGGCCAGTTCGTCCAGTGCCCGGCGGTCCAGATGGTGGAACCGTTCGGCGCTCTCGCGCTCCTCACGTCCCGGGCCCGAGGAGCCGCGCGGGCGACCGCCCGTGGGGTCCGAACCCGCCGTCGTACCGGTGCTGCCGGTGCTCCTCACCCGGCCGGCGGTCGGTGGGTCGGCCGTAGCCGACCGCTTCTGAACAGCCGGTCCGGACCGGGGCGGCGTCGGCGTCGGAGTGCTGCCGGCGGTGCAGGCGTGCGAGGCCCGCTGCACCGGCAGCGCGGCGTCAGCCGTTCGGAAGGAGGCCGCACTCCCAGGAGCTGTTCCGACTCCGGCCCCGGCGGCACCGCCCGCCGCCGGCCTGACTCCGGCAGCCGGAACCGGGCCGGGCATCGACGGCACCGGCACGGCGACGGCGGACGCCGGTCGCGGACCGGCGACCTGCCGGCGGAGTGGTCGCGTGGGTGTCGGCCGAGGGAGCAGGGCCGGGGTGGTCCGGGTCTGGACGCCGGAGGAAACTGCTGCGGGACCCGTCATGGCGGGTACCTCCCTGCTGGTTGGCGGAGTCCGGCCGGTCGTCGTGGCGGTGCCGGCCGACGGGTCCGACCCGCCGCCGGAGGGGCGGCTCCAGCGGATCGGCACCGCCCGTCCGGCCGGGCCGGCGGGCAGCGTCGTCACGGAGGCCGCGCGGTGTCCCGGCGGGGTCGCGGTGGTGCGACGCAGGATCGGCAGCCCGGGCCGTCCGCCGAGCAACGGAACCAGGTCCGGCCGCCCGCCGGCCGGTCCGCTCCCGGCGGCACCCCGGGCCGGGGCCGCTCGACCTGCCCGCCTCGCGGTCGGCCCGGCATCCGCCGCCGGCGCGGTGGTGACCGAGGCCGGTGAGGTGCTGTGCGGAGGTGGTAGGGCAAGGTCCGGACGCGGCGGGGCGGTGACCGACGCCGGCAGGGTGGTGTGTGGTGGCGGCGGGGCGGTGACCGACGCCGGCAGGGTGAGGTCCGGACGCGGCGGGTCGGTGATCGGAGCCGAGGACTGCGGTCGGAGGGCCGGCACCCGGGTGCGGGATTGCCCGGCGGACCCCTCGGGGTGCGGCCGTTCGACCGGCAGCCGGGAATGCGGTTCGCCGGACCGTTGCACCGACCGGGCCGCTCGGCCCGCAGCGTCGGTCCCGGCCGGGACCGCGCCGCCACTCGGGGCAGCACCCCCACTCCGGGCCGGGCCGCCACTCCGGGCCGGGCCGTCTCTCCGGGTCGGGCGCGGCTCCGGCGGCGTGCGCGGCGTCGACGGACCGGACGAGCCGGGTGCGGCGGCGGAAGGGGTGGCCGGGTTGGCGGAAGGTCGGGGCAGGTCGGTCGGGGCGGAGCCGGCCGGCGGTCGGGACCTGGTCACGAGTCGGGGCCGGACCTCCGGGTCGAGCGGGGCCCCGAGGCCGACTGGTGGTCCGGACGGCGGGCCTGGCCGGTGGACCGGTGGACCGCTCGGACCCGCTGGAACGCCCCGAGACGGTCCGTCGCCGGAGCCGGAGAGGCCTGCCCCGGCGGTCGGGCCAGGGGCGGTCGGGCTGGGGCGTGGCGTCGCAGCGTCGGGGCCGGACGGGCCGAGTCGGACCAGCGGGATCGGGCTGTTAGCGGGGACGGTGGGAGCAGCGGGCACCGCAGAGGTGCCGGGACGGTCGTGCGGCGCGGTCCCGCTCCGCCCAGATGCGCCGGACGGACCGGCAGGTCGACCTCGGTCCGGCTCAGCTGCTCCGGCCGTACGCCGTGCCGATGGGGTGCGATGGCCGTCCACACTCGACCGTTGCAGCGGAGTCCCGGTGCTGGCGTCCGCACCGGACCTTCCGGCACCGGACTCCGGAGGCGTCGACCGGGGCAGGGGCGAAGCCGGCCGGAGCACCGTGGCCGGAGCGGACGGGTCGGGCGCCGGCAACACGATGGGTTCACCGAGACCGAGGCGGGGGCCCGAGGCACCGGTGCGGCGGACTCCTGACATCGGCGCGTCCGGTGCCTCGGACGCCGGGCCACGCCCGGTCGGCGCCGCGACGACCGGAGGCGGGGTGGCCGCGCCGGGCCCGAGCGGGGAGGGATCCGTGGCGGCGGAGACCGGGGCGACCGGCGCCGGGGTGCTCCGCGACGGCCTGGGGGAAGGCGCCGAGGCGGCGGCGCCGGAACTGGCGGCGTTGCCGGGGGAACCGCCGGGATCCGCACCGGTCCGGGCGGCGGGGGCCGGTGGCCGGGCGGACTGACCGGTGCGGTCGGGCAGGGTGCTGGGAAGTCGTCGAGGCGCGGCGGCGACCCGGGCGACCGTCAAGGGCGTACCGGTCCGGCGAGCCGGGGACGGGCGTACCGGCGTCGCTTTCGCGGGGGGCGGGGTCGCGGCGGAACGGGTCGGCGGCGCACCTGCGGCCTCGGTCGCCGGAGAGGTGTCGGGTCCAGGCGGTTCAGCGAGGGGCGGGGAGGGTGGGCCACTGTCGGGTCGACGCAGTACCGGTAGGACCCACCGGGGCGGTGCCGCCGACGCCGGTGCCGGTGGGAGCGGACGGAGCAGGTCGTGCGCCAACCCGCTGGGGGCGTCGGGGCTGACCAGGTGCGCCGGTGGGCTCCGGAAGGCGGGGTTCTGCCAGGTGGCCAGCCGGTTGCGGAACCCGACCGGGTCGCTGAGCGACACCTCGGCACCGCTGACCAGACCGGTCATCGGTGGCACGTCCCGCCAGCCCGGATCGGCGATGCCCCGGGTCGGTCCGGGGGCCGGAGCCGGGGCCGGGTCCGCGGTGGTTCGGGCTCGCTCCCCCCGCCGCCGGAACAGGTCTCGTAGGCCCATGGTCGGTCACCGCCCCTCGTTGACGCGGTTGTTGATGGCAGCGATCTCCTTGACGTAGCGCCGTCGCTCGTCGTGACGCAGGTCGAGGATCTCGTCCCGGGACCAGTGGAAGTGGTAGGCGACGTACGCGACCTCCTCGTAGAGCCGGTCGGCCGCGTACGTCACGATTCCCCCGGGCGACCACCGGCGAGGTCCACCTCGAAGCCCGAGGCGCAGTGCGGGCAGGTGACCGCCGCGCGACTGTGTCCCTCCGCGTTGATCCGCCGGTAGAAGTCCTGCAGGAAGGCCAGGTCCGAGGCGAACAACTGCTCCACCTGCTCGGCCCGTACATCGGTGATCGTGCCCAGCCGGGTGATGACCATGCTGAGCAGCACCACCGACAGGTACGCGGGATTGTCCTTGACCCTCAGGTCGACCAGCGGGGAGAGTTCGTCCCGGGCGGTGGCCAGCCGCATGCTGCCGTCCCGGTGCACGGTTCCCGTCTCGTCGACGTACCCCCGGGGCAGTTCGAAGGAGAACTCGGTCTGCAGCCGGGGCGGGGCGGACGGGGTGGTGGGAACAGCCGCCGGGGCCAGGTCCTCGCCGTCCGGCGGCTCGTCCAGGGCGGTGCGCGAAACGGTACGTCGCCTCATCGACCTCGCGGCGTGCCACCCCGGCCGTCCGGGCCGGATGGCAACGTCGCTGCCTCCCTTCAGAGGATCGGTGCAGATGCACGGGGAAGGTCACGGATCGCCGTGGACCTCAGGAACTGGTGATCCCCTCGAAGACGATCGTGATCTTCTCGGTGGCCGGGGAGGTGTCGCCGGCCCGCAGGCTGGGCCCCTCCCACCGGCTGACCCAGGCGTTGGTCAGGTCCCACCGGCGCTGCTCCGCGTTCTCCGCGTCCACGATGATCACGCTGATGTTCTGCCGGGCCGTGTTGATCGCGCCCTTCTCGTAGGTGTCCTTGATCCATTCGGTGAAGGCGCTGCTCTTGTCCAGGCCGCGGGTGATGGTCACCTCGCCGCCCTTCCGGGCCCCCGGGATCTTGCGGATGATGTACTCCCCGGTCGGGGTGACCTGGGTGACCTCGATCGCGTCGAGTTCCACGGTGAGGCCGCTGACCTCCTGGACCGATTCGACCCGTGCCTTGCCCAGTTCCACCTGGAACCGGTGGGTAACGAAGGTGTCGCCCGTCTCCGCCATCGCTGGCTACCGTCCTTTCCTAGCCGTCACATCGAGGTCTGTGGTGCGTACGCGTCGGGTCATTCGGAGACGAGGCTGGTGCTGTCGGAGTACTGCGACATCCGGAAGACGACGAACTCGGCGGGCCGCACCGGGGAGACGCCGACCTCGCAGACCACCCGGCCGAGATTCACCGACTCCGGCGGGTTGGTCTCCCGGTCGCACTTGACGTAGAACGCCTCGCTGGCCGTGCTGCCGAACAGCGCCCCGGCGCGCCACTCCTCGGTGAGGAAGGCGGCGATGTTGCGCCGGATCGTCCCCCAGAGCCGCTCGTCGTTCGGCTCGAAGACCGCCCACTGGGTGCCGAGCAGGATCGACTCCTCGATGTAGTTGAACAGCCGGCGCACGTTGATGTAGCGCCAGGCGGGGTCCGAGGAGAGGGTCCGGGCACCCCACACCCGGATGCCGCGACCGGCGAAGGTGCGGATGCAGTTCACCCCGACCGGGTTGAGCAGATCCTGCTCGCCCTTCGTCACCGTGTTCTGCACCTCGATCACGCCGCGCAGCACGTCGTTCGCCGGGGCCTTGTGGACCCCGCGTTCCGCGTCGGTCCGCGACCACAGGCCGGCGACGTGTCCGCTCGGCGGCAGGAACCGGTGCTGCCCGCTGGCCGGGTCGAACACCTTGATCCAGGGGTAGTAGAGGGCGGCGAACCGGGAGTCGTACCCCGCCTCGTCCTGTCGCCAGGTCAGCACCTGCCGGGCGGTCAGCTCCGGCGGCGGGTCGAGGACCGCCATCCGGTCGCCCATCTGCTCGCAGTGCGAGATGACCCCCAGTTGCACCGCCTTGACGTCGTCGAGGCTGATCCGGCCCTGCTGGTACGCGCACATCAGGTCGGGCACCGCGACCATGGTGATCTCGTCGACCGCCTCCAGTCCGCCGAAGCCGGTCCGGGCGTCCGCGTCACCCACGTAGTCGTCGGCGGAGATCCGGGCGGGCAGGCCGGCCTCCTCGGTCGGCACCGGCGGTACGCTCACCGACTGCTTCGAGGGCCGGGCCAGCGAACTCGCCGGTGCCGCCTCCTCGATCGCGATCAGCTTGGACCGTTCCCGTACCTGGTTGACCACGTACGCCTTGGTGTTGCGCTTAGCGGAGACGTCGAACGCCTCCCGTTCCGTGCCGCCCTGCCGGACGACCAGCCGGAACCGGTCCTCCGGCACGGACTCCCCCTCGACGTCGGCCACCTCCACGGTGAGCTCACCGGCGTCACCGGAGCCGGGCAGGGCGGTGACGGTGAAGGTGCCGAGCGCCACCGGCGGCCCGGCGGCCGTGCGGCCCGTCCCGGTCGTCGCCTCCGGGGCACCGACCCGCACCACGTAGCAGAGGCCGCCACCGTTGGCGAAGTAGCCGTACACCGCGTGCGCGAGATAGGCGTCGTCGACCGCCCCGCCGAAGGTCTGGACGAACTGGCTCCAGTTGGTCACCAGGGTCGGGGTGTGGAACGGCCCCCTGGCGGCGAAGCCCACGAAGGCGGCGACGGCGGTGCCCACACCCTCGATCGGGCGCGAGCCGCTCGGCACCTCCTCCACGTACACCCCGGGTGACAGGTACGACGGCATGACACGCTCCCTCGGGCACGACGGCTATCCGTGAGGAGAAGTCTGGTCACGCTCGGCACCGGCGACCATGACTCGACGGGCGGGCGGCGGGGAAGCGGCCACTACCCGAAGGGGCAGTCCGTCCGGAGTGCCGTCAGATGGCGGATGTCTCTCCGGACGGGGGCCGGAGAGGCTCCGCGTACCCGGGGTACACCTCGGAATGTCTCCGCCGCGTACGCGGCCCGGATTTCCGGAGTGCTCGGATGCCCATCCCCAGGCGACACGTTCCCGCCGGGATCGTGCTGGAACCCGCCGCCCGCCAGTTCGCCGAGGCGACCGCGCGACCGCCGTACCTGCACGAGCTCGGGCCGGATCGGGGCCGGGAGATCCTGGAGGACCTCCAGTCCGGGAATCTGCCCAGGCCGGAGGCCGACCTGGACGAGCGGGTGGTGCCCTGCGGACCCGGCGGTGGGATCGTGGTGCGGGTGGTCCGGCCCTCCGGTGCCATCGGCCGGCTGCCGGTGATCCTCTACTTGCACGGCACCGGCTGGGTGCTCGGGAGTCGCCGCACCCACGACCGGCTGGTCCGGGAACTGGCCGCCGGAACCGGGGCCGCGGTGGTCTTCCCGTACTACAGCCTGGCGCCCGAGGCGTGCTACCCGGTGGCGGTCGAGGAGTGTCACGCCGTGCTGCGCTGGCTCGCCGACCCGGGCGCGACCGACCTGGACGGTGAGCGGATCGCCGTGGCCGGTGACTCGGTGGGCGGCACCCTGGCGACGGCGGTGACGCTGCTGGCGAAGCGACGCGGTACGCCGAGACCGGCCGGGCAGGTGCTGTTCTACCCGGTCACCGACGCCCGCTTCGACACCGGGTCGTACCGGATGTTCGCCGAGGGCTTCCACCTGCGTCGGGACACGATGCGCTGGTTCTGGGACCAGTACGCGCCGGACGAGGCGGCCCGGGCCGAGGTGGCCGCCTCGCCGCTGCGGGCGACTCCGGAACATCTCGCCGGGCTGCCGCCGGCGCTGGTCATCACGGCCGAGGCTGACGTGCTGCGGGACGAGGGCGAGGCGTACGCCCACCGGCTGCGGTCGGCCGGCGTCCAGGTCTCGGCGACCCGCTACCAGGGCATCATCCACGACTTCGTGATGCTCGACGCGTTGCGCAGCACCGAGGCGGCCGAGGCGGCCATCAACCAGGCGATCACGTTTCTCAAGCGGGCACTGCGGTTGGCCTGAGCGGGGTGGCGGATGGCCGCCCACGCGACCGCCGGTTCCCGATCCGCCCCGCGTGCCTTACCCGGAAATATGCCCTCATGGTCACCGTCGACTGCCCGCCCGGCGCGCAGACTTGCGAACGGCAGAAAATCTTGCGGGCCGGAGGGAGCGCGATGCGGGCCGGGGAGTGGCGCCAGGACCAGGGCGAGCGCGGTACGGGAGGGGCGGTCCGTCGCGGTGACGCCGCCTCCGGTGCCCGACCGGAACATCCGATCATGGCGCTTCAGCACGCCGCCGGGAACGCGGCCGTCGCCGCTGCCCTCTCCGGTGAGTACGGAAGCGCGCCCGCCCTGCCGGTGCAGCGGGCACCCGGCGACGCCCAGTCGACCGCGACCGAGCAGGCGGCAGCGGACTACACCTCGCGCCTGTCCCGGGGACCGCTGCTCAGCACCGCCGAGCAGGCGGAGATCGAGCGGGCCGGTCCGGGCAGCGCGGTGCAGGCCGAGACCGGGTCGTTCGAGGAGGCACAGGCGTACCTGGACGCCAGCAAGTACTACGACTGGCTGCAACTGCCGCCGGGGAAGCGACTGTACGTCGCCACTCTGGCCTGGCAGAGGCGGGCGGATGCCGGAGGTATCCGCGACACCCCCGCGTACGTGCTGGCCCGGGGCATCATGATGCGGTCCGCGCCGGAGGGCGACCCGCTGCGCGAGGAACTGGAAGCGGAACTGACCACCGACGTGCGCGACACGTTCGCGGCCACCCTCGCCGCCCAGGACCTCCAGGAGGGCACCGCAGCACTCAGTGCGCAACAGATCGAGGAGTTCAACCGGAAGAACCAGCAGGCCAACACGCTGCTCCGGCGGCTCTTCGTGATAATCCAACAGGGTCTGGAGGTGGCCGGGGCCGAGGGGAAGAACTCGGCGGACCGGCAGTGGCGACGCCACACCGGAGCCGTGGCGCGGGCTCTCGCGCACGGCGGGCGGGTCAACGTCCGGGTGGAGATCCCCCGGGCGGAGACCGCGGAACCGATCGGTGGCAGGTCGCTGCCGGAGTGGTTGGGGATGCGGAACCTGCCGAAGCGGGCGTTCAGCACGCACGACATGACCGGCGGCAGCGAGGAGACGCTACGCGAGGTCGGCGGCGTGAAGGCGACGGCCGGCAAACTCCTCAAGTACCCCCGGCGCGACGAGCGTGGCGCAGACATCGCGGCCGGTGGGATCGGCAGCCGTGACTTCAACGGCGACGTGGTGCTACCCAACGGCCTGCACGGTCACATCCTGCTCATCTACAAACCGCCCACCACCAGCGACATCGGCTGGCTCCAGATCGGCCTGGAGACCACCGCCCCCGAATCGGTGAAGGACACGGTGCTCCACGCGATCGGGCTGTCCAAACCGGATCCGAACGCCCCGAGGAATCCAGTCGGATACCGCCACACCGCCAAGTCCACCGAGGCGACCGCCAACCCGGCGTCCAGCGTCGGTGGGCTCAAGCAGGACAAGATCGGGACGGGCAAGCTGGACACCATGCGGGTCACGCTCGACGGCGACTGGTTGCGCAAGCTCAAGGCGGAGGACGCCAGACTGACCGAGCAGATCAACCGGGCGGGCAGGGACGAACGCAGACTGCGGGAGATCTTCCACGCGCTGGTCGGCACCGACGAGGACTACGCGCAGCTCATGGCCGATGAGCTGCCGGCCGCCGCCGGGCCCGAGTCCGACGACCCGGACCGGATCGAGGCCGGCCCCCGGTGAGGCCGGCCTCGACCGTGGTCGGACTGACACCCGACCCGTGCTCTCTCGACTCACCGCGGCTCCGGCGGGACGGGGCGCAGGATCTTGCCGTCGTCGGAGTCGTCTTCGAGCCGTACGGCGGGGACGTCGAGCAACTCGTTGATGCCGGGAAACCGGTCGGGCAGGGCCACGTCGCCCGCGATCGCCGGGGTCGATTGGGCATTTACGTGGGTACGGGCGTGCGACTCGCCGGCCTGCATCAGGTACTTGCCCGGTTGGCCGCCCGAGGCTACGGTCTGCGCCCGGTCCCGCCGGACCACCTGTTCACCATAGGTGTTCAGCAGAACGGCGCGGCTGTGGATGTTCGTGCCGACGCGGCGCGCGGGCCGACCGCCGGTGCCCTTTACCCGCATACCCGTGCTTCGCGCCTTGGCCAAGAACCCGGCGAGGTCGACGGCGAACCTCGCCCGGTAGCTGTCGCAGAAGTTGCTCAGCTCCCGGCTCATCTCGCCGCCGGCGAGGTACGCGTCGACCAGGCGCTGGTGCACGTCCTCCCGGAGCGACTCCAGATACATCGTCTGCACCCCGTTGTTGTGCAGCCGCTCCATGTGTTCGACCGCCCAGGCGAAGAACGGTTCCTCATGATGCGCTCCGCCGATGACCAGACCGTCGTTGACGGTCAGGAGCATGTCCGTCGCGTCGGCCGCCGGCATCGGGACCCCCCGCAGCATGGCGGCCGTGACGTCCCGCCGGGCCTGCGCGTTCTCGTCGCCGGACTCGTTCGCGTACTGCGTGGCCCGGTCCACCGCATCGGTGGCGAGCTGCTGGTCCCGCGCGTCCTGGGCCTGCCAGTACGGCAGGGACGCCGGGTCCCGGCGACCCAGTTGCTCCATCATCTCGGCGTTGCTGCGGGCACCGGTGGCACCGCCGGTCATCGAGACACCCGCCTGTAGGGCCACGTTGGTCAACGCGGTGCCGAGGTCATATCCCGTTCCCAGTGGACTCATCTCACTCTGCGAGGTCAGGTCCGTGTCGAGGGTGATGCGCTGCTTGTGCGGGGTCCGCCCGGTAGCCGCATGGTAGGCGGCCTCCAGCTCGGTCCAGGTGGTCGGGTCTTCCACCTGGGTGGCGGGGCGCCGTCTCGAGTGCGACCGGCGTGGCCCCCGGACCTGGACCGACGGGCCGGCCGGTTCCCGGTGCAGTTCGTCGGCGGTGACCCGCTGGACGGACGGTGTGCCCGTCGCCGACTCCGTGGGTGCGGACCCGGCCGCCTGCGACACCGGATGGACCTCATGTACGGGCGGCGGTGTGCTCAGGGCACGATGGGCGTTGGCCTCCGCCGCCCGCTCGAAGGCGTCGCCCGGGTCGGAGACCCGTAGGCCGTTACCGTCCTCGGTACCGGCGACCGGGCCGGAACGTTGCTGGATGACGTGGGTCAGTTCGTGGGCCAGGGTGTGCCGGTCGCTCCCGCCCCGGCCGAGCACCACGTGCGGTCCCGACGTGAAGGCACGGGCTTCCACCTCCGCCGCCGAGCGTTCGGCGAGCGCACCGGTGTGCAGGCGTACGTCGGAGAAGTCGGCGCCCAGACGGGCTTCCATGTCCCGCCGTACCGGCTCGGCCAGTGGGCTGCCGGGCGAGCGCAGCACCTGGTTCACCGCCGATCGCTGCACCGGCTCCGACTCGTGGCCGTGGTCCGGGTCGGCGCAGCGCATCCGCTGCACCGCGCGGGTGGCGGCGGCGTTACCGGCCCGGTGTTGCAGGTCCAGGATCCTGGCCGCCGCACCGCCCGGCCCGACGCCGGCAGGCCCGACGGGCACCGCACCCGTCTCCGGCCGGGCCTGCTCGGCGCCGGTGGTCTCCGACCGGGCCGGGGTGACGGGGCGGGCCGAGACGTCACGGCCAGCCGGATCGTGTGCTCGCATCGCTGCCCTCTCGTCAGTGGATCCGCGCGGGTTCCCCGCGTGGTTGATGCGCGCCGAACTCGCTCTCCAGCAGCAGTCGGCCGAGCTTGCGGTACTCCCGCTGCACCGCGCCGACCAGGTCCGCCATCCGCACCGGTCGGCCGGCCTCCGCAGCCAGGTACGCGGCGGTCACCACGCATGCCCGGATGCTGCCGCCGGCCAACTCGAAGCGGCGGGCGCAGAAGTCCAGGTCCAGGTCGGGGTCGCGGGGCAGTTCGGTGCCGAGGCAGCGGTCCCAGAGCGCCCGCCGCTGCGCCACGTCCGGCATGGCGAAGTCGACGATCAGGTCGAGCCGTCGGGTGAACGCCTCGTCCAGGTTGGCACGCAGGTTCGTGGTGAGCACCGCGACGCCGTCGAAGGACTCCATCCGTTGCAGCAGGTAGGCGCTCTCCAGGTTGGCGTACCGGTCGCGAGCGTCCTTGACCTCCGACCGTTTGCCGAAGATGGCGTCCGCCTCGTCGAAGAGCAGCAGGCCGTTGACCTCGGCCGCCTCGGTGAAGATCCGTTCCAGGTTCTTCTCCGTCTGGCCGACGTACTTGTCCACCACGGTGGACAGGTCCACGACGTACAGGTCCAGGCCGAGGTCGGCGGCGACCACCTCCGCCGACATGGTCTTGCCGGTGCCGGAGTCACCGGCGAACAACGCCAGCACCCCCCGCCCTCGCCCGCCGCCGGGGCGCATCCGCCACCGGCCCAGCACCCGGTCTCGGTACCGCACCCGCAGCGCCAGCTCGCGCAACTGGTCCTCGACCGAACCGGGAAGCACCAGGTCGGTCCAGTCGACCCCGGGTTCGATCCGCCGGGCCAGCCGGGCCAGGCCGCCGGCGTTCTGCCCGCGTACCCCGGCGCGCAGGTGGTCGGCGTCGATCCGGTCGGCGCCGGCGAAGAGGGCCAGCTGGTCGGCGGCCTGCGCGGCCCGCCGCACCTGGTCCGGGCCCAGCAGGTACGGCGCCAACTCGCGCGCCGGGTCCACGCCGTCGAGCCAACCGGCGGGCCGGTCCGCGTCCCGCGCCCCACCGGCCGCCCGCCACAGCTGGGCCCGACCCCGCTCGTCCAGCGGCGGGGCGGTGACCAGCAGCGGTGCCCGACGTGTCCAGTGTGGATCCCACTCGGCCGACCCGGTGAGCAGCACCGGCACCGGCTGGTCGGCGACCCGGCGAAGCAGCCGGGCGTGCTCCGGCCGGCCGACCGGATCCAGGGCCTGCACCGGGCCGACCACCAGGCCGGCGCCCCGCAGCCGGGCCTCCCGCACCGTCGCGGCCAGCGCCTCGGCGGGAGCGGGGTCGGCGGCCAACGCGTCCAGGTCGAGCCGGAGCACCGATCGGCCGGCCCGGAGCAGCGCCGCGACGGCCAGGTCGTCGGCGGCGCAGCCGGGACGCTCCTGCAGGTAGCCCAGGTCCACCCCGCAGCGCAGCGCCGCGCCGAGCCGCGCGACGGTTCCGGTCCACTCCGAGCTGTCCGTCCGGCCCGACCCGTCCGAGGCGTCGGCGTACGCGGCGGTGGCCTGGTCGGCCGTCGGCCAGGCCACCTCGGCCAGCCGGGCGTCCGGCATGTCGTCGCCGAGCAGGTGCGCGGCCACCCGGTCGGGCACCCGCAGCGCACGGGACAGGTACGGCTGGTCCGGGTGCTCGACCAGCAGCAGCCCGCCGGCGATCAGAGGCGCCCAGCCGGCGAACCGGGCCCGGTCGGCGGCCTCCCCCGGCGACCTTCCGCACAGTTCCAGGGCCAGCCCCACGGTCGCCCGGCGTCGGCTGACGTCGTCGTTCAGATAGCCGTAGAGCCGCTCGTACCGGGCGTCGACGTCGGGTAGCAGCGCCACGAGCAGCACCTCGACGTCCAGTCCGGTGAGACCGAAGGCGGCTGCCAGCCGCCGGAGGCGGGATTCGGTCCCGGCCCCGTCCGCCCGCTCCCCCGCCGGATCCACCGGCTCGGGTCCGCCAGACCGGGCCATCAGCCGGTCGATGTCGTCAGGCGCCAGGTACAGGCCCCGGAAGGGGTCGTCCGGTTGGGGGTCGTCCCGGCGGCGATCGGCGACCAGTCGGGCCACCCGCGCCGCGACCAGTCCGAGCCGCTCCCACAGGTACGCCGTGTCGTCCGCGCCGCTCACCGCCGGTCGTCCCGTTGGCTCGGTCGCCGATCGTCGGGACCGGTCGCGGCCCGCTCCGCCCCGCCGTCGGTCCGTTGTCGGGCCGGGCCGGTGCGGGTACGCAGGCCCGCCGGCCGCCCGGAGGTGTCGCCGACCAGCACCGTGCGCTCCTGTACCGGTGGCGCGGCCGGGATCCGGCGGGTGGACACCGGCGCGATGATCACCAGGTCCAGCGAGGGTTTCAGTTCTCCACCGAGCGCGCTCCACACGTCGGCCAGCGCCCGCCCCTCACCGGGGGGTGCGGCGACCGACATCGGCACCGACAGGCTCAGCGTCGCCAGTGAACCGGTCAGCCGGGCGGCCGGCAGTTCGTCGTACCGGACCAGACCGGCCAGCAGGGTGGCGAGCAGCCGGTGCTCGTCGGTGGGCCGGTTGGTCCACGCGGTCAGCAGGTAGGACAGCGCGTAGAAGTGCGGCGAGTCGTGCCAGGCCACCGTCCGGCCGGTGGCGTCCCGCTCGGCGACCCGACCTTGGAAGTGCCGTGACCGGTCCTCCCGGATGTCGTAGAGGAACAGATTCACCGTCGGCGCGTTGCGTCGGGCCGCCCACTCCCGGGTGGGCGGGTCGAACGACACCTCCGCACCGGTACCCGCCATCATCTCCTCCAGGACCAGCCCGCGCAGTCCCTCGTCGACCTCGTGTATCACCCGTCCACTCCCATCGTCGTCACCAGCGCCGGTGCAGCAGTCCGGGTGGCTGCTGGGCCGGCAGCACCACCAGGAACGGGGTACGCACCGGACTGAACCCCGTGCCGGTGGCCACCGCCTGTCGGCCACCCAGCCGGTCCTTCGGCAGCACCAGCAACTGGGCGGTGAAACTGCCGTCGGCGGCCGGGCGCACCGGCGGGGCGGCGGCGGTGATCCCCAGGTCCCAGGAGAGCCGCAGCGGCCGACCGGGTGGGAAGTCCTCGCCCCGGATCGAGGCGACGAACCCGGGCGGTCCGATCGACGGCACCGCCACGATCCGCGGGGCGAGCACCCGCAACGGCCTACTGGCGGTGTCGTTGTCCGGGTCGGCGTTGCCGCCGGTGGTGCGCACGGTGCCCCGGACGGTCGTCTGCAGCGCCGCCTCCGGGGAGAGGGTCCCGGTGACGGTGGCGGCGGCGCCCGGGGCCAGGTCCGGCACCGGGCAGCCCTCAGCCGGGCAGTTGGCCAGTGCCCCGCCGACCGATACCCCGCCGGGCAGGGCCGGTTGGACCCGCAGACCGGTCGCGGTCGTCCCACCGGCGTTGCGCACCGTGTACCGGACGGTGACGGTGCCGCCGACGTACCCCGGCTGCGGGTCTACCGAGACGGTCAACGCCGGATCGGCCGGGCTGCCCGGCGGTGCGGGAACGACGCGTACCGTGGTCGTCGCACGGTTGTCCGACGGGTCGGTGTCGATCGGGTCGGCCTCGACCGACCAGGTCAGCTCGAAGTCGCCCGGGGCGGTGCCCACCAACTCGACCCCGATCTCGACGGTACGGCCCACGCCGAGACGGCCCAACTCGCAGCTCAGGGTGGCGAGTGCACACTCGCCGACCGGGGTGTCGAAGCCGGTCACGGAGAGCCCCGGTGGAACCTCGAGACTGCCCCGGACGGCGTCGGCGGCGGCCGGTCCCTGGTCGGTGACAGCGAGCCGCAGGGTGGTCCGGCCGCCCACGGTGGTGCCGGGCGCGGGTACGGACACGGCGGTGGCGACGTCGAAGCGGCGTTGCCAGGTCGGCTCCTTCTGCCGTCCGGGCAGGTGCGCGGTCAGCGGCCGGATGCTGCCGTCCCCGAGGTCATAGCTCCACAGCGCCTCGGGCGAGTTGTTGTCCTCGGCCCGGCGCGCCGAGAAGGTGAGCCGCTCGCCGTCCGGTGACCAGGCGACGTCCCGTGGCTGGTGCGGACCCTCCTCGCGGTCCGGCACCGCAAGGGCGCAGGATCCGCCGCCGGGCAGCAGCAGCCGGCACCGGTTGTCGGCCAGGTCGACCAGGATCAGGCCGTCGGCCTCCCGGTTGAACACCAGCCGGGTGCCGTCCGGGGAGAAGGCGGCGCTGTCGTCGACGACCGGGCAGTCGTAGCCGCAGATCGTCTCGGTCATGTCCGTCTGGTCAAGTCCGTCCGCGGCGTTGGCGGTCCAGACGTGCGTCAACATGTCACCCCGGTAGGTGCCCCGGGTGAAGGCGAGCCGGGTGCCGTCCGGCGACCAGGCCGGCTGAGCGTCGTCGAGTGCGGCCAGGTCGTCCCGGACCGGCAGCTCCAGCAGGCGCCGCCCGGTGTCGGCGTCGACCACCTCGATCCGGGACGGGGTGCGCGGCGCCTCGGGGCCGTTCCCGGGCGAGTTGCGGACCAGGGCTAGCCGGGTGCCGTCCGGCGACCAGGCCGGGTCCGTCTCCCGGTCACCGCGCCCCCGCCCGGCGATCGGCAGCAACCGGGGCCGGCCGCCGTCGGCGTCCACGATCCAGATCCGTTGGGTCCGGACGCCGTCGACCGTCTCGAACCGGCTGACCGCGATCCGCTGCCCGTCCGGCGAGTACGCCTGCCGCTCCAGCCACGGATCGCCGTCGACCGGATACCAGAGCAGTCGGGAATCGATGATCGCCCCGGGATCCTCGCGCAGCACCGGCACGCGCAGGTCGCGGGGATCCACCCCGTCCGGACGGATGTCCTGCAGGGTGGCGGTGGTCCGTTCCAGGGCGCTGGTCCGGGCGACCAGCAGCTCTTCGGTGTCGGTGCCCGGGGCGGCGTACCAGGTGGGGTGGCTGACGTCGCGGTCCTCGGCGAGCCGTGGCACCACCACGCACAGGCACGGATCGTCGCGGACCAGCACCGAGTAGATCCGATCGACGGTCCCGGTCGTTCCACCGTCCGGCAGGGTACGGCTCACGAACGCCACGGTCGCCCCGTCGGCCGTCCACGCGGGCTGCCGGGCCTGCCAGGCGGGCAGCAGCATCCGCGTCCGGTCGGTGCCGTCCGGCGCGATCAGCCACACCTCGGGGTGCGGGCCGGCCGGACCGACGGTGTAGGCGATGCGGTCGTGCGTCGGGTTCGGGTCCCAGGACGGCTCGGTGGCCCCGGTGGATTCGGCGGTGATCCGGGTGACCGGGCCGCCGTCGACGGCGACCCGGTAGATCTGCGGGAGGGTGTCCGTACCGCGTAGCCCCGCAAAGGCCAGCGTGCGCCCATCCGGCGACCAGGTCGGCCAGGTGTTGTCGCCGGTTCCGTCGGTCACCCGTCGGGTGTTGCCGCCGTCGACGTCGACCACGTAGATGTCCTGCCCGCCGCCATCCCGGCCGGCGGCCGAGCTGTAGGCGATCCGGGTGCCGTCCGGGGAGAGCACCGGCCGATGCTCGTCGGTCGAGTTCCGGGTGACCCGGCGTACCGGACCCTCGCCTCGGCGCAGGTACACCTCGGTGGTGCGCTCGTCGCGTCGACTCACCCAGGTCGTCGCCGACCCGCGGGCCGAGATCTCGTCGTCGAAATGGTCGGGTCCGGACTCGTTGAGCGGGGCCGCGGTAGCTGCCGGTCCCTCGCCCCGGATGATCCCCAGGCTGCGGTGCCCGGTGCCGGCGTACGCGATCCGCTGACTCACCTCAGGGTTCGGCGGCGGGCCGGGCGCCGCCGTCGGAGCCGGCGCGGGCGCGGCCCGGCCCTGGCTGACGAACCCGGCGGTGGGCGGCAGCGCACCGATGAGCAACACGGCCAGTACGGCGGGGATTCCGATTGAACGTCGCAAGTGGACCTCGACGGGCGTGCGATGGATGAAGGTGACCGGCGGCCGGCCACCATCGTCCGGCGGTTCCCGGTCGGCCGGTGCGGACCGGGAGGCACCGTCGGGGGCAACGGTGCTGGCCCGTTCAGGCAACCCGCCGCCCCGGTGCTCAGATCAACCCGTTGCGCAGGGCGTACGCCACGGCGTGCGCCCGGTTGCGAAGCTGCAACCGGCTGGTGACCCCGTGCAGGATGTTCTTCACGGTCCGCTCGGAATAGGAGAGCTTGCTGGCGATCTCCCCGGTGTCGAACCCGTCCGCGACCAGCCGCAACACGTCCACCTCGCGGCTGCTCAACCCGAGCAGGGTCAGGCCGCGCGGTTCGAGTACCTGCCGCTGAAGTCGGCCCACCTGGGCCATCAGCCGACCGAGCAGGTCGGCGGGGAGGGCACCCTCGCCACGGGCGACGGCCAGGACGATGTGGCTGAGCCGCTCGGCGCTCGCCTCGGATCGCCGGACCACTCCCACCACGCCGTGCTCCACCGCGAGAGACAACCCGGCATCGTCGATCCTGGCCGGCACCAGCACCAGTTTGGCCCGGCCGGCCCGGTGCAGTCGGCGTAGCAGCCGGGCAGCCGACTCGTCGAGGGCGTCGATGACGACCAGCGCGACACTCTCGGGTGTCTCCTGGCCCGGCTCGACCACCCACAGGTCCGGCCGGGAACGGAGCTGACTCTCCACTCCCAGCCGCGAGATCGGGTCCTCCGCGTGAACGCTTACGGTGACACGGTGCACAACAACTCCCAGCACAGCTCGATGCCCCTGTCCAGGGCTTCCGTTCCGGACGGTGCCGCCGCGCCGGTGTTGCACGGCGATACGGCAGAGGGTGCCGGACGAGACTTCGCGGGCACCTAACGCGGACCTAACGGGCAGCGGTTCTGCCCGCATCGGTACCCCGGCGGCCGGTTTCCGGCCGCTCCCGCCGCGCCTACGGTCGGGGCCATGAGCATCTCGTTGGGCCTGGTGGACACTCCGGTGGTGGTCGTGCCGGGCGAGAGCGTCGACATCCCGGTGACGGTCCGGAACTCGGGTGACGTCGTCGAGGGGTACGACCTCGACGTGGTCGGCATGCCGAGCACCTGGGCGACGTTCGACCCACCGAGAGTCTCCCTCTATCCCGGCGCGAGTCAGACCGTCACCCTCACCGTCCGACCGCCCCGGTCCTCCGAGGTCCGCGCCGGAGAGCTGCCGTACGGCGTCCGGGTGGTGCCGTCCGAGGCACCGCAGACGGCCACGGTCGAGGAAGCCGTGCTGACCATCGCGCCCTTCTCCGAGGTGACCGGAGAGCTACGGCCGCAGGTACGCCGGGCGCGACTCGGCGCCCGCTACCGCCTCGCCGGCGTCAACGGCGGCAATCTCGAGGAGACGCTGACCGTCACCGCCGTCGACAGTGCCGAACAGCTGAACTTCGCGCCCCGACCGCGGCCGACGACCCTGGCGGCGGGCGAACAGTACACGACCGTCCTCGGCGTACGGGCCCGGCGACTGCTCTGGCGAGGCACCCCGAGACACCTGCCGTTCCGGGCCGTGCTGAGCGACACGACGGGCCGGGCCGTCACCCTGGACGGCACCCTGGTGCAGCAGCCCGTTCTCTCCGCCTGGCTGCTCAAACTGCTCGCCCTGCTGCTGGCTCTGCTGCTGCTCCTGCTCGCCCTCTGGTTCGGGCTGCTGCGTCCGGCGGTGACCTCCGCAGCTCGGGAGGCCGTCGACGAGGGCATGGCGCAGGTCGCGACCGAGGCGGAGGTGGCGGCGAGCGAGGCTGCCGGCGTGGCTGCGCGAGACGCCATCGAACAGGAACGCGCAGCGGCTCCCCCCGCACCTCCGGCGCCGCCGCCGGCTACCCCCGAGGGTAATGACCGCGCCAGCGGGGACGGACAGTTCGCCACCGCGCTGGTGCTGCGGACCAACCCCGGGGGGTCGGCGTCGAGCAGCTACACCGTGCCCCGCAACCGGGTGCTGCTGATCACGGATTTCCTGGTGGACAACCCGCAGGGAGACACCGGGACCCTGACCGTGACCGCCGACGACGTCCGGGTGGTCACCTACGCGCTGGAGAACTTCCGTAACCAGGACTACCACTCGGTCACCCCGATCAGGGTGCCGGCCGGGTCCCGGGTGACCCTCACCGTCGTCTGCCGGCAACCGGGCACCCCGGTCGGTGCTCCCACGTCGAGGACCTGCCAGGAAGGGCTCTACCTCAACGGCATCCTCGCCCGGTCCACCCGGGCGGGCTCCTGAACCTCCGGAAGGTCGCCGCGATCCTCGCCAACCCTCGTACACCGGCGCATCGATTACTCTCACAGACCGCTTGGCAGATCGCGCTCAACGCCCGCGCCGGTACGAACGGGTGACCTGCCCGTCGGATAGCTTGCCCTATGCCCGTCATCGATCTGAGTGCGCCGGCCCGCCCTCCGTCGCCTCGCAGGACGACAAAGCCGCGGCTCGTGGCAGCGCTGGCAGTCATCGGGCTCGGGTCCCTCAGCGGCGAGCCGGTGAATCCGCCACAGCTTGCCCCTGAGGTACGGTGCGAGTCATGGCAGGCATCCATCGCGGGTGAGGTACGTCCGGCCACCGCTTCGACAGGGAGTGCCCCATCCGGCGCAACTACGGAAGCGCGCGTGGTGGCCATCATGGATGGTCGAAGCGGCTGCGTCGTGTCGATGCACCGATGGGGTGAATCGCCGTTGGTGTTCCAGTCCGGGGATCGCGATCTGGTCGCCATCGTCAAGATGGACGGCGACCGAAAGCGCTGGACGGTGCTGGTGTCGGGCAAGCCGCTGGGCGAGGAACTCGTGCGGTGGGAGGGCGACGACCTGGACGCCGGACTGTCGCGGGTGAGGGCCACACTTCGGGAGCGGGTTCCGGGACTGCTCGACTGACGGTTGTCTCGGCAACGGCGTTTCCGGCGATCGTGGTGAGCCGGTTTCCGCGGCGACCGTGGCCCTGACGTCGGCGGAGAAGTGAGATCGGTGCGGTACCGGGATGCTCCGATGATGACGTGGAGGTCCGTGCCGGGGCAGAAGGTGCGGCGCACGGCCGCGACGAAGCAGGCGATGGACCACGGCACGCCGACAGCCCTTGGCCAAATCATCTTAGTCATTAAGATAATTGCATGAGCACATCAACCGGCTTCTCCGTGGCGATCTCCGGTGCCGGCCTCTCCGGCCTCTGCCTGGCCCAGTACCTGGTGCGCAACGGCATCGACGTGCACGTCTACGAACGCGACCCGGGCCCCTTCGTCCGGCAGCAGGGCTACCGGATCATCCTCGACCGGTACGGGCTGGAGGCGCTGCGCACCAGCCTGCCCCGCCCGCTGTACCGCCTGGCGTTGGCCACCGGCGACGAGCCCGGCGGGCAGCTGCGCTTCACCGACCGGCGGCTGCGGGACGCCTTCACCATCACCTTCAAGGACAAGACCCACACCACCCGCCAGGTCGACCGGCAGACCCTGCGGTCGATCCTGCAGTCCGGGCTGGACGGCCGCATCCACTACGGCAAGGCCGCCGCCGCGGTGGACGACACCGACCCAGCGAGGCTGCGGCTGCTGTTCTCCGACGGCACAGCCGCCCCGGCCACCGTCGTCGTGGGCGCCGATGGCGTCGGCTCCCCGCTACGCACACAACTCATGCCGGACGCCGACCCGGTGCCCACCCCGATGGCGGGCATCTACGGCCGGACACCGCTGCGACTGAACGGTGCCAGCATCATCCCGGAGGCGCTGCGTACCAGCGGGGTTCTGGCCATCGCCGACCGACCGGGCCGCGCCTTCTTCTTCACCTCGATGCGCTTCGGCGAGAGCCCAAGAGAGGCCTTCGCGCGCCTGGCCCCGGGCAGCTACGCACCCACCGGTGAGGACTACGTCATGTGGGGACTGCTGCTGCGGCAGGAGGAGGTGCCCGAGGGCACCCGCCGGGACCTGCTGACACTGTGGAACCTGGCCACCCGGATGGGTACGGACTTCCATCCGCTGATCCGCCGACTGATCGAAGCGGCCGAACTGGACACCATGGTGCTCAACTCCTTCGCCACCGGCCGACGGCCGACCCGGTGGGCGGTGCCCCGGGCCACCATGATGGGCGACGCCGTACACGTCATGCCGCCGTTCGGTGCCCACGGCGGCAACACCGCGCTCCGGGACGCCGCCCTGCTGGGCCGCAGGCTGGTCGAGGCCCGCGCGGGCGGCATGCCGGTGGAGAAGGCGATCGCCCGCTACCAGGAAGAGATGGTGCCGTACGCCTTCCGCGCCGTCGACACCGCCGCCGCGCTGATGCGCCGCCTGACCGGAGGCGCGGCCGCACCACACTGGGTGCTGACCCGTGTGTTACCTCGGCTGCACCGGGTCACCGTACCGGAGGCATGATTGCCGGCATGTCCGACGAGTTGGCTCGTAAGTCCGCGATCGCCGACCTGATGCGTGCGGGACGGGAGATGTCCCGACTGTCCATGGTGTTCCGCAACGCCATCGCGGAGCAGTTGGGCCTCACCGTCAGCGACCTGGAGTGCCTGGACCACCTGGCCGAGGTCGGTTCCGCCACCGCGGGGCAGATCGCCGAGCGGACCAACCTCACCACCGGGGCGGTGACCAGCATGCTCCGCCGGCTCCAGCAGGCCGGCTACGTGACCACCGAACGCGACCCGGCGGACCGGCGGCGGGTGATCGTCACCCTGCGGCCGGAGCGGGTAGCCGACCTGGAGCGACCGTACGAGCGGTTCGCCGAACAGACGGGACGCCTGATCGCGGGTTACAGCGTCGAGGAGATCATGCTGCTGGTCCGACACTACGGCCGCATGCAGGAGATGTACCTGGCCGAGTTGGACCGCCTCCGCAGCGGTACGCCGGAGACAAGCGGCTCGCGCCACCGATCTCCTGCGCTCGACAGACCGAGGGGTGAGCCGCCCGTGCGGCAACTCGCCCCTGACGACCAGGAAACTACGGATGGAGCATGACCGCCGGCTAGTCCTGCCAGACGTTCAAAGCCCAGGCGAGGACGTACCAGACGCAGACGTACTCCCGCCCGGAGGCGATTCCGGCGATGTGGCAGGTGACCGGGTCGGGGAAGATGCCTTGGAGCCCCCAGCCACCCGCTGCCAGCGTGACCGGTGCCGCGCTCACCGCCGAGTTGACGGCGGAGACCGGGGCGGCCTGGGCGGCCCCGGCCGTCGTACCCAGGCCACCGGCCACCAGGGTGGCGACCATGACTGTCCCGGCCAGCCGCTGCCGCAACGATCTTTTACGCATCGTGCCTCCTCTTACGAGCCCAGACCGGGCTGTCCGGCCGGCGATTGACGATGCGGAAATGCTAAGCCCGGAAAGGGAGCTGACCGGCGGTCCACAATCCGACTACCACACCGGCGAGAAAGGCAATTTCGATCATCGGTTTCGGATCGCGGAGCGGCGAGTGAGCCGCTGAACCGGCGTTTGCTGCCGCAATGATCCAAGGACCCCGGGTACGTCGACTTACGGTGCTAGTCATCATTCCGATAAACGGATCAGGCCCGGGTATCGTCCGGTCAGGCCAGAGTACAGATCTTGGGCCGGGCGCGATCACGGGAAGTCATCGGGTGTGATGCCGGGCAACGTGGCCAGTAGTTGACCGGCCAGTCGCCGTACGGTGTCGTCGTCGTGCTGGCGACCGAGCCGGATGAGCAGCTCCCGGGTCCGGGTGTCGCGGTAGTGGTGTCGGGTCAGCGCGAGCAACGCGGTACGTCGGACCTCCCAGTCGTCGTCGGTGGCCAGCCGGAGCAGCAGTTCGGGTACTCCGGCGCGGTCCGCCAGGGTCGCGCCGATTTGTTCCACCGCCCGGCGCCGGACCTCGAGGGCCGGGTCATCGCGGACCAGTCCGACGAGCAGCACCTGAACTTCGGGGTCGGCGCCGAAGTGCTCGCCGAGCGCGGCGGCGATGCGGGCACGAATCGCCGGGTCCTGGTCGGAGAGGCGGCGCATCAGTCGCAGTGTCACCGCCATGGAGGCGCTTCCCTGCTCGGTCAGGCAGCAGACCGCGGCGTCGAACACGGTCGAGTCGGTGTCCGACTCGACGCATTCCAGCAGCACGTCGGTCACCACGTCGGGGCTGCCGTACCGGCAGAGCGTCCGCACGGCGGCCAACCGGATGCCGACGTAGCTGTCGCGGCGGGCCCGTCGGCACAGTGTCTCCACCAGGCCCTCGACCTCGCCATGCTCGGCGAGGGCGTCGGCGGCCGCGCGCAGTACGTTCGGGTCGGGATCTCGGCTGACCTGTTCGGCCAGGCACTCCCGCACGGCGGGGTCGGGCGGTTCGGCGAGACGGGCCAGGCTGCGGGTGACCCGTAGCCGCACGAGGGCGTCCCGTTCTTCGAAGGCTCGGTTGATGAGCAGGTCGCGGGTGGTGTGCCCGAACAGTTGTCGGCCGGTGAGCAGGTCAACGGCGGTGAGCCGGACGCTCGCGGTAGGGTCGCGTCGGGCGCTGTCCAGCAGTAGTTCTCCGGTGCGGTGGTCCGAGTGGGCCTCGGCCAGGGCGCGTACCGCGGCCAGGCGGACCGTGGCGTCCTCGTCGGTGCGAGCCGCGTGCGCCACCACCGTCCAGCAGGTGTCGTCGGTGCAGTCCCGGTCGATCAGCGCGGTCACGGCGGCAGCCCGCACGGAGGCGTCCTTGTCCTGTTCGATCCGGTCGATCAGCCGGGTTCGACAGCGTCCGTCCGGGTCCGGCACGAGCGTCAGCCGCTGTACTGCGGTGGCGCGGAGCCGAGCGGACTCGTCCGAGTTGGCCAGCTTGAGCAGCAGATCGGTTTCCTCCGGGCCAGCCCGCCCGGACAGCAGTCTGATCACCAGGCAGCGCCGTACCTCGTCCGGGGACTTGCCGGTGATGCGCTGAAGCGCGCGGCTTCGCGCGGTGTCGGCGTGCTCGGGCAGGCCCAGCAGGGCTGTCAGCGCTTCCTGTACGACTGCGGGATCGGGGTCGGTGGCAAGTAGTCGCTGGAGGGTGCCGGGTGCGTCCGGCAGGTCGGTGCAGCGCGCGGTGAGCACGGCCACGGCGGCTCGTCGTACCGTGGTGGCGCTGTCCTCGGTGGCGTGGAACAGGACGTGGCGGAGGTCGTCGCTGAGTTCCGGGCGACCGTCGAGGGACTGTACGGCCAGTGCGCGGACCGCGGGATCGGGCGAGTCGGCGAGGTCGCACAGCTCGCCGGTGAGGTCGGGATCGGCGCCGAAGTGAGTGATCAGGGCCCGTACGGCGGCCTGCCGGACGGCGGTGGAGACCTTCGCTCGGGCCTGGGTGATCAGGATGTCCCGGTAGCGACGACGGTCCCCGGCGGTGACGTCCAGCCGGCCGGCGGCTTCGGCTAGCCCGGCGACCAGGGTGAGGTGGGCTAGCCGCTCGCGGCCCTGCTGGAGTTCCCGGACCAGCAGTTCCTCCAGGTGTTCCTCCGTGCTGGACAGCGCTGCGGCGATCCGGGTGGCGAAGGTGGAGCCGGAGCGCCAGCTGGTGCGTACTCCGCGGCGGCGGTACCAGTTCAGAAAGGTGTGCCGGCCGGGCCAGCTCGGCCCGAGGGCCCGGATCGAGGAGAGCAGTTCCTGTTCGGTGAGTTCCACCAGGTTGGGGTCGTCGGCGGAGATGCCGTGTTCGACCAGCAGCACCATCTGACGCAGCACGGCGTCGCCCGCAGCGGTCAGTTCGGCGGGTTGTGGGGTTTCGGCCACGCACTGCGCGGCCAGCACGAGGTTCCAGGGCGGGGCGGTCAGGTTCAGCGGCGGCCAGGGTTGGGTGGTCTCGGTGGCGAGTCGGGTGATCAGGTCGTTGGCGATCCGGGCGGGCAGGGCACCGGCGACGAGGCGGAGCACCTCTCGCCAGGACGGGTCGGCCCAGCGTTCGCGAAAGAGCGCACGGAGCCGGTCGAGGTCCCAGGCATCGGGGTCGTTGTCGATCCTGTCCACGATCTCCTCGGCGCAGAAGAATTCCAGGAACGCGCGGTGCACGAACCCGAACAGCCGCAGTCCGTATCGTTCCAGGATGAAGCTTCGGTGGCGCAGTTTGTCGATCATCGAGTAGGCCATACCGAGTGCCCGCTCGTTCTCGAAGCCGTAGAACGCAACGAGATGGTCGCGGAAGATGCGTGCCAGCTCGTCGGAGTCGATGTAGTTGCCGGCCGGCCCCGATTCCCGGAATTGCATGCGGAACGCCAGGTGGCGCAGTAGTCGGCGCTTCGCATCCAGGTCCAGCGAGGGCACGTCGCCGTGGCTCTCCCGCAGTTGTTTGGTCACGTCCCACTCGGAGATGAGGACGTCGGTGACGTGCGCGTACAGTCGGCGTCGGTTGCGGGGCAGGGGGTGGCTGCGACCGACGATGGTCATGAGCATCAGCAGCAGTGGGTTTCCGGCGATCTCGTGCATCGCTCGGGAGTCGCCCAGCATGTCGAGGAGCTGTCGTCGTTGCCGTTGTGCTTCGACAGCCGGAGTGGGCATCACGTAGCGGTACCAGTTGTCGATGAACTGGGTGATCTGTTCGTCGTCGAGGTCTTCGAGGGTGAAGTGGTCGAAGCCGGCGTTGGCGAAGGTCTGCCGCTGGTAGCCGGCCGTCCGTGAGGTGACCACGGACAGCACTCCCGGGTACTCGTTGGCGAAGGTGGCGATCTGCGCGGCCACCTCTTCGCGTTGGACCGGGTCGAACACCTCGTCGAGGCCGTCGAAGAGAAAGAGGGCCTGGCCGCCCTGGCGTAGATATGACCCCAGCACCTCCTGGTTGATTCCGGTCAGTCCCTGTTGGTGGCGATGGCCGATGTAGTCGAGCAAGCCGTCGCAGCGCCCGTCTCCGCGGTGCACGGCGTAGGACCGCAGTTCGATCAGCACGGGCAGGTGCTGGTTCAGCGCCGCGAGTCGGGGTTCGTCGCAGGCTCCGGCCAGTGCCAGTGCCAGGTACCGCGCGGCCGCGGACTTGCCGGAGCCGGGGTCTCCGAGTAGGACGATCGTCCGGCGGCTGGAATCGCAGACCACGTCGAACAGCGAGAGCGCATCCTTGGCCGCGTACTCCTCCCAGAGTCGTTCGAGTTCCTCCGGGTTCACCGCGCCGGGCAGTCCACTGGTGTCACCGTCCGATGTGGCGCTTGCCCACCGCCACCAGGCCAGTGGCATTTCCGGACGAGCCTCCTCGTGTACCCGAGGCTCGACGAACAGTTTCGGCAGCCCGACGGTGAGGTATCCGATGGTGGGACGTGGCGAGACAGCGTCGACCGAGACAACGCGGTATCTGTGCGCCAGTTGCTCGTGGTAGCGGTTGCGTACGGCTTCGGGTAAGTGAGTGTCCGGATCGGCGGGTCCGCGTGCCGGAAACCGTCCACTGCGTACGTCGGCCAGCGCTGCGGTGACCTTGGCGGTGAGGTCGTCGACGCTGGTGAAGAAGGCGCACAGGTGTCGTTCCTTGAGTTCCCGGCGAAGTTCGATGATCCGATCCCCGTCGTCGCCTCGGGCGACCCGGTCGACCGGCCAGGGAGCCTCATCGGCGAGGAGGAAGATCAGGCAGGGTTTTCCGGCCGCGAGTGCCTCGCGATACTCCAGCTCGGTGATGGAGGAATCCTGACCGGGCGGGCGAAATCCGTATCGCCAGGCAAACAGTCCGATGTAGAGGTCGCAACGGCGCACGTCAGCCAGGCAGCGGTCGAGCGGTGGTCGGACGTCGGCGTTGTACGCTTCCATGGCGACGTCCTCGATCTCCAGACGACGTGCCACTGCGTGTACGGCAGCGCGATATTCCCACAGGTCTTCTTGAGTGGCCGAAATGTAGACCTTCATAAACGGCAACTCCAGGGGTAGCTGGCGTCCGCACTATCGAAAATATCATTCGTTGTCACCTTCGTGCGGCCGGCGGCGCTTCACCGCCATGGGATTCCCGCCGATGTCGGGCCTATGATGCCCCCAGGGCAGATGCCGCCCCAGTGGGTCGATTCCCGTTGTCTCGGGGATCCGTGGCCTCACCAGGGTCGGTATCGGCGCGGGTGATTCAGCGGGGGTCGCATTCCGCAGGATGATTGCGGGCGGGCGGCGATGCGGAGGAAGCCATGATCACGTTCGGCGAGGTGCACACCAACCTGCTGCAACACAGCACGGCGCTGGCACAGGAGCAGAGTTCGGAGGTGCTCAGCCTGGTCGAAGGCGAGGCGGTGCTGACCTCCCGCCGTCCGTCGCTCTATGCGGTCTCGCCCGATGTGCGCACCGGCGTGGACTGCTGGCTGCCCAGCGCCAAACGGAAGAGGTTACGGGCAGTGGGCGCGGTGGTCAGCCGGGCCATCATCACCGGTGGCCGAATCGTGCAGGCGTCGTCGGTCATCCAGGTCGTCAGCGGTGACCGTCGTCAACCCTGGTCGCACTACCTGGCCCAGCCGGGCATCCTGGAGACGGTCGGCAAGCTGAACAGCGCCGACCTGACCGCCGGTTTTCTGCACAGCAACGATGCGGACGTACTGAACCTGGAGGCGATCACCGGACGGGTGCTCGACGGGGTACAGATGTCCGACCTGCTGGACCGGCGTCCGCCGCTGCGGGCGGCGCGTACCCGGCTGCGTTGGGCAGCGCAGGTGGGTCCGCAGTCGGACCGGGAGGTCTCGGCCGTCGTCACCGTGGACTCCCCCACCCTGCGTACGGTCGAACTGGTTCTTCCCCCGCAGGACGTGCCGGCCGCCGTGGCCGGTCTCTGCGAGGATCTCGCGTTGCACGACTGGCTGCTGACCATGCTCTCCTCACTGATGGAGGCCGTCGTCACCCGGTCCGGCACCGGGCAGGAACACGTCGAGCGCTTGCGTCCCGTCTTGGAGCACCTGCTGCACCTCTGGTTGCCGGGCGCGCGTGTCGACCCACGGCTGCGGCCGATCTGGGACCGGTTGGAGCAGGTGCCCGGATTCAGCCGGCAGTGGAACTCGTCGGTGACCTGGATCCGGGATCAGGTCAGTGTGGGCAACCTGGCGCTGCTGCGTGACCTGGCGGGGCGGATGTCGATCGACCAACCGTGCGGGCGCAAGCACACTCATCCGCCGATGAACACGTAACTCAGCCGGTCGATGAGCTCGCTGGGCAGATGTAGGCCTTCACCACCCGCGCGCCGGGCGACCTGCTGCGCGACCGCCGTCGGTACCGCCACCTGACCGAGAATGGTCCGTACCGCCAGCTCGACCGGCAGGTACTGGGTGTCCATGAGGGTCAGGGTGCGGTACGCGCAGAACGGCGCGGCGGTCGGGTTGAGCTGGACTACCGCCGGCAGCTCGTCCCAGTCGGCCGGTAGCTCACCGGTTATGCGGGTCGGTTGCATCAGGGTCTGCCCGCGGTGTCGCAACACGCCCAGCCGGGCCATCTGCCAGACCGACGCGAGCAGTGCGCACGCCCACACC
Source organism: Micromonospora sp. NPDC048871 (assembly GCF_043198155.1). Lineage (NCBI taxonomy): Bacteria > Bacillati > Actinomycetota > Actinomycetes > Micromonosporales > Micromonosporaceae > Micromonospora > Micromonospora sp. NPDC048871. The sequence continues at coordinate 251,374 of NZ_JBICUM010000005.1, read as the reverse complement.
CGGGTCTTCGGTTCGTCGGACCACAGCTCTATGTCGACGAAAATGGAGTGCCGGGGATCGCCGGACTGCACCGGCGGAGACCAGGGGCGAGGCAGAGTCATCGCCGGCGCGTCCACGTACCCGGGCGAGCGCATCCCGTTGGACAGCCACCCGGATGCATTGAGCGGGGGCCGACTTCCGGTGGTGTTCCGGGGTGGTTCCATCACGAGGGTGTCGACCACCATCTGGGCGAGTTCGACGCCACCGTGACGGGCGAAGCTGGATTCCCGAGCCACGTAGTCCAGCACCAGGCCCAGCTCTGCTGCGGCACTCTGCACCTGCGGGATCACCTCGCGGGGTGAGCCGAATCGGTGGAAGTAGTCGTCCACCATGAAGCAGGTGCTGATCCGCGGCTGACGGAGGGCCGGCAGCCCGTGGCGGGCCAGGGCCGGAATCGCCGTCGACCAGTCGGCGATCCGCGCGAACTTGCGGCGCAGATCCTGGCAGCCGACGCCGAAGTCCTCCGCGTAGAAGTGCCCCAACTCGACCGACAGATGGGAGTACGCCACGCTCTCTGTCCGACGCACCGCAGCTGCCTCCTGGAACCTGACATCCACGTCGATCACACGGTTTCCCATGCGGTCTCGTCGAAGAGCTTTTCGGTAAGCGTCACGATGGCATCCACCGTCTTCACATTCGCGATTTTGGCTTGTACGTCATGATCGGAGATGAGCTGTTCCCGCCACTGCAACAGCGGGTCCAGCGGCACCACGCCGAGCCGCGTCGTACGCCCGACTCCTCGGCGGCGGGCCAGTTCCGACAGTTCTGTGTCGCACTTGCGCAGGAATGCCTGCTGCGCGAGGTCGAGGTGGCCGACCTCGGGGCCGCGGGAGTCGATCACCGCCGTGCGGATGAAGCGCAGCGACTCCCGCAGCCGCTCCGGCTCGTGACCGTACTCCTTGCCTATGGCGAGGATGCCGCCCGCCTCGAAGGCGAGATCCGCCGCCGCGGTGACGTGCTGGGGAGTCCAGCGATGAAAGACCAACCAGCGCGCGACCACCTTGCGTAGCGCGGGGGTGGCCGTGGCGGCCAGCGCGATATGACTGGCGTACGACCGACCGGCGCTGAGGTCCACGAGAATCAGGTCGAACTCCTCCTCCAGCCGGAGAAAGAGCTCGGCGCAGCGTTTGGCGATGTCGTTGGTGAAAGGGAACTCGCTGCCGTTGCGCTGGCCGGGTAGCAGCACCAGCGGACCTGAGCCGATGGGTCGCTGGCGCAGGCTGGCCCGTTCCGAGGTGCCCCACACATCCAACTGCTTGGGGAATGGGATCTCTCCGCGTAGGTAGCGGTGCAGACCACCCTCGTTCGGCCCTTCGCCCTCCACCCCGTTGACGGCGTCCGGAATCTGGAACGTGATGCCAGCGGTGGGCGAGCCGAAGTCGTAGTCCAGGTAGCAGGTGGGGCGGCCGGCCAGGGCGCTGCGGTAGGCGATGTTCGCGGCGGTCACCGAGCGACCGGTGCCACCCTTGTGCGACGTGACGAAGACCAGCATCAGATCCCCTCGCTGGCCTTCTGTTGCCCGGTGGTGATGTCGTTGAGCAGGAGCAGCAGCGTGTCCGCCAAGGCTGCCGCCGTGCCCGGCCGTTCGTCCACCAGCAGTTGCGCCCGGCGCAGGCTCACCCGGATGCTGCGCATGCTGCGTTGCATCGCCTCTCCGGCGAACGTGCCGCGCATCAGCTCACGGTCGAACAGGTATTCCGCTTCGTCGATGAGGTCCTGCGCATAGGCGACGAGCCGGCCGGCGCGCGGGAAGGGCCGATCCCAGAGCAGCTGACCGGCGTTGACCAGCGCATGCACCACACGCTCGGTGAGGTACCAGCTGGGCGCGTCCGGTTTGGGGGCCAGCCCGGGGAAGGCACCGCCGGCATGGTCCCACAATCCTCGGTGCCGGCCGTCGGGAATCCGGCGCAGCAGCAGGTGATCCCACACCTCGTCGGCCAACTCGAGCAGTTCGCTGCGCCGCCGGGCGTTGCTCAGCAGGCCGGCGACGTGAATCGCCCGCTGTAGCAGCACCGTGGAGAACTCGTTCACGACCCAGGTCATCATCGGCGTGGAATCGGCGTCGTTGAGAGTGACCCGCTTGCCGGGGGTGTGCACGAGCAGCGCCGACTCCCCGGGCGTTGCGCGTCGGGTGACGCGGCCCCGCTGTGCCAGTTCCACCAGCACCGCGGCGATGCGGCCGAGTTCCTCGTCGCCGCCGCGTCCGACCGCGAGCAGTCCCTTGACCGCCAGCGACGTCGCTTGGAGGGTGTAGTAGTCGGTGCGGTCGCCATCGGTCGTGCGCCACGGGATGTCCTCGATGGGCCATCGCCGCCGGTTGCCGAAGGTCGCCACCGTGGCCCAGTAGGTCCGGGTCAGCTCCCAGCGCAGCTGCAGAGCCCGGGACAGCCGCTGTTGTTCCTCGTTGAGCAGGCCGAGCAGGCGGGTACGTTCCGAGTTCAGGTCTTCGATGGCGTCCATCGCGATGACCGTGAAGTAGAGGTAGGGGGCGTTCTCGGCCGAGCCTTCGCGTTGCCGGCCGATCGGCTCGCTGGTGGAGACTTCCTCGGCGCCGGCGATGATGCCCCACGACCAGCCGCATTCGAAAAGCATGTCGCTGTTGTCGAGGTCTTCGGTGACCCGGCCGGACCCGAGGACCACGCTGCGCAGACTGGCCATGGTTTCCCGCAACTGCTCGCGCAGCGCCGCGACGAGTTCCCGGCGCGGTAGCTCGTCCTGGTTGACCATCTCACACAGCCGTTGACCGTTGGAGCTGGTGGAGGTGAAGACAAAGGTGCTGAAGCTGCGCAGCAGGCCCACCATGGCGGCGGTGAGTCGAATGCCGGCCATCGCCTCCAGTTCGTCCAGTTGCACGAGCAGTTCTCGTCGCTGGGTGGCACTGCGGTAGACCTTGACGAAACCGATCGTCGCCAACGTGAGAGTGATGGAGACGGCGAACGAGTCGACGATGTCGAAGGACCGTTGTTCCTCGGTCAGCTCCGGGCCGCCATCGACCGGGGTGAGGTAGCCGCCGCCGCCGAAGATGGGTGTGCCGTCCTCGGCGGTGTACCGCCTGAAGTAGTCGATCATGACGCTGACCAACCGTCGGGGAATCTCGATCGCACCGCCGAGCGAACTGAGGGCCTCGACCACCTCGTCGTCGGCGCGGTCAGGGTCGTCGAGCGACAGCACGGGGATCTTCGCCGCAGGAAGAAGCAGGATCAGCAGCTGCTCGGCATCACTGACGGAATTGCTGCCGCTTCGGCCGCCCCAGTGCCATTCACCTTTTTCCCAACAGCTCCGCACCGTGGCACGCCAGATGTCGAGGATCTCCTGGCGCGGCTGTATCCGCATGATCCACCGCCGTCTGCATGTAGTCGCCGACTCGGAACCGCTGGTGTTGCCGTGCGCACGATGATCCACGATGACCGGCACCGATGTGCAGTGTCATCGTAACGGGCTGGTCGAGTGCCATCGGAACCGCTCTGCTCGCGCGAGTCGGCGAGCCGCAGAACGTGAAGCAGGGTGCCCGCCCACCAGGCGGCGTGCCCATTCGGTGGCACCCCTGATCCGCCTCGGCACTATCCGCGAGCGCGGCCGGTGACCAGCAGCATGCTCAGATATCCGTCACGCAACCGTGGCCGGGGACGCTCCTCGTAGACGGTCACTTCATACGCGCCGGCGGCGATGCCAGCCACCACCTCGGCGCGGTGCAGCGCCACGGCCGGGAAGAAGCGCGGGCCGACGCGGTAGCCGGCGGACCCGAGCATGACGGCCACCGCGAAGGGTGCGCCAGGGCGCAGTGCCCCCAGAAACCGGGCGACGGCGTGATCGGCCTCCGCCCGGTCGGCCGAGATGGAGCAGGCGACGAAGAACATCGTGCCCGCGTCCCAGGTGTGCTGCGGCAGATCGAAGACGCTGGTCCGGCTGACTCTGCCGACCTGCGCCAGGCGCTGTCGTGGATCCGACAGCGCCGCATACGCCGGATGCTCGAGGCAGACCTGCCAGTACGGATCCCAGAGCTTGTCGTAACCGTCGACCTGGGTACGCAGCCAGCGCAGATTCGAGGTGGACCACTCGCACAGCTCGATGGCGCGCGCGAACGGCAGGAGCGTCAGCGCCGGATAGAGGTTGGCACCCGATCCGACGTCGACGCAGCGCGCCTCGGCCAGCCTCGCTCCGGCGAAGAAGTCTCGGGTTCGGCGGAGCAGCTCCCGGTCGTCGGAGCGCAGGTCCGCGTAGTTGTGCGAGACATAGGCGTGCGGGTCGAACCCGTCCCACTCGACCTCGGTGTTCACCGGCCTCGCAGACTCGATCGGCACGGATGACGCGGGTAAATCACCACAACCGCCGGCCTCCGGGGTCAACGCCATGGACGTTCCTCCATCGGTCTCAGCGGATCACACTCAGTTGTCACTCTGGGGCGCTCAGTGCGCCGACCATTGTGTATCGAACTGGTAGCTTGCCCGCAAGTGACAGCACGCCACTCCAGACAAGGAAATGCCAGCCTGACGACGGCCCTGCTCTCTCTATTGGACGGTCCAGACCAGCGAGGGTGGCCCTCTGCTTTGTGCGCGAATCACATCTGCTTCGAGCTGATCTACTTGAGTACGGGCTGCGGACCTACCGCAGTGATCAGTGCCGGCTCTCCTGGCTCAGAAAACCCGACAACAGGTGCCTGAACTCGTGCGGGTGTTCGATCGCCGGGACGTGCCCGCATCGGCTGAACACCTGCAGCCGGACATCGGCGAGGTGTTCGAGCAGGGGCTGAGTTGCCGCCGCCAGCGGGACGACTCGGTCCTCGGCGCCGTGCACGAGCAGCACCGGCGCGCGGATCGCTGCCAGGGTCTGCGGCGAGAGGGTGAGGTCCTCGACCCATCGGGCCCTGGGTGGCGGGAACAGCGACGGGTATGCGGCCGCCCCCGCTCGCATCGCAGCCGCCCGGGCCGCGACGGCCGCATCGGTCACGAGCCTCTGGTCGTAAACCAGGCGGCTCAGCATGTCTCGGGCTCCGGGCGGACCGGCGGGGGCGGCCCAGATCGCCTCGAGATCGGCGGACAGCGGGGCCCCGGGGGCGCCCATGGTCGAGACCGCCACGACCCGGGTGACCTGCTGGGGACGCGCGGCCGCCAACGCCAGCGCCACGGCACCGCCCATGGAGTGACCCACCACGGCGTAGTGCTCGATGCCGAGAGCATCCATGAGGCCGGCGGCCTGCTCCGTCCACAGTCGGAGCCCACCTCTGGCGCCCGCCGGGACAGGGGTACGGCCGAACCCCGCGTGGTCGGGAGCGATCAGGTGCCAGGAGGTGCCCAGCGCCTGCGCCGTCGCTGCCCAGGCTCCGGACCCGGTCGTGCCGGGTCCGGAACCGTGCAGCATCAGCACCGCGGGGCCGGTGCCGCTCTCCATCAGGTGTACGGGAGAGCCCTCGACGGTGATGGTCCGAAGTTCTGTCACCGGGGCAGGCCAGGTGCGTTCACGCCGATGCGGGGTCGACGGACTTCGAGAAGACCTCCATCATCGCCCTGCCGAACTGCGGCATGTCGGGCCAGCCCCGGCAGGAGACGAGGTTGCCGTCCACGACGTCCGGAGCGTCGATGACGGTCGCGCCCGCGTTCTCCATGTCACCGGTGATGGGTGGGAAGCAGGCCGTCTTTCGGCCCTTCAGCAGCCCGTACACCGCCGGCACCTGGGCGCCGTGGCAGACCAGGGCTATGGGGAGGTTGCGGGCGAAGAAGTGCTCGGTGATGCGCCGGACGTCGGCGTCGACCCGGATCCACTCGGGGGCTCGTCCCCCGGGGATGATGAGGGCGTCGTAGCGCTCGACGTCGACCTCGGCCCAGGGCACGTCGACCGGCAGCTTCCGGCCGTTCTTCTCCACGTAGGCGTCGGAGTTGGGGTCGAACTCGTGGATGACCAGTTGCACGTCACGCATCGTCCGGGACGAGACGTCGACGTCCCAACCGCCTTCCTGTACGCGGTAGTAGGGGTACATGGTGTCGAGTTCCTCGGCGGCGTCGCCGGTCAGGAGCAGCGCTCTGGGCACCTGCTTCTCCTCGCATCTGGGGACGGGCGAGATAGATCCAATACGATCCGATCGGTTCAGCATTCCCCGGCCCTGTCCGCCCGTCAAGCCTCTGCCGCGACCGGCTCCGTTTCCTTGAGTTCGTCGAAGAATCGGCGGAATCGCTCGCCGGAGCGCAGGATGTGCCGACGCATCGCGTAGGCGGCGGCGTCGGCGTCCCGCGCGGCGATCGCGGCCACGACGTCCTCGTGCTCGGCCATGGCCAGGTGGGTGACCTGGGCGTCGCGGTGCAGCCGGAACAGGTGTACGTGGCTGTGCAGGCGGGCAAGCGTTTCCCGGATGACCTGGTTCTCCGCGCTGGAGGCGACGAGATCGTGGAAGGCGGCGTCGCGCAGGCCGAAGGCACCGTAGGCCGCCGGCCCGTGGCCCCCCTCCAGCTCGGCCATCTCCCCCAGCATCCGGCGCAGGCCGGCGACCTGCTCCGGAGACGCGCGTTCGGCGGATCTGCGTGCCGCGGCCGGTTCCAGGAGCAGGCGGATCTCGAGCATGTCCTCGAATCGGCTGCGGGTGATCTGGGGCGGGATGCGGTAGCCGGCGTGGGGCACCCGTACGACCAGGCCCTCGGCCTCCATCCGGTTCAGTGCGTCCCGGATCGGTGTCTGCGAGACCCCCAGCTCTCGGGCCAGAACGTCGATCGTGACGCGGGAGCCCGGCTCTATCCGTAACGACATCAGCTGTCCCAGCAGGGTGTCGTACACCTCGTCGGCGAGCCGGCCGCCGGCTCGTCCCGACGGCCCTGCGCCCGTCACGACCCTGCGGGCCGGGGCGATCGTCGCTTCATCGTCCATCGTGACCTGAGGTCCTTCCTCGCGCCCTTCGGGAACCCATTGACATCAGTCACAACGCTGCGGCATGCTGACGCCCCAACCGGATCGTATAGGAAATGTGGCGGATGATCGTCATCCTGCGCCACAGCATCGAACCACCCACCACCGTTCCACTCGATCACCTGAAGCTCCCACGAGCATGCGCGAGGTCCTGCTCGGTTCGGTCACCGGGCTGTGGTTGGACCGAAGGACTTCTCGACGGCGTGCCGGCCCGGGCATCGCGGCGCAGTCGTGACGCCGGGCTGCGGATAGTCCTGCGCGGCAGCCCGGCAGCCCCGCATGAACCATCCGGCAACTGCTCGACGAAGCACCTGGCGAGGTTCTAGAAGTCCGAACCCAGAAAGCAGGCAGGCATATGCGGCATTCACGGCGAACGACACGATTGTCCGCTCCCCGGCGGAAGGTGCAGCTGGCGACGGTGGCCATGCTGCTGGTGGCCACGACCGTGGCGGCCTGTGGCGATGGCGGGGACGACGACGCGACGGCGAGCGCCCCCAAGGCGCCGGCGACCATCCCGGAACTCACCACGGACCCGCTGACCCTCAGCTTCATCTGGTTCGACTGGCCGCCGGCCCAGGCACTGGAGGCCTTCGCGAACGCGGAGTACAAGAAGGAGCGGCCGAACGCCACCATCAAGGTGAACACCGTGCCGAACGCCAATTGGCACGACGCGATGTTCACCCAGTTCGCCGCCCGCAAGACCGACTTCGACATCGCGATCCTGGATTCGCAACACATCGGCGAGGCCGTGACGAACGGCAACATCCTGGACATCACCGACTTCGTCAAGAACAACATCGACGTCGAGGCGTACAACCCGTACCTCCTGGCGGCGTACGGCCAGTTCCCGCAGGCGGAGACCGGCCAGCGGGACGAGAACGCCAGCCTGTACGGGCTGCCGCTGCTCGGCGACACCTGGACGATGATCTACCGCAAGGACCTGATCGGCGACCAGCCGCCGCAGACCTGGGACGAGATGATCTCGGTCGCCGAGAAGTGTCAGGCGGACAACCCTGGCGTCAGCGGGCTGGCTTTCCACCAGGCCAACGGCTCCGACGCCGCGGCCGTCACCTACAACACGGTCAACGGCGTGTACGGCGGCAACCTCTGGGACCCCAAGACCCGCAAGATCGACGGCATTCTCAACGATGCCGCAGGCCATGAGGCGATGGATGTCCTGGTCAACAAGATGAAGCCGCTGACCGCCAGGGGCTCCGGCAACTGGTTCATCGACGAGGTGAACGCGGCGGTCGCCCAGGGCAAGGCCTGCATCGCGTTCAACTGGATCGCCGCGAGCGGCGGCCTGCTCGATCCCAAGGAGTCGACCCTGGGCTCCACCCGGGAGCAGATCCTCGACAAGCTGGGATTCGCCACCCTGCCCAGCCAGAAGACCAACCTGGTCCCCCTCGGCGGGATGGGGATGCACGTGTCGGCCTACTCCGCCGAGGCGAACCAGGTCGAGGCCCTGAACTTCATGAAGTGGTTCCAGCGGGCCGACATCCAGAAGAAGTGGGCGGCCGCCGGTGGGGTGCCATCGCGTACGGACGCCCTGGCCTCGCCCGAGTTCCTCAATGCCGGGCCGTTCAACCAGGTGTATGCCGACTCGGTGCCCCGGATGCGGGACATGTGGAACGTGCCGGAGTACGCACGCCTGGTCGACATCGAGAACACCAACGTCAACGCGGCCCTCAACGGCGCCAAGAGCCCGAAGGCTGCGCTCGACGACATCGCCAAGGAGCAGCAGAGCGTGCTCGACTCCAGCAGCCGCAGGGGCGGCGGCGGACTGTGAGTGACCCCGTACTGACGACCGATGCCGGGCAGGTGGCGGCTGGGCCGCCACCTGCACCGGGTCGGTTCCGCCGGCTGAGCGACCGGGGACTGGCCGTGGCCTTCATCTCCCCCGCGCTGCTGCTGTTGCTAGCGATGTCGGTGTTCCCGCTGCTGTGGGCGCTGTACCTGTCCTTCACGGACTACTCGGCCACCCGTGGGGGGCGCGCCTACTTCGTCGGGTTCGGCAACTACACCGCCATCCTGACCTCGGCGCAGGTCCACCAGCGGGCCCTGACGACGTTGATCTACGTGGTCGGTGCGGTCACCCTGCAGACAGTGCTCGGTTTCACCATCGCGTACCTGATCTCCCGGCGTACCCATGGGCGGGGGTTGCTGACCACGTTGTTCCTGGTCCCGATGATGCTGTCGCCGGTCGTGGTCGGGCTGTTCTGGCGGTTCATGCTCGACGCCCAGTTCGGCGTGATCAACAGCATGCTCGGCTCGCTCGGCCTGGGGCAGGTGGAGTGGCTGACCCGGCAGCGGACGGCGTTGATCTCCCTGATCGTGGTCGACACCTGGCAGTGGACCCCGTTCATCATGCTCATCGCCCTGGCGGGGCTCACCGCGGTGCCCAAGTACCTGTACGAGGCCGCCTCGATCGACCGGGCGTCGGAGTGGTTCCGGTTCCGCACCATCACTCTTCCGCTGGTGTGGCCGCTGCTGCTGATCGCGGTGTTGTTCCGGGCCATCGAGGCCTTCCGGCTGTTCGACCTCGTCTACATCCTGACCAACGGAGGTCCGGGTGTCTCCACCGAGACCCTGTCGTTCCATGTCTACAAGGTCGCCTTCCTGGGCTTCAACACCGGAACCGCCTCGGCGTACGGGATCCTCATGGTCCTCGTCGTCATCGTCCTCTCGCAGATCTACCTGCGTTACCTGAACAGACTCAAGGAGGGCTGATGGCCGTCTCCGTCGACGAGGCCGTGGCCACAGGTCCTACCCCGGATCGCGCGCTCCCCGCGCGTCGCCGAGGCGGCCGGGGCCGCTCCGTGCTGGAGGTCGCGGCGCTGACCGTACTGGCCGTGGTGATGCTCTTCCCGGTGCTGTGGATGATCGAGACCTCCATCAAGGAGAACCGGGACGTCTACGCCGTACCGGCCGAGTTCTTCGGCTTCACGGTCACGATGGACCATTTCAAGGACGTGTTCATCGGCCCCGACGGCGGTCGTTCCGACCTCTCCGTGGCCTTCCTCAACTCCGTGCTGGTCGCCGGGGCCTCCACCGCCCTGGCCACCCTGCTGGGGGTGCCGGCGGCCTGGGCCTACTCCCGCTTCGCGGTGAAGGCCAAGAAGGACCAGTTGTTCTTCATCCTGTCCACCCGCTTCATGCCGCCCGTGGTGGTCGTGATCCCGATCTTCCTCATGTACCGGCAGGTCGGACTCATCGACACCAAGCTCGGCCTGATCCTCATCTATGCCGCGTACAACCTGCCGTTCACGATCTGGATGATGAAGGGGTTCGTCGACGAGGTGCCCTCGGAGTACGAGGATGCCGCCATGCTCGACGGGTACACCCGGCTGCAGGCGTTCCGGCGGTACACCCTTCCCCTGCTCGTGCCCGGCATCGCCGCGACGGCGGTCTTCGCCCTCATCTTCTCGTGGAACGAGTTCGTGTTCGCCATCTTCCTGACCTCCAGCGACAGCGTGCGTACCGCGCCACCCGCCATCGCGGGCCTGATCGGCGGCACCACCGTGGACTGGGGTCTGGTGGCCGCCGCCTCCGTGGTGTTCGCCCTGCCGGTGCTTCTCTTCGCCTACCTGGTCCGCAAGCACCTCATCGCCGGGGTGACCCTCGGGGCGGTGCGACGCTGATGGCCGGCATCGAGGTGACCGCCCTGCACAAGCGCTACCCGGACGGCACGGTAGCGGTCGAGCAGGTGGACCTGTCCATCGGCCACGGCGAGCTGTTCGTGATGCTCGGCCCGTCGGGTTGCGGCAAGACGACCACGCTGCGGGCCATCGCCGGCCTGGAGCGGCAGACGACCGGCGACATCCGCATCGGCGACACCCTGGTCAACGACCTGCCACCGGCCGAGCGGGACATCGCCATGGTGTTCCAGTTCTACGCCCTCTACCCGCATCTGAAGACCCGCGACAACCTGGCGTTCCCGCTGCGGGCCGAGGGGCTGCCCAAGTCGGAGGTGCATCAGCGGGTCGACGAGGCCGCCCGGCTGATGCGGCTGGGTCCACTCATGGACCGGCGACCCCGCCAGCTGTCCGGCGGGGAGCAGCAGCGCGTGGCGCTCGCCCGCGCCCTGGTGCGCCGACCTCGCGCATTCCTGATGGACGAGCCCCTCACCAACCTGGACGCGGAGCTGAGGGCGGACATGCGTACGGAGATCAAGCACCTGCAGGGAGAGTTGGGGGCGACGATGGTCTACGTCACCCACGACCAGGTCGAGGCGATGTCGCTAGGTCACCGGATCGCCATCCTCAACAAGGGCCGCGTCGAGCAGATCGGCACCCCGCTCGAGGTGTACGACCGTCCGGCGAGTCTCTTCTGCGCCGCCTTCATCGGCTCCCCGCCGATGAACCTGATCGAGGTGGAGGTGGCCGACGGGAAGCTGCGCAGCCGAGGCGGGCTGGCCCTCAACCCACCGCCCGGCCTGCCCCGTGACCGTCGCCTGATCGCGGGTGTCCGGCCGGAGGCCCTGGAGGTCACCGCACCGGGGGCGGAGCGTTCGGTCCCGGCCCGGGTGGTCTCGGTGGAGTGGCTGGGCGACGAGATCATCTACGTCGTCGACCACAACAGCCAGCACGAGGTACGGGTGCGGATGCCACCGACCGTCCGCTTCGCCGCTGACGCACCGGTAGGGCTCCGGCACACCGGCGCCACCCCGGCGGTCTACGACCCGCGTACGGAAGAGCTGGTGGCCTGATGGGAACCGTGGCAGCACAGGGGCTGTGCAAGTCCTTCGGCAAGGTCCAGGCCCTGGACGGGGTGACCCTGGACGTGCCGGACGGCGCCTTCTTCGTCGTACTCGGCCCCTCCGGGGCGGGCAAGACGACCACCCTGCGAGCGATCGCCGGCCTGGAGAAGCTCGACGCCGGGTCGGTGCACCTGGACGGCAGGGACGCGACCGGTGACACCCCGGCCGCGCGCGACCTGGCCATGGTCTTCCAGAGCTACGCCCTCTACCCACGACACACCGTGTACGAGAACATCGCCTCGCCGCTGCGGGCCCGCCGCTGTTCCTCCAGCGAGATCGCCGCCGCCGTCGAGCGGATGTCGCGCCTGCTGCACATCGAACGGCTGCTGCAACGTCGTCCCGCGCAGTTGTCCGGCGGTGAGATGCAGCGGGTCGCCCTGGCCCGGGCGCTGGTCCGTAGCCCGCGCGCCTTTCTCATGGACGAGCCGCTGACGAACCTCGACCTCAAACTCCGCGTCGAGATGCGTACCGAGCTAACCCGCATCCACCGCAGCCTCGGGGCGACCTTCGTCTACGTGACCAACGACCAGGTGGAGGCCCTGTCCATGGCCGACCAGGTGGCGGTGCTCAAGGAGGGCAAGGTGCAACAGGTCGGCACACCGACCGAGGTGTACGAGCGTCCCGCCAACCAGTGGGTCGCCGGGTTCGTCGGGAGCCCGCCGATCAGCCTGCTCCCCTGCCACGCCGAGGGAGACCGTCTGGTCGGTGCGGAAGGGTGGACGCTGCCGAGACCCCGGTGGAGCACCGCTAAGGACGGTCAGGCGCTGCTGCTGGGCCTGCGCGCGGAGGACCTGTCCGTCGAGCAACGGGGGGACGCGTCGTTGCCGGGAGAGCTCTACGGGCTTGAGCCGCTCGGTGACCGAACGGTGGTCGACGTCCAGGTGGGGACGACGATCCTCAAGGTCAAGGCACGACCAACCGTCACCGGTACGCCGGGCGAACGACTGTTGGTCACCGTCGACCTGGACCGTGCGCACCTGTTCGACGCGGACACTGGCCTGTCGCTGTCCGAGGCCGGGCGGTAAGCCCGCCGGGCGCGACGGCAACCTGCGCCCACCTCGTCTTTTTTGCCTGCGCCCAGGTGCGGCCCAAGCGTTGATGATCACAGGAGCGACGCGATGAGTGACCCGATGAAGGTTCTGGCCCCCGAGTACCGGCGGCTGCGGATCGGCGACGTCTGGCGCGACGCCGCAAGCGGAGCCACCTTCGCCGTCGAGGACCCGGCCACCGGCAAGACCATCGCCGAGGTGGCGGACGCCGACGTCGCCGACGGACTAGCCGCTCTGGAGGCGGCGAGCAAGGCGGCGGCGCAGTGGGCGGCGACCCCGCCGCGGAAACGGTCGGAGTTGTTGACCGCTACCTACCGGGCCCTGACCGAGCGATCCGAGGAGGTCGCCCGGCTGATAACCCTGGAGATGGGCAAGCCGCTCGCCGAGGCCAGGGCGGAGGTGGGGTACGGCGCCGAGTTCTTCCGATGGTTCGCCGAGGAGGCGGTACGCGTCGAGGGCCGCTACAGCACCGCTCCCGCCGGTGGTTATCGCATCCTCACCGTGCCGAAGCCGGTCGGCCCCTGCGTCTTCGTGACGCCCTGGAACTTTCCGTTGGCCATGGGGGCCCGCAAGATCGCTCCCGCGCTGGCCGCCGGCTGCACGACCATCACCAAGCCGGCAGCCCAGACCCCACTGACCATGCTGTTGCTGGCCCGCATCATGCAGGAGGTAGGCGTTCCGCCGGGGGTCGTCAACGTGGTCACCACCAGGCGTTCCGGCGAGGTGGTCTCCGCACTGCTGGCCGACGCTCGGACCCGCAAGCTGTCGTTCACCGGGTCGACCGAGGTGGGGCGGGTGCTGCTGCGACAGGCGGCGGACAACGTACTGCGTACCTCCATGGAACTGGGCGGCAACGCCGCCCTGATCGTGTGTGCCGACGCTGACCTGGAGGTAGCCCTCGACGGGGCCATGGTGGCCAAGATGCGCAACATCGGGCAGTCCTGCGTCGCCGCCAACCGGATCTACGTCGAGGAGCCGGTACGCGAGGAGTTCACGGCGCGTTTCGCCGAGCGGATGGGCGCGCTGTCGATGGGCCATGGTCTCGACGACGGGGTGGAGGTCGGGGCATTGATCGACGCCCCCTCGGTCACCACGATCGACGAGCTTGTGGCCGACGCCGTCGACCGCGGCGCCCGGGTCCTGGTGGGCGGCGAGCGTCCGGACGGGCCGGGCCATTTCTACCCGCCCACCGTCCTGGTCGACGTGCCCGACGATGCGCGGATGCTGGCGGCCGAGATCTTCGGCCCGGTTGCGCCGATCATCCCCTTCACCTCCGACGAGGAGGTGATAGCCAAGGCCAACGACACCGAGTACGGCCTGGTCGGCTACGTCTTCACCCGCGACCTGCAACGGGCCCTGCGGTTCACCGAAGGGCTGGACACCGGGATGCTCGGCATCAACCGTGGCCTGATCTCGGACCCCTCAGCGCCGTTCGGCGGCGTCAAGCAGTCCGGAATCGGCCGGGAAGGGTCACACGAGGGCATCCTCGAATACCTCGACCTCACCTACGCCGCGATCGACCTGCGGTGACCGACCTCGCCGACGCCGTCCCGGTCTCGCAGGTGGCCTGGAGGTCCGTCCCGCCTATCGCCGCTGACGTTCCGGAGAGGCACTGACATGCTTGAGACCGTCCGCGGACCACGCCAACTGATCGTGGGCGAAGGGGTCGCACAGAACATCCCCCGAGTGGTGGCCGAGAGCGGCTCGCGGGTCCTCGTCGTGACCGACCGGGTGCTGCTGGCGCAGCCGCGCGTGTCCGAGATCGTGGCCGCCGTACGGGAGAGGGTCGAGGTCGTGGAGGTGTTCTCCGACGCCACCGCGGAGGTGCCCCTCGCCGATGTCGCCCTGGCCGGCTCGGTAGCCGCCGAGGTGGAGGCCGAGGTGATCCTCGCCATCGGGGGCGGTTCGGTGATCGACCTGGCCAAGATCGTCGGTGTCATCCGGCGCCACGGTGGGACACCGCGCGACTTCTACGGCGAGTCGAGGGTGCCGGGGCCGACCCTTCCCCTCGTCGCGGTCCCGACGACCTCCGGCACCGGCTCCGAACTCACCCCGGTCTCGGTGTTGACCGACCCGGACCGCGCACTGAAGGTGGGGGTCTCCAGCGTCCACATCGTGCCCGACTTCGCCATCGTCGACCCCGAACTCACCTACACCTGCCCGGCGACGGTCACCGCCCACTCCGGCATCGACGCCTTCTGTCACGCGGTGGAGAGCTACACCGCGCGACCCCGAGCCCACGGACCCCGTGACCTGGTGGAGCAGGTGTTCCTCGGCCGCAACCCGATCACCGACCACTACGCGCTCCTGGCCGCCGAGCGGATCGCCCGTAGCCTGCGGCGGGCGGTCGGCAACGGTGCCGACACCCAGGCCCGCGCGGACATGTCCTACGGGTCCGTGCTGGCCGGGCTGGCCTTCTCCCACGCGGGCAACGCCGCCCCGCACGCCCTCCAGTACCCCATCGGCGCCGCCACGCACACGCCACACGGCCTGGGCGTCGGGCTGCTGCTGCCGTACGCGCTGGACGCGGCCAGGGAAGCCATCGGCGACCGGCTGGCCGTCCTCGCCGGGGTGTGCGGGCTCGACGTGACCGACGCCTCGGATGCCGAGGCCACAGACACGTTCCTCACCTGGCTCGACGGGCTCCTCGCCGACATCGGCATCCCGCCCACCCTGGCGGACATCGGTGTGGCCCGCGCCGACCTCCCCCGCTTCGCGGAGCTGGCCGGCGGGGTCACCCGCCTGATCCAGAACCATCCCGGCCCCACCGACACCGCCAGCCTGACCGCGATCCTCGAAGCAGCCTGGACCGGGGATCGAACCAGACGGTCCTGACCCAGGCACACACATTCGATCGGGCGATAGCACCCCGATAATGAGACCTTTGTCTCCTCGCAGGTGACGGTGCGCCCCCGCAGCAAAGAGCGGCATCCTGGCGTCCGCTCCGCTCCCCGATACACAGAGGCTGATCAAAAGGGTGCCCGATCCCTCGACCTACGACCGCAAGCGCGACCCATACCGCCCTCACTAGAGCAGTGAAGCTGTGACCTGGCTGCGGGGCAATTGCCTAGTCGGCCCGCGGTTGTCTGACCAGGAGGCTCGAATTGCTTTCGACCCTATGTGGAGGCTAGGAAATAAGTGGGGATGCATCGGTGATCATGGAGTAGCGGCGATCCATGACTCCGAAGACAGACCCACCGTCAAACGGCATCTACTCTCATCCCTGAACTGACTGTCGCAGCGTCCGCCTCGACGATGAAGACTCACTGGCCCTCAGAACCGCCCTTTGTTGATGCTCTTCCCCAGACAAGAAGACATCAACAAGGGGGTGTACCTGTAATTCGTCGAACTCTCTCAGGCCCTCAAGAGATTGAAGGTCAACTTGGTGGCGGTGCACACGACGGTGTCCGGGGACACCTGAAATCCCTCTTCTTCGCAGGGAGGGGCGCCCATAGTTCAGGTGAGGTTGGCCATCAGGAGAGCTAGCAGGGCGGCGATCGTCACGACGATCACGGCAGCGTTGAAGACCATCACTGTCGAGAGCCCGGTCGACTTCTGCCCCGGACTGCCTAACGACCCCCGAGCGAAGGTCACCGCCGGCGCCATGTAGGCGACTACGGCAACTTCGCCAGCATTCACCGCGACGTCCGCCTGCGCTCGTCCGGCCTTTCGAGGCAGCAAATACGGCACCCATACCTGCACCCGGTGTCGACCAGCCGTGACTGGCACTCGGTGTTCGCCCCACCGCGCCACTCCGACGTCGACACCATCGACCAACAGGCGCGGCTTCGTGGCCCGGTAAATGATTGCCGTTGGCGGATAGGCAAGGCTGATCGTCAACTTGGCCGTCCTAGCAGAATCACCGACGCCCGATATTGCCTTACCTTGACGATGATTGCCACGCTTCGACAACTGCGATCACCTCCCACGTGGTCCTGCCCGCTCTTGAGGCCAACACTTTCGCTAGCGCCTGACAACATTACACGCTGGATCCGGGGGGTCGACGTTTACCACCGCCGACCCACGCCCGCCCAATCTCGAGCATTTCATCGCCGATTCGATGACCGCCGCCTGCGTCCGTTCTTTATGAGCGCGACGAAAATGCCGACGCACACGACCGAAGACACAGCCATGGCAGCCGCCGCGAACCCACTTTTCCCGTCTACGAGAATCCTGATCGAGGTAATTCCGAAGCCGACGGCAAGAACAGGCAACATAATTTGTGCCACACCGCGATGGTGACGCCGGTTATGTGCGGCATTAATACGAAGCTGCTCGTCACTGAGACCCTTTTCCCCGGGCGTACCGAAGGGCCAGTTGGCCATCCAGATCAATGCGGACAGCCCTGCGACAACGAACAACACTGTGACGATCAACATGTTATTTCCCCAAGAAGCCGGTCAGTCCATGACAGCGCCGACAGCGTTCGTAAATGGGTCGTGATTGGCGGTAATCCATCCACCCACGGTGTACATTGCCTTTTGCGGAACCCAACGCGTCCCCGCTTCGAATCGACCAATTCCGTAATTGATCGCTGTGGCTCCAGTCAACGCTTTCCCCACACGGCCCAGCGGAATCCTACCGACCGACGACGATCCCAGCCGACCGTTTCCGAAGTTGATCGACTTCGCCCCGGTCAACGCTTCTCCCACGCGGCCCAACGGAACTCTAATCGAGTTCTGCGCTAAGAACTTGGTGGTGCCGGAGGCGACACGGGCCCCTGGGATGAACGCCGATCCGAGATCTGTAGCCAGACCGACACCGAGCTTTGCGATGTCTGCCTTGGTCATGTCGCTCCTCGCGAAATCATTCATCCGGTACAAGGCACTGGCGCTGGCTGCTCCGGCGGCCGCAGCGAAGCAGACACCTGCGGTAGCCACGATGCAGACGCCAGCGGCCACGATTGCGGCGCCTGTCAGGATCGCACTTTTGTGCTCGACAAGCCAGTTACCCGCAGCGCTGAGCCCAGACTTGAGCCCTTCCCCGTTGCGGCACCAGAAGCTGGCGCGACATTCGCGTTGTTTGCGTTCTGCTTCGGCGCGTTCGTTGCTGGCTTTTCGGTACGCCTCACGTTGTTGCTGGCAGCTTGACCCACAGGCCGGTGGGACGTGCTTCTTGACGATCCTGGTGACCGTCTCGCCGGAGGGGGTGGTGTCGACGTAGGCGCGGTCACCGGTGTCGTCGTTGTTCTCAGTGAAGTACATTCCGGTGGGGTCGGCGTTGTCGATCGGGTTGTTTCCGCCGTACTGGTACGCGTTGTACTGGGCCGGGCTGTCGGCGACGAGGACCGGGTCGACGGAGATGAACCGGCCCAGCGTCGGGTCGTACTGCCGGGCGCCGATGTTGGTCAGCCCGGTGGGGTCGATGTCCCCGCCGACGAAGCCCTTGTTGTTCACCCAGACCGGGTTCGTACCGCGCGGCGCCCCGTACGGGGTCTGACGGCGAATCGAAACAGCCTGGGTGCCGGCGTTGACCCCGATCTGTTGAGTGCCCTGGTGGTCGTCGAACAGCCAGGTCAGATTCGTGGTCGCCGAGCCTGCCGTGCGGGATGCGCAGACGGTGCCGGCGAAGCTGTAGTAGCGGGTGCCGGTGTTGACGCCACCTTCGCGGCGGATCTCCTGCCCGGGGAGGTAGAGGGTGGTGCCGCTGCTGTCGCGACGGATGATCCTGACGCCGTCGGCGTCGTAGATGTTGGTTTCGATGGTCTGGCCGCCGGCCGCGACGGTGGCGAGCTTGCCTTCGGCGTTCCAACCCAGGGTCTGGCTGTTGGTACCGGTGCCGCAGTTGTTGGCGGCGGTGCCGGTCGGCCGGCAGATCGTGTTCCCGGCGCCGTCGTAGGCGTAGTTGCTGGCCACGGCGCTTTGGCCTGGCGCTTGGGTGGTCATGGCGGTGACGGCGTGCGGTCGCACGACGTTCGGGCCGCCGGTCGGCACCGTGTAGCTGCGGGTGGTGTCGCCGCCGGCGGTGTGGCTGGTTTCGGTCAGTCGGGAACCGGAGGTGTCGAAGGTCCAGTCGTGCCAGTACGGTGCCGGACCGCCCAGGTTCGCCACCGCCGGGTCGGCCTGGCAGTTCACTCCGGCCTTTGGGGTCCAGGCGCTGGTGAGCCGGCCCAGCAGGTCCTGCCGGAAGCACTGGGTGTCGGCCTGACCGATCTGCGGCTTCTCTTCTATGGAGGTGATGTTGCCGCTGTGGTCGTAGGTGTAGTTGCGGTCGGAGACGGTGCCGACGGTGGTTTCCCGCTGCACGGTGGTGCGGTCGATGCGGCGGGTGGCCTCGTCACGGTAGACGGTGTCCTGGGTCCAGACGCCGCCGGGCATTTTGTAGATGGAGCCGCTGCGTTCGCCGTAGGCCGTGTAGGTGGCGGTGGCCATCGTGCCGGCCGCGCCGGTGAGGCTGGTGTCCAACCGGACCGGCATGCCGGTGGTGGCGTCGTAGTCGGTCGTGACTTCCTCGGTGACCAGGCCCCCAGCGGCCGGGTAGGAGACCGATGTCGGTGCGCCGGTCGCCGCCGAGTAGTTGTAGGCGTAGATGTAGGTGCCGTTCAGGCCGGTTTCGCTGGTGGGGATGACGTAGTTGACGCCCTTGGGCTGGTAACGGTCGTCGAAGCTGCGCACCTGCCACCGGTAGGCGTTGCTGCTGCCGGCGGGTTCATAGCGGACCGCCTGGGTGAGTTGGCCCCTGAAGCCGCTCTGACCGGTGTAGAGGGTGTCGTATTTCCATTCCGCGCGCAGCGCTCCGGTGGCGGAATCGTCGCGCAGTTCCTTCCTCCGACCCAACGCGTCATAGACGTACCAGAGCACCTCACCGCGGGCGTCGGTCGTTTTTTCCAACTCGTTGTTGTCGGTGAAGAAGCTGGTCGTCTCGCCCTTGTCGGGGTCGGTCGTGCGCCACAGACGGCCCTTGGCGTCGTACTCGTTGACCCAGCGGTTTCCTGCCGGGTCGACGGTCCTGATCAGCTGGCCCTTGCGGTTGTAGACGTACTGGGTCTCCTGGTAGGCCCCGCCGACGCCGGATGCGGTGGTGTGCTGGCGCAGTTTGACGACGCGGCCTTCGATGTCGGTCACGGTGGTGGTCGCGGTGCCGCCCTGGGGCGGTGTCACCTTGGTGAGGTCGCCCTCGTGGGCGGTGATGGTGCGCCACTTCTCGACCAGGTTGGTGACCCCGTCACCGGCCAGGAAGATCGTGTTCGTGGGGCGGGATGCCCGGTCGAACATGGTCTTGGAGACGGCGGGGAGAGACCACTCCGGTTCCCACCACAACGTGCCGGAGGGGGCCCCGGGTTCGGCATGCGCGCCGTAGGAGACGGACGGCCGGCCGAGGCTGTCGTAGAGCGTGTCGGTGACCACCCGGTTTCCGGTGCCGTCCGCCGCCAGGCTCTGGGTCTGCCGGGTACGCAGCAACCCGTCGAGGATCTCGTACGAGGTGGTGTAGTTGCCGTCCGCGTTCAGTACCTGTGCTCTGACGTACGGATAGGCGTTGCGGCCTGCGGCGAAGGTGTACGTGTACTGCGCGGACGGGGTGCTCGGATTGGCCGCCTTGGTCCAGCCGAGCCCCCACACCTTGCTGACGCGGCCGAGCGCGTCGTGCTCGACCTCCGAGAGCACCCTGTTGTTGGGGTCGGTGGCCTTGACGGTGGCACCCCAGTAGGGGTTCGTTTCCACCGACGAGGTCCAGTTGAACGGCGCCGGACCGGTCGTGGTCACCTTCGTGACCGGGCCTCCGACGGCCGGCGTGTACGCGGTCGTCGTGACGTTGCCCTTGATGTCGGTAGCACTCACCGGCCGACCCGTCGGGTCGTAGCTGCCCTGCGACACGACCTGCCAGACCGTGCCGGTGCCGGCTGCCCAGTCCTTGAGCTGCTCGGTCTTCGTGACCAGACCGAAGGTCGGTGCGGTGTCGACGCTGGTGGCCCCGTCGTAGTAGCTCCGCGCGTCGGAGATCACGTCGTCGATGGTGGTGGGGTTCGTGCCGCAGGCCAGCGCGGTGGTGGTGGTCTGCTTCACCGTCGTGGTGAGGTTCTTGCCGGTGTTGCGGTTGTAGTGGTAGGTGATGCACTTCTCGTCGCCGGTGACGGCGATGTCGCCGTCGTCCTGGGACCAGTTGACCGTGCCGTAGGTGTGGTCCAGGTGCTTGGTGCCGCGTGAGGTGCGCCAGCCCCGGCTGCCGTCGACGCCGAGGGCGGTCGCGGTGTAGGTGGTCTGTGTGTCGACGAAGCGGGCCTCGACGATGTCACCGTTGATCGTCCGGCTCGCGGTCGGGTTGGACCGCCACGGCACGTTCACCGTCTTGGACACCGGCTTGGATTCCACCCCGTTGTAGACGACCTGCTCCCGCACCTGGCCGGCGAACTGGTCATGGTCGTAGACCGTCTCCGAGCCCAGCGAGGCGGGGACTGTCACGCTGCGGGTGCCTCCGCTGGGGCTGGCCTTGTCGCCGTGCATGCCCCGCATGAAGGTCGTCACCGCGAGGGTCCGGGTCGCCGAGTCGTCACCGACGCGGGTCTTGACCTGGGCGTAGCCACGCCACTGCGACCACGTCTTGCGTTCCGGCCTGCTCAGACTGTCGTCGTCGGCGTAGTGCCACGCCGGCGATCCCACGTACTCGTACCAGGTGTGCTTCGACGGCGCCTGGTGGCCGTTGGCCAACTGCACGTCATCCTCGGCCACATGCTCGACCCGGTGCTTGTGCCACCATTCGGTGATCAGTCGCTGACCGGTCGGGTCGGTCGGGTCCGGCACCCGTACCGGGTAGCACCGCTTGGTGTTGGTATGCGGCTGCAACCCTTCCACCATCGCCTCGGTGCACTCCGGCTGCGCGTAGTCGACCTTGATTCGGGACCCGGTCTCCGTGACGATGCTGGATATCCGCAACCAGTTGTCGGTCGTGCCGTGTTCGGTCAGCACCCGGTTCGGCAACGACTCCGCCTCGAAGGTCACCGGCGGTAGGCTGACGGTGCCGCCGACATGCCCCGCGTGGTCGATCCGGTTCAGCCACAGCCCGGTGTGAGTGGAGTCCGCCGTCGCCGCGAAGGTGTGCGACAGGGTCCACGACTCGACGTCCTGCCATGCCGGGGTGGTCTTCGTGGTGTCCCACACCCAGGTGGTGACCTTCTTCAACCGCTTGGTCGTCCAGAAGGTCGGCGAGTACTGCTGCGCACATGACGTCGCCGACGCCTTGCACTCCTGGTCCCAGGGGGTGTCCTTCCACGACGCCTTCACCGGGTTGGACTCGGTGCCGCAGTTCGAGAAGCACCGCATGTCGGTATCGAAGACGATCTTCGCGTACGGAGTGACTTTCCGTTCGGTCACTCCGTGGATGGCCGACGTGCGGTCATAGGTGCCGTAGTCGATCCGCTCCAGATACCCTGCCCGGTCGTAGGACACGTCGTCGGAGTCGGTGTCGTTGCGGGCGTACTTGTTGGTCTCCTTGCCGTACCAGAGCGACATCGTGTTGCCGCGCACGTCGACGACGTAGTCCAGATTCCACCGCCATGCCTGCTGGCAGTCGGAGTTGGCGAAAGCCGTCTGGTGGCACGGTTCTCCGGAGTGGTTGCCGAACACCGGTACGGCCAGGGTCGAGTTGGTCTTCGACGTATGGCCCGGCAGTGAGTGCAGACCGAAGAAGTACTGCGTGCCGTCGGTGGTGGTGACCTTCCAGTGCTCACCGTTGTTGTCACCGTTGCCTGACGCACCGGTCAGCTTCTCGATCTTCGAGCCGTCCTCGGTACGCGCGTGCCAGCCTTTGCCGGTTTCGAAGACCAGCTCGGTGCTGCGGCCGTTCAGGTTCATCGTCGCGTTGTCCGACCGCCAGCACAGGTCGCCGGTGTCCGTCGTGTTGTTCGCGCCGCTCTTCTTCCGGTCCTCCGCACAGGACACGTACCGCCGCTCGATGAACCCCGGCGAATAGTCGAAACCCTCACCGATCCACGACGGCTGGTTGTTGGTCACCTCCGACCGACCATCGACGGAGGCGGACGAGTAGGCCAACCCGACCGACGGTTCCGGTCCAGTCGCCGGAGGCGTACGCAGGGGGTAGTTCCATGAGAAGTCCCCGGAGGACGACCCGGCCGACCACGTCGACGAGGGGGCGAGGCTGGTGGCGGTGAAGTCGCCGTCGGCGCCCGCGCCTGCCGCCGCAAGGGCGAGGAAGGAGCCACTCGCCTGGGTCGTCATCTCCCCCGACAACCGCGCCATTTCCCTAGATGCCGCCGCGGTGGAAACGGCGGTCACCTCCGCGGTCGCCACGCCCTCACCGAGATCGTTCGTGGTGGGAAGCGGTACCGATCGGCAACCCGGTGCATCGGGTGTCGACAGGGCACAGGCCGGTACCTGCCACAGCCGCAGCCGTGACGCCCATGATCCACCCACCGCGTACCGGAAGGAGCTGTAGTCCACCGAAACCTTGGCCGTGCCGGCAGCAGCCCCGATCGGTGCCGTCACCTTGAGCACCAGGCCGTCACGCCAGTTGGCCGACAGTAACTCCCGGTCCACGATCTGCACGTCCACGCTGGTGACGCGCGCGCCGGCTGGGCCGCCACTGCGAGCGACCCATACTGGCAGCGTGCCTGCCCGAACGCCCCGGCCAGGCGTGCTCGGTGCGGCGAGCGTCGCCCGAGCGGTACTTGCTGCCGGCCATACCGGCTTCGGGACGAGAGTCTCCTGCATCAGCTTCTGCGTCCATGCCCGTCCCGACACCGGACCGCCGTGTGGATCGAGTTCCTCAACCGGCGGTCGCACGGGCTCTGCCCTCGCAACGGCGGCCTCCGCCGGCAAAGCGACCAGCAGCGACGCTGTTACGGGGATGACGGTGAGGCCGGCGATCCAACGACGCAGTCGGTGCGCTCGATGAATGCTCCGTGGTGGCCGCGGCGAATCGTGGACGGATCGTGCAGACAACATGCATTTCTCCCCGGTAAGAACAGCCGCACGGAGCAAGGGTGCAGATGGGTCATATCGGCACGAGCAATGGAAGAAAGGGGTCCGACGTGTCCGGTCCGGCCACGCCAAAGCTGGAGGGTGAGCGACTGCTGGGCTGGGTCAGCAGCGTCGAGCACCGGCCGCGGTGCCGACCCAGCCCAGCCGAGGCTACGAGTCGTAGAGCAGGTACACCGCCGCGTCCGTCAGCGCACCCTGGAACACTGCGACATCGTCGATGCCGCCGGTCCACTGGTCCATGAGTTCGCCTCTCCACAGGGTGCGACCCACCAGCAGCGGGCCGGTCGACGCCATCGGGGTGAACCCGATGCTCGTAACCCCTTCGAGCTCACCATTGACATAGAGGCGAAGCTGCTTGCGCCCGGCGTCGTACACCCCGGTCAGGTGGGTCCACACGCCCTCCTCGGCAACCGATGTCGAGGTGACGCTGGCCGTGGACGTGGTGTTGGCATCGGCGGCGCTGACGAGGAACTGCCACTTGCCCAGGGTGGAGTTGAACTTGAGCCAGGTAGCGCTCTCGTGCACTCCTCGCTGGGATACCGCCGTCCGCATGCCGTCGAGCCGATCGAGCATCACCCAGGCCGATATCGTGAACGACTGGTCAGTGCGCAGAACTGGCTTGTCCTGCCACTGGGTGAACTCCAGACCGTCGGCATCCGGTGGCGTGGTGCCCGTCTTCACCGCGCTCCGTGCGTACTCTCCGGTGCTCTCGACGTATCCCTCCTCCGGGAAGTATTCGTAATCGAGCCACAAGCCGGAGCCGTTGTTGGAATAGCCGGCACCCACGCTTGATCCCCGCGTCAATGCCAGCCATCGACCCCAGGCAGTCACCGTGTCGGGTGCCTCGCAGGTGTCCCTCAAGTCGGCCAGGTAGCACGGAGTCGCAGCCTCGAAGTTCCAGTTGCCAACCTGCACCGGCGTCAGCATCCCTGGCTCGTGGAACCAGCTGGCCGTCGGGTCGTGTGCCGGTTTACCGGTGAAGTCGTCTGGCACGATCACCCGGTCGTAGGCTTGGACATCGGCGACGTTGCCGTGGAACCAGTTGTCAGCCACGCCAGAGCTCCACCCTCGGCCCACCGCGAACGTGCCCGTGGCAGTCCACGGTGGCACGCTCCGATCGACCTCGGCGGCCAGTGCCCCGTCGACGTAGAGCCGCACTTTGCCAGCGGGTTTGTCATACACGCCGGTGATATGCGTCCATAGTCCGACATCGGCTGCGGTCAAGGCGATGCTGCTGTATGCCGCGCGGGTGGTACTTGACTGGTTGTCACTGTCCTTCATCAGAAAGGACCAGCGTGGCGTGGCCGGCGAGCCGATCACCCGGGTGCCGAGATGGAAGCCGGCGGTGTTGACCCCCGCTTGGGATGCGACGACGTTGTCGCCGGTCGTCGGCAGCGAGTTGAGCCGAACCCACGCGGCGACGCTGAAGGAATCGCTCGTATCGAGGACACTGCCTGACGTGGTCAGCGCCGAGGAGGCACCGTTCAAACCGACGGTCTTGCCACCGTTCATCCTCACGTCGTCGGTCCAGTTGACGTTCGATGCGATCAGGTCGGTCTGACCGCCCCGGGCCGGCTGCTGGTCGGCGAGCGCCACAGTCTGGTTGATGCCCGGATACTCCTCCAGGCCCCATTTCGCGATCGCCGGTGAGGTGGGCAGAGCATTGAACGTGAGGGACCCGATGTTGCCGAGATTGCCAGTCGCATCGATGCCGCGAACCCAGAAGGTGTTCTGTCCGAAGCTTGGCACGGTGACGCGGGCCGTAGCCGTCTTAAAAATTGTGGTGCCGCTGGCGGCTATCTCGGTCGTCGGCGGGTTGGACCATCCGTAGCGGAACTTGGTCACGTCCGATGAAGCAGTGAAGCTGATCGATACGGCCTCGCCAGGACGACCCATCGGGGGAAACAGGCTGAACCGGGGCGCTTCTGGCACGGTGGTGTCCGCGGCGAATCGGCACCACGACGACCAGGGCCCGGTGATCGAATACGGGGCCTTGTCGGTACCCTTGGCGCGGAATGCGTACGTGGGCCCCTTTGCGATGGTTACTGGGTTGCTCTCCGCCTCGGTGTTGGGAGTGATTCCCGTCTTCGCCGGTGGTGCGCTCTTGCGGGTCGGGTAGGTGTCCGTCACCGCGCCCATGCCCCCGGCTGGGACCTCGATCCATTCGAACCTACCGGTCAAGGAATCGCTGGGGTCGGCGTCGGGAAAGACTGCAGAGAACGTCGGGGTCAGCGTGCCGACCGTCAGCACCCCGGAATTACAGGCCACTCCGGCGACCTGCAGGCTGTGCGGAGCACCGGGCTTGCTGTCGTAGTCGACGATCAGTTTGGCGTCGTTGGGGTAGAACTTCTTCCACCGGCTCTGCGTCGACTCACCCGACCCGTCTGACGCTCGTCCGGTGAACCCCACCGTGATCGAGTTCCACTTTCCGTTTGCGGCTGCCTTTACGTGGTCGGTGGTGTTGTTTCCTTGGAAGTTCATGATCATGTCGGGTTGGATCGAGGAACACCCACCCGCCTCGTTCGCATTCCCGGTGGCCGTGTTCAGGAACGACTTCAGCTTCATCGTCGTCCAACCCGCCTTCGGCGTCGCGTTGATCGACGGGGTCGCGTACATCGACGTGACCGTCTCGTCGCAGGACCAGGAATGGTCCAGCTTCATCTGCACGTAGGCCGACTCGATGTGCTTACCCTTGAGGGACACCCCGTTGGCCGTTGTCGAGAACTCGAAGTACGACCGATACAGAGCGCCGGTGTCCGGGTTCAACCCCACTCGCGCTCTGCTCGTGTCCGAGTTCGATGAGCCGTTGTTCGTTCCGTACGCCCACTTGCTCTTGAAGACCGACCAGGCAGGGTCGACGAAGAGCGGGAACACCGCGTCCGGATCATCAAGGAGCGCCACATCCGGACGCAGCACCAGATCGCCGTCGGAAACCTCGACGCCGACCGCGCCGACCCGCGCCGCGTCTCCGGCCGCCGTCGGCGTCGACGGGTCGCTTTGCTGCGACGCACCTCGCGACGCGACTCCCTCGGGGGCTTGCAGCCGAGAATCCCACATGACCGCCGGTTCCGCCGAGGCGACGACAGCAGTACCTGCCATGGCTCGCAAGCTGCCGCCCGGACCTGGGACGATCTCGGAGTTCCCACCGACCCGGAACCGCGGCGCGCGTACTCCTGGGAGGGCTGCCGCCGCCGGCGTCTTGACCACCAGAACGTGCGTGAAGCCGGTCCGCGTCGCCCGCACCACCAGGTCCACATCGGAAAGCACGTTCGGGTAGATCAACGAGTCACCCGAAGCCGTCGGGGCCGGCAGGGCCTCCGGCCACGAGAGCGTGACCGCGCGCCCGGCTCGCGTCAACGTCACCAGCGCGGCTTGCCCGCCGTCCGAGAACGCCACATCCGCGACGGACGCCCGGGGTCGCCACAAGCCATCCCCGCCTCGGGCCAGGTTGAGGTCGATCTCCTCCCACCGGCCGTCCTTGCGGGTGCGCTGCGGCACCACCGACGACGCGAATTGCAGCCGTCCGTCCGGCAGCGCGGTGACCTCGGCGAATTCCGTTCGCGACCCGTCCACCACGACGGGCTGCCCGCATGACGTAGCCAGCGCGCTCGCCTCGGCCTCGGAAGCGGCTGTATCCACGCACTGCCGTTCTCCCGCAGCAACCCGCTCCGGCGCTGGAACACCGATCACTCCAACAGCCAACACGGCTGTGACTCCAGCCGACAGCCCACGCCGCCACCGAACGCCCAACACACACCCCCGTAAGAGCAAGTAGTGGCAGCGACAGTAGAGGTGCAACCTCCCCGAGGTTGCACCGCCCCAGGGTGGCGGATCCATCACTCACCGCCACTGATCGCTACATGTCGATCAATTGATGGGATGGACCACTCTTGATCACTCAGAGCGATCTCAATCTATTCGATAGTCTTCAATGTTGTGATACAGGTCACTCTCACGCACCGCTCCCGCGTCCGTGGATGCGGTCCGTAATCGCGGATCGTGCTTTCAGCGTGGTCGTCGGGCGAGGACTAGCCGGCACCGTGGGTTGCCGTCACGGCGCTGTCCCAGGGCGGTCAGGGCGACGGTGGTGACGGTGAAGCCGGCCGCTGTCAGGTCGTCGCGCACTGCGGGCAGCGGGTTGGTCCGGTAGTACATGACGAAGGGGGGTCGCCACACGGTGTTGCGTACCCGCATGGCCAGGTCGAAGCCGAGCGCGGCCCAGTGCGCGGTCGAGGTCAGTGGCGGCGGTGCACCGATCGGGAGGGCGAAGATCCCGCCGGGCCGCAGCGCGCGGTGGACGCCCGCGAAGAGGGCCGGTCGCTCGGTGGGCAGGAAGTGCCCGAGCGCTCCGAAGCTGACGGCCAGGCTGAAGCCTCCGGTGAACGGCAGGGCACGCGCATCGGCCTGAACCCAGGTGGCGTCCGGGTGGGCGCTGCGTGCCTGGGCGAGCATGCCGGCGCTGAAGTCCACGCCGGTGATGCCGGCTCGGCACACGGACCTGAGCACCGCCATGCCCGCCCCGGTGCCGCAGCACACGTCCAGGCCCTGGTCGAAGGGGCCGAGTTCGGACAACGCGTCGGCTGTCGCGCGGAGATAGCTGTCCGGCGTACGGAAAGGCGTGTGGTCGAACTTCGGGGCCAGCAGGTCATAGCCGCGCTCGACCGAAGAGAACGCCTGGACGCAGAGTTCCCGCAGAGACGGACCGTGGGGCGAGAACACCGGCCAAGGGTACCTGCCGGAGCCCCTGCACGATGTCGGCTCGCGGTGGCGCAGAACGCGGAGGTCCTCGTTCTGCGCCATGATCCAGCGGCTGCGCCATACCGCCTGCCGGTGGCTGGTCAGGCGCGGGTGCGCTGCCGCAGCCGAGTCGAGACGACCGCGACGACCACCATGCAAACCGCGAGGGCCAGGGACGGCAGGGCGTCGGGCCGGCGCAGCAGTTCCCCCGTTCCGGTGTTACCCAGTTGGTGCAGCGTGCCCAGCAGGAGGGTCGGGGCGACGGCGATCAGCAGTCGCTGGTCGGCTGTCGCCACCCACAGGAAGGCGGCTACGGCGACGATCACCATGGCGGCGGAAATGATCTGCGAACTCATCGCGGCGGGGCGGAAGGCTTCCACCGGGATCAGATGCAGGGCGAGTATGCCGGCGATGACCAGCAGCGCGTTGGCCCGGGGCGCAGGCGGCACGTCCGCCGGTCGCCACAGGCCCGCGATGACCAGTGGCGCGGCGACAACCGGCGCCCAAACCTGCGGCAGGCCGTTGAGGAACAGGTACGGAGAGATCACGATCGGCACCACCGCCGCGGTCACCACCAGGACGGCGGCGGTACGGTCGTGGCCCGCGACGACCGCCACCAGCGCCGTGCTAGCCATGACAATCTGGATGCCCTCGTTCCGCAGGGCGTGCAGGGGGTCTGCGGATCCGCCGAACTGGAACGTCGCGACGATGTCGTTCACGCCGATGAGCACACCCAGCGCCAGCACCGCCATGGCGCCCAGGTGAAGCCCCTGCCAGAGCAGCACGGCGGTGGGCCGGGCCGCAGTGCTGCCGCCGTGCACCCGTAGGCCGCCCCGGATCAGTGCGGCCGCCTGCCGGATGCTGGGCCAGCGGCGGGTGGTCGGTTCGTCGCCGATCAACGTGTCGATCAGTTCGTCGGCACGCTCCCGGCGGTAACCGGCCGGATAGGCCCGCAGCAGCATTCGGTACCGCTTCTCCAGAACATCAGAACTCATGCTGGCCTGGTCCTCACGATAGAAGGTTGATCGGCACTTCCCAGCGGGAAGCCCCGGTGCGGCAGCCGATCCATGACCACCCGGGCGGCCCGGGCGAGCCGGTCGGCCTCCTCGGCGAGTACGCGGTAGCCCTCGTCGGTGAGCCGGTAGTAGCGACGGGCACGCCCGTTGACGATCTCTTCGCCGTCGGCGGTGATGAGTCCCTCGCCGAGCAGCCGGTCGATCACCGAGTACAGCGAACCGGCGGCGAGGGTCACCCGCTCGTCGGACAGCTCGGTCACCCGCTTGATCACGGCATGCCCGTGAAGCGGGCCACCGAGCAGAGCCGCAAGGACGAAGTACGACGGTTCCCGCAGCGCGGGACGCGAGGTCGATCGCATAACCTGAAATACAAGCAAGATGAGTATCTAGCCAAGGTGACCATCCAGCGTGGTCACCTCACCTGATCGTCCTCAGCAGACGGCGTCACGAACGGCTGAGCACCTAGCGAGCCGGCGAAGCGCTGCGCCGAGGGCTCGTGGAGCAGTCCCGCGATGCCCGGCGCGACGCGGACGAAGACACCGAACGGCACCTGGATGACCGGCCCGGACATCACCTCACCGACCCGGTCCGCGAACGTGACCATCGGATCGTCCTGCAACGCCTTCAGCGAAAGCTGTACCTGTCCACGGGTGACGTCGAAGTCGAGCACCTCGCAGGTGACCTGCTGCCCGGCGTGCACCACGTCGCCAGGGTCGAAGAAGTACTCCCAGGTCAGCTCCGGAATCCGAATGAACCCAGTGCCGGGCGAGCCGGCCGGTCCCCCTCGAGAGGCACGAAGACGCCGAAGTTGTGGATCTCGGAGATGATTCCACGCACCACTGTGCCGCGCTGTGGTCGCTCCTCAGACGCGGCAGAACTGTCCTGCCCACTCGAAGATTACGGGATGTCGGCACGCTGACCAGCGGTCCGACCGGTCAGTTTGACGAACGGAGGGGCCTCAGGGATTTCGGTCAAGGACGCTCCGTCGTGCCATGCCTGCGCAGCTCGCACCACCTGGGCGAGTACCACCGTGTCGCCTTCGATCAAGGCCAGACGCTCAGATGAACCACCGTCGCTCCACGCGGCCGGCGGACACCTTCAACGCCTCACGATGCTCGACGATGGTCGGAACGCCGGCGCCATACAACGAATTCGACGCCGTAACCGGCGGCCACCGGTTCGGCGACAGCGGGCCGGCACGCCAGCGGTGTGTCACGATTCTGCCGTGGCAATCATCGAGGTTGTAATGGGTGACATCACGCGAGAGGACGTGGACGCCATCGTCACGGCGGCCAACGAGTCCCTGCTCGGCGGTGGTGGTGTCGACGGCGCGATCCACCGCGCTGCCGGGCCCCGTCTGGCCCGAGCCGGGGGTGCGATCGGCCCCTGCGATCCGGGCGATGCGATGGCTACCCCGGCCTTCGACCTCGACCCACCGGTGCGGCACGTCATCCATGCGGTTGGGCCGATCTGGGAGGGCGGCGGCCACGGTGAGGCCGACGTCCTGGCCTCCTGTTACCGCAGGAGCCTGCAGGTCGCCGACGAACTCGGCGCCCGCAGCGTCGCCTTCCCCGCAATCGCCACCGGCGTGTACGGCTTTCCTGCCGACCAGGCCGCCCGCATCGCCGTAGCAACGATCAGATCAACAGCGACAAACGTCCAACGGGTACGACTCGTCGCGTTCGACGAGGACGCCTGCGAGCATCTGCAAGCCGCGCTGACAGCCACGGGTTGATCCGTCCGGAACTGCCACGGGCAGCGTGACCTGTGCTGTGCTGCAAAGGCTCGCGTAGCCAGCGATCTGGTGTGGGCTCAGATGCCGATTCGGATGCTCAGCTGGGTGCCGAGTTGGCGGAATCCCAGCGACCGTGCCACTCGGCGCGATGGCTCCGGGCGAGCCCGCCACTGCGGTAACAGGCGGTTCGCCAAGCCGTCCGCGGCTGCCGCGGAGGCGACGGCACGCGCCAGTCCGCGCTCGCGATGATCCGGCCTGGTGAGGACGCACAGGTGAGCCGCCATACCCGGCCAGTGCCGGTAACCTGCCGCCGCGACGACGTGGTCGCCGCGGCGCACCACGAACGCCGCAGAGGTGATGTCAGCCAACCCGCACTCGTCGGCGTCGTCCACGGGAACGGAGGCCAGGAGCCTGACAAGATCGTCATGTGCACGAGGAACCACGTCCACGGTGTCGAGCCCGACCGGCTGGAAGTCACCGTCGTCGAGGTAGGCCAGGCTCGCCGGACCCAGCACCTCGGCGACCGGCAGTACGGCGCGGAGCCGGTCCGGGTCGGTCAGTTCCTCGACGGGCACGCTGCGCAGCACCCCACGTACGGTCTCGGCCCGATTGTCTGCCGGCAGGGTGACGATCGCGGCGTCGCCCAAGGCGACGATTCCGACCCAGCCCGGCGGAGACAGCCGCGATTCAGCCGAGACGGCTACGTCGACGCCGCCGTCAGCGGGTAAGGCCATCGGAACACCGGCCAACTCACGCCACACCACCCGAGCCCGAGCGAGCAACACATCAGCGGCCACGAACGCATCCTCACGCCTGGTCCACCGCTCACGCCACCGAGTTCGCAGCTGTCAGCATCTACGATGCTCCACGATGATCCCGGGCGGGTACCTGCGTTGGCTTCCGGTCGTGGCGACTGCGGTGGCTCTCGTCATGGCCGGCCTGGTCGGTACGCGTCACCTCGTGACCTGTTACCGGAGGCGCGGTGTCCCCGCAGGGCTGGCGGTCCGGCGGGCATTGGCCACGACGGTCATGGTGGTCTGGACGCTGCCATGGCTGGTGGTGGTCCTCACCCCACTCGACGCGCCCCGAGAAGTGCGGCTGGTGCCGCTGCGCGACCTGGTGGAGATCCTCGCCGACCATCCGCTGACCGCGTTCTTCCAGATCGTCGGCAATCTGCTGGTGTTCGCGGCGGTGGGGTTCGGTCTGGGTCTGGGGTGGCAGGTCCGGCTCACACATGTGGTCATCGTGGCCGCAGGCATGTCGACCGCAGTGGAAGCACTGCAGTACGCCCTGGCACTCGGACGTGTCTCGTCGATCGACGACGTGCTGTTGAACACGACCGGTGCAGGCCTGGCCGTTCTCGCGGCGTGTCGGCTGCCCACTCCCGATCGCCTGCTGCCCGTACCGCCATCGGAGTAGGCCCCTCCCGGTCACCGGGCCGGTCACCGTACAGCGATCCGCGCGCTGGCGAGCTCACCTGATCGTCCGCGCTTGCGGTGCGGTGCTGAGTTCGTCTCGCGCTTCGATACGGAAGACGGCGCTCACTTATGGTCGAGTGCCTGCCATCCGGGCCACCGCCACCGGTCGACCTCAGGCCAGGTCGCCACGAGAGCGTACCGCGGGGCGACGATCTCGACATCCAGCAGGTAGTCGGCCCCATACTCGCCCAACTCGACTACCCGCGGTCGGCCCAACTCTCGCAGTACTCGGCGAACCTGATCAACGCCGTCGCCCTCCCACATCGACTCCTCAGCCAGCACCAGCACGTCGTGTGGAACCGAACTACCGAGCATCGGGTGCCACCAGCCGTTCTGCACCCCCCATCGCTGCTGCAGTGACGTCCGCCAGGCCGATGACTCCTCGCGCGTGAGCACGCGCCGATACGGGACCGGGTCGGTGCGGAATTCGGGCTGCGCCGCCCAATGCTGCACCTTCGCAGCGAACAGCCGGCGCTCATCGGTCACGGCCTGTGCTTCGACCTCGTCGTAGGGCGGCTCAGTGAGCGGGAAGTCCCCACCGTCGGCAGCCGCCAGCATCATGCTGACCAGTACGTCGACGGCGGGAACCCGATCCGGGTCAATTCGCTCAACCGCCATGAGCATGGCTTCCACGACGTTGTAGCGGGGGAAGATCCGCTTCGCTTCGGTGGTGTAGTGGTACCCATCAGCGCGGCGGCCCCCGTCGGGCAGCCGACCGTACTCGCTCTGAAGTTCCTCGTATCGCGTCATCAGATACCGGCGTGACGCCCAGTGCAAGTTCGTGGGATCCACCCATACATTCTCTCCGGTCACTCCACGTCGCCGACCCTGCCAGCCTTGCTGCGTCGTGGTGCATTGCGATTCGTACGCGATCAACTCGTGTGGTGTCGATGGCCCGCGATGCTGGTCGGCGTGGAGGAGGTCGCGGTCGTCGTCGCCCAAGGCCAGGCACTCGGACACGAGGAATATCTCGACGACCTACTCACCGACTACGGCACCGAGGTCGACCGGGGCGTCCCCTGATGCCGCCGGCAATGCGCGGTTTCCGACGACGCGGCAGTCGGTGCGTGTGTGACGAGTGGTGTGGTCTTCGAGGCGTCGGTCAGCGGGACTTCTTCGTTGCTCGTTTGCGGGGCGGGGTCAACAGGTCGGCGACTGTGGCGATGGCGGACGGCACGAGACGGTAGTACGCCCAGACGCCGCGCTTGTCACGCTCGAGCAGGCCGGCCTCGGTGAGGATCCGCAGGTGATGACTGACGGTCGGCTGGGAGAGCCCGAGAGGCTCGGTGAGGTCACTGACCGAGGCCTCTCCCTCTGGAGCCGACTGGATCAGGCTGAGCAGTCGCAGCCGGGCCGGGTCGGCGAACGCCTTCAGCACCCCCGCGAGGCGTTCGGCATCGGCACGGTCGATCGGCTCGCCGGCGAGGGGCGAGATGGCAGGCGGCGTAGTCTTCACAGTTCCCACGTCTCGCATCGTTGCAGCAAACCCCCCAATCAGCTGATGAACGAGGGCAGGATCACCCGGAGGTCGCGAGGCGGTTGTGCCACCGAAACGGGTCGTCCTCCAGCGCGGAGCGGTCCCAGTGTCCCCGGTCCGCTGCTGCCTTGTAGGTGGTGTGGAGGAACTCGGCGACCGCACGGTCCGGATCCGGTGCGGCGCGGGCGACCTCGTACGGCAGCAGGAACTGCTTGAACTCCGTACTGAAGTACGCGCCGTCGGGACCGATCGGCTGCTCGGAGAACCCGTCGGGTTCGGGATAGGCGTAGGAGTAGAAGGCACCTTCCTCGCCGCCTCCGGGCCAGAATCCGCAGCTGGATAGCTCGCGGGAGTACCCCTCGGCCATGACCCAGTCCGCGCAGTTGGGCATGCCCCCGGGATGCGGCGGGGCCGACCGGCCGGAAAAGCGGGTGCAGGCGAGGTCCATCCCGCCCCAGAAGAAGTGCACCGGGCTGACCTTGCCCACGAAGTAGGACCGGAATTCGCCGATCACTCGGTTCGCCTGGAGCAGTTGTCGCCAGAACAGGGTGACCGCCTCGCCGTCGTAGGAGGCGTGCTCGCAGTCCTCGGCGAAGGGGATCGCCGGGTCGACCTCGTTGGGGCGCGGCCGGATCGGCGCCTCGATCCCGAGCTGATCGAGCAGGTCCAGGAGCTGGGCGTAGAACTCGGCGACCGGCATCGGCCGAAGCGGGAGGCTCCGCGCGTCGCCGCTGCTGGTCCGCACGTCGAGCTGGTGACCGAGGAAATCGAACTCGATCTCGAAGGCACCCGTGCGGTACGGGATGGTCGAGGTCGTCAGCCCGCGCGGGCTGACGTAAAGGGTGACCTGCCACCAGTGGTTGAGCATCGGAGCGTGTGCCATGCGGATCTTGCCCACGATCTGGGTCCACATGTGCAGGGTGTCGCGGGTGTCGGTCCAGTCCGAGACCCGCAGGCTCGGCCAGCTCGTCGGTGCCGGGCTTGTCATCGCTACTCACATCCTTGGCGCTGTAACGCGAGGGTGGCTGGTCGTCGTAATCGTGCCCTGCGGGCCGGCACCTACATAGCACCGTCGATTCACTGACCGGCCGTGTTGCTCCTTCCAGGCCAGACCCCGGGTAGCGGGACTGCAGCCCGGCGCGTCATGCTCGTCCGGTGATCGTCATCGACGCAGCCTCACCGACGCCGCCGTACGAGCAGCTCCGGGCCCAGCTCGCCCGGCAGATCCAGGACCGCTCGCTGGCCGTCGGCACGAAACTGCCGACGATCCGCAGGCTCGCGGCCGATCTGGGCCTGGCCGCGAACACGGTCGCTCGGGCGTACCGGGAACTGGAGGAGGCCGGGTTGATCGAGACCCACGGGCGGGCCGGCTCGTTCGTCTCGGCCGCCGGCGAACAGGCCCTCGACCGGGCCCGCAGCGCCGCCCGCGACTACGCGGCGGTCATCACCAGTGTCGGTATCGACCCCGCCGAGGCCGTCCGGATCGTCGAGGCGGCACTGGGCGTGGGACCGTCTCGTTCCTCGTCACCCCACTAGTTCTTCAGCAGCGAAACCCTCGGTCTCCCGCAGAGCCAGCCCCACTCAGCGGCAGGAGATCACGGGCTTGCATTGCCACAGGTACCTTGTTGTGACAAGGTACCCACATGCAGACCGATCCGAAGCTCGTGGCGTTGCGGCGCGGCCTGCTCGAGCCACTCGTACTAGCTACCGTCGAGTCCCAGCAGCGGTACGCGGCGGAGATCCTCGCCGCGCTACAGGAGGCGGACTTCCCAGCCCAGGAGGGCACGCTCTATCCGCTGCTGAGCAAGCTCCGGCGAGACGGACTCGTACACCACGAGTGGCGTGAGTCGCCGACGGGACCACCCCGGAAGTACTTCTCCCTCACCGACGCCGGCAGAACCCAGCTCACCGCATTCCGGGAGTACTGGAACGAGCTGACCCGCGCGATCAACACCATTGGACGGTGACCCCATGAGCGATCCGGTATCCATCCGCCTCACCGGGCATGCAATGGCCTTTCCCGCCACCGCCGGAGCACGCGACACCCTGCGGCAGTACCTCGATGATGCGCGGCACGCGCTGCGCTCCGACCCGGACGCCGACGAGATCGTCCGAGATCTCGAGTCCGCGATCGGCGACCGGTTGAGCACCCTCGCGGAATCAGGCGACAACCCGGTGACCGGTACGCAGATGGCCGCGATCCTGGCCGACCTCGGGCCGGTCAGCCCGGTACGCCCCGCCCCGCCTCCCGCCGAGGGAGGATCACGCGGGCGGTTCTGGTGCCGGATCCACGAGGGCAAATGGTTCGGCGGTATCTGCGTCGGCGTCGCGGCGTACGGCGAATTCCGCGTCGACTGGGTACGAACGGTCGTGCTGCTGCTGAGCATGGTCACCGGTGGTCTACTCGCCGTGGTGTACCTGGTCCTGCTGCTCGTGCTCCCCGTCGTCCCCACGGTCGCCGACTACGAACGCCAACGGGATACGCCCCGCAATGACGTGCGGCTACGCCGATGAGTCGATGGCGACGGTCGCGAGCGATGTGGGATCTCACCGGCCGTTGCGCAGTGCCTGGGCGATGTCCTGGCGCAGGCGTACCGTCTCCTCGTCCCGGTCACACAGCAGCAGGGTCGTGAACGGGACGACCTTGCCCTCCGGCTGACCGAGCGGACTGACCCAGTGGTGAACTGCCCGGGCGAGGACACGGAAGAGCGTGTGCCGGTCCTGGGTACGGTCCGCCATCAGTCGGGGTGCGTTGTCGACGATCAGCAGGTAGCCGTCCGCGGGCAGCCAGTGCAGGTCCCTGAGGCAGTCGGACAGGGCGTCCCAGTTCCAGCCGAAGTAGCGGGGAAAGCGCAGGGCGTCCGAGAAGTCGTAGAGAACCTGATCGGCGTCTGTCATCCTCGTGCCGTCAAGGCGGGCGACGACGAATCTGCCGGACGACGGCAGCACTGCGGCCAACTCCACCAGAGACCCGCGCGAGCAGACCACGAGCGGATCAGGGGCAGGTCGCCACGCTTCGTCAGTCATCCTGCCCACCTCAATCGACATTCTCCTACCGGCAGCCTTTCCCCTGCCATCCGGCCCGGTGCCGGGTGGCGTCAGTGCGAGGACGGCTCCAGGCAGCCGAACTCGGCAGCCGAGCCGGTGACCTCGACCATCACCCGGTCAGGCCGTACGTCCCCGATCACACAGCCCACGGTTCCGAACCGAACCGCGTACACCGCTCCCTGTGGTGGGGTTTCCTGCCCGATCGGCGGTCGCATGGCGGTGACCTCGATCGCGTCTGCCTGAAGACCCAGATCTAGCAGCGCCTGCCGGGTGGAGGTCGGCGCGAAGTCCCCGGCGGCGCGTAGCGCCTCAAGCGAAGGTCGGATCCGCGCGGCGAGGTCCCGCCCGGCGCGCTCATCCGCAGCGGACAGTTCATGGCGCTGCTTCCAGCCGTTGTTGTCGGCATGGTTCGGAGATGCGTCTGGCTGCCGACCGGTCGGCTCCGCCACCGCTGCGGACGACGACGACACTGCCGGCGACGACGCATCCGTGGGCATTGCCTGCCCGTCGCCGTCCCGGGTGCCCGGGGCCGCGCAGCCGAGCGCCAGCACGGCGAGCGAGACGGCAGCCGCCGACCAGGTGACCATTCCTGCCCGCATACCCGACCCCCGTCGTATTCCGGTATCGAGAAGATTCGATGGTACGAGGTGCGGTCGCTCTCCCGTTGTCACGTGTCACGGTGCGGCCTAGGATCGCCCCACGGTGGGCAGCCGTTTCTTCCTTGCTCAGCGATCGCCGATCATGCCGGTCAGGAGGGTCAGGATGTCGTCGGCGTCGGTGTGCCACTTGTCGGCGGTGAGTTGACCGCTGGCCTCCATCCCGATTATCCCGTGCACGCTGGTGAGTAGCAGCGCCCCGTAGCGATGGGCCTGGTCCTCACCGACCAGCTCGCTCAGGACGGCCACGAACGGGCCTTGGCTTCGCGATGCCGCGCGCAGCACCTCGTCACTGGCGGGCGCCTGGTGCATCAGTCGATACAGATGTGGCTGCTCGCGGCCGACGGCAAGGAGCCCGGTGAGCATTTTCTGTAGCTTCTCCTCCGCCGGGGTCAGCGGATCGGCGGCCCATTCCACGGCCCGATCCGCCAACCGGTCCCATGCCTCGGCCGCGACCGCGGTCAGCAGGTCGCCCTTGTCGGCGAAGTGGCGGTAGGGCGCTCCGCGACTCACGCCGGCCCGCGCACCCACCGCCCGCAGCGTCACCGCCTCCGGTCCACCCTCGTCCAGCAGGCCGGCGGCCACGTCGAGCAGGGAACGACGGGTGGCGGCAGCGGACTCCACGCGACTGATCACCACGCCATGCTATCTAGTTGACAATGTCAACTGTTCGGTTGACATTGTCAGCTCAGCCATCCACACTTCTCTCAGATGACAGCGTCAACAAGATGTGTCTCGATGGTGGAGGGATCTCATGGACGTATTTCTCACAGGTGGCTCCGGTTCTGCCGGCGGTGTGCTCATTCGCAGGCTCGTGGCCGACGGGCACACCGTGCACGCGCTCGCGAGGTCCGCCACTGCGGAGAAGGCGGTCGCGGCCGCCGGTGCGCGACCGGTACGCGGTGACCTGACAGGGGCCCTCCGAAGCCACGCCGGCGCGCCGGCGTGGCTGGACACCCTCCACGGAGTCGACGCGGTGGTCCACGCGGCGGCCTTCATGGAGTTCTGGGGGCCCGACGAACTGTTCGTCGAGCGCAACCTGCTGCCCACCCGCGCCCTGTACCAGGCTGCGGTAGCCGCAGGGGTGAAACGCTTCGTCCTGCTCTCGGCCGCCAGCGTCTCCACCGGCACCAGACACCTGAACATCGTTAACGAAACCTCCGACACCGGCCGGGCGAACATCGCTTACAGCCGAGTCAAGCTGCGCACCGAGCAGGAACTTCTCGCACTCCCCCACGCAGAGACCACGCTGGTGATCCTCCGACCGCCCTTCCTCTGGGGCCACGGCACGGCCGGCAACCTGCAAGGATTCGTCGACTCTGTCGAGGCCGGCCGGTTCGCCTGGATCGACGGCGGGCAGCACACGGTCGACTTCTGCCACTTCGACAACCTTGCCCACGCCGTCGCCTTGGCCATGACACGGGGAAACCACGGCCTCGTCTGCTATGTCACCGACGGCAACCCCCGGCCGGCCCGCACCTTCTTCACCCCGCTGCTCGCCACCCAGGGCCACGACGTGAGCAGCAGCCGCAGCTACCCCCGGGCAATCGCGTCGGCCATCGCCACGATCATGGAGACCGTCGCCAAGGCCCGCCGCAGTACCACGCCGCCACCGCTCACCCAATGGATCGTCACCTTCATGGGCCGCGACCGCGCCTACGACATCACGCGCGCCCGGACCCACCTGGAATACCAGCCGACGATCACCGTCGACGAGGGCCTTCGCCGGATGGCGACTTTTGGACGGTAGCGGGACCGTCATGCCCGCAGAGCTGGGGTGGCCGACCGGCCCTGCCTGGTATTCAGGCAACGCGTGGGGCTGGTCCGGGCATCAGCCGCTCGTTGAAGGCGCCACGTCGCCCTCCCGCCGTCGGCAGCCGATCAGCGCAACCCGGGGCAGTGGATCGGTGGCCTCCCGCAGGAGATCGAACATGAGCCGGGCGGGTGGCTTCAACACGCCCCAGTTCGAGTAGTCCACCTCGCGGAGCAGCAGTTGTCGTTGGCCGGTGCCGATCTCCCGGTCGAGCATCCGCCGCAGCGACCGCTCGACCCGAGCCGTGAGATTGTCTTCCGGCCGGTCGACCAGCAGCGCAAGCGCACGATGCAGAGCGTCCTCGGCGTCTTCAAGGTATAAGTAGTCTGCACCGGTCGGCAGGCGCTGCCTGGTCAGGTCGATGCCGTAGCGGAAGTCCACACCAACCAGGTCGACCCCGGAGAAGTCGTTGCCGTGGAACTTGTTGGACTCTCGCAGGGCAAGCGCGCGATATCCCGGCGGCTCCGCCCGTCCCTGCTTGGCAAGGAACGCCAAGTTGCTCGTAAACCGCTCGGCGGAGCCGGGCGGTGGGGCGCCCCAGAAGGTCGTCGACTGAATCCGCCCTGTAAACACGCATTCAACAAGCTCCAGGTAATCCGCCGTCAAATCGCGGATCTCCGCGTTCCGGAAGGTGCAGCCGATAAACCGCGAATATCCGGCCGTGCCGGTGAGCACCGCGCCGTCGAAGGAGCACTCGACGTACTGCGACAGCTCCATGCCGGAGCCCAGCGCCACATACTGAAACCAGAGCCCGTCGAAGCGGCACCGCACGAAGCGGGCACCAACACCGACCAATCCAGTTAATCCATCGGCGGAATAGTCGACTCCGATGACCTCCTCGTGCTCAATGATCAACCGGTTGCCCTGCTCACCTGCCACGATTCATCCATGCCACTTCATCGGTACGTCGCCGGGGCACGGCGCGGCCGGTCTCGCGTAGGCGCTCGTCGGTCAAGACTCCACCTCGGTTTCGTCCGTGTCAGGGCCGTCGGGGCGTCGCGGTGTGGGTCGCAGGCGTATTCGGGTGATGGCCTGGCCTGTCACCTCGACCACCTCGGCGGTCAGGCCCGGCAGCTCGACCACTTCGCCGGGCGCCTTGGGAATGTGACCGAGGTGTGCCAGGACAAGTCCCGCCACCGTCGTGTAGTCGCCGGACTCGATAGTGTCCTCGTCCAGGTCGACACCCACGTCCGGTAGGTCGTGCAGCGGGAAACCACCCGTCAACAGCAGCGCCCCGTCCACCTCCCGTACGACCGCCTGCACATCCCGGTCGGTTTCGTCGTAGATCTCCCCGACGATCTCCTCGACCAGGTCCTCCATCGTCACGATGCCGTCGATGGCACCACGCTCGTCCACCACAAGGGCGAACTGCTGCCGCTGCGATCGCATCTCCCGAATCGCCTCGGTGACCCGCAACGTCTCCGGCAGATACAGCGGCGCGCTGACGTAGTCGGCGACCGAGCCCTCCTGGTCGAGCAGGTCACGCATGTGCACCACACCGACGGTCTCGTCCAGGCCGGCGCGGCCCACGACCGGCGCGCGGGTCTGCCCCGACCGGCCCAACTCCCGCAACGCCTGCGGCGCGGTCAGTGACTCGGACAGGGTGACCACCTCGCGGCGCGGGACGAGGATCTCCCGCAGGATCCGCTCAGCCACCTCGAACGCCCCAGAGATGATCATGCGGTGTTCCGGGGTGAGGTTACGCTGCGAGGCCACGATGTCCCGCAGTTCCTCGGTGGTGACCTCCTGACGGCGGGCCCGTGGGTCCCCGCCGGTCAACCGCACCACCGCATCGCTGGCCTTACTCAACAGCCACACCGCCGGACGGGAGAACGCCGACAACGCGTCCAACGGACGGGCGACAAACAGAGCCCACCCCTCCGCCCGCTGCATCGCGATCCGCTTAGGCGCCAGCTCACCCAGCACCAAGGTGACGAAGGTCAGCACGATGGTGACCAGCACGATCGCTACCGGCTCCGCCGCCGATCCCAGGAACCCCAGCGGCCCCACCAGCGGCGCCGCCAGTGACACCGCCGCAGCCGCCGAGGCCAGAAACCCGGCCAGGGTGATGCCGATCTGAATGGTGGCCAGAAATCGGTTGGGATCCCGCGCCAGCCTCGCCAACACCCGCCCCGCCCGGGAGGTGCGCTCCAGACGCTGCAGCTGGCTCTCCCGCAGCGACACCAACGCCATCTCGCTACCCGCGAACACCGCGTTCACCAAGACCAACACCAACACCAACACGACCCGTACGCCATAGCCATCCACGGCCCGTTCGACGCCTCCTTGACCGACACCGTCCGGAGCCTCGACCGCGGCGGCGGGTCGATACACGGTGCCGACTCCCCCATGTTGCGGGTTCAGCGGGCAGACTTGCGCCCGTTCTCCCTACGCCACTGCCTCCGGATTGCTATGTCACGGAGAGGACACCTTGCAAGCCGTCCTAGGACAATAGGTCATGACGTGGGGCGACTTCCCTCGGCAGGGAGAGCAATATGCTTCGCCGGCTCGATAAGGCTGCCCAGCTCGCGCAGCAGCTCCACGCCTAGAGGGGGCAGCCGAAAGCCGCTTCGGCCCCGCGTGGACATCGGCCGGACGGCCGCATCGCCGGCGCTACCCTAAGCTGCCGTCCAGGCAAGAATTCCCCCTGGCGGAGGCGCTCACCGCTCTCCGCTGCCGAATGCGCCGGCCTTGATGCCTTCAATAAATCCGATCCACTGACCGGCGCTGAACATGAGCACCGATCCCTGCTGGTCTTTGCTGTCGCGGACCTGCGCAGCGTGGTCTGCGTACCGGGCCTCAACGCATGCGCCGTTGCCACCGCTGCGACTGCTGGTTCGCCACTGGTTGTCGAGCGCCTTCATGGCGTCCCCTCGTCCCGAATCCCCTTGATCATCGCGGTCGAGGCCGTAGGCGACAGGGCTGCTGCTCGAAGACTGCCGAACACCCGCGCACACCTGTCAACGTCCTCACCTTCAGCGTAGAGGTCGCCGGTCAAGCCCTCGATGTACACCACCGCTGGCCCCTCGTCGAAACTGAGGATGTGGAAGCTCGACACCATTGAGGCGTAAGCCCCTTCTCGGAAGGGGATGACCTGGATGCTCACATTCCATCGCTTCTGCGCGTCGAGCAGCGCCGAGAGTTGATCTCGCATCACGTTGGGTCCACCGATCTGCCGACGCAGCACCGCCTCATCGATCACCGCAACCAGACGCAGCTTCTCCTCGGTGAGCAGCTTCTGCCTTTCCACACGCACCGTCAC
Source organism: Micromonospora sp. NPDC048871 (assembly GCF_043198155.1). Taxonomy (NCBI): domain Bacteria; kingdom Bacillati; phylum Actinomycetota; class Actinomycetes; order Micromonosporales; family Micromonosporaceae; genus Micromonospora; species Micromonospora sp. NPDC048871. Next base: position 208,480 of record NZ_JBICUM010000005.1, on the reverse strand, counting down.
CCGCTCCTCTGTTGCCTGCGGTGTGGGCTGAGATGCGTCAGCGCTGATGATCGCTCGGGCGTAGTCAACCGTCTGCAACAGGCCCGGCACGACCAGAGTTTCAAAGTTCTCGACCACGGACGCTGCGGACTCAAGACCGATGTACTGCCGATAGGAGTTGGGCAGGTCGCCGTACTTCGCCCACCAGCCGCGCTGCTTGCCCGCTTGAGCCATCGATCGCAACGTCTCGCGCAGCTCGTCATCGGCCACCCCGTACCGGTCGAGTAGCGCGTTCAACGCTGGGCCCTTCAAGCCGACCCTGCCCTGCTCGATCCTCCGCAGGGTGCTCGGCGATACCTCGATGAGTGCGGCTGCCTGCTCGGTGGTCACGCCAGCCTTCTCGCGCGCCTGCTTGAGCTGCGCACCGAGCTGGAACCGAACGAAAGTTGGGCTCTCCACGCTCGCGATTCTCCATCTTCCCGTGAGGTTGGCACCGACCATACGCGCCGACGCTTCCTGGCACCATGTCATTGACTCGGTAAATCTGCGCGCGCAAAATGGGTGCGCATACGCTCGATGCCAGCGCGCAGAGCATGGAAAAGCCCTCACATCGGTCATCCGACCAAAGACGCTCCGATGTGAGGGCTTGCCAGAACCCGAAGGGATCTGAGATGCACCGTACTTCCCCCTGCACCGCGTTAAACGACCGGTGCTGGCGGTTACTGCGACACACCGCACGCCCCGCTGTGTCACTGCTGGTCGTCACCCGCCCGCCCGCCGACTCCGCATGGTCACGAGTCCCCGCGGACTCAGACCCGGCTTCGGCCCCAATGGAAGGTGAGCGGCCGTGACTGTGGAGGTGATGATGATGGTGTTCAGCGGAATACTGCTGGGCTTCCTGGCGGGGTTGTTCGCGTTCAAGGTGAAGTCGCGGTGGTGTCCGCGTTGTGGGGAGCACACCCACACCATGCCGCCCGCCGGGGGCAGCCGATGACCTACCGGCGGGATCACAACTCCGTACCCCTCGGGCGACGGGTGGCCGAGTTACGGACGCATCGGGGTATGACCCAGCAGGCCTTCGCCGATCGGCTCGGCAAGTCGAAAAGCTGGGTCGACAAGGTCGAACGCGGCGTACGCCGACTCGACCGGTACTCCGTCATCCGCGACATCGCCGAGGTGCTGCGCCTCGACCCGGAGATGCTGCTCGGCCCTCGCCAGCCGGCAGCCGTCACCCCCACCCAGAACGGCATCGACACGGTACGCGCCGCCCTCGCCCGCTACCACCGGCCCCGATGCACCGTCACCGCGCAGCAGGCCGGCGACCAGGTCGCGTACGCCTGGATGGCTTATCAGCACGCCGCTACCCGCAACTGCTCGGTGCCCTGCCCGACCTGCTGGACGCCGCCAGCGGCACCCCAACCCTGCTCGCCTCCGCCTACCGGCTCACCGCAAACGTGCTGATCAAGCTCGACCACCCCGACCTTGCCTGGCTCGCCGCCGACCGGGCCGTCGCCGCCGACGACGATCCCACCCGTACCGCCGCCGCGACCATCGCGGTCGCCCAGGCGCTGCGTGCTCTCGGCCATCACCATCTGGCGCTCACCGCCGCCCTGGCAACGGCGGACCCCGCAGACGACGACACCGTACGCGGCACTCTCCACCTCCAGGCCGGACTGGCCGCCGCCGAACACGGCGACCGTCGCAACGCCCACGATCTGCTCGACCATGCCGCTGCTCTCGCCGATCGTCACACCGGCGACACCGACCCGCACCACACCGGCTTCGGGGCGGCTGCCGTCCAGACGGCCAGATCCCTGGCCGCCCACCGCCTCGGCGACACCGCCGAGGCGATCCTGCGCCACGAACACGTCATCCGCAGCGACGGCTGGCGACGCCTGCCGCCCGAGCACCGGGCCGCCCACCTGGTCGACGCCACCCGCGCCTACCTCGATACCGGCCGACCCAGTCGGGCCGGGCGTGCGCTGCTCGACGCCGACCGCACCGCGCCCGCCGAGGTCCGCAGCCGCCCGGTCGGTCGTACCCTGCTCACCGAGATCATTCGGGGCGGACCGGCGGCAGCGGACGTGGCCCGACTGGCCACGGTCGTCGGCCTGACCCGCTGATCCGACGCGTCAAGCCTCGGGGTGTCCGGTCAGCGAGGGTGTCGGGAGCGGGCCAGGGCCAGCCCACCGAGGGTCAGGCTGGTCAGCCCCACCACCAGGGCTACGACGCCCCCGACAATTCCGTAGCCGGTGCCGGGCCCGCCCTCGGCGGCGGCCACCACGTATCCACCGAGGATCACGCCGATCAGCCCTGCCACCAGGGCGATGGTGGCCCCGGTACGGCCGGTGCCGGTGCCGATGGGATTGCGGGGGCGGGCCAGGGTCAGCCCACCGACGACGACACCGGCCAGCGCCGCCAGTGCTCCCACGAGGCCCACGAGCCGCCCGGTGGTCAGGCCGTACGCATCGAGTGCGGCCCCTGGTCCGTCGGCGGCTGCCGGTCCGCCGAGCCCGGTCCCGCCCAGCAGTACGACAAGGGCGATGCCTCCGACCAGGACGGCAGCACCGACCGTCAGCACCTGTCGGATTCCTGAAGACTTCATTTCTTCTCCCCTCTTCGCCGACCCTGATGGCGATGATCGTCGCGTCGGTGCCTCGGTGATCGCCTCCGGCGGCGGACGGCAGCGTCTACGCAGTCGGGCGTAGCCGAGCCCGGTGTCGCCACGCCTGTCGTCGTAGGCGGTCGCGCACCTGGACGGAGCGTTGTCGATGCCTCGGAGCGGTAGGTTCACGGAATGGAACGCCGAGCCGGGTCGTGGCCCCTGCGCGTGGTGACCTACGACGTGGTGCTCGCGCTCTTCGTCACCGTGATGCAGGTGCAGGGCACGGTCGCCAAGGTCGCCGTCGAGGGCGCCCTGCGGCCGCTCTCCGACTTCGGGAACCTCGGGTACGCGCTGCTGGTGGTCAGTGGCCTGGTCCTGGTCGTCCGCCGCCGGTGGCCGGTCGCCGTGTTCGTGACCGCCGCGCTCGCCAGCTTGGTGTACTACGGTCTCGACTTCCCGGACGCGCCAGGTTGGCTGGGGTTGTTCGTCGCCCTGTACACCCTCGCCGCCTACGGTGACGGGCGTCGGTCACTGGTGATCGCTGGTGTGGGTATCACGGTGCTCGCCGTGGGGTGGTTGGTCGCGGCGGCGGACATCGAGCCGCGGGCGGCCATCGGTTGGGTGTTCTTCCGCATCGGCGCGTCGGTGATGAGCGCGGCCCTGGGCGAATCCGTCCGGTCCCGACGCGTCATCGCCGCCGATGCTCAGGAGCGGGCAGAGCTGGCCGAACGCAGCCGTGAGGAGGCAGCGCGGGCGCGGGTCGACGCCGAACGGCTCCGGATCGCCCGGGAGGTGCACGACACCGTCGCGCACGCCATCGCCATCATCAACGTCCAGTCCGGAGTGACCGCGCACGTGTTGGACCGGAGACCGGAGCAGGCGCGCGAAGCGTTGCGGGCCATCGAGCTGACAAGTGCCCGGGCGCTGCGGGAGATGCGGACCATTCTCGGCGTGCTCCGGGATGACAACGACGGCCGAGTACCGCAGGCGGGCCTGGCACAGCTCGACGAACTCACCGCCAAGGCCCGTGACACCGGACTGGACGTCACGGTCGAGGCGATGTCGCCCGCTTCGCCGCTGCCGAGCGCGGTGGACACTGCCGCATACCGCATCGTTCAGGAGGCGATCACCAATGTGGTCCGTCACGTCGGTTCGACCCGGGTGACGGTCGCGCTGACCCCGGGGGTCGACGTACTGGAGATCCGGGTGACCGACGACGGCCCCCGCAGCCGGTCCGGCGTCGCGGATCGACCGGCCGGCGACGCCACGGACACCCCCGCCGGACCTGGCTGCGGAATCGTGGGCATGCGCGAACGCTGTCAGCTGCTCGGCGGAGAACTCCGCGCCGGGCCGACCCCGCGCGGAGGTTTCGAGGTCCGGGCCCGGCTGCCCCTAGCGCCGGACGGGGCACGCCGGTGAACCCGGCCGCTGCCGCACCGCCGATCAGGGTGCTGCTCGCCGACGACGAGAAGCTGGTGCGCTCCGGGTTCAGGCTGTTGCTCGACCTGGAAGAGGACATCACCGTGGTCGGTGAGGCATCCGACGGGGCCGAAGCGGTGGAGGGTGCTCGCCGTGCTCGCCCGGACGTCGTCGTCATGGACATCCGGATGCCGAAGGTGGACGGCATCCAGGCCACCACCCAGATCACCCGGATGCGCGGGCTGGAGCGGGTGCGGATCCTCATTCTCACCACCTACGACACCGACGCCAACGTCTTCGACGCGTTGCAGGCCGGTGCCAGTGGCTTTCTGCTCAAGGACGCCGGACCGGCCGAACTCCTGCACGCCATCCGGGTGGTCGCCGCAGGGGAGGCGCTGCTCGCCCCGCGGATCACCCGACGTCTCATCGGCCAGTTCACGGCACAGCGAACGGCCGCCGACGCCGCTCAGGAACGACTCGCGGTGCTCACCGACCGGGAGCGGGAGGTGCTGGCGCTGGTGGGGCGGGGTCTGAACAATGACGAGATCGGCGGCGAGTTGTTCCTCAGCCCGGCGACCGCACGTACCCATGTCAGCCGTGCGATGGCGAAGCTGGGCGCCCGTGACCGGGCACAACTGGTCGTCATCGCCTATCAGACCGGGCTGGTCAGCCCCCACATGTAACCGCGGATCAGCGGCCGGGTGGGGGGCGGACAGCCAGTCGCCGGTCAGGGTGAGCGGGGACGGCTCTTGACAGCTATAGAAGCATCTCAGTACGGCCTGAAATCGGACAGCCAGCATGTCGCAGCGGGTGGTCTTGGCGGTACGGTTCGGGCGCGGATCGGAGGATGCGGTGAGCTGGGTCGCCAACGTGATGCTGTCGGTGAGCCTGGAGGACCGCCTCAACGCGGAGGCGTTCAGCGACTGGCTCAACGACAGGTGTCCCTGTCGTGAACCAGGCCTGGGACCGGGTGGCTGCGGCAGCCTGCGCCGCATCACCGGTGTGGACAATCAGTGGGGCGGACACAAAAACCCCGAATGTCAGGTGTACGCCGGCGCCCTCAACCACGCCGACCTCACTGCTGTTGTGGAGCATTTCGGTTCCGTGGCCTGGCGCAACCCGAATGCCGTGCAGCTGTTCGTGATGGACCAGGAGGAGTTCTTCTTCCGCGTCTGGATGATCCGCGAGGGCTTTCTGCGCCAGTACGCCCCTTCGTCGCCGAACGAGGAGGACGACGAGTTCTGGCCGCCCCTAGCGTAGGCCGATTCGGCAGCGTAGCCGCAGCAGAGCGGTCCTGAACCGTGCGGCTCCACCGCTGTTGATCGGTGTCTGCGTCGTGGGGAGGCGTACCGTGAAGCGGGCTCCCCGGCCCGGATGGCCCTCGGCCTCGATTCCGCCGTGGTGGCTGGTGACGACCTCCTGGAGCAGGGCCAGTCCCAGGCCGAAGCGGCGGTCTCCGGAGCCCGGGCCGCGGTGGAAGCGGTCGAAGATCCGTCGGGCGTCCGCCTGGTCGAACCCTTCCCCGGTGTCGGCGATCACGATCTCGGCGCAGTTCTCGGCGGCCCGCAGGGTCACGTCGATGCGGCCTCCGGCGGGGGTGTGGGCCAGGGCGTTGGCCAGCAGTTCGCTGACGACCCGACGCAGGGCCGACTCGACACCGGGCACCGGCAGTGGGCCGTCGGGGGTGTCCAGGGTGAGGGTGAGCTGGCGTTCGGCGGCGCGTTCGGTCTCGGCGGCGACCGTGGTGGCGACCAGCGAGGTGAGATCGACCGGCGGATCTGGTGCCCGGTTGGTGGGAGCGGCGGCCAGCCGGGCGGAGAGCAGTAGGTCGTCGACGATCTCGCCGAGTCGCCGGGTGGTGCCGATGAGTCGTTCCAGATCCTCCAGGTTGGTGGCGGTGCCGTCGTAGCGGGCCCGTTGGGCGATCAACTGGGCTCGGGTGTGCACCTGGGCGATCGGGGTTCGCAGTTCGTGGCTGGCGTCCGCGACGAAGCGGCGTTGGCGGGTCAGGGCTTCCGCCAGTGGTGCGACGGCTCTACGGCTGACGAGCACACCGGTCAGCACGGCGGCGAGCAGCCCGACCGTGGCCGCCAGGCTGAAGGCGAGCAGCAGGTGCCAGCGGTCGGACAGTTGGAACCGGGCGTCGAAGACCGCCTGGACCACTGTGTCGCCTCGGGCCTCGGTGCGTACGTGGTAGGTCGTGTCGTTGCGCGTCACCGTGGTGACCTCGGTGGTGCGGGTGGCCGCCACGGTTTTCAGCGCGCCGCTGAGGGGGAAGCCCGGGGGCGGCGGGTTGGTGCCGGTGCGCACGGTGGTGCCGTCGTACTGGAAGATCCAACTACAGGCGGGTGGGCCGGCGATCGTGCCGTGTTCCGTGCCCCACTCAAGCTCACGTTGGATCTGCGCCTCCTGGCTACGGACCAGGACGGCGTACGAGATGCCGCCGGCCAGCAGCAGCAGGGCACCGATGACCAGGCCGATGAGCAGGCCGATGCGTAATCGGGCCCGTCGGACGATCGTCTGTTCGGCCGCCTCCATCACAGGGTTCCCAGGCGGTAGCCGAAGCCGTGCACGGTGCGGACCACCGCCCGGCCGAGTTTGCGTCGGAGGTAGTAGACGTAGGTGTCCACGATCGACGCCGAGGCGGTCTCGGCGAAGACCCGGCGGCGTAGCGTGGCCCGTGGATGTACGGTGTTCGGCCGGGCCGCCAGTACCCGCAGCAGCTCGAACTCGCGGGCGGACAACGCCACCCGGGTACGGTCGGCCAGTACGACCTCGCGCGACACCAGGTCGAGTAGCCCGGCGCCGATGCGGAGCACCTCGGTCGACTCGGGGGTACGCCGACACAGGGCCCGGACCCGGGCGCTCAGTTCGTCGAGGTCGAAGGGTTTGACCAGGTAGTCGTCGGCGCCCGCGTCCAGTCCGGTGATCCGGTCGTCGACCGTGCCGAGCGCGGTGAGCATCAGGGTCCGGGCCGGGATCGCCCGGGCCCGTAGCCGGGCGATCAGGTCGAGACCGTCGAGGGCGGGCAGCATCCGGTCGATGAGCATCACGTCGTAGGTACGGGTCAGCCCGAGATGCAGCCCGCGCTGGCCGTCGGAGGCCCGGTCGACGTGGTGGCCTTCGTGGCCCAGTGTCTCGGTGAGTAACTCCGCGAGTTCCTCGTCGTCCTCGACCAGCAGCAGCCGGTTCGACTCTATGCCCTGCATTCGTTCACGATTGCATAGATCTACGTCGATGCGGTGAACGATACTTGTCTTATCAACTATTTGAATTTATCAGGGCAGGCGTACGTGCGGTACCGGGTCGTCGCGCCTCCCGGCGTTCGATCCAGCTCAGGGTCGGGGTCGTCATCAGGGTGGTGACCAGCGCGACTAGGACCAGCACGGTGAACAGGGCCGGGTTCACGATGCCCGCCTCCAGCCCGACGTTCAGCGCAATGAGCTGCATCAGGCCGCGGGCGTTCATCAGCGCGCCGACCCGCAGCGCGACACCCGAGGGCTCCCGGCGGAGCCGGGCCGCCGCCCAGCAGGCACCGAACTTGCCGACGATCGCCGCCGTCACGCAGGCCACCGTGAAGAGCAGCACCGGCAGGGAGGAGAGCAGCCCGAACTCCGTACGCAAACCGGAGTAGGTGAAGAACAGCGGCAGGAACAGGGTCGCCGCGACCGGGGTCAGGGTGTCCACCACCCTGTCGGTGTTCTCGGTGCGGGGCATCACCACGCCGACCGCGAAGGCGCCGAAGACCGCGTACAGCCCGATCTCATCGGTGTACCAGGCGACCAGGAAGAGCAGGGCGACCGTGCCGAGCAGCCGGGCCCGGTCGTTGAGGCCGCGGTGGGTCATCAGCGCGGTGGCGACCCCACGCCCGCCTAGCCAGAGCAGCAGTCCGAAGATCAGCGCTCCGCCGGCGGTGACGATCGCGGGACCGGCCCGGCCGGAGGCGAAGGCCAGCACGACGGCCAGCATGATCCAGGCGACCATGTCGTCGATCGCGCCACTGGCCAGGGAGAGGGTGCCGTGCCGGGTGCCGGCGTCCCCGCGTTCGGTGATGATCCGGGCCAGCATCGGGAAGGCGGTGATGGCCAGGGCGACCCCGACGAACGCGGCCGAGACCCCGAGGGAGGTGCCGTCGGCCCGGATCGGCACGGCGTCGGCTGTCACCAGGACCAGCAGCACCCCCAGCAGCAGCGGCGCGGTGACCCCGGCCAGTGAGATCACCCCGGCGGTGCCGGCGAGCCCGGTGACCCGGTGGGTGCTGAACGCGTACCCGGCCTGGAACATGAACAGCACCAGGCCGACCTGGCCCACGACATAGAGGATCGGCAGCAGGGGGGCCGGGAACAGGGCGTTCTGCACCTCCGGCAGGACCAGCCCGAGCAGCGACGGGCCGAGTAGTACCCCGGCCAGCATCTCGCTGACCACGGCGGGTTGGCCCGCCTTGCCGAGCAGCCAGGCGACCCCTTTGCAGAAGATCAGGATCACGGTGACCGCGATGAAGAACCGTGGCGCCAGCTCCGTTGGGGTCATCGGACCGCCTCCTCGAAGTAGGTGGTGCACAACCGCTTCCGTCGGGCGTCGACGACCATCCAGGTGCCGAACGCCAGTTGCCGGACACTGCGACCCACGTCGGCCCACCGGTCCCGCTGCCGCATGGCGGCCAGCCGAAGCCACCCCGGCCCGGGGAATCCGACCGGGGTCAGATAAGCCGGACCCCGGCTGGGCAGCGACCGGGTGTGTGCGGCCGAGGAGGCCAGGACGTGCCGGCGCAGCACCTCGCGGGTCGCGGCGCGCATCATCACCGGCGCGACACCACGGGCCGGACAGGCCCGGTTGGCGGTGACCCCGTACGGGATGAAATGCACCTCGCCGCGCTTGAGCGTCAGCCACCGGTCGGGGTCGAATCGGTCGTCGCCGGCGGCTCCGCCCCGGTGGAACGCCAGGTAGTTGAAGAGCAGTACCGTTCCGGCGGGCAGCGACACCCCGGTGGGCAGGGTGATCGGTGCCGAGGTGATCCGGTGCGCGATGCCGAAGAGCGGATGCACCCGCAGGGTCTCGTCGATCACCCGGTCCAGGGCGTCGTCATCGTCGAGTCCCCGCTGGATCTCGGGATGGGTGGCCAGGGCCAGCAGCACATGGGCCATCGCCTCGGACATCTGCACGACCGCCGTGGTGAAGAAGGCACCGTGCAGGTACCAGGCCGTTTCCTGGGCGGTGAACGGCGGCGGCAGGGTCACCGGGCAGGTGCCGGCCTGGATCCGGTCGTGCAGATACCTGGTCAGCCGGTCGCGTCGCCGCATGTGCCGCAGGCTGGTGCACTTCAGTGCACTGGCCACATCGGCGGCGTTGGCCACGATCAACGCCCGGGCGTGCGGGGGACATCTCTCGCCGAAGACGAGTTCGTAGTAGACCTCGGCCCAGACCGGCATCATCAGATCACGCAGCCGTACGTGGCTGATCCGGTCGGTCGGTAACCGGTCGAGCACCCGCCGGGTGGCGGCGGTCGCCAGGTCGTCGCAGCGCTGACGGCGTACGGCTAGCACCCGCCGGGTGGTGGCGGCCACGGTGCGGTAGCGCTCGCCCGGCTCCAGATGCTCCTGGTGCATGTGGGGTCCGGGGGCCAGCCAGTACCAGAACAGGTCCGACAACCCGGCCCCCCGGCTGCGGCCGTCCGCCGCCGGATCCGAGTACACCCGCTCGAAATGCTCCATGCCGACGGTAGGGCCCGGCACGGCAACGCCTTCGCCGCCGTTGACTGTGACGAACACCCACTCCCGCAGCCGGACCACCGTGGGGGGCAGCCAGTACGGGATCGTCCAGGCCCCACCGATCCCGGCCAGGAGAGTCAGGGCGGTCCGGACGCTCATCGGCATGCCACCGTGGCGACCAGGTCACTGCTCAGGTCGGCCGGCCCGCTGGCACCGACCAGCGCCAACGCCCGGTCCAGGTCGGCGTGGAGCAGGTCCAGCACGTGGCGTACCCCGGCGGCGCCGCCCACCGCCAGCCCCCAGAGCACCGGGCGGCCGATCAGTACGGCGGTCGCGCCGAGCGCCAGCGCCACCAGGATGTCGGTGCCCCGACGGATGCCGCCGTCGAGCAGCACCGGCAGCCGCCCCGCCACGGCCTCGACGACTGCGGGCAAGGCGTCCAGGGTGGCCAGGGTCCCGTCGAGTTGCCGGCCCCCGTGGTTGGAGACCAGCACACCGTCGACGCCGTGCGAGACGGCCAGGGCCGCATCCGCGGGATGCAGCACTCCCTTCAGCAGGATCGGCAGCGCGGTGACCTCGCGCAGCCAGCCGATCCGTGCCCAGTCCAGCCCGGCGTCCATCTCGATGTCGCGCACCCGGCCGCTGGCGTCGCGCATGTTCTCGCAGGTCAACCCGGGCGGCAGGTCGAGGAAACGGTGCCGCAGGTCGCGATCCCGCCGACCGAACACGGGCGAGTCGACCGTGACGACCAGGGCGGTGCAGCCGGCGGCCTCCGCCCGCCGCACCACGGCGGCGGTGAAGTCGAGGTCCGGCTGCGGGTAGAGCTGGAACCACAGCGGCCCGCCGGCGGCGGCGATCTCCTCGACCGGCCGGGTGGCCGCCATGCTGACCACCATGATCGTGCCGGCCTCGGCGGCGGCGTGTGCGGTGGCCACCTCGCCTGCGGGGTGGGCCAGCCGGTGGAAGGCGGTCGGCGCGATCAGCACCGGCATGGAGATCCGACTGCCGAGCAGCGAGATCCGCAGGTCCCGGCGGCCCACCCCGCGCAGGACGCGGGGCACCACACAGCGCCGGGCGAAGGCCGCCTCGTTGGCGCGGACCGTACGCTCCTGCTCGGCCCCACCGGCGAAGAAGTCCCAGTGCACCGGGTCCAGGCGACGCCGCGCGTCATCGGCCAACTCGGCCAGGTTCAGCGCTGCGCCCTCCAGCAGCGGCATCTCAACCCTCGACACTGCTCAGGCAGCGGTCGAGGAAGGCGACCAGCGGCGCGACGTGAACCTCCGGCCGGTCCCACCGGTTCTCCAGGTTCTCCGCCAGGTGGTGGGTGGCGACGACCTGACCCGCCCGGTGGTGGCGGACGACCGGATGCAGGTACGCGGCGTCGTGGGCCTGGCCGACGACATCCTGCGCGACCCGGCTGACGGTGACGTCGAACGGATCCACCTGGTCATGCTCTGGGCCGTACTCCAGCGTGACGACGAAGGCGTGCGGGTAGTCGTGGTCGGCGGTGCGCAGGCCGGTGTGGGTGACGTATTCGACCGGCACCTCCTCGTGGTAGCGCGCGTCGGATCCGGCCACGGTCACCACATCGGCGAGGAAGCCGAACTGCTGCCACAGGGCGGAGGTGCGGTTGACCCGCCCGATGATGGCGTCCGCGATCAGCTCAGGGGTGGCGTCCAGCTTCTCCGCCGGCCACGGGGTGTCATGGTGGCGGGCGTGGAGAACCCGGTGCAGGGCCCGCACGGCGTACCGGAAACCGTGGATGAACCCGCTGGTGGAGCGTTTGAAGTCCCGCTCCTGGGTGATGGTGCCGGCGAAATAGAGGCCGGGCACGTTCACCGATTCCCACTGCGGGGTCTGCGCCGGAAAGCGGTCCCTGATCGCTAGTGCCGGGCGGCAGGTGTCGTCGAAGATCGAGGCGTCGAAGGCGAACCCGGTGCAGGCCAGCACCCGGTCGTACCACAGCTCCTTGACCACCTCGTCCGCGCGGGAGAACGAGAAGGTCACCTTGAAGCCGGCGCCGTCGCGCTCGATGCGTTTGATGTCGCCGTCCAGGATCGCGTTGGCCGACTTCAGCTGGTACGTGTCCAGGAAGTTGTTGTTCACCGCCCGCAGGTGCCCCACGTAGTGGGTCCGCCAGGCCATCCGGATCGAACTGGGTCCCGCGATGTGGATCAGGGTGGTGGTCTCCATCAGGTTGTCCGCGGTCTCGAAGGCGGAGTTCCCCTTGCCGATGATCAGCACCTTCTGGTCCAGATAGTCGCGCGGGTCCACGGACATCTCCGCGTACTGTTCGGCCAGTTCCAGCCCGGGAATCGGCGGCCGGTACGGCTGGGAGACCCCGGTGGCGACGATGAGCCGGCGCGCCCGGAAGACCTCCTCCCCCGCCCGGACCTCGAACACTGCGTCGGTCTTGCGGACCGAGGTCACCCGGGAGTTGTACCTAACCCGCACCCCCGTCTTCGCGGCGAAGTCCGCCAGATAGCGGACCATCACCTCGGCGTCCGGGAAGTACCGTTCGGTGTAGCTGGTGAACCGCAGCGCCGGGTCGTCGCTGAGCAGCGAGTTCCAGTCCAGCCGCAGGTTGAGCTCGGGGTCCTCCGAGCCGGTGTGCGGCTTGTTGATGGAGATCAGTTGCCGGTGGCGGGGAAAGGTGACGAAGAAGGCCCCGGGGATCTCCGCCTGTTCCAGGACCAGATAGTCACCCCTGCCATCGGCCTCCAGCAGAGCGGCCAGTTGCAGGCCGGCCGGCCCGGCCCCGACGATCAGGTAGTCGAGCGTCATTGCACCCACCCCTCAGGAAAGACGATCGGAGAAATCCGCGACGACCTCGGCGGCGCGCCGCACGTCATCGCTCAACGGCCGGTCCGGATCGATCACCGGTACGGCCGTAGCCAGCGCGGCCAGGATCTCGGCGCAACCGGACGCGGTCGGCGTACGCGCACCGACGTGTGCGGCCTGGCGCAGCCCCACCGCCAGCGACCCGACGATGAGGTGCAGCAGCCGGGCCTGGTCCAGCGCCCGTAACGCGGCCTGGGTGCCGAGCGGAATGACATCCTGGTTGTGCAGGTTGGTCGGCAGGCTCTGCATGCTCGCGGGCATGACGTCCCGGCGGATCTCGGCGATCAGAGCGGTCGCCGCCAGTTGCACGCCCTGAAGCCCGTGCTGCTGGCCCGGACCGGCGGCCAGCATCGGCGGCAGACCACCGTTGCGGTTCGGGTCGACCAGCAGATCCAGTTGCCGTTCGGCCAGGTTGCCCACCTGGGCCACGACCATCGACAGCAGGTCGGCGGCGAACGCCGCCGGCTGTCCGAAGAAGTTCCCGCCGTGTACGACGAGGTCCTCGTCGGGAAAGAACAAGGGATTGTCGGTGACCCCGACTAGGTCGGCCGCGATGACCGAGTCGACGTAGCGCAGGGCGTCCTCGGCCGCGCCGAGCAGCTGCGGTGAACAGCGGATGCTGTACGGCTCCTGAAGTGGGCGTCTGCCGGACGGCACCAGCCCCGCACTGACCCGCCGCATGTGGACGCCCACCCCGATCGCCCCCGGATGGCCGTACGCCTGCAGCAGCCGGGCATCGAGAAACTGCGGGTCACTGCCCAGCAGGTCGGCCAGCAGGCAGGTGAGCACCTGGACACTGCGGTGCGCGGAGCGGACCTCCTCCAGCGCGAGTGCCGTCGCCGCCGTGGTCAGGGAGGTGCCGTTGACCAGGGCCAAGGCGTCCCTGCCGTCCAGCGGCAGCGGTTCCAGACCGGCCCGGGCGAGCGCCTCGGCCGCGGGCAGCCGTACCCCGTCCAGATAGGCGTGACCCCGACCCCGTAACGCCTGGGCGGCCGCCCCGAGCGGGATCAGGTCACCGCTGGCCCCGACCGAACCCAGCCGGGGCACCGCAGGCACGAAGGTGGTCGCCAGCATCGCCGCCAGCGCGTCGATGACGTGCGGGGACACCCCCGACGCGCCCCGGGCCAGCGACCCGGCCCGCAGCAGCAGGGTCGCCCGGACCACCTCGGCATCCAGTTCCGGGCCCTGACCGGCACCGAGGTGGGCGAGGGTGTTGTCGGCCTGGTCCCGCAGGTCGGCGCGGCCCGCGTACCCCACCAGGGCACCGAAACCGGTCGTGGCGCCGTACACCGCGCGGTCGTCGCCGAGCACCTCGGACAGGAAGGTACGGCCGGCCGCGACCCGGTCCCGAAGGTGCGGCCCGACCACGATGGTGATGGGGTCGCGGGCGGCGCGCAGATCGGCGATCCGCAGCGGGACCGCGAGGTCCACCTTTGTCGTCATGCGAACGCACCCTAGAGACGAATTCTCAGAACCCTCTGAAATCGGATCGCTAAATTGCGCCGCATGACGCTCGATTACCTGATCATTGGAGCCGGACCGGCCGGGCTACAGCTCGCTCACCTGCTCGAGCGCGACGGCCGTGACCATCTGGTCCTGGAGGCCGGCCCGGCACCGGGCACCTTCTTCACCACCTATCCCCGGCACCGACAACTCATCTCCATCAACAAGGTCTGGACCGGTTCCGACGATCCGGAGTTCAACCTGCGCGCCGACTGGAACTCCCTCCTCAGCGACGACCCGGCACTGCTGTTCAAGAACTACAGCGGGCGGTACTTCCCGGACGCCGCGGACCTGGTGCGCTACCTGGCCGACTTCGCCCGCGACCTGCCGGTCAGGTACGACACCCGGGTCACCCGGATCGCGCGCGACGGCGACCTGTTCACCGTCGATGCCGGGGACGACACCCTCACCGCCCGCCGGGTGGTCGTCGCCACCGGCGTGTCCCAGCTGTACGTCCCGCCGATCGAGGGCGCCGAGCTCGCCGAACGGTACGACACCGTCAGCGTCGACCCGGAGGACTTCACCAACCAGCGGGTCCTCATCATCGGCAAGGGCAACTCGGCCTTCGAGACCGCCGACGCCCTCATCGAGACGGCCGCGGTCATCCATGTCGCCGGTCCACACTCGATCAAGCTGGCGTGGCAGTCGCACTACGTCGGGCACCTGCGGGCGGTCAACAACAACTTCCTCGACACGTACCAGCTCAAGTCGCAGAACGCGGTCCTCGACGGCACCGTCGAGCGGATCGCCCGACGCGACGACGGCGGCTACCGGATCGACTTCCGGTACGCCCGCAGCGTCGAGGCGATCCGGCAGATCGACTACGACCGGGTCATTCTCTGCACCGGATTCCGCTTCGACGCCAGCATCTTCGACCCCTCCGCCCGGCCACGGCTGGTCATCAACGACCGCTTCCCCGAGCAGACCTCGGCGTACGAGGCGGTCAACGTACCCGGCCTGTACTTCGCCGGCACCCTAACCCAGCAACGCGACTTCAAGCGCTCCACCAGCGGATTCATCCACGGCTTCCGGTACGGGGTGCGGGCCCTGCACCGGATTCTCCACGCCCGCCACCACGACACCCCCTGGCCGGCCGCGACCCTGGAGGCCACCCCGGAGGCGATCGCCGACGCGGTCATCGCCCGGATCAACCGCACCTCCGCGCTGTGGCAGCAGTTCGCCGTCCTCGGCGATGTCGTCGTCATCTCCGACGAGGACACCGCGCGCTATCACGAGGAGGTACCGGTCGGGTACCTGCACGACGGCGGCCTGGGTCCGCAACCCTTCGCGTTCGTGATCACCCTGGAGTACGGACCGGACCATGACCAGGTCGACCCCTTCGACATCACCGTGCCCCGGATCGCCGAGAACGACGCCGCGCACGCCCACGACGCCAGCTACCTGCACCCGGTCGTACGGGTCCACCGCGACGGCAAGATCGTCGCAGTGCACCACCTGGCGGAGAACCTCGAGAACCACTGGAACCTGCCGGAGGTGCACCACCAGCCGCTGGTGCTCTTCATCAAAGGCGTACTCTCCGATGCCGGTTGACCTCTGGCCGCAGCCGGTGTTGGACCTGCTCGCCGTCGGTGACGACCGGCCGGTCTTCGAAGACGGCGACCGGACCGTCACCGCGGCCCAGATGCACCGTCTGGTCCGTCGCATCGCCGCCGGGCTGCGCGCCGCCGGGGCCGGCCCCGGCGTCGGGGTGGCCCTGCGGCTCGGCGTCACCGCGGAGGCCTTCGCGGCGACCATCGCGGCCTTCGCGGTCGGCGCCCGGGTCTCCGGGATCCGCCCCGACCTGACACCGGCCCACCACGCCTGGCACCTCGGCGAGAACACCCTGCTGGTCGACGACGCCCGGGTCGCCACCCTGGCCCGCGCCCCCGACGACGGAACCCCGCTGATCGCCGCCGGACACCCCCACGAGATCGCCCGGATCGTCTGGACCAGCGGCAGCACCGGCAACCCCAAGGGCTGCGCCCAGACGTACGCGGCGATGAGCGCGGCCTGGGCACCGTACCCGGACCGGTGGCCCCCGCCGATCGCCGACCTGGCCCCCCGCCTGGCGCGGTATCTGGTCTTCGGTTCGCTCAGCAGCCAGGTGATGCTGGAGTACGCCATCCTCACCCTGGCCGCGGGCGGCACCCTGGTCGCGGCCCGGCCCCCCGGTTTCCCCGGCATGATCGCCCGACATCGGGCGACCGCGAGCGTGATCACCGTGGGCAAGCTGTATCAACTCGTGCACGACCAGCGCACCGATCCGGTCGACCTGAGCAGCCTGCGGGCCCTGGTGGTCTCCGGCTCCCCACTGGCACCGGGCCGACTCGCCGAGGCCCTCGAGGTACTCGGCCCGGTGATCTTCCACGGCTACGGCCAGACCGAAACCGGCATGATCACGATGGTGACGCCGACCGAGATGCTGGCCTCCCCCGCCGCACTCGCCTCGGTCGGCCGCCCACCCCCGGTCACCGAACTGTCCATCCGGGACCCCGACGGCCAACCCGCCGCCGAGGGAGAACTCTTCGTGCGGACACCCGCCCAGGCCACCGCCTACTGGACGGACCCGGTCGAAACCGCCGAGGTCTTCGTCGACGGCTGGGTGCGCACCCGTGACCTGGCCCGACTGGACAGCGACGGCTACCTGCACCTGCTCGGCCGGACCCGGGAGGTCATCATCGTGCACGCCAACCTGGTGTACGCCGGCCCCATCGAACGAGTGCTCGCCGCTGACCCCACGGTCGCCGAGGCCTACGTCGTCGGCCGTCCCGATGACGCCACCGGAGAAGCGGTACACGCCTACGTGGTGCCGGCCGCCGGTCACACACCGGACGCCGGACGGCTGCGCGCCCTGGTGGCGGCGGCCCTGGGAGAGCCGTCGGCTCCGCAGACGATCCAGTCGATCGATCGAGTCCCGTTGGGACCCAGCGGTAAGCCGGACAAGCGCGCCCTGGCACGCATGACGCTCAGGTGACCGTTCTCCGACTGTCGCCTCGACCTGCTCACGTCCGGTCAGACGAAAGTGAACAAGCGTGCCTGCGACAGCCGCCGCGCGGGCACCGGCGCGGCGACGAGCCGGTGCATGGCCACCCGGAACCCGGCATCGGCGGGCCCGGTGAAAGCCACCGGCAACACGTCACGCCTGTCACCAAGCCATTCCCTCTCCACCCGGCCATCGTGGCGCACCCCCGGCAACACCGTCGACCACGATCTCGGTGGCGCCCGAACAACATCTGCCGTCTCCAGATCCTTGCCAGTGGCCGCCAGACTGGGTGAATGCGCCGCGGCCATGAACCCGAGGAATTTCCGCTCCGCCAGGCTGCACTGGACCTGGTCGAGGACAGCCCCGAGGGGCGCTCTCTCAGAAGGAAACTCGACGCCTTCGACGAACTCGATGAACCGGCGAAGAAGAAGGCTGCCCAGGACATCCGCGAAGACATCGCCGACATCGTCGCCCGTGCGATCACGGAAGAGCACCACCGCACTCTGATGCTGGATGCCCTCGTCACCTTCCGGAACGACCCCAACCTCTCCCCCTCCGATCCTGCGGAGATAGCGGACCGGCACCCAGTTGTGGCCCAGACCCTGGACATCGCGCAGGACATCCTCGTGGAACTGGGGAAGGAGATGTTGATCGAGGCGTTGTTCCCCGGCGCGCATCTGCTCCTCCCACCCCACGACTTCGTCGAAAGCCTCTTCACGGCCGTGGAGATGCTCGAGGTCGCGGAAGACCCGGCGGAGTCGCTGTGGTGGTGAGGTGGCCGCACACGCTAAATCGGTTGCCACCGATGGCGCGTTTTGCGAGGTTGAGGGCGTGATCGCCGACGCCGTACCCGTGCCGGTTCGCCGCCTCGTTGACGCGGCGCTGGTACGGCGGCTGGTGGCGAGCCAGTTCCCGCAGTGGGCCGATCTGCCCGTTCGGCCAGTGCCGCGCGGCTGGGACAACCAGACCTTCCGGTTGGGTGAGCGACTGTCGGTACGACTGCCCACCGCCCAGGAGTACGCCCTGGCGGTCGACAAGGAACACCGATGGCTGCCGGTGCTCGCGCCGCAACTGCCGCTGCCGGTGCCCAGGCCGGTGACGCGCGGAGTCCCCGCCCACGGGTACCGCTTCGACTGGTCGGTCTACGAGTGGATCGACGGGGAACCCGCCAACCTCGACAGCATCGGCGACCTGACCGGGTTCGCGAAAGATCTGGCCGCGTTCCTCGTCGCGCTGCGCCGCGTCGATCCGACCAGGGGGCCGCAGCCCGGACTTCACAACTGGTTTCGTGGCGGGCCGCTGCGCGTCTACGACCCTCAGGTCCGCCGGGCGGTCGAGAAACTGGACCACCGGATACCCCGCGACATCATCACCGAGATCTGGCAGTCGGCACTCACGGCGACCTGGGACGGCCGACCGGTGTGGTTCCACGGCGACGTGGCCCCGGGCAACCTTTTGATCCTCAACGGCGCGCTCGCCGCCGTCATCGACTTCGGCACCTGCGGGGTGGGCGACCCGGCCTGCGATGCGGCGATCGCCTGGACCCTGCTGTCCGGTCCGAGCCGCGAGGCCTTCCGCGCCCGGCTCGATGTCGATGCGGCGACCTGGGCCCGCGGACGGGCCTGGGCCCTGTGGAAGACCCTGATCGCGTACGCCGGCGCACTGCACGACGACCGGGCCGTGACCGCAGCGGCCCACCGCGTCATCGACGACATCGTCTCCGAGTACGCGACGCCAGGGCGCTGACCCGAGCGCCGGTGCAGGTTCTCCCCACCCCACCGGAGGTGCAGACCGCGCACACAGCACCCCCGCAGCGCCGGCGGCTACGGCCCTGGCTGCGGATCC
The DNA here is from genome assembly GCF_043198155.1 of Micromonospora sp. NPDC048871. Classification (NCBI taxonomy): domain Bacteria; kingdom Bacillati; phylum Actinomycetota; class Actinomycetes; order Micromonosporales; family Micromonosporaceae; genus Micromonospora; species Micromonospora sp. NPDC048871. The sequence goes on along the minus strand of NZ_JBICUM010000005.1, from coordinate 189,597 downwards.
GAACAGTCAGATGAGTCCCTGAACGAGCATGGCTTCGGCGACCCGGAGGAAGCCGTTGATGTTCGCCCCGGCCATGTAGTTGCCGGGCATCCCGTACTCCTCCGCGGTCTCAAAGCAGCGGGCGTGGATGTCCTGCATGATCTGCTGGAGCCGCTGCTCGGAGTAGCTGAACGTCCAGGAGTCGCGGCTGGCATTCTGCTGCATCTCCAAGGCGCTGGCGGCCACGCCGCCGGCATTGGCGGCCTTGCCCGGGGCGAAACGTACTCCGGCCTCGGTGAAGACCCGGATGCCGTCGGGCGTCGTCGGCATGTTCGCGCCCTCCACCACCGCGATGCAGCCGTTAGCGACAAGGGCGGCGGCGTCCGCGCCACTTACCTCGTTCTGCGTGGCGCAGGGTAGGGCGACCTCGCAGGGCACCTCCCACACCCTGCGCCCGGGGACGAAGGTCGCGTGTTGTCGAACCTCGGCGTAGTCGCTGATCCGGCCGCGCTGCACCTCCTTGATCTGCTTGAGCACCTCGACGTCGATGCCCTTCTCGTCCACCACGTAACCGGAGGAGTCCGCGCACGCCACCGCCACACCACCGAGCTGCTGGACCTTCTCGATGGCGTAGATCGCCACATTGCCGGAGCCGGAGACCACCACCCGCTTGCCGTCGAGCCCGCCTCCGGCGGCCCGCAACATCTCCTCGGCGAAGAACACGCAGCCGTACCCGGTGGCCTCCCGACGCACCTGGGCGCCGCCGTACGCGAGCCCCTTGCCGGTCAGCACCCCGGACTCGTACCGGTTGGTGACGCGCTTGTACTGGCCGAACAGGTAACCGATCTCGCGTGCGCCCACCCCGATGTCACCGGCCGGCACGTCGGTGTACTCGCCGATGTGCCGGTACAGCTCGGTCATGAAGCTCTGGCAGAAGCGCATCACCTCGCGATCCGAGCGACCCTTGGGATCGAAGTCCGCGCCGCCCTTGCCCCCACCGATCGGCATACCGGTCAAAGCATTCTTGAAGATCTGCTCGAAGCCGAGGAACTTCACGATGCCCAGATACACCGACGGATGGAACCGCAGGCCACCCTTGTACGGGCCCAGGGCACTGTTGTACTCCACCCGGAACCCGCGGTTGACGTGCACCTCGCCACGGTCGTCCTCCCACGGCACCCGGAAGATCACCTGCCGCTCCGGTTCGCAGATCCGCTCGATGATCTTCGCCTTGGCGTACTCCGGGTGCCGGACGAGCGCTGGACGAATGCTGTCCAGCACCTCGCGGACCGCTTGGTGGAACTCCTCCTCGCCGGGGTTGCGTCGGATCACACCGGTCAGAACGGCCTCGAACTTCTCATGCGTCCACAAATAGCCCTCCAGGCATGCTTCATATACGAATTTCGCGCCAAAGACATCGAACGGGCCAGCGCGGCAGTCGTCCACACGTCGTAGGCCCTGGTCTCGGTGACAGCATATGGGCGTCGAGATCCACAGCGACGCGCATGCCCCTGCATCCTGGCATGTAGAACAGCACCCGACCAGCAGGTCCGCCGGACGATCGAGACACTGGACCACCGAATACCCCGCGACATCATGTGCGGGAAGCGCCCGGCACGACGCAGCAGCAGGCTGACACCGCGGCCGACCCGAGCATGATCACCTCGATCATCAGGACGTCATCGCGGTGTGACGCCGGGGCGTGACCATTGCGCGGTGGGGCGGCCGTTGAGACGCCAGGGGTGCCCGGTGACCCGCGGCCAGTCTTCAGGGGAGTTTTCCCAGTTCTCCTGCCGGCCGTACACCGTGAGGTCCAGGGCGTGGTAGGTGGTCATCAACGCCTCGACGCCCCGCCCGGTGGTCCAGTAGGTCTCGTAGACCTTGTCGCCGTCGCGCAGGTAGCACGCGATGAACCCGGAGCCACGACCGTCGGCCAGTGCCGGGTCGGAGTCTTTCGCCGAATACCAGGGGAACCGGTAGCCCATGAACTCCGCGAACGGGGCACTCTCGTCGTAGGGACCCTCGCAGAACACGGCGTAGGTGACGTCCCGAGCGTGCAGATAGTCCAGCGTCTGCATGTGACAGGTCGAGAAGGTGCACCCCTCACACTGCTGCTCGTACGGTTTGCCGTCGTGCCACATGTGGAAGTAGGCGATGAGCATCCGGCGGCCCTCGAACACCTCCACCAGCGGGGTGTCCCCGCCAGGGCCCCGCACCGTCACCGTCGGCATCAAGGTCATCGGCAGTTGACGACGAGCGGCTGCGATCGCGTCTCCTTCGCGGGTATGGGCCTTCTCCCGGGCCAGCAGTTCGTCGCGCTCGCGCAGCCAGGTCTCCCGGTCGACGACCCGGGGCGCGGCGGCGCTGGACGCGGGGGTTGCCGTCATGGCTGTCTCCCTCGTGCAGTGGGAATCGGTCACAGGTACAGACGACCGAGTCGGCGATCGTCATCGGTGACCGATGACGGATGGGCCCGCGGTCGTCAGTACGGTCGTGCGGACCACTCAGCCCCGGGGAAATCACATGTCCGACTCGCCTGATGAGCAGGCGGTCTGGCTTCAGCGCGCCTTCGACGAGCACCGGCGTGAGCTACATGTGCACTGCTACCGCCTCGCCGGGAACGTCCCCGACGCGGACGACCTGGTGCAGGAGACCTTCCTGCGTGCCTGGCGGGCTCGCGACCGCTTCGAGGGCCGGGCGTCGGCGCGCACCTGGTTCTACCGGATCGCCACGAACGTCTTCCTCGACAGCCGCAAGGCGGCCGGTCACCGGACGGTACCGTACGGTGATCCGCTGGAGTGGTCCACCGAGCTCGGTCCCTATCCCGACGCCCTGCTGGCCGACGATCCGCAGACCGGTCTCGCCGCCCGGGAGACCGTCGAGCTGGCCGTGATCGCAGCGCTCATGTACCTGCCGCCGCGGCAGCGGGCGGCCTTCGTGCTGCGCGACGTCCACGGCTGGACGCCGCAGGAGATCGCCGCCGCGCTCGACACCGCCGTAGCGGCCGTCAACAGCCTCCTCCAGCGGGCCCGCCACACCCTCCGGCGGCACGCTCCGTCGGACCCGAAGGACTGGCGCCGCCCGCAGCTCACCAGTGAGGACGAGGAGATCCTGCGCCGCTACGCCAACGCGAAGGACCCGGAGACGTTCCGGGCACTGCTCGCCGAGGACGTACGGATCACGATGCCGCCCGAGCCGCCGGTCGTCGGGATCGACGCGGCCGCGGAGTTCCTCGCCCGACCGCTCGACTGGCGTACGTTCCCCACCTCGGCCAACGGGCGCCCGGCACTGATCAACTACCTCCGCCGACCCGGCAGCCCACACTACGAGGCGCTGGTCGTCGACGTACTCCGGATCGAGAACGGGAAGATCGTAGCGAGCAACGCCTTCATCGGTGCCCGTCACGTCGCCGCCTTCGGCATGCCCGCCACGCTCGAGCCCTAGACGAGTAGGTCTCAAGCTGAGTGGCCGAGTCTGCGCTGGTAGTGGAATCGTCGGGCGCAGGCTTGGAATGTTCGTCGCCAGATTGACCAGCGCAGGGTGTGCTCTGGCGGTAGCGCCACGGCCGATCTCTGGCCTCTGCCGGTCTGGAACAGCTCCTCGATGCTCCAGGGGGAGCCGGCCACGGTCACGAGGATGTGTAGCGGCCGCCGGTACCCACCGGCGATCACGGCTGGGCATTCAACGTTCGGCTCACTGCCTCGGCCACCGCTTCGCCGTATGTCAGGGCGAGGTCGCGGCACAGGGTAGAGGCCGTCAGGGCGTACTCTTGGCCGCCCGGTTCGGTGATCGCGTACGCCGCGAGCTGGCACCCCAACGCCGCGGCCGTCTGGCTTGGCAGTCCACGCACGACGCCCGCGGCAAATCCGGCCCGGAACGCGTCCCCGCCACCGGTCGGGTCAACCACCCCCGCCACCGAGGCGGCCGGAACGTGTGCCTGAGCGCCGGCTGCCCGTATCAGCACACCGTCAGCGCCGCGGGTCGTCACCACCACGCCGCCCATCCCGTCGAGGTCGGCCTCCTCGATGTCCAGCTTGGTTCTCAGGAGTTCGTATTCGTACTCATTGGTGATCAGGTAGGCCGCCCCGGTCAGGAACTCGGCGATGTCCGTGCCGCTCATGGTGGCGAGTTGCTGCGAGGGATCGGCGATGAACGGGACGCCCCGGTCGCGGCAGGCACTGGCGTGGCGGCGCATGGCGACTGGGTCGTCCGGGCCGACGAGGACTAGGGCGACCGGGGCAGCGCCGAGCACCGCGCGGAGATCGATCGCGGCCGCCTCGGTCATCGCGCCAGGGTAGAAGGAGGCGATCTGGCACAGATCATCGTCGGTGGTACAGACGAACCGGGCTGTGTACGCGCTCTCACTGACCAGCACTGAGCCGCAGTCCACGCCGTGCCGTTCCAGCCACTGGCGGTAGTCGGCGAAGTCCGGGCCAACCGCGCCGACCAGTTCGGGGCGCAGGCCGAGCAGGCCCAATCCGTACGCGATATTGGCGGCCACCCCGCCGCGCCGTACGGTCAGCTCGTCGACGAGGAAGGAGAGTGACACCGTGTGGAGTTGGTCCGCGATGAGCTGGTCGGCGAAGCGACCCGGGAAGCTCATCAGGTGATCGGTGGCGATGGAGCCGGTCACGACGACGCGGGACACGGCGGTCATCCGGCCGCGTTCTTGAGGTCCTGGGCGCGGTCGGTGTTCTCCCACAGCAGCTCCGGCAGTTCGCGGCCGAAGTGGCCGTACGCCGCGGTCTGCTGATAGATCGGACGCAGCAGGTCCAGATCCCGGATGATCGCCGCCGGACGCAGATCGAACACCTCGTGGATGGCCTTCTCGATCCGCTCCACCGGTACGTGCTCCGTACCGAACGTCTCCACGAACAACGACACCGGGTGCGCCTTACCGATCGCATACGCAACCTGCGTTTCACACCGCTCCGCCAACCCCGCCGCGACCACGTTCTTCGCCACCCAACGCATCGCGTACGCCGCTGAGCGGTCGACCTTCGAGGGGTCCTTGCCGGAGAAGGCGCCACCGCCGTGCCGGGCGTACCCGCCGTAGGTGTCGACGATGATCTTCCGACCGGTCAGGCCGGCATCACCCATCGGGCCACCGATCTCGAAACGACCGGTCGGGTTGACCAGCAGCCGGTAGTCCGCAGTGTCGAGATTCAGACCTTCCAGCACCGGATGGATCACGTAGTCGCGCACGTCGGGAGTCAGCAGCGCCTCAAGTGAGACACCAGCGGCGTGCTGCGAGGACACCACCACCGTGTCGAGCCGCACGGGCCGCAGCCCGTCGTACTCGATGGTGACCTGGGTCTTGCCGTCCGGCCGCAGGTACGGAATCGTGCCGTCCTTACGCGCGGTCGACAGCCTCCAGGCCAGCCGGTGCGCCAGCGCGATCGGCAACGGCATCAGCTCCGGGGTCTCCGAGCAGGCGAAGCCGAACATCATGCCCTGGTCGCCGGCACCCTGGGCGTCGAGCGCATGCTCGGAGTTGCCCTCGCGCAGCTCGACCGCATTGTCCACGCCCTGGGCGATGTCGGGCGACTGCGAGCCGATCGAGACGCTGACGCCGCACGAGACGCCGTCGAAGCCCTTCTTGGACGAGTCGTAACCGATGGCCAGGATCGTCTCGCGCACGATGCTCGGAATGTCCGCGTACGCCTTGGTGGTCACCTCACCGGCCACGTGAACCTGGCCGGTCGTGATCAGGGTCTCCACCGCGACGCGGCTACGGGGGTCCTGCGCCAGCAGGGCGTCGAGAATGCCATCGCTGATCTGGTCGGCGATCTTGTCCGGGTGGCCTTCCGTGACCGACTCGGAGGTGAACAGACGTCCCATGGCTTCTCCTCGCTTCAGTCCTGCAGGCATCATCACTCGCACCGCTCGAGCAACGATGGAGCCCCAGGGGCGCCCGGTAGCGGACGTCGAGCGGTCTTCTAGGACCGCTCTTTAGCGTTCGGGACGATCCGCGACGTCGTTACCGAGACGGCCGTGTGCCGGTGCCTGCTGGCCGCGACCACCACCGCAGGGGGCCTGGCATGGAGATTCTGTACACCGCCGAAGCCACCGCGACCGGGGCCGGCAGGGAAGGCGAGGTCCGCACCTCGGACGGCGTCCTGCACGAGCGGCTGGAACTCCCGGTGAGGATGGGCGGCTCTGGTGGGCTGGCCGTCAATCCCGAGCAGCTCTTCGCCGCGGGATACGCGGCCTGCTTCCACAACGCGGTGCTCTGGTCCGCTCGCTCGGAGCGTATAGAGCCGTACGGCTCCTCGGTGACCGCCCGGGTCGGCATCGGCCGTCAGGGGCCAGGCTTCGGCCTGACCGTCGCCCTCCGAGTCGATCTGCCGGGCGTAGCCCGTGCCGTGGCGGAACGGATCGTCGCCGCCGCGCACCGTGGTTGCCCCTACTCCCGCGCGATCCAGGGCAACGTCGACGTCGACCTCGTCCTCATCGAGCACGACCACCAATCACTGTGACAGTCAAGAATCGGGTACGCCTGTGAACGAAGTGACACGCCGCGGGTTCCTCAGCGCCTCAGCGGCGGCCGGTGGGATGGCTGTCGGTGGGTTATGGCAGCCCGGGTCGGCTGCGGCCGGCGGGTGCGCGCCGTCGTTCGGGCCGGTGACGGTCCGGACCCGGGACCCGCGATACCAGGAGCTGACGACCCGTGCGTACAACGGACGCTTCGTGGGCCGCCCGGACGAGGTTCGCCTGGTCGGCTCGGCCGATCAGATCGTGCGGGCCGTCACCGACGCCGTACGGACCGGGAAACGTCTGGCGGTCCGCAGTGGCGGGCACTGCTTCGAGAACATCCCGGACGCCCCGGACGTTCGGATGGTCATCGATCTGTCGGAGATGAACGAGGTCTCGTTCGACCCCGTGCGGCGGGCGTTCGTCGTCGAAGCGGGCGCGACCCTGGGCCAGATCTACCGGAAGCTGTTCCTCGGCTGGGGGGTGACTCTGCCCGGGGGGACCTGCCCGACCGTGGGCGCGGGAGGCCACGTTGTCGGCGGCGGTTACGGCGCCCTGTCACACCGGTACGGCTCCGTCGTAGACCACCTCTACGCCGTCGAGGTGGTCGTGGTCGACCGCTCGGGCCAGGCGCGGAAAGTGGTGGCGACGCGCGAACCGGACGACCCGCACCGCGATCTGTGGTGGGCTCACACCGGTGGCGGTGGCGGTAACTTCGGCATCGTCAGCCGCTACTGGTTCCGTTCACCGCAGGCGCGGGGCAGTGATCCCGCACGCCTGCTGCCGAAGCCTCCGGTGACCCTGCGCCAGGCCAGCGTCTCGTGGCAGTGGGCGGACATCGACGAGGCGGCGTTCGCCCGGCTCATTCACAACTACACGACCTGGCATCGCGAGCATCCCGGCGCGGACCTGCACGCCGGGCTGAGCCTCCTGCACAGGGCAGCGGGCGAGATCCGGCTGGATGTCCAGCTCGATGAGGAGCAGCCGGGCGCCGAGCAGCTGATGGCCGGGTACATCGCCGCCATCGGCGCGGGGGTGCCCGCGACCCCGGCCACACAGGTCTTCACGTGGCCTTGGCTGCGGGCCACCACCTCGCTTTATCCGGGGCTCAGCGGGTACCGGATCAAGTCGAAGTCGGCGCTGCTGCGCCGGCCCTGGACAGACCAGCAGATCGCTGTGGTGCACCGGTACCTGCAGCAGGGCGGCGCCGAGCACTACCCTTCCGGCGCCTACCTCAGCACCTTCGGAGGGCAGATCAACGCGGTGCCGGCGAACGCCACCGCGATGGTCCATCGCGACGCGGCGTTCAGCTCGTTCTTCGAGACTGCCTGGTCGCTGCCGGAGGAGGACGAGCACCACCTCTCCTGGATCCGCGGCCTCTACCGCGACGTACACGCCGACACGGGTGGGGTGCCGGTCCCGGGCCCGGCCTACAGCGGAACGTTCGTCAACTACCTGGACGCGGACCTCGCGGATCCGGTCTGGAACACCTCCGGCACTCCTTGGCACGCGCTCTACTACCGCGAAAACTACCCGCGCCTGCAGCAGGTGAAGGCACGGTGGGATCCCCGCGGCGTCTTCCGGCACCTGCTGTCCGTCCGGCCGGCATGACGCGGCCTCAATCACTCAGCGAGGGACCTTCCATGGCCAGTGACACCACGCTCTATCTCGATCTCTTGAAGAAGGTCCTGACCAACGTCATCTACCGAGACGCCGCGCAGGAGGCCTCCTGGTTCTACCAGGGCCCCGGGTACCACGAGCACAGTCGGGTCAACGGCGAGGACTGGCCGTCCGTGGCGCACACCATGATCGGGCTCAAGCGGCTGGACAACCTCCAGTCCTGCATCGAACGGGTGCTGGCCGACGGCGTCGCCGGCGACCTGATCGAGACCGGGGTGTGGCGCGGCGGCGCCTCCATCTTCGCGCGTGCGGTGCTGCACGCTCACGAGGTCAAGGATCGCCGGGTGTGGGTGGCCGACTCCTTCGAGGGCATGCCGGTCACCGATGAGAGCAGCCATCCCGACGACCGCGACCTGGCGCTGCATCAGTACAACAGCCAGCTCGCCGTCTCGCTCGACGAGGTGAAGCGCAACTTCGAGAGTTACGGGCTGCTCGACGAGCAGGTCGTGTTCCTGAAGGGCTGGTTCCGCGACACCCTGCCGACGGCGCCGATCGACCAACTCGCGGTGCTGAGGCTCGACGGCGACCTGTACGAGTCCACCCGGGACGCCCTGGTGAACCTATACCCGAAGCTGTCGCCCGGCGGCTTCGTCATCATCGACGACTACGTCATCCCCGCCTGCCGGCTCGCGACGACGGAGTTCCGCGACCAGCACGGCATCACCGCCGAGCTGGTGACCATCGACGACAGCAGCGTGTACTGGCGCCGGGAAAGCTGAGACACCGGCGGCTCCGGCCGTGGTCGTCCGGATCGAAGAGCCGCACGTGCACGGCGCCGTTGCCCATCGACGCCTTCAGCCCGCCCGGCGTCCCCTCAACACTCCTCCGCATCGGGGCCACCATCACCCATCCGGCCTGTGGCTTCGCGGTCAGCGTCACGACAGCATGGCGGTACGTCCGAGAAGCCATCGACCTGCTCGCCGCGCACGCCGACGACCTGAACTCAGCGATGCGACGCATCAGCCGACTCGCGTACGCGATCCTCGACGGCACCCTGATCCCAATCGACCGGGTCGCAGACCAACGCCCGCGCTACTCCGGTAAGCACAAGCGCCACGGGGTGAACGTGCAGATCATCACGGGCTGCGAAGGGCGCCTGGTCTGGACTTCGCCTGCCCTACCCGGCGCGGTTCACAACGCGCCGTCGCCCACCCTCAAGGACTGGAAAGCCCTAGCCGAGCTCCGCTGCTGCCCCCGACGCGCCGCCGCGATCCTCCAGGCCATCCTCGTCCTGCACCACGTTCAGAGCGACTGAAGCCCACGATGAAAAGGGGCTCATTCTTCGCCAGCGGAACGTGCATGGAAAATTGGTCCTCTCCGACGCTTGACAGAACGCAAGGAATGCTGTCAAGCGTTCGATCACTCCGCAGGTCAGACGAGGAGCGAGCAACTGCCTTCGCTATTGACGCAGACATACCGTGAATAGCGAGAGATCATGAAGACCGGGACAGGTCGCGACGCTACCGACCCGGTTCCGACGCGAGCGTTGCCGGACGTCCGCCACACGATCGGCCGCCCACCGAGCGAACGTGCGTCCGGGTCGACCGGTTACCGCGCGTACCGCCGCGAATAAGGTCCGCGGTGATCTCCGGCCACCCTCGCGCAACATGTTCGCCCGCAGCTGTGCCGGGCAGTTCCTCGATCCGGTCTGCCTGCCGATGGCGTCACCGATCGCCCGGACCTGGTTCCGCTGGACCGCCTTCTCCACCGTGACGTACGGCCGGCCCGACAACGACAGCACCCCGGCCCTCTTCGCCAGGTCGGCGACCTCCTCGGTGACGGCGCACAACTCGGGCTGCGGATCGGCCACGGGTGTGCGGATCGCAGGCGTCGAGGAGGTGGCCCCGCGCATGGCTTCAGCGACGCGAAAGCGTGCCACGAACTTAAGAACCGGACACGACCACCGCATTTGACAAATCAGCGTTCATGCTGTCAGCGATTTGCACCCCAGAAGCAGTCAGCCGACCTACATGAACGCGATATCCACTCCGCATTAGAAGAACGGGTATCATTGCCACGACTCCCGTATATTTGGTAGCGTTTCTCCGCATCGACACCAACCCTGATGGGGATGCTTGCTGTGTTTCGCCTGGAGGGAGCGCCCGAGCGGACTGAACCATCGACATCGGCACCAGCGGCGGTGATCAGGGCGGCAGGTTGATCGGGACGGGCACTTCGGAGCAGATCACGACCGGCCGAAGCCACACGGCCACTACCTACGTACCGCGCTCACCCGCTGATGCGGGCGGCGAGCACATTATTCCGAGATCCTGGGAGGAATTGTGACGATTCTAGTGACCGGCGCCACCGGCAACGTCGGCAAGGAGGTGGTCAAGCACCTCCTTGCGGCCGGGGCTCAGGTCCGCGCGCTGACCCGCGATCCGGACAAGGCTTCGTTCCCGCCGGAAGTCGAAGTCGTACAAGGTGATCTGTTGGAGCCGGAAACCATCCGGCCGGCGTTGGCCGGTGTCACGGCAATGCACCTGTTCTCCGTGCCGGAGACTGCGGCACAGGTCGTCGAGTTGGCGAAACAAGCCGGTGTCCGGCGGATCGTGGTGCTGTCCTCGGACGCTGTGACCGACAAGCACGATGACGGGTACCACCTGGTCGTCGAGAAGGCGGTGGAGAACTCCGGCCTGGAATGGACTCACGTGCGGCCTGGCGAGTTCGCGTTGAACAAGCGTGACAGCTGGTCGGAGCCGATCCGCCAGGGCCACGTCCGGCTGGCCTTCCCGGACGCCAAGGGCATGCCGGTACACGAGACCGACATCGGCGCGGTGGCCGCGGCGGCGCTGGTAAACGACGGTCACGCCGGCAAGATCTACCGGCCGACCGCGCCCGAGGCCACCACCCAACGCGAGCAGGTCATGGCGATCGCCAACGCCGTCGGCAAAGAAGTCACGATCGAGGTGATCACCCCCGAGCAGGAGAAGGAGGAGATGCTGCAGGTCGGCTGGCCGGTCGAGGTGATCGACTACCTTCACTCGTACTTCAAGACGTGGACGGATCACCCGCCTGAGGCGCGGCCGGACGTGGCCGAGGCGACCGGCAAGCGGGCGCACACACTCGCCGAGTGGGCTGCTGACCACGCCGACGACTTCAGGTAGGACAGCCTCGGTTATCGGGCCAGGTCCTCGAGTGTGTTGACCAGTTCCGCCATGGACGGCCGCTGCCGGCTCTCGGTCCGCAGTACGGCGGCACTCTCCCGGTAGCCGGCCACGTTCACCAGTCCCTCGACCATTGTCAGGAGGACGTCCCGCTCGGCCTCGTCGCCGGGCAGGTGGACGGCCGCTCCCGTGGCAGCCAGCCGGGATCCGGTCGTCGCCTGCTCGGTGGCGAAGGTGACCGCCAGTTGCGGCACGCCGGCCGCGACGGCTGTCATCGCGCTGCCAGATCCGCCATGGTGCACGACTGCGGCACAGCTCGGCAGCAGGGCGTGCAGCGGAAGGCGTTGGGCCACCCGCACATTGGATGGCGTCGCGCCGACCGTGGCCGCGTCCTGGGCGGTGGCCGTGACGACGACGTCGAAGCCGGTGCCGGCGAGCGCGTCGACCAGGTTCGGCAGCAGGTGGGTCGCCGGGCCGCAGACCGTGGACAACGCGGTCGACCACGTGATGCACACTCGAGGAGCGGGCGGCGGCTCCAGCAACCACGCCGGGGCCATCGCACTCCCGTTGTAGGGCACGAACCGTACGGGCAGGCGCTTGGCCCGAGTCGGCGGTTCGAGCGATGACGGGCACGGGTCGATAACGTACTCGATCATATCCGGCCCGAAGTCGACACCGTAACGCTCGAACGAGCCACTGAAGTCGGCCGGCAGCGGACGGACGTGCGCGGGCTCCTCGGTGCCGATCGGCCCCCACAGGCAGACGGCTGCGGGAATGTCGAGCACCCGGCCGATGAGTAGGGCCTCCAGGCTGGCGGGGTCCTGCAGCACGACGTCGGGACGCCACCGGCGTGCGTAGTCGACAGCAGCGTCGAAGCTGAGTGCCGTCCGCCTCGCCAACTCCGGCTCGACACGCCGCCGGTAGTCCGCGACGTCGAAGCCGGCGAGGCTGTCCAGCGGCTCGCCGGTGAGTGGGTGCAGCGGCAACCACGGATAGCGCCACGGTCCGTCGACCGCCTCCTGGTAGTGCTGGAGCCGATTGCGTACCTCGACGGTCATTCCGTCGAGAACAGGGACCGGGGTGAGCCCTGCTCTGCACAGCGGATCCACCTGGGACTGTGCGCACAAGACTCGAACGTCGTGCCCGAGCGCCTGCAGGGCCCAGCCGATCGGAACCATCGCTGCGTACTGAGTGGGCCACGACGATACCGCAAAAAGCACGCGCATCGATTGCTCACATTCCTGGTAGGTCAGTACGTCCTTTTACCCCAAGGCTCTTCGCTGCGTCGGCCAGTGCGGACCGGTCGAGATCACCCGGCCCCGGGCGGCCCGGCAACAGCGACACCACCGTGCTGCGGCCGGCCCGTACCGCCGGATGACGTCTGGCCAGCTGAGCCAGTCCCTGGCCGGGTCCGGTCTCCACGAGGACGACGTCGCGTTCGGCCAGCATCGCGTTCAGCGCGGGCCAGAACCAGATCGCTGCGGCCGGTTGGCGGGCCCAGTAGTTCGGGTCGGCCACGTCCTCATGCGTCAACGGAACCGCTGTGTAACAGGAATAGAGGGTGATCCGCGGCGGGGAGACCGGCAACTTGGCGATCGCTTCGGCCGCTCCCGCGGTGGCCGGCTCGAGCACCGGACTGTGGAACGGACTGAGCGAAGGAACCCGTCGACACGTGAAGTTCTGCGCCACCAGGGACTTCTCCACCAACGCGAGTGCCGGGTCCGGGCCGGCGAGCACGATCTGCCTCGGCGCGTTGACAGCACCGATGACGACGTCGCCGTCGAGGAAGGCCGTGACGTCCTCCCGCCGCGCAGCGACAGCGAGCATGCCGCCCGGCGGGCCGTCGGCCAGCCGGTGTATCCGGTCGAGCACGAGCCGGACCGCGTCACTCAGGCTGAACACGCCGGCCAGCGTGGCCCCGGCCACTTCACCGATGCTGTGCCCCAACAACGCTTCCGGCCGTAGACCCCAGTCGAGTACGACCTGCCCCAACGCGTAGTCGATAGCGAACAACAGGGGCTGTGAGCGGGTGACGTGGTCGAGGTCGACGAGTGGGTGCGGCGCGAGCCAGTCGGCCAGCAGGCGGGCGCCTTCCTCTCCCATCTCGGCGAACACCTCGTCCATAGCCGCGGTGAACACCGGGTCAGTCCGATACAGGCCGGTGGCCATGCCGGCGTGCTGGGATCCCTGGCCCGGCAACAACAACGCGATCGGTCGGCCCATCGGCCTCCTTCCCTTCCTCACCCGGCCCACGCCGGGCGGTCGAGTACCTCGACCACTGCGCACGAGAAGCTGTACCCGGCACCGACGCTCACCAGCATGCACGTGTGGCCCGTATCGAGCACGCCGCTGGTCACCAGATGGTCGAGGCCGGCGATAGGGTCGCCCGCGCCGAGGTGGCCGACAGCACGACTCCACGGCCAGGTGGTCCTCGCTGGGTCGATGCCGAAACTGCTGAAGAACGCTACCTTCAGCCGCCTGCGACCCACGTGCGGCAACACGATCCGGTCGATGTCGCCGAGTTCGAGATCTGCGGCGGCCAGGGCTTGCTTGATCACGCGTTCCTGAGCGGAACTCACCAACGAGACCGCGTAGGACACGCTGGTCCTGGCGAGAAAGGCACGCTTGCACACCTCGTAGTCGACCTGTGGCCGGTGCTCGAACGGCGTTCGCCCGAAGGGGTCGTCACCGCGGTTCATACCTTCCAGCTCCGGCACGGACAGGGTGACCAGGCTGCGTAGCCGCGCGAACCCGCCACGGCGGGACAGCACCAACGCCGTTCCGCCATCGGCGTACACGGTGCCGGGATCGCTGTGCCAGCGGTCGAAACCGGGCTGGCAGAACTTGTCTCCCGTGGTGATCAGGGCCGAGGAGCGCCCAGGATCGACGGCGAGGTAGGCGGAAGCCAGCTCCATCGCGGCCATCCCGCCGTTGGACATTTGGCGGACCTCCATGGCCGGGCAGTTGTTCCCCACCGCCTCCCGTTGCACGTAGGATGCTGGCGCCCACAGATCGTGGCCCTGGTAGAAAAAGCTGGCGTGCAATACCAGGTCGATGTCGGCGGCCGTTGAGCGGGCACGGGCCAACGCCGTCCTAGCCGCGCGGACGGCCATCTCCGGCGCGGACTCCTCGCCGGCCACCGCGACCGAGACCACGTCGGTGACCCGAGCCAGCGCTGCATCGAACCTGCCGGCGGCGACCACCTGCCCGGTGGGCACCCTCGGCGGCAACCACGTCCCCGTGCTGTCGATGTAGGGGAGTTCCACCGTCAGCTGCGGCCGACTTGCTGAACCGCGGCCACGAACTGGTTGAGCGTGCGCACCTCGGACAGTGCGTCGTCGGACAGTTCGACGCGGTACGTGCGCTTCACGATTGCGGCGGCCTCCATCAGTGCCAGGGAGTCGTACCCGAGGAGTTGGAGGTCCACATCCCCGATGTCGTCGCCGACGTCGACCGACGCCTCCTCGCCAGCGCATTCACGCATGATTTCGATCATTTCGGACAACGTGAGCTCGCTCATCCGTCTTCCCTTCTCCGGTTGCTGACGACCAGTGCGCTATTGAACCCCCCGTGCCCCCTGGCGAGTACTAGTGCGGCCGAGCCGGCGAACGGCCTCGGTCTTTCCCCGAGGACGACGTCGATGTCGTAGCAAGGTGTGACTCTCGTGGTCGGCGGGATGACTCCGTCACGCAGCGCCAGCAACGCCAGCACGACGTCGAGTGGGGCACCGCCGGAGTAGAGGCGACCGATCATGGTCTTGGGCGCGGTCACCGGCACGCCGTGTGGACCGAACATCTCGACGAGCACCTCCGCCTCGACACGGTCGAGCGGGGCGACGCCAGCCGCGTCGGCGAAAACCACCGCGATGTCGGCGGTGTCCAGCCCAGCGTCATCGAGCGCGACCTCGATCGCACGCCGGAGGTTGGGCGGCCGCCCAGAACCCGGCCGAGGGTCGAAGGTTGAGCCGTAGCCGGCTATCTCACCGTATATCCGCGCGTCACGCGCCCGTGCCCGCCGCTCGTCCTCGACCACGAGGATCGCTCCACCCTCACCCGGCACCTGTCCGTTGGCGTCCTTGTCGAACGGGAGGTACACACGGGCCGGCTCCTCCCGCGTGGACAGCTGGCCGCCGGCAACCTGAGCGGTCAGGCCGTACGGGCACAGCGTGGAGTCCATGCCACCGGTGAGCACCAGCGGGGTCCCGCTGCGGACCACCCGCCTGGCGTGGGCGATGGCGACGAGGCCACCCGCCTGTTCCGCCACGAACACCCCGGTGGGACCACGCATGTCGTGCCGGATAGAGATCTGACCGGTGTTGACCGCGTAGAACCACGCGAAGGACAAGTAGGCACTCACGTGGTCCGGCCCGTCACGCCACAGGTTCTGCAGCTCGCGCTGGCCGAGTTCGAGGCCGCCTGCCGCGCTGGCCGTGATCACCCCCATCTCCAGCGGGGACAACCGTGTGGTGTCGACGGCGGAGTCGGCGATCGCCCAGTCGGCGGCGGCGAGGGCGAACTGAGTCATCCGGTCGGTCTGCGGGATCAGCCTGCTCGGAATGTGCTTGCTCACGTCGAAGTCGAGTACCTCACCAGCCAGCTTGCTGGGATACGAGCCGGGGTCGAAGCGCCTGAACGGCCGGATCGCGTCCTCGCCACGCAGGGTCGCCGACCAGAAGGCTTCCGTGCCGAGCCCGTTGGGTGCCACGACCCCCAAACCGGTGACCACCGCTGCGGTCATCGAACTCTCGCATCCGTCAGCACCATCGCGCTCTGGAACCCGCCGAACCCGCTGGCCACCGTCAGCACGGTGGCCAGGTCCTGTTCGCGGCTGACCAACGGCACGTAGTCCAGGTCCAGCTCGGGGTCGGGATGGTGCAGGTTGGCGGTCGGCGGCACCACGCCGTGCTCGATCGCCAGCGCGCACGCGGCCACCTCGATCGCACCGACGGCGCCGAGCGAGTGGCCGATCACCGACTTGATCGAGCTCACCGGCACGGCATAAGCGTGCTCGCCGAGGCTGCGTTTGAAGGCAGCGGTTTCGTGCACGTCGTTCTGCCGGGTGGCCGTACCGTGCGCGTTGACGTAGTCGACGGCGGTCGGGTCGAGTTTGGCTCTGTCCAGCGCCGAGGTGATCGCGGCCGCCATCTCTCGCCCGTCCGGGCGCAGGCCGGTCATGTGGTGAGCGTTCCCGTGACAGGCGTAACCGCTGACCTCGCCGTAGACGTGTGCGCCACGTGCGCGCGCGTGCTCGAGCTCCTCCAGCACGAGGACGGCAGCCCCTTCGCCGAGCACGAACCCGTTGCGGGTCCGGTCGAATGGACGCGAGGCACTCCCCGCGTCGTCGTTGCGTGGCGACGTCGCCTTGATCGCGTCGAAACAGGCGACTGTGATGGGGGTGATCGGCGCCTCCGCACCGCCGGTGACCATGACGTCGACCGTGCCCTCCCGGATCAGCTGCCAGGCGTAACCGACGGCGTCGACTCCGGACGTGCACCCCGCCGAGACGATCGAGTTGGGTCCTTCCGCACCGACCAGCCACGCGACCTCGGCCGCCAGCGAGCTGGGGACGTAGTAGTCGTAGAGGTTGGGTGACGCGCGGCGGTGGTCGACCAACCACTGCCTTCCTTCGTCGCTGACCGCGCGATACTCCTGCTCGAGGCGCTGCGAACAGCCCACCGCGTTGCCGATGCTTACCCCGACCCGGTGCGCGTTGTCTGGCACGCACTCGAAGTTGCTGTCCGCCAGTGCCTCCCTGGTCGCGACGACAGCCAACTGGCCCACTCGGTCCAGCCGCTCGATGTCGTCCTCGGTGAGGCCTTCCTTACGCGGGTCGAAGTCACACTCTGCCGCGACCCTCGAGCGGAACGGCGTGGAGTCGAACGCCGTGATCAGCCTGGTCGCAGGCACACCGGACACGATGCGCTCCCACATCGCCTTTGTCCCGACATCGCCGGGGGCGACAACACCTATCCCGGTGATGGCGACACGACGTTCTCCCATGGCTGGCTCCCAGATCGTGCGCATCGATTGCTGAACTCACGATGGGCCGTCGCTCTAGAAATGGGCTAGAGGGATAACCGGACATCTGGTCGCCCTTGACCGTGGTCTGCGGTGATCGTGTCCGGCACGGTCCGGAAACCGTTGAAGTGCCGCTGTCAGAGCGTCTCTGGAGCGGACCCCGGTTGCTTTCCGAGCACGCCGGCCGACCATCTGGAAAGCCGATACTCACCGGCTAACGGAGGTAGCTGTGACCCGGGTGGCAGATCTCTCTGCATGTGGTGTCCCCGGAGGCGCTCTCCCCCGCGCTTCTACTCCACTGGTACCGCATCCGCATGACCGTCAGTAGGAACGGTTCGCGACCGGTCTGGGCCATGTCGACCGGTCCATGACCTGTGCTACCTCATCGGGCCCATCCCGGGCGAAATCGCTGGAGGGAAACATGCTAAGACGAATGCTCGTTGCCACAGCCGTAGCGCTCGGGGCCGCGCTGGTTGTGCCGGCGCCGGCAGTCGCCGCCGCTGAACAAGACAACAAGACGCCGCTCTCACTGTACGAGATCGTCGAAAAGCGCTCCGCTGACGCCCGCGCGATGCGCGCCTCAGTGGCTGTCAGCGAGAACACCCTGTACGCGTTGACGCCCAAACGTGACGCGATCTGGATGTTCGACGGTCAGAGCTGGTCGCAGATCGGCGGCCCAGCGGCCGAAATCCACGCCGGCGGCGGTTACGTCTACGCGACGAGCCCGACGACCGGCAAACTCTCCTGGTACGACCACGCGACGGCCACGTGGCTCGAGATCGGGGGCCCCTACGATCAGTACGCCGTGGACGACGTCGGAATCATCCAGGGGCTCGACAGCACCGGCATCTTCGAGTGGTGGGGCGGCGACGACTGGCGCAAGATCGGTGGCCCGGCGTCCTCGATCAGGTCCGGCGGCGTCGGCCTGCTCATCGCAACGAGCCTCACGACCAATGAACCCTACATCTACACGGGCCTGCCCTTCCTACCCTGGAACAGGATCGGTGGCCCCGGCGACGACTTCGTCATCACCAACGTCGGTTACGTCTACGGACAGAACAAGAGCGGGATCTACGCGTGGCGCGGCAACCTCGACTGGATCAAGGTGGGCGGCCCCGCCAAGAAGATGTACACCGGTGGGTACATGGTCGCCACGAGTCCGCACAACGGTGACGTCTACCGCTTCTTCGACGCCGAACTCCACTGGGAATACGCGGGAGGCCCTGGCGATCTGTTCTCCGTCGCCAACGACGGCACCCTGTACGGCCTGAACAAGAGCGGCATCTGGCGCAAGGTCCCTGGAGGCAGCGGCTGGACCAAGGTGGGCGGCCCTGCCGCCACCTTCGCCGTATAAGTCTCCGGCGATCCGAAGCCCCGGTGGTAGCCAACCGCCGGGGCTTCCCCATCAGCCCTACTCGATGAAATGCCCGATCACGAGGCAGCGAGACGGTGCCGGCGGCCCCGGGAAGACGGGCATCGGCAGCACACCGAGCGAGCCCCGGTCCATCACGTGGACGCTGCCGCCGGTACAGCCGCCGCACGAGAAGCTGCACACCGAACCGAACTCGTAGCGACCGCCGGACGGTCAGGAGCGCGAACTCTCGATCGGCACGGAGGCGGCGCCCTCGCGCCGCAACGCCTCGATCCGCGCCGTGGAGTAGCCCAGCTCACGCAACACAGCTTCCGTGTGCTCCCCCAGCTCGGGCACCGGGCCCATAGGCAGCTCAACTCCCGCGACCGTGAACGGCGGGAGCAACCCGCGCACGGCCCCTGAGGGCGTGTCCACCTGCCGCCAGCGGTCCCGCGCGGCCAGCTGCGGATGCGCCAGCACGTCCCCGATGTCGTTGACCCGACCGGTCGCGACTCCGACGGCGTCAAGGCACGCGACGAGCCGGTCGGCGGGCAGCCGCACGGTGTGCGCGGCGACCAGGGCGTCCACCGTCTCGCGGTGGTGCACACGCGCGACGTTCGTCGCCCACTCCGGATCGGTTGCCAGGTCGGGCCTGCCGAGAAAGTCCTCGGCGAACCGCGCCCACTCCCGGTCGTTCTGAACCCCGATCACGACGTCGACACCGTCCTGAGCGGGAAACGCGCCGTAGGGCACCACGCTGGGATGGGCAAGGCCCATCCTGGGCGGGGACTGCCCGGTCCCCTGGGTGTGGTAGAGCTGGTAGCCCATCCACTCGACGGTCGCCTCAAGCATCGAGATCTCGATGCCGGCGCCCTGCCCACTCACCGCCCGGCCCACCAGCGCGGCCAGGGTCGCGGTGAGTGCGTACATGCCCGCCGCGATGTCGGAGGCCGGCAGCCCCGCCTTCGTCCTGCTGTTCTCGGCGCCGGTGGCGGAGACCAGCCCGGCCTCGCACTGGATGAGCATGTCGTAGGCGCGCCGGGTGCGGTAGGGGCCGCTGACGCCGTACCCGGACATGTCGACCGTCACCAGTCGGGAGTGCCTGGCCCGCAGGTCGGCGGCGCCGAGGCCGAGCCGGCTGGCCGAACCCGGCGCGAGGTTCTGCAGGAACACGTCGGCCGTGGCGACGAGATCTGCGACGACCTGGCGGCCGCCGGGTGACTTCAGGTCCAGCGCCACCGACTCCTTGCCCCGGTTGAGCCAGACGAAGTGACTCGCCATTCCGTTGACGCTGGTGTCGTAGCCACGCGCGAAGTCACCGCCGTCCGGCCGCTCCACCTTGAGCACGCGGGCACCGAGGTCGGCGAGATGGCGCGTTGCGAGCGGCGCGGCCACCGCCTGTTCCAGCGCAACGACCGTGACGCCGGACAGTGGCAGGTCCACGCTGCCGGGTCGTTCGCTCTTCGGCACGGCAGGTCACCTCGTCTCTGGATCGAGCGCGACCGGGAGCGTGCTCATCCCGTACTTGTTGGGGTGGCGGTCCACGGTGAACCGGTCCGAGTCGGCTGAGACGGCCGGATCGCGGTTGCCGTCCACCTCGACGTCCTCGGTCGCTATCCGGCTTCCGTGCGGCGACGGGTCGGTCCAGCGCAGCGCCTCGTCGGCCGCGGTCGGCGGATCAGTCTCGCCCGCCTTGAGCGCCCGCCCAGGCACGGGGTGCTCGATCAACGTGGGAAGGCCACTGGCGATCGCGTGCCTGCCCGTCTCGTCGCCGCCGATGATCAGGCCGCAGCAGTTGGCCGGTACGTCGCGGTCGGTGAGCGGCGCGCCGCCGACCTGGCAGTTGGTGAAGCGGTCCTTGTCGCGGTAGACAACCATCGCCTCGGCATTGCGTGTGATCAGCCAGGACCCGGGCTGGTCTGTACGCTCCGGTCGCCGATGCAGTGCGGGCCGCGCACGCAGGTGGGGCCACAACGGTGCCGAGTCCCGCTTGGCGTGCAGCCGGGGGTCGGCGGGGTCTGACGAGTCGAGCTCTTCGGAGCTGACGGCGGTGCGGGTCATGGTCCGGGCCTTTCGCGACGGTAAGTGGGACAGCGCGGTGTAGATGTCGCCCGGCGGTCGCGGCCAGCACGGGTTCCCGAGCGGTGCCCACGCGGTCAACCCGATCTCGGTCGCGCGCCGCGGGCCGCGTTCGGCCAGGGCGGCAGCACCGGCGTGTTCCCCGACGACAATCACGACCTCCGCACCGACCACACCCTCTCTCTCCCGAGCATCGTGATCGCCAGGCTGGCCCACCGATTACCCATCCCCCAAGCTCTGGGCTCGAGCCGCCGTTTCAATCTCGTGAGGCCGCCGCCAGGCCATGTAACGGGCAGCGGTGGTGCGGGCATCCCCACCTTGACAGTCGCACCCCTTGCCCGAAAGAGAGATCGTTACGAGTGGCGAGCGCGATCCTGGCGGCCGCACCGAGCCGTAGGGACACCGATCCAATGGTCAGGACTTGCGCTGCGCGACCCAGAGGCCGTCCCGGACCGGCACGATCACACCGGCGAAGTCGGGGTCGTGGGCCAGTACGTCGTTCATGCGCCGCACGCCTGCCAGCTCGTTGGAGGGCTCGTCGACGTCGCCCGCGACGACACCGCCACCGCAGAAGGCGTTGTCGATCATGAGAATGCCGTTCACCTCGAGGTGCGACTTGGTGAGCCGCAGCAGCTCGGTCGCGAGCTTGGGGTCATTGCCAAAGTACCGGTGCTTCATGACGTCCTGGAAGATCAGGTCGTAGACGCCGAGGCTCGGCAGCAGCTCGAACAGGTCGCCGACGATGATCTCGACCCGGTCGGCGAACCCGGCGCGGTCGATGAATTCCGCCGCGCGTGCCGCACGCTCCGGGTCCAGCTCAATGCTGGTGACCTTGCCGCCTTCAGGCAGTGCGTGCGCGAGCCACAGTGCCGAGTAGCCGATCGCCGTGCCCAACTCGAGCACCCTCATAGCCCGCTCGCCGCACAGCGTGGCGAGCATCTGGACGATCGTGCCCTCCAGCCGGCCGATGATCGGGATGCCCTCACTCTCCGCAATTGTCTCGATTTCCGTCATGACGGCCTCGAGGCGTGGGGGCAGCTTCGCCGCACGCACCAGAGTGGTGGCGAAGACCTCCCTTGGGTCGGTGCTGTCCTGCGGGACGATGGGCAGCGAAGTGTCAATCATGGGCTCATCTCTTCCTACTAGTGCGTGTCGTCGTCTTTGGAATCAGTGGAAACGTACGAGTCAGTGATTCGGCCCCGCGCTCTCCGGGAGTTGGCGCACCTGGAGCTTGTCCAGCACGGCAGGCAAGGCCTCGGGAACCAGGGACGCGGTCCGCCAGGCGACGATCCCGTCAGGCCGGATGAGGCTGGCCCCGGACTCACCGATCCCGTAGCGGGTAACGAGATGCCTGTCAGGGTCGGTTTCCTCGAAGTCGGTGCCGACCACGACGGTGTCGACCCGGGCGTCCGCCCCCCGCCATCTCTCGTCCGCGGCGATCAACATCCACTCACCGAACATGTCTACTGTGGACATTCGGGATCCAGCGCGGGTGATCCAGACGTGGGGCGCCCGGAATCCCGGACGCCCACTGGGGCGCAACGGATCCTCGACGGTGGCTGGATCCGTGTCGTCGATCAGGACGGCTCCCGACCGGTACCGGAACCCGAGAAGCACCTCGGAGTAACCGACCCCGGCTGGAGTCTTGTCGATCAGGTGCGGCGCCATCCGGTTCGCGTAAACAGACATCGACTCGTCAACCACCAGGTGCGCCACCAACTTGCGTTCCGGTTCGTAGCTGTCCAACAACCCGGGGTCCGCCGTGCCCTTCACCACCGCGGCCAGCTTCCAGGCGATGTCGTAGCCGTCGCCGATCGCGGTGTTGCCGCCGAGCCCGCCGGTCGGAGGCGTGACCTTCGCGGCGTCCCCGACGAGGAAGACGCGGCCGTCCCGCCAGCGGTCAGCGATGTAGGCGGCCATCTCCCACTGCTGGATGTTCAGCAGCTTCGGCTCAAGGTCCGGCATGTTGACCGCGAGCCGGATCAGCTCGACACAGCGGGCCGGCGGGAAGTCCTCGGGCGACTCGCTCCGGTCGGGCGAGTACTCGACAAAAAACGTGTGCCGGTTCGGTTTGTCAGTCGGACCGAAGGTCCCGGTGAACGCCGGGTTCTGCAGGTAGTACCACCCGACCGAGCCCGGCGGCAGCACGGCGGACAGATCGGCCTCGAAAATGACCCCGACGAAGTGCGACAACACCCCCTGCCCATACCGGGAGATGCCGAGTCGCTCACGAACGGGGCTGTCCGGACCGTCCGCGGCAACCAGGTAATCCGCGTGCACGACGGACTCCTTGCCGGTCGTCACGTCACACACCACAGCGTTGACACCCGACGGGCCCTGCTCGAACGACACCAGCTCCGTGCGGTACCGGGCGACAGCGCCGTACTTCTCCGCCTGGGCCAGCAGAATCGGCTCCAGCTGGTCCTGTGCGAGAAAACCCCAGCCCTGCGGTGTACACGGCGCGGTCGCGGCAATCATGTCGTCGACGCTCTCGGCAAAGGTGTGCAACACCTTGCCGCCGACGCTTTCTGCGACCCTGATAGTGAAGTCGCCGTGCTGGCCGCGAAGGTCATTGGCCTGCTTGACCTGGTCGAGCACACCGCCGATTCGCAGCAGCTCCATGGTGCGCGGGTTCTGTCCGGCCGCCTTCGGATAGATCGAGGTGCCCGGGTGCTTCTCTACGATCAGGGTGCGAACCCCTCGCTTCGCGAGGAACATCGCCGCCGACAGCCCACCGAGTCCCGCACCGACGACGAGAACCTCCGCCGTGTCCGTCATGTCTCCTCCTGGCTAGTCAGTACGCCGACGAACAGTCCGCGGCCCGCGTGAAGTCCCTCGATGTAGTCGACAGTGAAACCAGCGGCGGCGAAGGCGGTCTCGTACTGCTGGCGGGTGAACAGGGTGATCCGGTGGTTCTCGACGAAGTGCCGGGCACCTGCCGCCGCGTCCGCCACGACGTAGTGCACGTTCATCCGGGACGCGCTGCCTTCCAACTTCGAGTGCGACACCCGGGAGATCGTCGTGCCGTCCACCTCGATCACCGTGCCGGAGACGTAGCCGTCGACGTAGTTCTCCAAGAACCACCATGGATCGACGGCGACGACGCCGCCAGGGGCCAGGTGCTTGGCGAACTGGGTCAGCGTGGTGCTCAGCTCCCCGGTGTCGGCCAGGTAGCCGATCGATCCGAACATGCAGCTGATCGCATCGAAAGTCCTGCCGAGCGCGAACTCACGCATGTCGCCGAGGTGCAGCACCGCCTGCGGCACGGCGGCCTTGGCGATTCGCAAGAACGGCTCGGAGATCTCCAATCCCTCGACATGGTCGAAGAGGGTGGCGAACGCCCGCAGATGTGACCCGGTGCCACAGGCGATGTCCAGTAGCGACGAGGCGGCCGGTTTGCGAGCCCTTACCTGCCTCGCCACCTCCTCCGCCTCCGCGAGGTAATTCTTGCCTCGGCCACGGTGGATGAGTTCGAACACCTCGGCGAGCTCGGCTCCGTACATAGGAAATCCTCCTACCGGAAGTACGATGCGTGGTCGGCCACCCACTCGGCGAAGGTGCGCGCGGGTACGCCGGTGACCTGTTGGACCGCCGTGGTGACGGGATCGGGGTTGGTGACGGCGATGGCGAAGTAGCCGAGGATCATCCGCACCGAGTCCTCCGGCAGGTACTGGATCATCTCTGCGTGCTTTTCCTCCGGCGTCATCTCCTCGAACCGGATGTCGCGACCGATCTGGTCCGCGATGGTGCGTACCTGCTCGACCTGGGTGATCGCCTCCGGCCCGGTGATGGTGTACCGGCCGCCGGCGTGCCCGTCCTCCAGCAGGGCGGTGACGGCGACGGCGGCGATGTCCGCTTCGTGGACAAGGGCCTGCGCCGCATTCGGATACGCGGCCCTGACCACCCCCTCGGTCGTGATGGAATGCGCCCAGAACAACGTGTTACTCGCGAACGCGACGGGTCGCAGGAACGTCCATTCGACGTCGCTCTCCGCCACGGCGTTCTCCACCGCCAGGTGGTCGTCGATGCTGTCTCCGGCGATCTCGTACCGCGTGTTGACCGCGTCGGAAGACAGCACGACGATCCTCCGTACCCCGGCACGCACCGCGATGTCGACGCACTCCTTGGCAGTGTCGGGCACCGGGAACAGATACATCCGGTCCACGCCGGTCAGTGCGGGCCGCAGCGAGTCCGGCCTCAGCAGATCACCGTTGACCACCTCGACGTCGGCCGGAAGACTGGCTGCGGGATTCCGGGACAGCGCCCGGACATTCGCGCCTCTGGCCAGCAACTGGTCGACGACGTGCCGGCCAACCGTTCCGGTCGCCCCGGTCACCAGGATCGTCACTTCATGCCCTCCTCGGAAGTGGCCGGCGGGTACATCCATGTCATCGGATGGATGTCACGGGGAATCCAGGCTGCAGAGGCCTGCTCGGCGTTCACGCTCTTCTCGACGAAGGCGATGTTGTGGTAGAAGTGCAGGCCGCCGATCATCCTGTCCTTTGCGGATGAGGTGCCGCCGGTGTACTCCTGGTGATGCAGCGAGTCCACCAGCGTCTTGAGGAATCCCAGCGACGTGCCGGGATCGTCGAGGTCGGTGGTGCCGCCGTTCCAGCCCGGCCAGTACGAGGTCTGCAGGTCTTCGATCACGTACAGGCCCCCGGGACGCAACAGCGGGAACAGGGTCTGAAAGGAGAGGATCACGTCGGCGCTGAGGTGGCTGCCGTCGTCGATGACGATGTCGAGTGGGCCGATCCGGCCGGCGAGCTCGGTGAGGAACCCCGCGTCCGCCTGGGATCCCTTGATCGTCCGTAATCGCGGCTCGTCAAGGCTCGACTTGTCGAAGAGGTCGAGGCCGTGGATCAGGCCACGGCGGAAGTAGTACTTCCACATCCGCAGCGACTCGCCGCCCTGGTCCGGGGCGTCGTACCCGCCGACACCGATTTCAAGCAGCCGTACCCTGCGGTTTCGGTACTGCTCGAAATGCCGGCCGTAGTGCGGGGTGTACCAGTGATCGGCCCACTTGTCCGACCCAAAGCGCAGGGCCAACGTGTCCAGGTCTAGCCGTTCCGGCGAGCACGCCTTGAGCACTTGGTGCAGGGCCACGGCCGCTGCCCGCCGCTCCGCCAGCACGGCACCCGGGTCGATGGTCTGCGGCGCTGGGCCGTCCATCAGCTCGACCTCACGGGTGGCGTGTTCACCGCCGTCCGGTCCGAACACGGCCCTGACGAGCTCGCTGAGTTCCTGACGTACCGTGGCGGGAGGGTCCGGTAACCACCCTGGTTCCACTGTGGGAATGCCGGGGCCGAGGGTGACCAGGTAGCCGAGCCGCTCGTCCGCCATTCCGAGGTCGAACTGGACGGTGACCCGGGAGTCCGGACCGTCGAACAGCGCAGCTCGCGACACCACCTCGGTCAGCACGGACAGGGCGTCCGCGGCGCTGACCGCAGCCCTCGTGTCCTCCTCGACCCCGTCCGCGAACCTCAGCAGCTTCTCCACCGTTCTCCCCTCCGAGGTCGTACGGCCGATGTTTGCCGGGTTGACTCGGAAACCATTTGAGAACCGGTAGGTGCGGCTGTTGCGAGCGGGATTCGATCCGGGCGGAGAAGGGTGGGGTGCCGACGGTGTTCGACCAGTGGCAAGCAATCAGGAGGAAAAATGACGATCTTGGTGACCGGTGCGACCGGGAGCGTCGGCCGCAAGGTAATCGACCAGCTGATGGCGGCGAACGAACACGTGCGGGCTTCCAGCCGTAACCCCGCCACCGCGGGACTGCCTGCCGGCGTCGAGGTGGTTGCGGGTGATCTCGGCCGGCTGGAGACGTTGCCCGCCCTGTTCGACGGCGTCGAGAAGATGTACCTGATCTCGATCAACGGTGACCGCGTGCTGGACGCTCCCGATGAGGTGATCGACCTCGCCAAGCAGGCAGGGGTGCGGCGGGTCGTGTCGCTGTCGTCCTCCG
Source organism: Micromonospora sp. NPDC048871 (assembly GCF_043198155.1). Taxonomy (NCBI): domain Bacteria; kingdom Bacillati; phylum Actinomycetota; class Actinomycetes; order Micromonosporales; family Micromonosporaceae; genus Micromonospora; species Micromonospora sp. NPDC048871. Next base: position 162,948 of record NZ_JBICUM010000005.1, on the reverse strand, counting down.
GCCGGCCGTACTTTTCGGTGGAGCAGGCGATCGAGGCATCCGGTCTGGAGTGGACCCATGTGCGGCCCGGTGAGTTCGCCACGACAAAGATCGACGTGTGGGCGCCGACCATTCGTGCGGAAGGCGTTGCGCGCAGTGCCTACCTCGACGTGCCCACCGTCCCCATCCACGAGGCGGACATCGCCAGCGTGGTGGTCACCTCGCTGATCGAGGACGGCCACGCCGGCCGGATCTACGAGCTGACGGGCCCGGTGCAGATCACGCAGCGCGAACAGATCCAGGCCATCGGCGAGGCGATTGGCAAGCGGATTGTCATCGAGGAGCTCAGCCCGGCCGAGGCCCGAGCGAACATGATCCGGGAAGGCTGGCCGGAGATTATCGCTGACCACATCCTCGGCTACTTCGTCGAGTGGGAGCTGGAGCCACCGGTGGCCACCACGACCGTCCTCGACGTCACCGGCAGGCCGGGCCGCACGTTCGCCGAGTGGGCGGTCGACCACGCGGACGACTTCCGCTGATCTTGTTTTTTCGTCAGCAGTCGATCACGGGACGGCGTGTCTTTGATCGTCCGGGTGATGGTTTCGGGTGGCGAGCACGATGATGTCCCGACGCGTTGGTCGGGGTCCACAGCAGCCCGGCGACGCCCCAACCATCAGCAGTGGTATCGATCTTCGGACGTGACCCGGTGGCCTTCACCCTGAAAAGTGCCCTCCGTGACGGGATGGAACAGGACCCTCGACAAGTCCTACCTTCCCAGACCAGAGGGCACATTCACGTTCTCGGCGCGCCGCCTCCAGTCACCCTTCAAGAAGGCGCGAGGCCAACAAGCTCGGCAAGGACCTCTTCGGGACGCCGGCAAACGGTCCTACAATCGAATTCGACCGGGCAAGGCGAATGTCGCTGTCGCTGACATTCGATGCAGCGATCCCAGTTCCGACCTCGTACGCAGACCATTCGACCGGGTTTACCGGCATACGCACAGGATGCCTCTGACCTGCACGTATACCGAGGTCCTGATAGTATTTTTCCGGCGTTGTCAAGCCCATCCCCACATAAATTTCTATGTGCGAGCCGCTAAGGTTCCGGTGTACGGTGTAGGCACTTTGAGCCCTTGCCGAATATTCGGATCCCGGGCCAGGGAGACCCGCTGGTAGCCGCCACGCTGGCAGCTGCCCGGATATTCGAGTTGACGACCACCTTTATGAGGAGTGAACGTGGAATCGCAGTCAGCTTTGGCAATAGAGACCGAAGAGCTGACCAAGCTCTTCGGCAAGGTCCGCGCGGTGGACGGGGTGAACCTGGCCGTGCCGCCCGGCATGGTCTACGGCTTCCTCGGCCCCAACGGCGCCGGCAAGACCACCACGATCCGCACCCTCGCCACCCTGCTCAAGCCGGACGGCGGTAGGGCACGGGTGTTCGGGCGCGACGTGATGAAGGAGGCCGAGGAAGTTCGTAAGCTGATCAGCCTGACCGGCCAGTTCGCCTCGGTCGACGACGCACTTACCGGCGCCGAGAACCTCGTGATGGTGGCCCGCCTACTCGGCCACTCATGGTCGGGGTCCCGCAAGCGGGCAGCCGAGCTACTCGAGGCATTCGGGATCGAGTACGCCGCCGACCGGCTGGTGAAGACATATTCAGGCGGCATGCGGCGCCGGCTGGACATCGCGGCGAGCATCATCGTCTCACCCAAGCTGCTGTTCCTCGACGAACCGAGCGCAGGGCTCGATCCCCACGCACGCAACCAGGTCTGGGAGGCCGTCCGGGCGCTGGTGACGGTCGGCACCACGGTCCTGCTGACCACGCAGCAGCTGGATGAGGCCGACTCGCTAGCCGACCGGATCGCGGTCATCGACCACGGCAAGATCATCGCTGAGGGCAGCCCGAGCGAGCTGAAGGCCTCGGTCGGCAACGGCGCGGTGCACGTGCGGTTGTTCGACGCCGAAGAACGGACCCGCGCCGGCGAACTGCTCGGCAAGGCGTTCGACGCGCCGGTCGAGTTCGACCGCGACCCGGTGGTTCTTTCGGTCCGGGCGAACGACCCGGAGCAGGTCGCACATGCGCTGATCGGTCTGTCGAGGGCCGGCATCCGGATCACCGAGTACTCACTCGGCCAGCCGAGCCTCGACGAGGTTTTCCTGGCCCTCACCGGCCACAAGGTCGACGCCGACCACAGCCCGGCCGCTGACCCAACCTCGTACGAGGACGGCAAGGAGAAGGAGCACGTCGGATGAGTGCTCCCGCCAAGCACAGCGCAGCCAGCACGTTCAGCCCGTCCGAGGACGGCAGAAAGAAAGGGTACCTAGCATGAGCGCCGCCACGGACGAAACCATCACCGAGCCCCGGCCCATCGCCGAGAATGTTCTGCGTGGGGCACTGGCGGTCCAGCGCAGGCCGTCGCGTCCCGGCCCGCTGTCCGCCTCTCTCACCTTCCTGTGGCGGGCTGCCGCCACCTTCCGGCACCATCCGGCGCAGCTGGTCGACATGATCCTGTTCCCGTTCATCTTCCTGCTGGTGTTCACCAACCTGTTCGGCGGCGCGATCGGCGGCTCGACCAGGGACTACCTGCAGTTCTTCCTGCCGGGCATCCTGGTCCAGACCGTGGTGATGATGTCGGTGTACACGGGGACCGCCCTGAACACCGACATCACCAAGGGAATCTTCGACCGGTTCCGCACCCTGCCGTTCTGGCAGCCGGCCACCATCGTCGGCAGCCTGCTGGCGGACATGGGGCGCTACCTCGTCGCGCTGACCCTGACGATCACGTGCGGCGTCCTGCTGGGCTTCCGGCCGGAGAGCGTGCTCGGCTCGATTGCGGCGGTGGGGATGCTGATCGTCTTCGCCTTCGGCGTAAGCTGGATCTTCACTACCATCGGCGTGGTTGCCAAGGCGCCGGAAACGGTCGCCTCGACCAGCATGATCGTGGTGTACCCCTTGGTCTTCGCCAGCAACATCTTCGTGCCGACCGAGTCGATGCCGGGCTGGATGCAGGCGGTCGCGAATGCCAACCCGATGAGCCACGCGGCCACCGCCGCCCGCGGCCTGATGCACGGCACCGTCACCGCTGAGCAGCTCGCCTGGGCATTCGGGCTCTCCGCGGCGCTGATCGCGATCTTCGCTCCACTGACCATGCTGGCCTACCGCAAGCGCAAGGACCGCTAAAACACGGCTTCGCCGCATCGATGTGGGCATCGGTACGGCGAGAGTCCGTTCAGCCCCCTACCGGGCGCTGTCCTTGTAGATGACGTTGGTCAAAACCTTCTTCAACAGGTCCCAGATACGGGTTGACGTGCTTGAAAGCCAGCATGCCCTGAGAGGCGCGCTTGGGTCACTGGATGTCCCAAGCGCGCCTTTTCAGCGGAACGCGGGCAAGCCGGTGACCGCGTGGCCGATGCTGAGCGTGTGAACCTCCTCGGTGCCCTCGACGGTGGTAACAGCCTCCAGGTTGGCCATGTGCCGCATCACCGGGTAGTCGAGGGTGATCCCGTTGGCGCCAAGCATGCCGCGTGCGATGCGGGCGACCTCGATCGCCGACCGCGCGTTGGCGAGCTTGCCGAGGCTGATCTGCACAGGCGTCAGTCGTCCCGCCTGCTTGAGGCTGGTCAGCCGCAGCGCCGTCATCCCGGCGTGGGTGACCGCGACCGCCATGTCCGCGAGCTTGCGCTGGGAGAGCTGGTAGGAGGCCAGCGGCCGGCCGAACTGCTCGCGACCACCCACGTAGTCGAGCGCGCTGGCGTAGCAGGAGCGGGCGGCGCCGACCACGCCCCACACGATGCCGAAGCGGGCCTCGTTCAGGCACGACAGCACACTTTTCAGTCCGCGTGCTCCGGGAAGCAGCGCGGAGGACGGCACCCGGACGTCGTCGAGCACGATGGTAGCCGTGTTCGAGGCACGCAACGACAGCTTGCCGGTGATCTCGCGTGCGGTGAACCCCGGCGCGTCGGTGGGCACCAGGAACCCGAGGATGCCCTCCTCCGCACGCGCCCAGATCACCGCGACGTCGGCGATGGCACCGTTGTTGATCCACGTCTTGGTGCCGGACAGCACCCAGTCGACGCCGTCGCGGCGGGCGGACGTGCGCATCGACCCCGGGTCGGAGCCGGCTTCCGGCTCGGTGAGGCCGAAACACCCGAGCACCTCGCCCGTGGCCATCGCCGGCAGCCATGCCTGCCGCTGCTCTTCGCTACCGTAGCGGTGGATCGCGAACATGGCGAGGCAGCCCTGGACCGACACGAAGCTGCGCAGCCCCGAGTCCACCGCCTCGAGCTCGCGGCAGGCGACGCCGTAGGCGCCTGCCGAGAGCCCGGGGCACCCGTACCCGTTCAGTTGCATGCCGAACAGGCCGAGCGCGCCGAGCCCCTTCGCCACGTCGCGGGGCAGCGTCCCGCGTTCGTACCAGTCGGCGATCCGCGGTCCCAGTTCGGTCGTGGCATAGGCGCGCACGGTGTCACGCGTGTTCCGTGCCTCGTCGCCCAACTCGTCGTCGAGATCGAGCAGATCGTGCTTTTCGAACCTCGCCCCTGTGTTCGCCATTGAAGTCATCTCACGATCACCACTCCATGCATGGGTTCTCTCGGTCGGCCGTCGGCCAGGTCCCGTGCTCGTGTGCCCCGGCAGCCTCCGCCCACCGGCTCGCCAACTGCACGTGGTCCGGCGCCCCGCACTCGTCGTGCATCGCCCGCCTGGCGGTCTCGAGTCCGGACAGACGGGTTCCCCCGATGACTTGGCCTAGCACCGCGTCACGCCGCGGTGCTGGGCCGTCAGGTGTTCCAGCTTCTCGACGGTCTCAACCGGGCTTGGGGTACTCGCCATCGCATCTCGCAGGTTGGCCGCTCCCGTGGCGAACGACGGCTCGGTCAGGACGCGCACGAGTTTCTCCCGCAAGCCTGCCACCGTCAGCTGGAACGACGGGATGTGCAGTCCCGCGCCCAGTTCCTCGAGCCGCTGGGCGCGGTAGATGGCGTCCCACATCCAACCCATCGCGACCTGGGGGACGCCGTAGGCCGCCGCTGTCGCCCACGTTCCCGCGCCGCCGTGGTGGACGATCGCCGAGCAGCTCGGCATGAGCGCGGCCAGGGGGACCCGGTCCACGACCCTGGTGTTGTCCGGGATCTTCCGGACGCCGTCGAGTTCCTTCTCGCCGAGCAGGGCCACCACCTCGATGTCGAGGTCCTCGATTGCGTCGAACAGGTCAGCCACCTTCACCGCGTTGGGGAACTCCGTCTGGCGAATCGTCTCTCCCAGGGTGAAGCACACCCTGGGTCGGTCAGGTGCCTGCCACAGCCATTCGGGGACCACTGCTGGTGTCGGACCGTTGTAGGGCAGATAACGCATCTCGACCGTGGGCAGGCCGAGGGGCAGCCGCACGCCGGCGGGCATCTGGTCGATGGTCCACTGGCCGGTCACGACCTCCTCGTCGAACTCGCAGCCGTGCTGCTCCAGCACGAGCGTCAGCCATTCCGCGAGCGAGTCGTCGTGGCGCTCTGGTGACTTCGTCAGATGTTCCAGGAACACCTTGCGCACGCCGTAAAAAATGTCCGGAAAGGACAGGATACGGGCGTGTGCGGCACCGGTCACCCTGGCCGCGACCGCGCCAGCGAAGGTGAACAGCTCCCAGATGACCAGGTCCGGCTTCCAGTGCCTGGCGTATTCCACCAGGTCGTCCATCATGGACTCGTTGTTGATCTGCATGTAGTAGGTCGCGTTCAGCATCGAGTTGGACGCGATGTGGAAGTCGAGGTTCAGCAGCTCCGGTCGGTGTTCGAGGAAGTCGGGGTTGGAATGGAGTGCGTACATGGCGGGGCCCACGTTCTGCAGGACCTCGCGCATCATGGGGTTCGTACCGACCGGTACCGCGGTCAGGCCAGCCGAGGTGATGCTGTTGGTCAAGGCCGGCTGACTCGCCACCCGCACGTCGTGCCCGGCAGTCCGCAGTGCCCAGGCAAGTGGCACCACACCATTGAAATGTGCGTCCATCGCGAAGCATGTGACCAGGACTCGCATTGCCTTCCCCCTCTACCGGTTCGCGACCGGGAACCGCAGGACCCCACGCGTGACCGGGGAACGCATCCGGCGCAGCATTCGTTCGCGTTGCCGCAGGGCCGGCAGGCGGGACGCCAGCGCCTCCACCGCGACCCGGGCCTGCGCCACGGCCATCGGTGCCACGAACGTGTCATAGAGACCACCGGACAGGGCGAGTTGGTCTGCGTCGGACTTCCGCGTGATGTCGAAACGATCCGGGTCCGGGAAGGCCGAGGGATCCCGGTTCGCCGCACCGACGGCCACGACCAGTTGGGTGTCCGCGGGGATCTGGTGCCCGGCAATCTCGACGTCCGTCGTGGCGATCCGGTTCTCCAACTGGATCGGCGGGTCGAACCGGAGAGTCTCCTCGATCGCGCCGCCGGCGAGCCCCGCTTCCCCACGCAACGCCTGCCACTGGTCCGGATGCGCCAGCAGTGCCGCCACCGCGTTGCACGTCAAGGTCACCGCCACCTCGACCCCGGCGACCGCGATCAGCACGGCGGCCGCGAGAACGTCATCCGGGCCGGCGGCCGGCCGGCGGTCGCCGAAGAGCCCTGGTGTACCAAGCAGTTCGCGGACCTCGGCCACTCCGGTCAGCAACGCACGAGCCGTTTTGTACTGCGGCGGGCACAACCCCGCGTCCAGCGCAACCCCAAGACCGGCAACCACACCGGCAAACCGGTCGCGGGTGGCCTCCGCGAGGCCGAGGAGATCGGCGGCCACCGCCACCGCGACTGGCCGGGCGAAGTCCGCCACCAGGTCGAACTCGTCGGGCAGACCGGAGATGACCCGGTGGACAGTCCCCTCTACGGCCAGGTCGCCCAGCACCGGCTGGAACAGGGTGCCGAGCCGCTCATAGTCCGCACGCGGCAGGTTGAGAAAGGCGCCGTCGAGCGGGACGATATGGCATATCTTCGGGTTGTCCCAGATGTCCTGGAACATGTGCTGCTGCGAGGACTCGTCGCCGTTGTGGCGCAACGAGAGTCGCGGGTCGCGGAGGATCTCCCCTGCGAGCGCGTGATGCCCAGTCACCCACGCGCCGGCTTCGCTTCTGTACAGCGGGCCACGGTCGCGCACCTGGGCGCCCAGCACCGCGGGGTCGTCGGTGCCCGCTCGCAGAAGCATCGCGTATGGGTCGCCCTGCGCGCCGAAGACGAACTGGAAACCCCGAACGGTCAGCAGGTGGCGGCCAAAATCACTGTTGGAGACGGTTTTCGCCCCGTTCCCGGGCGCGCCTGCGGTCAGCGTGTACACGGTGTCGGTCGTCGCGGCGGCGTCTGTCCTCGTGGACATTGGTTTCCCTCCCCCTCAGGCGGTGAGTGTGTGCGCGATGATCAGTTCAGCAAGTGGCCCATGCACAGAGGAGGGCAGCGCGTGGCCCATGCCGGGAATCTCCGCGAGCCGGGCACCCGGGATCAGGTCCGCGAGATGCCTGCCGTGCGGCGGTGGTGCGGCCGGGTCGTACGGCGCCTGGATCACCAGGGTCGGCACCTTGACGTCACGCAGTTCCGCGCCGCGACTCAGCGGCGGCAGCCCGACCTGGTAGTGCGTGACCGGTTCCTCCCACGTCCCGGCGTGGTCCATAGCGCGCTCCTCCCAGCGCCGGTACTCCTGCTCGTCGAAGGGAATCCCGTCGCCATTGAGCAGGCGCCACTTGCCGACCTGCTTGGCCAGCATCGACTCCCGGTCCTTTGCTGGTTGCTGCACTGCGGCCAGCATCTCCAGGAAACGTGGCGTCGGCACAGGCAGGCCGTTCACGAGCGGCTCGCCACGGAACGCGGCCTCGATTGCGGCGTCGAAGTCGGTGTCCAGTGCTCCGCCCAGCATCAACGTCAGGCTGCGGACACGGTCGGGGTGGTTGAGCACCATCACCTGCGCCAGCGACATGCCCATCGACATACCGACGACATGCGCGGCCGCGATATCCCAGCCGTCGAGCACCGCGATCGCGTCGGCGGCCATGTCGTCGTAGGTGTAGGGATACTTCTGATAGTCCCGGCAGGTGGACCGACCGGTGTCCCGGTGGTCGTACCGGATCACGAACAGACCAGCTGCGGCCAACCGCTGAACGAACTCGTCCGGCCAGCCGTACGCGGACAGGTTGCCGCCCGCGATCATCAACAGTGCGGGGTCGGCCGGGTCACCGAAGCCCTGGCTCCACAGCTTCACATCGCCTGCGGAAATGACGCGTTCGGTCATGACTGTTCCGCCTCTGGGGTGCGGTTGAGGAACCCGTGGCTTGACTTCGATCCCGAGGTCGACGCAGGGAATGTCATGTCGTTGCTCCGGTGGGCACGAGAACCAGCAGGGACAGGTCGAACGGAACCGAAGGCGAGGCCACCTTCAGGGCCGACTCGACGGTAAAGCCGGCGGAAGCGGCGAACGTCGCCCACTCCTCCCTGGTGCGCAACCGGCCGCCGAGGAAGACGAGCATTCGCAGGTCCAGCAAGGTGAACTGCTCGTTGGACGCGTCCTGCGCCAGGTCGTCCCGCTCGAGCACAACGACCCGTCCACCGGGTGTCAAGGCTTCGGCGCAGCGAGCCAGAATCCGCCGTGCGTCGTCGTCCGACCAGTTGAGCAGCACGAACGACAGCGTGATCACATCCGCCTTGACCGGCAGCGGCTGGAAGAAGTCACCGGCCACCGCGTCCAGCCGGTCGTCGAGCCCGGCCGTCTTGAACTGCGCGCGTCCCCGTTCTGCGGGGAGCGGAAGCTCCAGCAGCGTCCCTCGAACGTGTGGCGCGGCCTTAGCGATGGCGGTGAGGAACCCGCCGATGCCACCGCCGACGTCCATCACATGCCTGGCGCGGCTCCAGTCGTACGCTGCGGCCGGGGCCTCGTAGACCACGTCCTGGTCGCAGGCCATCAACGCGTCGAACGACTCGGCGAGCCGAGGGTTCGCGGTCAGGTCATCGTAGAAGGGCTTGCCGTACACCGACTCGTAGGACGGCCGGCCCGTCCGGACGGCCTCCAGCAACTGGAAGAACGCGAGATCCGCGCGGGAGACGGCGTTGTTCAGGTCGAACCAGGCACGCTGCTGGGCCGGATGATCGTCGGCCAGCAGCATGCCGGTCGCGGTTGGCGTCAACCGGTTCGGCTCGGTCTCGGCCAGTACGCCGACCGCCACGAGGTGCCGGATCACACGCAGCAGTGCGTTCGCGTTCGTGCCGGTCACCTTCGCCAGCTCCGCCGGGTTGGTCGTCCCCCCGATGATGTGGTCGACAAGTCTCAGCGTGGCGGCCACTCGCACCGCCATCGGGGTGTGCAGGCTGCCGAGCCGCAGCAGGACGTTCAGTTCGCGCATTTCCTGCTCGGCAGGATCCTCACTTTCCATCGACGAAGCTCCTTCAACGTAGTGACGGGAAATATCAGGGACGCCAGCCTTCGCCCTGCGGCCACGGCTCGGCGAGCTGCCGGTAGGTGCCGATGAAGTCGGGCCAGTCCCGGTGGTCGCGAATTTTGCCGTCAACGATCCGGATAAGGTGGATCTGCTCGCCGGAGAATCGCCGGCCGGTCGCGGGCATACTCAGCATGTCGCCCACCTGGCGGCCGTAGAGAACCAACTTGGCACGCACCCAGTCGCCATTCTCCTCGTAGCCGATCTCCTCGAGGTAAACCTCCTCGGAGAACGTCGCCTTCAGCCATTTCACGGCCATGACGAAGGTCTGCGGCCCGATCTGGTCCTTGAAATGTTCCATGGCACCCGGATTGAGGTACTCCGGATGGATGAATTCCTCGACGTCGTCGGTGTTCCCCGTGTTGTAGGCATTCACCATACGCTTGACGAGGTCGATGTTCTTGCTCATGAGAACTCCCCTGTTGACTCGGCCGACTGCGGCGGACCCCGCAAGTATTGGCCGATCCCCGGCACGGGAACAAGTGGCCAACAGCCCGCTCCGATTATTTTCCTAGTCAGCTCAGAGCGCCAGATTCGCCGTATAGCGAAATGCGAGGTCACTGGTGAAAACTCGGTACCACCATTCGTGGGAAGAGGGGAAAGAACGTGGACCCGGCGGCTTACAAGGCAACTGTGACCGCGGCCTTCGACCGTGCCGCGGCTTCATATGACCAGCTCGGCGTCGAGTTCTTCACACCGATGGGCAGGCGGCTGGTCGAACATGCCGCCCCCCGAGAAGGACACCGCGTGCTCGACATCGGGTGCGGCCGGGGAGCCAGCCTTTTCCCATCCGCGGAACTCGTCGGTCCGACCGGTCATGTACTGGGAATCGACATCGCACCGGCGATGGTCGACGCGGCCCGCGCGGAGGCCGAGCGGCAGGGTGCCAAGAACGTCGAGATCCGTGTGCTGGACGGGGAGAACCCCGACCTGCCGGCCCGGTCGTTCGACCTCATCACCGGCAGCTACAGCGTGATCTTCATTCCGGACGCCCCATCGGCGATGGCCCGGTACGCGCGACTGCTCACCGAGCACGGGCGAATCGCCTTCACCAGCCCCGTGTTCACCGACGACACCTTCCCGTTCCTGCCACCGATGTTCACCGAACTGATCCCGAGGTCCCTGCTGCGCAACCTGCCGGCCGAATGGCAGCCGGAAGCGTTGCAGCACCGGTTCAACAGCTGGCTCGGTAGGGTGGATGACCTTGAGAAAACCATGCGGACGGCCGGTTTCCAGGATGTGGTGGTGGTCGACGAGCCGGTGCACGTGGTCGTCCAGTCCGGGGAGGCCTGGGTTGACTGGTCGCACACTCAGGGTATGCGCCTGCTGTGGCAGCACCTTACCGCGGCCGACTCACAACAGTTGCGCACCCGCCTGATCACCGCACTGGACGACCTGCGTGACGGCGACGGTCCGCTGTTCCTCGATGTCCCGGTCCGCTATGTCACCGCGACCGTCGCAGGGCGGTAACAGCTCGCGGGTCCGCAGTGAGGCTCTGCGCAACAGCACCGCCACCGTGCAGTGCGCCAAGGCGTACGCGAAACCCGCTGCGGTGTGCGCGGGCCACCCGGGGTGAACCTGGAGGCCCGCACGGCACTCAGGTGATGGACAGTGCGCCGTCCACCGCGAGCACGGTGCCGTTGACGTACCTAGCCTCCGGCCGTGCGAGCTGCACGATCCACCACGCTACGTCCTCGGGTGTACCGACACGACGCGGATGCCCCGTGGCGCGAGCTCAACGGCCCAGGATCGTGTCAGGAAGTCGAGTGCCGCCTTGCTGGCACCGTAGATGGCGTTGTCGGCCCACGGCCGCAATCCCAGCGAACCCGCCGTGCCGACGTTCACCACCGTCCCGCTGCTCTCCGCCAGGGCGTCCAGCGCGCGTTGGGTGAGGAAGACCGGTGCCAGCAGGTTGGTGTCGATCTGCGCGCCGACCATCGCGGGTCCGACATCGGCCAGCCCACCGAACTCGCCCACCGCGGCGTTGTTGACCAGGACGTCCACCCGGCCGAACGCACCGAGCGCAGTGTCGACTACAGAATTCGGTGCGTTCGGTCTGGTGATGTCGACGGCCAGGGTCACGATGGTGTCGTGGCCGGCCGCGGTCTGGGCAAGGGTCTCCTCGGACCGGCCGACCACCAGCACCCCGGCCCCGTGCTCGCGAACGCGTGCGCGGCCGCCCGGCCGGTCCCGGTCCCGCCACCGGTGATGATCACCGCCTGTGCTGTGCTCATGGGAAGAGCTCCCATCGGGCCGGGCGTCATGGTCGGTCGTCGCGGGTGACCCGGCGCTCCCGGACCCTGAGCTCACCGTCCTGCCGCACCAGGATGTCCACACACACGCACATCATGTGCAGCCGTGGCTGGCCGTCGCGCGGAGTGGCGATCACCTGCGTGTAGCTCCGCGCGTAGATCGTGCCGTCGTCGCGACGTCTGAGGTAGGTCATGAGCATGCAGTGCCGGTGCACCTCGCCGGCTTCGGCCAGTGCCGCCGCGGCCCTGCGCACTCCGGCGACGATGACGTCCCGGCCACGAGCCGGCTCCGGCATCGACGGTGAGAAGAAGGATCCGTCCTCGGTGAACGTGTCCGCCCACCCCTCCGCGTTGCCCGCGTCGAGAAGCTGCATGTGGCGGGCATAGAAATTTTGGACCTCCGGGTACAACAGATCCAGGTCCGCTTCGGTCCCCACTGTCACGGCGTTCTCCTTGTCGATCGGCGGTTTCTCATCACTCATCCTTCAGTGGCGACTTTGATGCGTCCTCGAGCGAGGCTCCAGGAATCCTCGGAAAGCATCGGAAGCCCCGAACCCGGAGACCCGACGTACGGCCCCGCGCCGGCGGAGGTCTACGAGACCGCAACCGCAGCCGAGGCAGGGACTGGGCCGCGGACGCGCGCGGCACAGCAGCTGCCCGGTGTGCCCGTGCACGACGGCGACATGCGCAGGTTCGATCTCGGCCGCACCTGTGTCAGCTCCGGTGCGCGGCCGTGAGCTTCTCGAGTATGGGCACGACCTCGTTGGGACTCGGCATGGCGATCATTTCCTGCCGCAGCCGGTTGGCGTTCGCCGAGTAGGACAGGTCCGTCAGCAGCAGCTCCAGGTTGGCGCGCAACGACGTCACGGTCGACTCCGGCATGCATATACCGGCACCACGGCTCGCCAGCCGCCGGGCCTTGTCGGCCGAGTCCCAGATCTTCGACGGCAGGATCAGCTGTGGCACACCGTGTACCAGTGCGGTGGCCATCGTGCCGGATCCGCCGTGGCTGATGATCGCTGAGCAGGTCGGCAGCAACGCGTTGAGCGGCACGAAGTCCACCACGCGTACGTTGTCCGGGACGGAGGGCAGCGCCTTGATCTGGCTGGCATCCAGGGTCGCGATCACCTCGATGTCCAGGTCCGCCACCGACTCCAGCACGTCCCCGATCGACACCTCGTCGCCCCCCTGCACCTCCCGATGCGAAAGACCGAGTGTCAGGCACACCCGCTTGCGCTTCGGCGGTTCACGCAACCACTCGGGCATCTTCGCCGGCCCGTTGTAGGGGATGTACCGCATCGGCACGTACGGCAGGTCCAGGGGAAAACGCATCCAGGCGGGCGTCGGGTCGACGGTCCACTGCCCGAGCATCATCTCCTCGGTGAACCCCCCAGGGCAGTCGTACCGTTCCAGCAGCCTGCTCAGCCAGTCCTCAAGCGGGTCGTCGCGCAACTCGGGTGGCAGCTGGGACAGCTGGTCCACGAGGACACCACGCATTCTGGCCACGTGGTCCATGCCGAACAGCAAACGGGCATGTGCCGCACCGCAGGCACGCGCGGCCACCGGGCCCGCAAACGTCATGGTGTCCCACACCACCAGGTCCGGCCGCCACGAACGAGCAAACGCCACCAGGTCATCGGTCATCGACTCGGGACACTGGTTTTGGAACACGAAGGACGTCATTGCGGTGAACATGCCCAGCATGTACTCCGGCGTCAGACGATCCGTACGGGTCTCGGTGATATCCATGCCGCCGTCATCCGAGTCCGGTGCTTCCTCGTCTCCCGCGAGGTTCTCCTCGGTTTCCCTGATGCCCTCCTCGAGGTTGAGCGCCTCGCCGACCGCGACCGCGGGCAGACCGGTCTTGGTGACCTCGTCGACCAGGTCGGGCTGGGTGGCGATCCGGACCTCGTGTCCGCCGGTGTGCAGTGCCCACGCCAACGGCACCTGAGAGTACATGTGCACCTTCGCGGCAAAAGTGGTGAACAGGATCTTCATCGGACCCTCCGGTACTCGGCGGCCAGTTTCTCCAGCACCGGGACGAGATCGTTCGGACCAGGCGTGCCGACCATCTCCCGTCGCAGCCTGGCAGCGTTGTGCCGGACGGACGGTTCGGTCAGCAGCCGAACCAGCCGAGTGCGCAGTTCGTCGCCGGAGAGCCGCTCGATGTCCCGGACGTAGTCCCCCGCCCCGTAGTCCGCGAGGCGACGGGCTGTGTTGATCGAGTCCCAGACCATGTGCGGCACGATCAACTGGGGGACACCGTGCAGCATGGCCGTGGTCAGCGTGCCGGAGCCACCATGGTGGATGACCGCGTCACAGGTGGGCAGCAACACGTTGAGCGGCACGAATTCCACCACCCGCACGTTGCCAGGCAGCGACGGCAGTGACTCGGTCTGGCGGGCGTTCAGGGTGGCCACCACCTCGACGTCCAGGTCCGCGAGCGACGCCAGGATGTCGCCGATCGAAGCCCGGTCGCCGCCTCGCTCGTCTCGGTGTGACAACCCAAGCGTGAGACAGACCCGTTTCGGCTTTGGCCGGTCGTGGAGCCAGTCGGGCACCAGGGCAGGACCGTTGTAGGGCGTGTACCGCACGGGCACGGTGGGCACGTCGAGAGGAAACCGCATCGACTGGGGGAACTGGTCGATACTGAAGTCGCCGACCACCATGTCCTCGCCGAACCCGGTGTCGCAGCCGTACCGCTCTAGGGAGAAGCCCAGCCACTCGGCCATCGGGTCGTCACGTAACTCAACCGGCAGTCCGGCGAGGTGCCGGTTGAACGCGGCACGGGTGTTGCCGACGAGGTCGAGGCCGTACAGCAGGCGGGCATGCGCCGCGCCGCAGGCGCGCGCGGCCACCGCACCGGCAAAGGTCATGGTGTCCCACACCACCAGGTCCGGCTGCCACGAACGAGCAAACGCCACCAGGTCGTCCATCATGGGCTCTGAGCTTGCGTTCTGGAAGACCATCGAGGTCATCGCCGTGAAGATCGTCAGGGTGCGATCCCAGGTGAGCTTCGCCGGATCCTCCTCGCTCATGTCCAGGCCGACGTCCGACTCCTCCACGGTTCTGTTCGCGTCGTCACCGACGTTTTCGTTGACCACCTCGAACTGCGCTTCCAGGTTCAGCGGATCCCCGACGGGCACAGCGGTCAACCCGGTGCGCGAGATCAGGTCGGCCAGGTCCGGTTGGCTGGCGAGATAGACCTCGTGCCCCGCGGTGTGCAGTGCCCACGCCATCGGCACCTGCGCGAACATGTGGGTCTTCGCGGCGAACGTGGTGAACAGGACACGCATCAGCTTCTCCCCCGGTGCTCGGCGGTCAGCCTCTCCAGTACGGGGACCGCGTCGTTTGGGCTCGGCATGCCGAGCATCTCGCGGCGGACTCGCGTGGCTCCGGCCGTGAACGATGGCTCGTCGAGCAGCCGGGCCAGTTGGCTACGCAGCTCCCCGCCGGACAACCGGTCAACGTCACGGATGTAGAGCCCGGCTCCGCTCGCCTCCAGCGCCTGTGCCTTGTCCATGCTGTCCCACATCAGGTTCGGCACGATCAGCTGTGGGACACCGTGCGCGAGCGCGGTCGCGAACGTCCCGGACCCGCTGTGGTGCACCACGGCGGAGCACGTGGGAAGCAACGAGTTCAGCGGCACGAAATCCACTACCCGGACGTTGTCGGGCACGACCGGCAGTGACTTCAGCTGACCTTCGTCGAGCGTGGCGACGATCTCGACGTCGAGATCGGCCACCGCGTCGAGCATGTCACCGATCGACGCCTGGTCGCCGAGCGCCACCTCCCGGAATGACGCGCCGAGCGTGAGGCAGACCCGTTTGCGTCCCGGTGGTTCACGCAGCCAGTCCGGGACCACAGCCGGGCCGTTGTAGGGCACGTAACGGACCGGGACGTACTGCGCGTCAACGGCGAGGCGCATGGAGGGCGGCAGCTGGTCGATCGTCCACTGGCCGAGCACCATGTCCTCGGTGAATCCCGTCGCGCACCCCAGCCGATCGAGTGTCCACCCCAGCCACTCGGCGAGCGGGTCGTCACGCAGCTCCGCCGGCAGCCGGCCGGCCAGGTCGAGAAAGGTGGCCCGCATCCGGCCGACGAGATCGGGTCCGAACAGCATGCGGGCGTGCGCAGCACCGCACGCTCTGGCCACAGCCGGCCCGGCGAACGTCAGTGGGTCCCACAGGACCAAATCCGGCCGCCAGTCCATGGCGAACGCGGCCAGGTCGTCGACCATGTCGGCCGGGCAGTGGTTCTGGAAGGTCACCGGCGTCATCGCGCTGAATACGTGGAGCACGTACTCCCAGGTCAGCTTCTCCGGCCTCGCCTCGCTCATGTCCAGGCCGACCTGCGCTCCGGTCAACCGTCCGCTCGCGACGTCGCCGAGAATCCCGTCCAGCGTCTGCATCCCGGTCTCGAGGTCGAACACCTCACCGACGGGCACCGCGGTCAGGCCGGTACTGGTGATGTCGGCAACGAGATCCGGCTGGCTGGCGACCACGACGTCGTGCCCTGCTGTGCGCAACGCCCACGCCATCGGCACCTGGGTGTAGAGATGAGCCTTCGCGGCAAAAGTGGTCAACAGGACTCGCATCAGACCCTCCCGCGATGCTCGGCGGTCAACTGCTCGATGAGCGGTACGACCGCGTTCGGCGGCGGCTGGGCGAGCACCTCATCGCGCAACCGGGCGGCCGCCATGGCGAATGACGGCTCGGTCAGTACTCGAACGAGTCTTTCCCGCAACGCGGCACTGGTGAGCTCTTCGATCGGCATCCACAGGCCCGCGCCAAACTCCTCGATTCCCTCGCCCATCACTGCGGTGTCCATTCCGAACGCGAGGATCACCTGCGGCACGCCGTGCAGCTCCGCGTTGGCCTTGGTGCCGATGCCGCCGTGGTGGACCACAGCGGCGCACGTCGGCATGAGATCGTTGAGCGGGACGAACTCCATCAGCCTCACGTTCGCCGGGACGTCGGTGACCGACGCGCGTTGGGCTTCGGTCAGCGTCGCGACGATCTCGATGTCGAGGTCCGCCAAGGTACGCAAAAGATCGGTGAGCACGGTGCCGCTGAGAAACTCGGCGACCCACTCCGACAGGCCGAAAGTCAGGCACACTCTCGGCCGGCTGACCGGTACCCGCAGCCAGTCGGGCACCACGGCAGGCCCGTTGTGCGGCACGTGCCGCACACTGACTGCTTCCCCATCAGGGTCCAGTCGGGTACTCGCGGCTGTCGAGTCGATCGTCCACTGGCCGGTCACCATGTCCTCGGTGAAGCCGCCGTCTACGCTCAGCCTCTCGAGTGTCCACTCCAGCCACTCGGCAGTTGGGTCTTCCTGGTGCTCCGGCGGCTGTTTCTCCTTCAGTCGCAGGAACTCCTTGCGGACCCGCATCCCGACGTCGGGTCCCGCGACGAACCGGGCGTGGGCGGCGCCGACCGCTCGGGCGACGATCGCCCCCGCGATCGTGTACGTCTCCCACACCACGAGATCGGGCCGCCAGTCGCGGGCGAAGGTGACCAGTCGGTCGATCATCCGATCGTTGTTCATCACCGAGTCGTGCGACGGCACGAGGATGTTCTGCAGACCGAGCAGGTGCTCCCAGGTCCACTTGGCATGGTCGTGTCCGGCGAAGTCGAAGTCACGCAGGTAGACGAACCCGTCCTCGTGGAACTGTTTGAGCAACTGGAGATCCGTAGGGTCGTCGATGGACCACTCCGGCGCGTCCACCGGGACCGAGGTCAGGCCGGTCTGGGTGATGTCGCGGGTCAACGCCGGCTCGCTGGCCACCCTGACCTCGTGCCCAGCGCCACGCAGTGCCCACGCCAGTGGGACGAGCGGGTAGAAGTGCGTGCGGTGAGCAAGTGTGGTGAACAGAACCTTCATCGCGCCTCATCTCGGACGTCGGTGCTCGCCGGGAGTCGTAGCAGTGCTCTGGTGACCGGCGCCCTGCGCTTGCGCAGCGCGGGCCTCGTGCGACGGAGCGAGGAGAACCTCTCGGTCAGCACGGACAGCGCGGTCTCGGTGACCACACGAGCGAACGGGAACACCGCGGCGTAAGGCGGGCCAAGCAGCAGCGGCATCCCTGCCCCGTCCCGGTTGACAGCGCCGACGAGAACAACGACCTGATCACCGGCCCTCACCCTGGTGCCGCCGAAGTCGAGATCGGATCGTGCGATCAGGGGGTGCAGGTGCACCGGCGGCTGGAGACTCAGGGTTTCATCGACCACCCGCGGCGCCCGGGACGGCTCCTCGAGCAACACGTCGAGCGCGTTCCCGAGCAGGGTGGTGGCCAGTTGGGCGCCCACGACGGTGAGCAGAACCGCCCCTGGGTCGCCGAGCCGGTCGCGCAGGTCGTCGAGAGCGGAGAGCATCCGGCGTGTGACCGCGAGAGGCTGCGGGCACAGGGCGGCGTCGACGGCGACACCGGTACTCGCGATCCGCTCGGCGAGCCAGGGCAGCGGCACGTCGAAGGTCTCTGCCAGCGCCTCGGCGCAGATCCGGGCGACGAACCCGCTGACAAGGTCGACCTCACCGGTCAGGCTCTCGACGACCCTGTTAACCGGCTCGACCAGGGCAGCGGTCGGGTGAGGTGCGGCGTGGACGATGTCCTCGTCGAGCGGCACGACGTTGTACGGCGCGTACGGACTGCTCGCAGTCATCGGACCGAATCCTGGGTGGGCCATGACCTCGGTCGCCAGCCCTCGGCTGGCGGTGACCCAGACGCCGGCCCTGCTCGACACCATGGGGCCGGCGCGACCGAGCCGTTCGTACAACGGATACGGGTCGTCGTCGAATCCGCGAAGGACCCGGGCGTAGGGATCATCGTTGATCGCGGAAAGCCACTGCGTGCCCTGAATGAGCTGGAGTCGCCTACCGAGCTCTGCTGGCGCACGTTGACTCCAGTAGCGTTGCGTAATCACGGCATCGATGCTATCGATCTCGCCCCGTATTTCCTTCGAAGACCGCTAGGAGGAAATCCCGGCCACCTGTTTTCGACGGAGTTCGCGTCATATACGGCACGTCAGTAGGGTCTAGCATTTCCCCACACGGACGTACGCACGATATCGCCGAGCGGCCGATCGATACGTAAATGCTCTTGGACGTTGTCCTCGGCGTTCAGAATCGCCTGATGCAACCGCTGGACCGGTGGCCCCGGCTCCAGCCCCAGCTCACGGACCAGACTGGTCCGCAACCCGTGGAACACCTCGAGCGCCTGCGCGCGACGACCGCTGAGGTACAACGCACGCATATACTGTCCCTGCATACCTTCGTGCAGCGGGTTTTCCACGGTGAGCGCGGCCAGCTCGGTGAGCACCTCGCGGTACATCCCCAGCCGCAGCTTCGCGTCGACGAGATAGTCCAGCACCACGAGCCTGGATTCCTCGTACTGCCTGCGCTTCGACTCCAACACCGGCCCGACCTGCACGTCCACAAGTGCTGGTCCACGCCACAGCCGGAGCGCGTCGGTCATCCGGCGGACCCCGATCCCGTCATGGCCGTCCGAGAGCGCCTCCCGGCCACTGCCGACCAGCGCGTGGTACCGGCGCACGTCAAGCGCGTCGACACCGGTGTGTAGGACGTAACCACCCGACTTGGTCACCAGCACTTCCCTCGACACCTCGGCTGGTGTCAGGCCAGTGACCTCACTCAGCAGCTTGCGCACGTTCAGCACGTAGGTCTGCAATGTCGGCAATCCGCTGATCGGCAGATCTTCGTTCCACAACTCCCGCATCATGGCCGACACAGGAACGACCTGACCGGAACACACCATCAAAATAGCGAGAATGCTCCGTAGTTTTGGCGCACTTGGCGCTCCGTTGATCCCCTTCGTAGTCGTGATTGACAGCGGCCCCAATACACCAAGTTCCACCAGTCCAAGCCCCCAATCTCCGTCGGCTCATCACGACGGCCCGGGTCACGGTTCACCGCGAGGTCTGCCGGCAGGTGTATAGATTCGGCTCGCTCGTGCTCACGGCCCGCAACGCCTCGGCGTGCGGTTTGAAGTCCGGGTGGGAGACCGCCCGGCGGAACGAAGCGGCGTCGCGCCAGTGTGCGACGTTGACGTAGCTGTTTCGGTCCTCGACATGACCGAGCAGGGTGAACTGCACAAAGCCGGGCTGCTTCGCCACGAATGCGCTCGTCTCGGCGAAGACCTTTTCGAAGACCTCAGGCGGGCAGCGCAGGGTGAACCTGTTGACAAACACGACCGGGCCGTCATTGGCGGTTTCGGCTTCGTCAGCCGTCATGTCGATCATCTCCTTGCCACGGCGTTCTGACCGCTCCTGGTTCAACTGCCCCTGAGCGTGGCGGCAACGTCTCGCAGGTGGCTCAACAAGCGCTTGACGCGCCAGGGGGTCGAGCAAGCTTCTAGCAGTCACTGACACCGTCGACTCTGGTCACATGGACGGAGGGGTTTGCATGACGGAAGAGGACCGGCGGGTCGCTGTGGTCACCGGCGCCACCAGCGGCATCGGCCTTGCCATCGCCGACTTGCTGGCCAGGCGGGGCATGCGGGTATTCATCTGCGCACGTGACGCCGGGCAGGTCGCGTTGACCGCGAAGCGGATGCGCGACGAGTCGCTGGACGTCGACGGCAGACAATGTGATGTCACCGATCCGGAGCAGATCAACACCTTGGTGGCGTCCGCTGTGAGCCGCTTCGGTCCGGTGGACGTCCTGGTGAACAACGCCGGCCGCAGCGGCGGCGGAGTGACCGCTCAGATCACCGACGAGCTGTGGCTGGACGTCGTCAACACGAATCTCACCAGCGTCTTCCGGGTAACCCGGGAGGTGCTCACCACTGGCGGAATGCTCGAACGCGGGACCGGTCGGGTGATCAATGTGGCATCGACGGCCGGCAAGCAGGGCGTGATGTACGGAGCGCCGTACTCCGCCACCAAGCACGGCGTCGTCGGCTTCACCAAAGCGCTCGGCCTGGAACTGGCCACAACGGGGATCACGGTCAACGCCGTCTGCCCCGGGTATGTGGAGACGCCGATGGCGCAGCGGATCCGGCAGGGTTACGCGGCCTTCTGGGAGACGAGCGAGGACGCCGTCCGCGAGAAGTTCGAGGCGAAGATCCCACTCGGCCGTTACAGCACCCCACAGGAGGTGGCCGGCCTGGTGGGCTACCTCGTGTCGGACACCGCAGCCTCGATCACGGCGCAGGCGATCAACGTCTGCGGCGGGCTCGGCAACTACTGAGGGAGGATCATGTCCCATCGAACAGAGCACGGGATCACCGTGGCGGCCCCGGCTCGGGTGGTCTACGACCTGATCGCTGACGTTGGACAGTGGCCGCGAATCTTTCCGCCGACCGTGCACGTCGACCACGTGCAACAGAACGGTACGGAGGAACGAATCCGCATCTGGGCCACGGCCAACGGCGCGCCGAAAGCCTGGACGTCGCGCCGGCAACTCGATCCGACAGGGCTGCGGGTGACCTTCCGCCAAGAGGTCTCCCAGGCACCGGTGGCGGCGATGGGCGGTGCGTGGATCCTCGATCCCGTGTCCGCCACGAGGACCGAGGTACGGCTACTGCATGACTTCGACGCGGTAGGCGACGATCCGGAGAGCGTCTCGTTGATTCTGCGGGCGATCGACCACAACAGCGCCGCGGAGCTGGCGGCGTTAAGATCGGCGGCCGAGCAACGCGAGGACGACCGGGACCTGCTGCTCACGTTCGATGACTCGGTGGTCGTCGACGGCGCGGCCAAGGACGTGTACGAGTTCCTGTACGCCGCGCAACACTGGCCGTCCCGGCTGCCGCACGTGGCCAAAGTCTCGCTTCAGGAGGACACCCCGAACCTCCAAGTGCTCGGCATGGACACCCGCAACCCGCAGGGTCAAGTGCATACCACATCCTCGGTGCGTGTGTGCTTTCCCTCTGATCGCATCGTCTACAAGCAACTCAGGATGCCGCCGTTGTTGGCTGTACACAACGGACAGTGGACGATCCGCGACGACGGCGGAAAGACCGTGGTCACGTCGACGCACACGGTCGTGATCGAGCCGAAGGCGATCCCGGCGGCCTTCGGCGGGCCGGCGACGGTCGCGCAGGCCCGGACGGCGATCCGGCAGGCGTTGGGCGGCAACAGCCTCGCGACCTTGCGGCACGCCAAGGCGTACGCAGAAAGCCGCTGAACGAACGGAGCCGCCCCGGCGAGGTGATCGCGGGGCGGCCCATCCGGGTTGCGTTCAGGTGATCGAGAGCGCTCCGTCGACCGCCAGGACCGTACCGTTGACATAGGCGGCCTCGGGCTGCGTGAGGCGGTGGATCCACCAGGCGATGTCGTCCGGCGTACCGACCCGTCCGGCTGGAATCCGCGTGCTCATGTGCTCCAGGAAGCCGTCGTATGCCTCCTGGGGCATGCCGGCCCGTACCCCGACGCCGGTGGCTATGACGCCGGGCGCGACGCCGACGACCCGGATTCCCTGCGGAGCCAGCTCCACCGCCCACGACCGCGTCAGGAAGTCGAGGGCGGCCTTGGTAGCACCGTATACAGAATTCTGCGGAAAGGACCGCAGCCCCAACGCCGCCGCCGTGCCGACGTTCACGACCGTGCCACCGGACTCTCCCAGTGCCTGCAGTGCGCATTGGGTGAGGAGGATCGGCGCCAACAGGTTGGTGTCCAACTGGGCCGTCACTGAGTCGGCATCGAGATCGGCGAGCGCGGCGAACGCACCCACCGCGGCGTTGTTGACGAGAACGTCAACCGCGCCGAACTCGAGCAGAGCCCGATCGACGATGATTCTCGGAGCATCCGGGGCCGTGACGTCAGCGGTCAGGGTCCTGATGTTGTGGTGGCCGCTGGCGGTCTCGGCAAGCGTGTCCGCGGAGCGGCCAACGATGAGAACGCCAGCGCCGCTGGCGGCGAACCTCCGCGCGGTCGCCCTGCCGATGCCGGTCCCGCCGCCGGTGATGATAACCGCTTGTGATGTGGTCATGCGTTCAAGCTAGGCGGGTCCGCTCAAGAAAACGTCTACCGACGGTCGTCGTGGGTGGCCCGGCGCTCCCGGACCGTCAGGTCACCGTCCCACGGCGGATCCACGAACGCCCGCAGCGGGGCTCCCGCTCTCGCGTGCCGGCTTCGACGCATCGTCCAGCCGTGCTCGAGGAACGGCGACGAACATCGAATCCCCAAGCAGTAGGAGGTCTCATGTACGGTGCGGAGCTCGCCGACGTCTACGAGGCGGTGTATCGCAGTCGTGGCAAGGACTGGCGTCAGGAGGCGGCGTATCTCACCGGGCTGATCCGCGACCGGCTCCCCGGGGCCGGCTCACTGCTGGACGTTGCCTGCGGTACGGGCGCACACCTGGCCGGTTTCGACGATTTGTTCGACCACACCGAGGGGCTTGAGCTCTCTGCCGCGATGCGCGCGGTCGCCGGCCGGCGGCTGCCCGGCGTGACCGTGCACGCCGGCGACATGCGCGAGTTCGACCTGGGTCGCACATTCGACGCGGTGACCTGCATGTTCACCGCCATCTCGTACGTCGGCGGCCTGGCCGACATGCGCGCGGCGGTCCGGTGTATGGCCAGTCACCTGGTGCCGGGCGGTGTTCTGGTGATCGAGCCGTGGTGGTTCCCAGAGAAGTTCATCGACGGCTACGTCTCCGGCGAGGTGATCCGTGACGGCGACCGCACGATCGCCCGAGTGTCCCGTTCCACCGCGGCGAACAACGTCACCCGGCTAGAGGTGCGGTACCTGATCGCCTCGCCAGCCGAGATCACCCAGTTCACCGAGGTCGATTACCTCTCGCTGTTCACCCTGCAGGAGTATCTCGGCGCCTTCACCGACGCGGGCTGCACTGCCGAGTTCCTGCCCCCCAACCCGGCCGGCCCGGAGCCAATCGTCCCGGCCGGCCGTGGCCTGTTCATCGGTACCCGTAGCGCCTGAGGCGTTCAGCGGCACCCCGCGCACCAGTGCCGTGGCCAGAGTGCCCGATCGACTGTGGCTGAGGAGCGCGGCGCAGGTTGGCAGCAGCGCGCTCACCAGCACCGGGACATCGTCCGGGACCGACGGCAGCGCCGACCACGGTCAGCCCGACCCAGCCGGAATCGCCGTACAACCTGGCGGCGGGGACCCGACTTAGCGGAATGCTCGGCACCCGATCAATACTGACGGGCGTTGCCCCAGGCGGAGGTGCCAACAATGTCGCCGAGCGACCGGCTGACGGACAGCTGGTCCTCGACGACGACTTCGGCATTCAGCACCGCACGATGCAGACGCTGCACTGACGGCCCAGGCTCGAGACCGAGTTCGTTGACCAGATCCCCGCGCAACCGGTGGAAGACCTGCAGCGCCTGAGCGCGCCGGCCGCTGTGGTAAAGCGCGAGCATGTACTGCGCGTGTATGCCCTCGTGGAGCGGATTTTCCACAGTGAGCGCGGCCAACTCAGTGAGCACTTCGCGGTACATCCCCAACCGCAGTTCGGCGTCGACCAGGTACTCCAGGACGACCAGCCGAGACTCCTCGAACTGTCGGCGCTTGGACTCGAGCACCGGTCCTATCGGCACGTCCACCAGCGCGGGGCCCCGCCAGAGCCGCAGGCCGTCGGTCATCTTCCGGACGCCGGTCTCGTCGTCCCCGGCGGAGAGTGCCTCTCGGGCCGCCGTCACGAGGGAGTGGTACTGATGCACGTCGAGGATTCCGGAGTCGACTTGCAGAACGTAACCACCGGCCTTGGTGACCAGCACGTTCTTCGATATCTCAGCGGCCGATATACCGGTTACCCTCGCCAACAGTTTCCGCAAGTTCAAGATATACGTCTGCAATGTCGTCAATCCACTTGCCGGCGGATCTTCGTCCCACAACTCGCGAATGAGTGATGACACCGGCACCGCCTGACCAGCATGAACCAGCAGCACTGCCAGAATGCTACGGAGCTTCGGCGCGCTCGGTGCATGGTTTATGCCATTCACCGTCAAGGACAACGGACCCAGGATGCCGAACTCGACAATATTCTTAAGCACGCGAACACCCCCGCAGTCAGACGAAACTCGCCCGGCACATCGACCCTACACGACCGTTCGACCCGAGAACAAGATTTACAATGACGTGTGTGAGTAGATAATAGGCACCTCCAACTCTGACCAACCATGGCTCACCGACGCCAGTCGGCCGCCATTACGCCCTGACCAGCTAAGTCGCGGTCAATGTGCACACTGCGGCGCAGCAGCCGCAGTGTCGAATTGGGAATCCCACATAGTCCGTCCGCATCGCCAGCAACGACGGCGACAATGGGCGCAGCCAGGCCGATCGTAGTGACCAGCGTGCATGTCGCCTCAATGTCGCGGTACGCAAGGCGTCGCATTTCGACCGCCGCAGCGATCGGATCCTCGCGCAGCTGATGTGGGCGCAGCTAGTGGTGGATAGACACCTCCGATGAGCGAACCTGCTCGGCCTGGATTCCGGCCTCCAGCAATGCCTTTGCACCGGCTTTGACCGCCATGTCCAACAGGGTCTCGTCCGCACCTGCGAACCGCCGGCTACGGATGCCCGACCGGTTCTCGATCCACTTCTCGATCGAGCCGATCTGGTGGAAGTTCTACGTTAGACACTATCGGCTCCGACCGGTGAGCGTCCACTGTCAGCATTCGGCATCGCCCGCGAGTGATCGTCCCGAGCGCCTTGGTCACCCGATCAGGTTCGTTTGATCGGCTCGAAGACTGGTCAAGAACTGCCCTAGAGCTACGCCACAGCACGCCTCGACCGCCGCTCTAGGGCGCGGTACCAGGATGCCGCCATGCGCCGATTCACCATCGCGGACCTACGGGAGATCATCGATGAGTGCCTCGGCTCGGACAACGCGACGGCGGTGAACGACATGAATCACGCACGAACAGTTCGGCGACCTGGGCTATGACTCGCTCGTGGCCTACGAGCTCGTCACCCGCCTACAGGACGGTCTGCGGATCAGCGTCCCGGACGAGGCAACCGACCGAAAGAAAACTCCACAGGCGGTTGTGAACTACATCAATGTGCAGCTGGCCGGCGTCTGACGCCGACGGCTTCGAAACGCGGGAGGCGCAGCGAAGTTATGACCACCTACGTCTGGGACTACCTCGAGGAATACGAGAAGGAACGCGACGACATCCTTGACGCGGTCGACTCGGTCTTTCGCTCCGGCCAGCTCGTCCTGGGCCGGAGCGTACGCGGCTTCGAAGAGGAGTTCGCCGCCTACCACGGCGTCGCACACTGCACCAGTGTGGACAACGGGACCAACGCCATCAAGCTCGGTCTGCAGGCCCTCGGTGTCGGGCGCGGAGACGAGGTGATAACGGTGTCCAACACTGCGGCACCCACGGTGGTGGCCATCGACGCCGTAGGCGCCAAGCCGGTGTTCGTGGACGTCGATCCTGAGACCTACCTGATGGACACCGACCAGGTGGCCGCCGCAGTCACCAAGTTCACCGCCTGCCTACTGCCGGTCCATCTCTACGGCCAGTGTGTGGACATGAATCCGCTCGCGCGACTCGCCGCCCGACACGGCCTGGCCATCCTCGAGGACTGCGCCCAGTCGCACGGCGCCCGCCGCGCCGGCCGGCTCGCCGGGACCATGGGTGACGCGGCCGCCTTCTCGTTCTACCCCACGAAGGTGCTGGGGGCGTACGGTGACGGCGGCGCCGTGATCACCTCCAGCGACGAGACCCAGCGCAGCCTGAAGCGCCTGCGCTATTACGGCATGGAGGAGCGCTACTACGTCGTGCAGACACCCGGTCACAATGCCCGGCTGGACGAGGTCCACGCGGAAATCCTGCGCCGCAAGCTACGCCGGCTGGACGCCTACATCGAGGGCCGGCGGGCGATCGCCGCACGGTATGTCGACGGGCTCGCCGGCACCGGGATCGTGCTGCCGAAGGTGGCACCCGGCAATGACCACGTCTACTACGTGTACGTGGTGCGGCATCCAAAACGCGATGCCATCCTCGACGCGCTACGCGCGTACGACATTCAGCTGAACATCAGCTATCCCTGGCCGGTGCACACCATGTCGGGCTTTGCGCATCTTGGTTACGCCACGGGTTCATTGCCTGTGACCGAGGCCGCGGCCAAGGAGATCTTCTCGCTGCCGATGTATCCGTCGATGTCCCTCGACACCCAGAACCGGGTGATCGAGGTTCTCCGCAAAGTCGTCGCGGAGGTCTGACCCGTCGGTCCACGTACCCGGCGCCGATGCGGCGCCGGGTATGTGACGTTGTCAGCCCACAGACAGGCTGTGCAGGCAGGCGACCAGGCTGCGAGCCTGGACGTTGAGGTAGTGGCTGTGCCGCAGCAGATCCACCAACTGGTGCAAGGTCAGCCAACGGAAGTCCGGCGCGTCCGCGTCGAGGTCCGTCTCGATGATGAGGTAGCGGTTACGGGCGTGGTAAAAACGCCCGCCCTCCTCCGACAACTCGGTGTCGAACCGGATCTGGCCGGGATCGGCCCGCAACACGTAGTCAAGGAACCGAGGACGCGCCACCTCGGGCAGCGGGTCGAAGTTGTCGGGAATGCACTGCACCGTGGGCGCTAGCTCGATGGCGTCTACGAAGCCGGGTTCGGCCCGGGCGTGCACGAGAACGTGCAACACTCCGCCGATCACCCGCACCAGGAAGGCGACCACACCCACCCCGTGCGGCACGATCGCCGGTTGCGTCCAGCGCGCCACCTCGCGGCCACTGGCGCGCACGTCGAGCCCGATGACGTCGAAGTACAGGCCGCGCTCGTGCGAGATCTTCTCCTTCGTGCGGTGCCAGGACTCTACGGCGTTCAGCGGTATTCGACGGGTGTAGACATCCCGGCGGGTCCGGCTGTCGGTGATCCAGCTCAGGATGTCGTTAGAGCTGTACATGCTGCCCTCGTCCTGGCTACACGAACGGATCAGCGCCGATCGGAACCCGTCGACGCCCGGCGGAAACAGCTCGATCAGGCTGGGAGCCGCGAACGGTAGGCAGGACAGGACCGTGCGAGCGTCCATGGTGACCACGTTGTCGATCCGGAACAGCCGGTGAATCTCGCCAAGCGTCATCCACCGGAAGCCGTCGAGCAGCTCGACGTCCCCGGTCACCTCCACCACCATGTTGCGGTTGCGTTTGTGTTGGAACCATGAGCCCTGCTCCGACTGCCGTACGTCGGCGAGGACGTGGTGGCCCGCCGCGCCCTGGAAGTACTCCAGGTACGGCACTGGCTTGCCGAGATGCACCCGGGTGTAGTTACTGCGGGTGGCCTGGACGGTCGGCGAAAGCTGCAGACCGTTGCAGTTTCCCGGTTCCGCCTTGGCCTGCATCAGGCAGTGCAGCACGCCGTCGATCTGCTTGACCAGGATGCCGAGGATACCGATCTCCGGCTGGTTGATGATCGGCTGACTCCAACGGGTGACCGGCCCTTCGGGCATGTGGATGTCGAGGCCCTCGACGGTGAAGAACTTCCCGCTGTCGTGCCGCAGGTCTCCGGTCGCGGGATCGGTGTGCCAGCCGGTCAACGCGTCCAGCGGGATGCGTTCGGCGCGGGTGAACGAGCGCTCCCCCAGCTCAGCCAGCCAGCGGTGGAAGTCGACCATCGCGCCCGGGCCGCCGGTCGGTGCCAGCACCGACTCGGCGATCCGCGCCGGCATGAGATCGTCGCGCTTCAGCAGCAAGCGGTGCTCCGTCACGTGCTCTCCGATTCCCACATGGCCCCCATAGACTCCGCCAGGCTGATCCGTGGACGCCAGCCCAGAACCTGCTGGGCGAGGCGAATGTCGGCCCGCGTCCAGTCGCCGCCCTTGCTGAGCACCTGCCGGTCCAGCACTCGCAGCCGGTCCTGCGGAAAGCCCGCCGCCGCGATGAAGAGCGCCACAAGCTCACGCAGGTCAACCGCCTCGTTGCGACCGATGTTGATCACCTGGCCGGTCACCGGCGCCGTCGCGGCCAGAACCACAGCCTCCGCCGCATCCCGGACGTCGAGGTAGTCGCGTCTGGCGTCCGCGATCGACAGCTCCAGCGTGGCTCCGTCGGTCGCTTCCCGCAGCCGCCGATGTAGATAGCCGAGGAAACTCGGCGGCGCCGGGTGCGGACCGCACAAATTCACCGCGCGCAGTACGACACCGTCGATCCGGCCATCCCGGGCCGCGTGCAGGACCGCCTCCGAGCCAGCCAGTTTCGTACGGGCGTACGGCGTCTGTGGAGCCGGCTCGATCTTCTCGTCGATCAGCGTCCCCTCGGGCACCGGGCCGTACTCGTGGATGGTCCCGACGTGCACGAGCCGTGGCCGCCGCGGCACGAGTGCCACGGCCTCGACCAGGCGGCCGGTCAAAACGACGTGCGCGTACTCCATTTCCTGCTCGGTGGTCCCCCAGCCGCCGGTGGCGTTGACCACCACGTCTGCCGACTCGGCAACGAGGATCTCGGCAATGTGCTCCGGCGCCTCGGCACCGAGATCCACCGATCGGAACCGGTACGCAGACAGGTGATCGGCCGGCCGCCGGGCTACCGCCAGGACGCTCTGGCCCGAGCGGGAGAAAGCGGCGCATACCTGCCGGCCGACGCTGCCGCTGGCTCCCATCACCGCGACACGGTTCACACCGGCCACAACGCCTTCTCGACCCGCAGGCAGGTTTCGTAGTCAGGCAGCAGGCCCTGCTGTCTGGCCTCGTCCAGCGTCATCGCGGCAGAGTCGCGGTCGGACTGCACCGGGACCAGTTCCGGCGGTAGGGGCAACCCCAGGGCCGGGTCGAGCGCCGAGACGGACAACTCGTACTCGGCGACGTATGGACTGGTCAGCAGGTACGACATGACGGTCTCGTCCTCGAGCGCGACGAACGCGTGCCCGACGCCGACCGGCAGGTACAGTGACCGGAAGTCGATCTGGTCAAGCACCACCGCGTCCCACTTGCCGTACGTGGGTGACCCGACCCGGATGTCGACCACGATGTCCAGCGAGCGGCCACGCGGACAGTACACGTACTTGGCGGTTCCCGGCGGCGTCACGGTGTAGTGGACGCCCCGGACCACGCCTCGGCGCGAGCGGCTGTGGTTGGACTGCGCCACCGGGATGCCGGCACGCCCGGTCGCTTCCCCGAAAGCCGCCTGCTGGAACGGTGACACGAACAAACCGCGATCATCGGGGAATATCTTCGGCGTGAATTCGAATGCCCCATGCACGGACAAGTGACGTGTCTGCATGCCGGTTTGTCTCCTTGTCAGTAGTCGAGCGCCTGAGAGCTCAGGAAGTCGACCGCGTCCGCGTAGGTGTACGGGTGCATGAACGAGCCCGCCCGGACGTCCCGGTAGAGCCGGGACATCGGATGCCCCGCGTCGTACGACGCCCCGCCGATCAACGTGAGACAGTCGCCCACGACCTCCGGGGCGACACGGTTCACGAACAGCTTTGCCCGCTGAAAGGACGTCATCAGTCGGCGGCCACGGTCACCCGCGTCCCCGGTCGCCGGTGCGTCGGCCACTGACAGGGCAACGCTGACGGTGGCCCGCATCGCCTGTAGCCGCGCATCCACCTCGGCCACGAGGGTGCGCGCGCCCGCCTGCCCGGCGCCGCGCCGGCGAACCGTCTCGACAGCGAGTTCGCGTGCCGCGCGGGCGATCCCGATGTAAATGCCGAGCATCGTGATCGAGCTGACCGTCTGGCCGGCGAGCGCCGCGTCGTCGTGCTGGCCTACGGGTCCACGAAAGAAGATGTCCTCCTCCTTGACCACGCATCCGTCCATCACCACGTCCACGCTGCCGGACGCCCGCATACCGAGGCCGTTCCAGCTGTCCAGCACGGTCAGGCCGGCGGCGTCGCGGGCGACGACCGCGGCGGCTTGCGCCGGCACGCCCCCGCCGACGGCCGCCTGCGCGGAGATGACGAACACCGTCGCGATGGGGGCCATGCTGGCCAGCATCTTGCGCCCCTGGAGCAACCACGTGCCGTCCGGCTGGGGAGTCAGCGTGCTGACGCTGCGATGCGCGACGGCGTCCTTCACCGTCGTGCATACGACGGCCTCGCCGGAACCCATCGGGCGCAGCAGCCGTTCGGCGAGCGATCGCGCCGCCGGCGAGCCGTGCCGCCACTCGTAGCTGAGGGTCAGGCCGCGGCTGAGCTGCATATGCAGCGCGAGGGCCGAGGAGGCGTCGGCCTCCGCCACCTCGCGCAACGCGAGCGCGACGTCGTGCAGGGAATCGACGCCAAGGCCGCCGAGCTCCACCGGCACGGTCGCGCCGAGAACGCCGTCCTTGCGCAGGTTCTCGAACACCTCGGCCGGGAACGTGCCGCTGCGATCGTTCGCCGCCGCGCCTGCCTGGAGATGCGGTACGTGCGCGGACAGCAGGTCGAGCAGGTCGGCACCCTGCTGGGTCACCGGCTGGACGAGGTCTCCCGTCACGCGGTGACGTGCGGTCTCTGTCGACATGGCTTGCGCCGCCTCCAATCGGGCTGGTTCCGCACCGATGGTGTCCCGGGTCGTTCGAGTTCGGCTCGAAAGCCGCTGCCACGCCGTCGCGCTGGAGCGAAGCTCCGCCGCTTTTCGAGCCGAGCGGCCGACCATCTGGACGTTGCCGGTAGCCGGAGGTGGCTATGCGATTCATCGATTTGTCCTCACCGGTGGACGCCTCGTCGTTCGAACCTGACCCGGTCGGGCACGAGGTGCTCACCCCACGCGAGGGTGCTGCGCACATGAGCGCGGAGATGCGCGAGCATTTCGGCGTCGAGTTCGACCCGGACGAGTTGCCGGACGGCGAGTTCCTGTCGCTGGACCGGATGACGTTGACCACCCATACCGGTACGCACGTGGATGCGCCGTCGCACTACGGTTCGCGAGCTTCCTATGGCACCGGGACCCCCCGGCACATCGACGAGATGCCGCTGGACTGGTTCTTCCGCCCAGCCGTGGTGCTGGACCTGACCGGCCACGGCACCGGCGCGGTGGGCGCCGACGAGCTCAACAAGGAATTCGCCCGGATCGGTCACCGGCCTGAGCCGCTGGACATCGTCCTGCTTCATACCGGCGCGCCGCGTCGGGCGGGTACGCGGGAGTACTTCACCGACTTCGTCGGCCTGGACGGCCCGGCCGTGCACCTGCTGCTGGATCTGGGCGTGCGGGTGATTGGCACGGACGCGTTCAGCCTGGACGCACCGTTCGGCGACATCCTCGCGCGGTACCGCCGGACGAACGACCGCTCGGTGCTCTGGCCCGCGCATTTCGCCGGCCGGGACCGGGAGTACTGCCAGATCGAACGGTTGGCCAACCTCGACGCGCTGCCGGGCCCGCACGGGTTCCGGGTGGCGTGCTTCCCAGTCAAGATCACCGGGGGCGGCGCAGGATGGGCGAGGGCGGTGGCGATGGTCGATGACTGACGCCCCGGCGGAGATCGTCACTGGACGGCGAGCAGCGTGAGATTCAGCCCGACCACGAGGAGAGCACATGTGTCGTATCTGCGGCGGAGCCGTTAGCGAGTTCTTCGACTTCGGACGCCAACCCCTGTCCGATACCTTTTTGCGCGCTGACGAGGTATCCAACGAGTTCTTCTTCCGGCTCGCCGTCGGCGTCTGCGAGGACTGTTCCATGGTCCAGCTTCTGGACGAGGTGCCGCGCGACCGCATGTTCCACGCGGACTACCCGTACCATTCGTCGGGCTCGGCGCGCATGCGTGAACATTTTGAGCAGACCGCGCGTGACTTCCTCGACACCGAACTGACCGGTACGGATCCGTTCATCGTCGAGATCGGCTGCAACGACGGTGTGATGCTGCGGACGTTTCGCGAGGCGGGCATCAGACACCTGGGCTTTGAGCCGTCCCTCGGGGTCGCCGAACTGGCCCGAGCCGACGGGATACGGGTGCTGACGGACTACTTCGAGGAGTCTTCGGCGGTCCGGATCCGCGAGTCGGACGGGCCTGCCGACGTCATCTTCGCGGCGAATACCATCTGCCACATCCCCTACCTGGACTCGATCTTCCGAGGTGTGGAGGCTTTGCTGGCGCCTGAGGGCGTGTTCGTGTTCGAGGACCCGTATCTGGGCGACATCATCGAACTCAACACGTTCGACCAGATCTACGACGAGCACTTCTTCCTCTTCTCGGTCAACTCGGTACGCACCGCCGCCCGCCGCTTCGGCTTCGAACTGGTGGACGTACGACGGCTGCCAGTACACGGTGGTGAGGTGCGGTACACCATCGCCCGGACCGGCGCGCGGCCGGTCAGCCCGGCGGTGGACGCGCTGGCCGACGAGGAACGCGACCGCGGTCTCACCGATCCGGCGACCTTCGAGCGTTTCGGCGCGGACGTGAAGCGGATCTGCGGCGAACTGGTGGAGTTGCTGCGCAAGCTGCGCGCGGAGGGCAAGCGGGTGGCCGGATATGGCGCCACCGCGAAGAGCGCCACGGTCACCAACTACTGCGGCATCGGTCCAGACCTGGTGGACGTCGTCTACGACACGACGCCGGCCAAGCACGGCCGGCTCATGCCTGGGTCGCACATTCCCGTTCGGCCGGCGTCCGAACTGGCCGAGACCCGGCCCGACTTCGCGGTGCTGTTCGCGTGGAACCACGCGGAGGAGATCCAGGTCAAGGAAGAGGCATTCCACAAAGCCGGCGGTCGCTGGATCACCTACGTTCCGGACGTACGAATCACCTGACGGCGTCCGCTCAGGCCGCATGCCACATGGCGCTCAACGATTCCTGGACCGTGAAACGGGGACGCCAGTCCATCAGTTGCCGGGCCGCACGGATGTCCACCTGGATCCATTCACCGCCGTGACTCGGAACCTCCCGCTGGGCAATTCGCAACCGCTCTGTCGGGAACCGGGCCTCGGCCACGAACGACGTGACCAGGTCCCGCATGTCG
The DNA here is from genome assembly GCF_043198155.1 of Micromonospora sp. NPDC048871. NCBI lineage: Bacteria > Bacillati > Actinomycetota > Actinomycetes > Micromonosporales > Micromonosporaceae > Micromonospora > Micromonospora sp. NPDC048871. The sequence goes on along the minus strand of NZ_JBICUM010000005.1, from coordinate 129,478 downwards.
GCGGCTCGGCCGCTGCCGATGTTGATCGCACATCCGGACAGCGACGCCGAGGCGGCGGCCAGGGCTGCGCTCGCGACGTCCCGAACATCGACGAAGTCTCGTCGCGCGTCGGCGACGGACAGCTCTACGATCTCGTCGGTGTCCATAGCAGCCCGCAGCCGCAGGAGGAGAACGGCGAAGAAGGTCTCCTCCGGCGGGTGCGGGCCGTACATGTTGGTGGCGCGCAGCACGACGCCGCCGAGGGCCATCACGGCCGTCGAGCAGGCCAGCTTGATCTGCGCGTAGGCGGTGCGCGGCCGCGGTACGGCGGACTCGTCGAGGGACGTCCCGACAGGCAGCGGGCCATACTCGTGCACCGAACCGATGTGCACAAGGCGGGGCGCCCGCTCCATCAGCGCAACCGCTTCGACCAGACGCTGGACCACGCCCAGGTGCGAGTGCACCATTTCCGCCCGCGTCGGACCCCACCGGCCAGCCGCGTTGACCACGACATCGACGTGCCGCTCGGCGAACAGCACCCCGATGGTCGCGGCGTCGGTGGCGGCGACATCCAGCTCGACGAACTCGAGGCCGGCGGCGTGCGGAACACCAGCCTTCCGTGCGACGGCGAGAATGTCGTGCCCGGCAGCGGAGAATGTCGCGCAAATCTGCCGGCCCACACAACCTGTCGCGCCAATCACGGCAACGCGCGGCATATCGACTCCCAGGGGCATAGGTAATTCCGGAGTTCCTGCGCTCCGACCGTACTGAGTTGATGTGTTTCCGACAAGCAACGCCGATCAACCCCTAGCCCGCTTCGACCGACCTACTAGCTCGCGTCGATAGCGTGGACCAATATCGGATATGGGAGGAGATCCAATGCGGATTGAGCCGTTGGGTTTGGAGGGTGCTTATCTCATCCGACCACAGATCTTTCCGGATAGCCGAGGCGTCTTTCTCGAGATATTCAACCAACCGGATTTCGAGGAGACGATCGGCCATCCGTTGGAGGTGGCTCAGGTCAACTGCTCATCGTCGCGCCTCGGCACGGTCCGCGGCCTGCACGGCGTCGCGATACCGCCGGGCCAGGCCCGGTACGCCACGTGCGTGCGCGGAGCGATCGTCGACATTGTCGTCGACACCCGCATCGGTTCCCCGACGTTCGGCGACCACGTCCCGGTGCGGCTGGACGACGAACGGCGCGAAGCGCTCTACCTGGCCGAGGGGTTGGTCCACGGATTTGCTCCGCTCGGTGACGAGGCCACCGTGGTCTACCTGTGCTCCAGCATCTACAGCCCGGCAGCCTCGTTCCAGATCAATCCGTTCGACCCGGCCCTGTCCCTGCCGTGGCCGCAGCATGGCGAACCGATCTTGTCTGACAAGGACCGGGCCGCGCCGACCCTGCGGCAGGCCCTCGACCTGGGGATGCTGCCCACGTATGCCGAATGTTTGGCGCTCGGCGAGGCGCGCCGGCTGCGGGCCGGCGGCGGCCGGGAAGCGCTGCGATGATTCCGCTGTTCCGGGTACCGATGTCGGCGCAGGCCCCGGACGCCATCGCCGCTGTCGTGGCGAGCGGACAGATCGGCCAAGGCGCGAAGGTCGAGCAGTTCGAGCGCGAGCTGGCCGATCGGATCGGCAACCCGCACGTAGCGACGCTGAACAGCGCGACTGCGGGTCTGCATCTGGCGCTGCGTCTGGTCACGGGATCGACCCCCGGCGGTGAGGTTCTCTCCACGCCACTGACCATGGAGGCCACCAACTGGACGATTCTGGCCAACGGCCTGGACATCCGGTGGGTCGACGTCGACCCGGCCACGCTGAACGTCGATTTGGACGACCTGGCCCGAAAGATCACCGCGAACACCCGGGCAATCATGATCGTGCACTTCGCCGGTTACCCGGTGGACCTGGACCGGCTGCGCGGGATCCTCGACCGGGCCGAAGCGATCCACGGCCACCGGCCGATGGTGATCGAGGACTGCGCGCACGCCTGGGGCGCCACCTACCGAGACGTCCCGCTCGGCAATCACGGCAACATCTCGGTCTTCAGCTTCCAGGCCATCAAGCATCTGACCTGCGGCGACGGCGGCCTGATCGTACTGCCGAACGAGGAACTGCACCGCCGGGCCAAGCTGCTGCGGTGGTTCGGCATCGACCGAGAGGGTCCGGACCGGCTTCGAAACCCGCCCGACGTCCAGGAGTGGGGCTACAAGTTCCACATGAGCGACATCAACGCGGCGATCGGCCTCGCCAATCTCTCGCACTCCGACGAGGTGCTGCGGCGGCACCGAGATAACGCCGCGTACTACGACAGCCGGCTCGCGGGCGTACCCGGGTTGACGCTCACCCAGCGCGCCCCGGACCGGCAGTCCTCGTTCTGGATCTATCCACTGCAGGTGGACGACCGGGACGCGTTCATCAAGCGGATGGACGCGGCGGGCGTGATGGTGAGCCAGGTGCACATGCGCAACGACGTGCACACCTGTGTACGCGACTACGTCGACCAGCTGCCCGCCCTGGACGTGGTTGACAAGCGCTTGGTCTGCATCCCGGTCGGCTGGTGGGTTTCGGACGACCAGCGCGAGTACATCGCCGACACGGTCGACTCGGGGTGGTGACGTGAAGGGCATCATCCTGGCCGGCGGCTCCGGCACCCGACTACACCCGATCACGTTGGCCATCTCCAAGCAGCTTCTGCCGGTCGGCGACAAGCCGATGATCTACTACCCGCTGTCGGTTCTCATGCTCGCCGGGATCCGGGACATCCTGGTCATCTCCACCCCGGCCGACCTGCCGCAGTTCCGCCGGCTCCTCGGCGACGGCGCCCACCTGGGGCTCCAGGTGGGCTACGCCGGCCAGGCCGAGCCCAACGGCCTGGCGGAGGCCTTCATCATCGGGGCCGACCACATCGGCGACGACGACGCGGCCCTGGTGCTCGGCGACAACATCTTTCACGGGCCGGCGTTCTCCGAGGTGCTCGCGGCACGTACCCGCGAGGTGCGCGGATGCGTATTGTTCGGTTACCCGGTCACCGACCCCGAACGGTACGGTGTCGGCGAGATCGACGCCGACGGCCGGCTGATATCGATCGAGGAGAAGCCGGCCCGTCCCCGATCCAACCGGGCGATCACCGGCCTTTATCTCTACGACAACACGGTGGTCGACATCGCGAAAAACCTCCGGCCGTCGGCCCGGGGCGAACTGGAGATCACCGACATCAACCAGACCTACATCGAGCGCGGCACCGCGACGCTCGTGGATCTGGGCCGCGGGTTCGCCTGGCTGGACACCGGCACGCCGGACTCACTCATGCTGGCCAGCCAGTACGTGCAGACCCTGGAGCAGCGTCAGGGGGTGCGGATCGCCTGCGTGGAGGAGGTGGCGCTGCGGATGGGCTTCATCGACGCCGCCGCCTGCCACTCGCTGGGCGCCCGGATGAGCAACTCCAGCTACGGCCAGTACGTCATGGCGATCGCGCGCGAACTCGCCGAAGCGCACTGACCGGGACCCATTCAACCCCGCCTCTTAAATGGCGCGCCGGAAAGCAGAAGACTTGACAGATCTGAATTCATGCTATCAAGCCCCTCATGGAGAGAAATACAATCCGGGAGATCCGGAAAGGGTTGCCGCATTGCTGCGGACTCGGTTACAGTCGGCTCCTGTCACCCCGCGACAAGCCGATAGGGGATCCTCAGAGTGGTTTCGTACCCGGGCACAACTGTGCCCGAGAGTAAGTCGGCAGAGCTTCCGAGTCAGCTCACCGTGCGCGGCGCGCGGGTCCACAATCTACGCAACGTGGACCTCGATTTGCCGCACCGTCAGTTGATCGTCTTCACCGGGGTCTCGGGCTCCGGTAAATCGTCTCTAGCCTTCGACACCGTGTATGCCGAGGCCCAGCGCCGCCAGGTGCAGTCGATGTCCACCTACGCGCGGCAGTTCATCACGGAAATGGACAAGCCTGATGTGGACCGCATCGAGGGCCTGTGCAACGCGGTCGCCGTCGACCAGCGGACCTCCGCGTCGCGGAGCCCGCGCTCCACCGTCGGCACCGTCACCGAGGTCTACGACCTGGTCCGGGTGGTCTACGGCCAGGCGGGCCGCGCCCACTGCACGGTGTGCGACCAGCCGCTGCGCGCCGACGGTGAGCAGTTGGTTTGCCCCGACGGTCACAGCACCGCGACGCCGGATCTGGCGAGCCGCTCCTTCTCCTTCAATCTGCCCTTCGGCCAGTGCCCGGACTGCACCGGCCTGGGCACCCGGCTGGAGGTCCAGGAGGACCTGATCGTGCCGGATGAGGGCCGGGCACTGGCGGACGGTGCGATCGCCCCGTGGAAGACGCCGGCCAACAAGACCGCGGAGAGCAAGCTCAGCAAGGCGGTCCGCGCCGACGCGGAACGCCGGATGCTGGCCGCGTTCATGGAGGCCGAGGGCCGCAGCATGCTGTCACCCTGGCGCACCCTGCCGGAGGAGTTGCGTCAACGGCTGCTGCACGCCGAGAGTATTCCGGTCGGCGACTCGGTCCTGCTCGGCGTCATTCCCTGGATCCACCAACGGTACGAACGCACCCGGCTCGAGGGCGGCGGCCTGGTCCTGCAGGCGTTCATGCGTGACGTCGTGTGCCCCGGCTGCGGCGGCGGCCGGCTGCGCCCCGAGCAACTAGCGGTCAAGGTCGACGGCGTGGGTATCGCCGAGCTCACCTCGATGCCGGTCAGCTCGGTCCGCCGGTTCTTCGAGAACCTGGTGGTCGGCGACCGGGACCGCAAGGTGATCGCGCAGGCGGTAGACGAGATCGTGGACCGGCTGCGGTCGCTCGCGGACGTCGGCCTGGGCTACCTCACGCTGGACCGCCCGGCCCGGACGCTCTCCGGCGGCGAGGCACAACGCATCCGGTTGGCGAGCCAGTTCGGCAGCCGGCTGTTCGGCCTGCTCTACGTGCTGGACGAGCCGACGGCCGGGCTGCACCCCAAGGACACCGAGGAACTGATCGCCACCCTGCGTCGGCTGCGCGACCACGGCAATACCCTGATCGTGGTCGAGCACGACCACCACATGATCGAGGCGGCCGACCACGTCGTCGAGATGGGACCGGGTGCGGGTGAGCTGGGCGGGCAGTTGATCTTCGCCGGGCCGGTCAGCGAGCTGCTCACCGACCACAAGTCACTCACCGGCGGGTACGTGAGCGGAGAGCGCGGAATCACGGTGCCCAAGCGGCGCCGGCCACCCCGCGCCGGGCAGGAGATCGTGGTCCGCAACGCCCGCGGCAACAACCTCACGGGCGTCGACGTCGCGTTCCCGCTCGGCTGTTTCGTCGCGGTCTGCGGTGTGTCGGGGGCTGGGAAGTCGACGCTCGTCGACCACACCCTCTGGCGCGCGGCGGAACGGTCTCTGGGCGGTACCGCGCCGGAACCGGCACCGCACGACGGCATCGACGGGCTTTCCCTGATCGACCGGGTAATCCGGGTAGACCAGTCACCGATCGGCCGGTCAGGCCGGTCGACACCGGCGACGTACACCGGGATCTTCGACGCCATCCGCAAGGCGTTCGCGGCGACCGAGGAGTCACGGCGGCGTGGCTTCAAGCCCGGCCAGTTCTCCTTCAACTCGCCCGGCGGGCGCTGCGAGGCCTGCTCCGGCGACGGCACCGTGCAGATCGAGATGCACTTCCTGCCGGACGTCTACCTCCCCTGCGAGGTGTGCCTCGGCAAGCGCTACAAGGAGGAGACCCTGCGGGCGCGCTACCGCGGCAAGACCATCGCCGAAGTGCTGGAGATGCCGATTGACGAGGCCGCAGAGTTCTTCATCGGAGAGCCGGCGATCACCGGTCCACTCCGAACGCTGCGCGAGGTCGGGCTCGGTTACATCCGGATCGGCCAGCCCGCGAACACCCTCTCGGGTGGCGAGGCCCAGCGGATCAAGCTCTCCAGCGAGCTGCAGCGCCGCGCCGGACGTCACACGCTCTATCTGCTCGACGAGCCGACCACAGGGCTGCACTCCAGCGACATCGACCGGCTGCTGAAGGTCATGCACGACCTGGTGAGCAAGGGCCACACCGTCGTCACCGTCACCCACAACCTCGATGTGGCCAAGGTGGCCGACTGGATCATTGACCTGGGGCCGGAGGGCGGCGACGACGGCGGCCGGCTGATCGGCACCGGCACGCCCGAGCAGATCGCCGCCGGGAACGGTCACACCGCCCACTATTTACGGCGCTCTCTGCGCCTCTGACCCGATCCCCCGTTCGGATGAACCGTGCCCGGCCCGGATTCCCAGGCCGGGCACGGTGGCGTTCACCGGGGGCGTCCACGTGGGCGACCGCCCACTCGGCAAACGTACGGGCGTGCCGGCCGGTCGCGAGGGACGCGTTCATGCGCACCGGCCTGCCGATCGCCGCCCTCCACCACTCGACCTTTGGGGAACGGGCAACTTCGCCTCTCATCAGTGCTTGGTCTTCGCTGGCCAGCGGCTGACCGGTGCTGCACTGTTCCGGAAGGGCCTGCGGCAGCGGAGACCGGCCGCCGCCGGACCGCGGTACTCCAGAGAGCGCCGAGTGAGCCTCTAGCCACGCCGTCCAGGGTGAACTCGTAGACGGCGAGTGGGGAGGACCGATGGCCGCATCCACCGTGCCGGCGACGCGGGCGTACCGATCTGTCCTGAGCAGTTTCGCCACAGGAGTCGTGGTCGTGACCGGCATGAGCGGCACGCCCGCACGTCCGGCGGGAATGTCCATCAGCTCGTTCACCTCCGTGTCGCTTGATCCGCCGCTGGTGTCGTTCTGCGTGGCGGTCACCAGCACGACATGGCCGCTGCTACGCACGGCGAATCGCTGGTGCGTCAACGTGTTGGGCGCGGACCAGCGCGCGGTGTGCGATCGCTTCGCCGTCCGCGGTGTTGACCGGTTCGCCGGATGCGACTGGCGTCCGGCACCCGGCGGCTCGCCGATCATCGGCGGGGCCATCGCCTGGTTCGAGGTGCGGCAGCAGGCCGAGCACGTGGCCGGCGATCACGTGATCGTAGTGGGCCGGGTGGAACACTGTGCACGGCGCGCGGACCGCACCCCACTGATCCTCTTCGGTGGCGCGGCCGGAACCTTCCGGTCCTTGGCATCAAGCGACTGAAGGTTCTGCCATGACTAAACGCACCCTGGTAACCGGCGGTACCGGCTTCATATGCTCGCACTACGTACGCCGCCTGCTCAGTCCGGACGTTCCGGGCGACGTCTCCGTCACGGCGAGGGCCGGCCGGACCGCACGCACCCAGGACGCGGCGGCGGGCAGCACGGCGCTTCACCACGGCTCCTCGACGGCGGCCTGTAACGGCGACGCCGCAAATGCCCAGTACGCATTGGGACTGCTGAAGTGAGGTTCCCCGGTTTGCCGGAGGGTTGGTTACCTGGCGCCGGTGGGCTCAGGCTGAACGATAGTTGCCTCGTCCTGTCGTGCCTGGTGGGTGTGCCAGGCGGTTTCGTACTCGTCTGGTGATCGCCAGCCGAGGTCCTTTTGGATTCGGCGGGTGTTGTACCACCCGTCGATGTAGGTGAAGATCGCGTTCTCGGCTTCGTCGCGGGTCCGCCAGGACGTGCGGTAGACGAGTTCGATCTTCAACGTCGACCAGAAGTTCTCCATCAGGGCGTTGTCGAACGAGTCGCCGACGGAGCCCATGGAGGGCAGGATCCCGTTGTCCTGCAAGCGTTCGGAGAAGCGGAACGACGTGTAGTTACCGGTTTCAACCAGTCCTTGCAACACCACTGTCCTGCGTGGACGGTACCAGGTCGTTGAGGGCTTCGCCCGGCGTTCTCCACCCGAGTGCTTTGCGTGGCCGGCTGTTCAATGTTGCCGCCACCGCCGCGAGTTCGCCGGTGTTCCAGCGGGCCAGGTCCGTACCCTTGGGAAAGTACTGCCGGAGCAGCCCGTTGGTGTTCTCGTTAGTGCCGCGCTGCCACGGACTGTGCGGGTCGGCGAAGTAGACCTGCACGCCGGTGTCGATCGTTAGCTTCGCGTGCTGGGCGAGTTCTTTGCCGCGATCCCACGTGAGCGTGCGACGCAACTGCTCGGGCAGAGCGGTGATCGTCGCGGCGATCGCTTCGCGGACGGCTTCGGCGCCGTGCCCGGCCAGGGCCGGGCCGTTCTTCGACCGCGCTTCGGCGCCCCATCCGTCCATGCGGGGCAGGTGCAGCAGCATGGTGAAGCGGGTGGTTCGTTCCACGAGGGTGCCGATCGCGGACCTGTCCAGCCCGATGATCAGGTCACCTTCCCAGTGCCCCGGCACGGCCCGGTCCTCGACCTCGGCCGGCCGTGGGCTGATCATCACTTCGGGGGTGACCATGCCGTCGCGGCGTTGCCTGGCCCGGGCGCGCGGCACCCGCAGTGCCCGGCCGGTGCGCAGACACGCGACCAGTTCACGCTTCAGCGCGCCTCGGCCCTGGATGAACAGCGACTGGTAGATCGCCTCATGCGAGATGCGCATGGACTCATCATCCGGGAAGTCGAGCTTCAACCGGTTGCTGATCTGTTCCGGGCTCCAGGCGGTGACCCAGCGACGGTCTTCCCGGCGGGGGTTGTTTCGTCCCTTCCAGGCCCGAGCCGTCGGCCCGGCCACGAGCTCTCCGCCGGCCCGGCGCACCGCTCCGGACAGTCGGTCCTGCACGTATTCGCGCAGCCGAGGATTGGACACCAGCTTGGCGGTCTTCGGACGCTTGGCCGCCTGTTGCGCCTTCCACTGCGCCACCGTGGCCCGATACTCCTGCTTGCCGGCCCGGGTCGCCGCGTTACGCCGCAACTCACGCGAGATCGTCCCCGCATCGCGTCCGATCCTGCGGCCGATCTCCCGCACGCCCTGGCCCTGCGCCCGCAGCAGCGCGATCTCCTCGCGTTCGGCGAAGGACAGATAGCGGCCCGAAGGCTCGTCCAAGCTGATCGGTGGCATGCCGCCAGCGTGACGAAACCACCGCGATCCAACTGGCCACGACACGCCAACAGCAAGCGCGGCCTCGACCGTCGTGACCCCCGTCGCGATCAGTCGCCAGAACTGCCGCTGCACAGCGCGCGAAGGCTCAGGCCGACCCGGCGACCGCATCGGCGCCCGCAGCGCCCGGTCCGCCGCCCACTGCCTCCGCGCCCCTTCCGGCACCTGCTCCAGCTTAGTGTTCCTGCCCATGCACACCTCCGTGATCAAGGTGTTGCGACGACCGGTTGAAACCGCCGTTCGACCCGCGGTCGCTGTGGTGGATCAGTTGGCCGTCACGAACGTCGCGCGACCAGATGCCGTATTCCAGAGCGCCGAGGATCAGATCGGTGTCGCAGCGGTCAGAACAGCGCCAGCCCACGATGCGGTTGGAGAACACCTCCCGCACTGCTGCCAGCCAGAACACGCCCTCACCGCAGGGGATGCGGGTGGCGTCGGCGACCCACAACCGGTTCGGCGCCGCAGCCGTGAACTGCCGGTTCACCAGATCGGGAGCCGGTGTCGCTTTCGGGTTCGACCGGGTCGACGGGATGCGCCACTTCTTGCGCAGGAACGCGCCCTGCAGGCCGGCGGTGCGCATCAACCGCTCCACCCGCTTGCGGCCCACTTGGCGGCCCTGCCGGCGCAGCATGGCGTGCACCCTTGGACTGCCGTAGGTGCCACCCGACACATCGTGGATCTCCGCGATCTCCACCGCCAGTTCCGTATCCTCCCGCCGCCGAGCGCACGGGTCGGCGGCCTGGGCGAGCCAGCCGTAGTAGGTCGACGGGGCGACGTTGATGACCCGGAGGACGGGCTCGACCCCGAAGCGATCGCGCAGCTCGTCGACGAGCGTCACGACCGTCGCCGGGTCGGGTCGAGTTCCGAGGCGAAAAAAGCCGACGCGGCCTTCAAGATCTCATTCGCCCGCTTCAACTCGGCGTTCTCCCGCCGCAGGCGGCGCCACTCCTCCAACTCCGAGGTAGTCGGCCGGTCGTCACGCTGACCGCGGTCCGCTTCGTCCTGGCGGATCCAGTTCCGCAACGCCTCGTGATGCACCCCGAGCTGGCGGGCCAGCTGACGGATCACAGGCTTCGGGTCCGACTCCCGATACAACCGCACCGCACGTTCACGCAGCTCATCGGGGTACTTCTTCGGTGCTGCCACGAATGACTCCCTTCAGCTCCATCAGAGCATGATCGAAAGCCTCCGAGCTACCGGGGGAACCTCACCTCCAGGAACTGGATGCTGCCCTGGCCGGGCGGGGTGTCGGTGGCGATCAACTGGTGCCGCTAGCCTTCGATGGTGTCGAACAGCGACAGTTGGGCGCCGGGGTGCGGTCGTTCGCGGCGGACGATGAACCGGGTTCCGTCGGGCCAGCCGGCGGCGTCGAACCGTCCGGTGATCTCGCAGATCTCGGCGTGCTCGCGCAGTTCCCCGTCGGTGTCGAGGGCGGGGACCCAGCCGGTGGCGGCGGTAATGGCCTGGCGTACTGGTTCGGTGATCGCGGCGCCGACGGAGAACCGGACGTCGAGGTGCTGCTCACGCAGGCCGCGGAGGTGGGCGAGGAAGCCGTGGCTGGAGCCGGCGGAGTCGGAGCGGATCAGGATCGGGGTGCCGTGGCGGTGTTCATCCGGGATCTGGGCCAGGGCCTGATCGAGCACGGTGATGTGGTCGGCGGTGGTGTTCGACCCGGCCCGGCCCTCGCGCAGCAGGCCGGACAGTGCCTCGCCGGTGTTGTCCAGGAAGCAGAACAACGGGTGATACCCGAACGTCTTCTTCCACGTGCGGGTCGCCGCTTCTTTCTCGGAGTGGCAGATCACGATCGAGGCGTCCAGGTCCAGCACCAGGCCCGCCACCTGCTGGCCGGCCACGCTGACCTGCGGGAAAGCTTGGTCGTGAACCTCGGCGTGCTGGGCCCAGGACACCTCGCGGGCCTGAGCCCGTGCCGCCCGCAACTGGGCCAGCAGGGTCTCGTCCAGGTGCGACAGCAGCCGCCACGCGGTCGGATCAGAGGCGACCGGCCCGAACAGGGCGGCCTGATCTCGTAGCACCGCGAGATCGGCGATCGCCTCGCCGCCGTCGGCGAGCATCACTGCCAGATCGACCGCGATCCGGCCCGGATCGTGCCCGCTCCGCCGCTGCCGCAACCCGGCGAGAGCCTGACTGAATGCGCTGGTCAACCCGGTCGCGTCGGCCAGGTCGGCGAGCTAGCGGGCACCCGCGTGACCGACCACGCCCCGCCCGTCGCCGGTCACCACGATCCTCGGACGCGTTGCGGTAGCCTTCACCCAGCAAGTGCCTTCCGTAACGGGATGATCAGGACCTTCGACAAGCCCTATCTTCCCTGATCAGAAGGCACTTCTCCTTTCTCCACCCACACTCTGGACAGCCCTTAACGAAGGGCCGAGGCTAAGACTGGTCTATGCCCGATTACGCAGGCTGACTACCTGCAGCTTTCAGCGTTTCCCCCAGGGCCCCGGCAAAGTCGTTACGTGATGCCGAGTAGTGCCAGTGGGCGGGTGCTGTCGCGGGCGTGATGCCGGTTGGCGGCGGCGATGTTGGTGATGCCGGCGGTGCGTAGGGCGCCGATGGCGGCGTTGCGTAGGGCGGCCATGATCTCGGGGCCGGTGCCGGTGCGGATCTGGCAGCGGTCTTCGTCGTAGGTGACGTCCCGCACCCAGTGGATCTTGTTTTCGATTGACCAGTGGCCGCGGACCCATGCGGCCAGTTGCGCCGGTTGCGCTTGGTGCACCCGCAGGTCGGTGATGGCGTAGACGGTCTCGGTGGTGAAACGTTTCGGCTGGTCTAGGCGCCGTCTGCGGCGGCGGATCTGCAGCGCCTGAGTGGCGTGTGGGAAGTCGATGCCGGTGGAGATCGTCAGGACCTTCAAGGCACGGATCTCGCGGCGGCCGTGGCCGCGGTCGGTGTCGCGGGTGGCGTCGGGGACGGCCCGCCAGGGCAGGCCGGCGAGTTGACTGTGCAGGTTGGGCTGGTTGCCTTTCACGGTCAGGATCCAGTGCGCGCCGCGTTCGGCGAGGTAGTCGACATGCTCACGCTGGCAGTGCAACGCGTCGGCGGTGATCACGGTGTCGCGAAGGTCGCCGATCTGATCGAGCAGCGGTGCGAATCGGGTGATCTCATTGGTCTTGCCGTCAACGTCGGTGCTGGCCAGGACCACGCCGACAGCCTGATCACAGGCGGCCATCACATGCCGGGCTGCGGTGTCGCTGGTGCGCGAGCCGCGCAGGGTCTTGCCGTCGACGGCGATCGCTCGCCGGGACGTCGACGTGCCGGCCGTAGACCGGCTGGCAAGCCAGACGCTGACCGCCACGGTCAGTAGCTGCGGGTCCATGGCCTGCAACAGCCGGCGGATCATCGCCTCGGACGGACGTCGATCCGGGGCCATGCCCAGCGCGAGCGCCGTCGCCGCCGGCACATCGGCGATCCACTCAGCGATCGCGGTGTACGACCGATGGCCGGCCACCACCGCGCACACCACCACCGACAGCCGGTGCCGCACACCGCGACGGGCCCGTGGATCAGGCAGATCGGCCAGCGCTGCGAGCAGCCCACCAGCGGCTTCGGACACGGTCAGAGCCGGTGCACACGACACCGACGAGATCAGCGATGATGGCAGGGCGGGCATGACTCACTTCGGCGATCAACACGGCGTAGGAACCTTGATGATCTTCTGAACCAGTCATGCCCGTCTTGCTACCATCAACAACGGCGCTTCTACTCCAGTCCACTCAAGCCGGACACCCGTCACGACTTTGCCGGGGCCCTGGCGTTTCCCCACGTTGACCTGTCGCTTTTAGGGCGTTGCTGTGGTCTGCTGCTGAAGATCAGCAAGAGGGGTTTGCCCTGGTCGGCCTTGGTAGGACCAAGACAGAGGACGCGCAACGGTCACCGGTTGCAGCCGCTGTTCGAACTCGCTCTGCATACTTGCCTCCGCAAGGGCGAACTCCTCGGCCTGCGCTGGGAAGACCTCGACCTGGCCGGCGGAACCGCCAGCATCCGACGCACCCTCCAGCGCACCAACTCCGATGGCCTGACCGCCCTCCCGACCAAGACCAAGAGCTCTGAACGACGCATCGCCCTGCCGACGCCAGTCTGCGCTCCCTCGAACAGCACCGCGACCGACAGCGCAAGGAACGCGAGGCGGCGGGGACGGGCTGGAAGGACAGCGGCTACGTCTTCACCCGCCTCGACAGCGCCCCGATCGAAGGGTCCACCCTCACCCGGCACTTCAACACCCTGCTCAGCCGCGCCAGGCTGCGCTGCATTCGCTTCCATGATCTCCTGCACTCGGCGGCGACCCTCCTCCTGGAGCAGGGCGTCGAACTCGTCGTGATCAAGGAACTCTTGGGCCACGCCCACATCGGCGTCACCGCCACCGTCTACGCCCACGTCCGACTCCGCCTCCAGCGCGACGCCATCGACCTCCTCAGCCACGCCCTCCGCAACCCCGCCGAGACCACCAGCAAGCCCGACGACAGCGACGAGCCGCCCCTCTGCGCGGTTCCCGTCCGCTGACGTTGCCGTCAACTACTGCCGTCAGTCACCACAGAGGCCCCATCGGCGACGACCGATGGGGCCTCGAATTTCACGTAAGCGAACCGCTTGAGCGGTCAATCAATCGCGCCATCGCCTTCTAGGCGCACAAGGACCCCCTCCGGCCCCCCAGTCGCCAGAACGTCTTCCAGCACCTCGCAGATACTGTCAATTCCAGCTTCCCTTACAAGCAGGAGGTCGGGACAGTTGAAATATCTGCCACTAAAACATTCTCCTGTCTTTTCCCATCGCTTCCAGATTGCATCTACTTCCGCCAAGGTGAGGACGGTCGCACTCCATCGCGATCCATCCTCAAGCGTCAGAACCAGGTCAAGATTCGACGCCTCTTCCGGCCTTTGCCCGAGCGCGACCATGAAGAGAGCACTGGCGTTACCAATGTCTCTCTGGATCAACGAGTCACCGTCCATAGATACTCTGCAATCTAGCGATCACTGCGGGTTGATTTCCCTTGTCGGATTTGCCGACGATCTGAATGCCACTGTCTGTGTTCCGGAAAAAGAGCCTCGCTCCGTTTATGGAACGAGCATAGGCAACATCCGTTCCGGTCAGGAAGCCGTTTCCGATACCCGGATTCAAGTTACCCTCCGCCAGCCTCGCCTGCATCGCATCAAGATCCCGCTGAACTGTCTGATTCTTTCCGGCTTTCTGCGCAGCCCTAACCAGAAGCGAATCATCGTGAATTGCCGACGTCAGAGTGGAACAGTTGCTGTTGTGAACGAGGACCGGTGTCGACCCAGCGAGTACATAGTACGTGTGGATGTTGTCAACGGTGAGGTTGTGCATCGGCTCGCTGCCGGCGAAGTTACGCACGGCGCCGACTCGCACCACGGCCGGCCCGCTGGTCTGCAGTCGCTCTCCGGGCACCAGCAGCGCCGCGTCGATCCAGGTCTGACGCGAGTCGGACCAGAACGGGTGCTCCCAGGTGGTGTCGATGTCGACCTTTTCACCGCCGGGCAGCACGACGACGAGTGTGGTGAGCCTCTCATCGTCGTTCAGGTGCAGTTGGGTTACTTGCCTGGCGACGGTGTGGCCGGTCGTCGGGTCAGTTGCCCGGACGTAGTCGCCGACCTTGATGTCCTTGATTCGTTTTGTCGTACCGTCCACCATGAGGACCGGCGTGTCAGGGCTGAAACTGTTCGGACGCCTCAGGCACGCTTCGACCACGTCATCGGCTGCTCTGGAAGAGCCGGAGAGCAGGTCCACTACCTCGTCTGCGTTCTTGGCAGCTTTGGCACCCTTGGCGATCGGGATTGGAATGACGCCGACGATCTCCAAGCCGGCACCGATGTAGTCGTCGTTGTCGTACGCCTCTTTCGCCAAAGCGATCGAGTAGGGGGCTCCGATACCGGGAACCCAGCTCATCCACTCGTAGAACTTGAGCCGGCTTTTCCTCGCTCGCTCCTCCGATTGGGAACAGTCCCCCAGGCGGTGGCAAAGGTAGGACGCCCAGGCTTCGTCGAGCTGTTCCGGAGTGAACGCGGTGATGTGGCATTTGCTGGGCATGGGAAAGCCTGTCGCGCCCCGTATGCCGCACTGGTCGAAGTACTGGACGGTGTAGTTGTAAAAGTCCCTCCGGATCCGGGTTCTGTTCCCGTCATCCGGTTGACCACTCTTCTTGGCACCCGTGCCCCTACGGGGTCCACCGCCGCTGGAACTCGAGCCGTTAGGAGTCCAATCGACCTCGCTGGGTGTCGCCTTGTTATCCCAGACGACGTCCAGGATGAGGCCTGTCGGGTCGCTGAAGGTGACCGGCGAGTTGTTGGCGTATGCGTAGCCGTGCCACTGCTGCGGGTCGGTCTGGTCCATCAGTGGGTCGACGCTGATGAAGCGTCCGAGCGTGGGGTCGTATTCGCGGGCGCCGACGTGGGTGAGTCCGGTGGGATCGATGTCGCCGCCAACGAACCCCTTGTTGTTCGGCCAAGCGGGCTGCTGGCCGCGCGGTTCTCCGTATGGTGTCTGGCGGCGGGTCGTCACGGCCTGGGTGGAGGCGTTGACGCTGATCTGTTGGGTGCCCTGGTGGTCATTGAACAGCCACGTCAGTCCGCCATTGGTGGAGCGGCTGGCGATCGATTTGCCGGCGAAGCCGTAGTAGCGGGTGGCGGTGTTCTGGGTAGCGCCGGTGTCGCGTCGTATTTCCATCCCGGGCAGGTAGAGGATGGTTCCGGTGGCGTCCCGCCGGATGATCCGGCTGCCGTCCACGCTGTAGACGTGGCTGGCGAGGGTGGTGCCGCTCTCGACCACGCTGGTCAGTCGGCCTTCGGGGTCCCAGGTGAGTGACTGGTCGGAGGCGACGCCTGGCCGGGAGGCCGTCGCACCGGCAGCGTCGTAGGTATATGAGCGGACGACTGGCGCCTTTCCCGGCGCTTCGGTCCGGACCGATGTGACGGCGTGCGGCCGGACGGCGTTCGGTCCGCTTGCCGGCACGGTGTAGGTGTGGGTGGTGGTGCCGGCCGTGCCGTGGCTGGCTTGGGTGAGCCGGTTGCCGATGGCGTCGAAGGTCCAGTCGGTCCAGTAGGGCGCGGGACCGCCGAGGTTCGAAGCGGCGGGATCGGTGTCGCAGTTGACACCATTCTTCGGCGTCCAGGCTGAGGTCAGGCGACGAAGGGCGTCGTACCGGAAGCATTGGGTTTCGGCTTGCCCGGCACTGGGCGTGTCTGTGAGTTGCTGGATGTTGCCGGCCGGATCGTATGTGTAGGTGCGTTCGGCGATCGGACCGGTGGCGGTTTCCGGTTGAACGATCGTCCGGTGAAGTCGGCGAGTGTCGGTTTCGTAGACCTGGCTGTCCTCGACGTACGTCCCGCCGGCTGTTTTTCGGGTCAGGACGGTCGGTTCGCCGTACACGGTGTACTGCTGTCCGGTCACGTACGATCCGACGTTGGGCAGATTGGTGGTCAGTTTCTGCGGCAGGCCGGTGGTGTCGTGGTAGCCGGTGGTGACGGTTTCCCCGGCGAGGCCGCCGGTGCCCGGATAGGTGGTGGAGGTCGGGGTGCCGTCGGTGGTGGCGTAGCCGTAGGAGTAGACCCAACTCCCTGCCAGGCCTGTTTCTTTGGTTGGGATGAGGTACTGCTCACCGGTCACCTGGTACCGGGTGTTGAGGTTGATCGCTTGCCAGGTGTAGGCGTTGGCGGAGCCGGGCGGGTCGTACCGGGTGGACTGGGTGAGTTGACCGCGTACCTGTACACCGGTGAAGAGGCGGTCGTACTTCCACTCGGCCCGCAGTTTTGCCCCGTTGACAGCGTCGTCGTACTGGGCGGTCTTTCGGCCCAGCTTGTCGTAGGTGTAGACGAGGACCTTTCCTTGGGCGTCCGTGGTCTGTTGCAGGTCTCCGAACTCGTTGTAGGTCGAGCGAGAGGTGCCGCTGTCCGGGTCTCGTGACTCGATCAGACGGCCCTTGATGTCGTACTTGTACGACCATTGGTTGCCGGCCGCGTCGGTGCTTCTGACCAGCTGGTTCTTCCGGTCGTATTCGTGCTTCACGGCGTCGTAGGCGCCGTTCACACCGGCCGGCGTGGTGTGCTGGCGGAGCTCGACGGTGCGGTCGTCCACATCGATGAGGGTGGTGGTCGGCACTGCACCGGGTGCCGGGGTACGCAGGACTCGGTCACCACGGTAGGAGGTGTTGGTTCGCCACTTCTCCACCAGGTTCGTCACGCCGTCACCGGAGAGTGACACCTCCGCGATCGGCCGATCGGCGTCGTCGTACTCGGTCCGGGCCACTGCTGGCACGGACCACTCCGGTTCCCACCAGAGCACGCCGGAGGCCGTGCCCGGTTCGACGTGCGGGCCGTACGCGGTGGAGGCTCGCCCCCACCGGTCGTAGATGATGTCGGTGACGAGACGCCCGCCACCGATGCCGGTCGACTGGGTCTGGCGGGGCCGCAGGAATCCGTCGTAGATCTGGTAGGTGGCCTGGTAGTTTCCGGCCACGTTGAGGGTTTCGGTCTTGACGGAGGAGTATTCGGTCCGGTCAGGCGAATAGGTGTACGTGTAGCGGGTCGAGGGACGCTGTGAGTTCTGCTCTCTGGACCAGCCCACCCGCCAGACTTGCGTGGTTCGGCCGAGGCCGTCGTAGGTTGCCTCGGCGACCCGGGAGTTCATGTCCGTGGTCTTCCAGGCCATGCCCCAGTAGGGGGTGATGTCCTCGTGCGTGGTCCAATCGAACTCACCCTGGATGCTCTTGCTGACCCGGGTGACCGGTCCACCCCGGGCAGGGGTGTACGACGTTTTGGTGGTTACCGACCGGATGTCGGTGCTCGTCGCGGGCCGACCGAAGTCGTCGTAGGTGGTGTGGTCCTCGGTGCGGAAGGTGGTGCCCGCTTCGGAGGTCCAGTCGTGTAGTTGCTCGGTGCGGGTGATCGAGCCTCGAGTGGGCGTGGTTTCGGCATCGGCGGCACCGTCGTAGATGAACCGTCCGTCGGACATAATGTCGTCGCCACGGGTGGGGGTTGTGCCGCAGGGCAGCGCGGTGGTGGTGACTCGCTTCAGCAGCCCGGTTTGATTGCGGTCCGGGTTTCGGTTGTAGGTCTGGCTGACACATTGCTCGTCGCCGGAGACCGCCACGTCGCCGTCGTCCTGGGTCCAGTCGAGAGTGCCGTGGACGTTGTCGAACAACGAGGTGGAGCGGGTCACCCGCCACCCGCTCGCGCCGTCCACGCCGAGTGCCGTCGCCGCGTAGCG
Source organism: Micromonospora sp. NPDC048871 (assembly GCF_043198155.1). Classification (NCBI taxonomy): domain Bacteria; kingdom Bacillati; phylum Actinomycetota; class Actinomycetes; order Micromonosporales; family Micromonosporaceae; genus Micromonospora; species Micromonospora sp. NPDC048871. Next base: position 111,304 of record NZ_JBICUM010000005.1, on the reverse strand, counting down.
GACGCGGGTGTTGGTGAACCGGGCGGTGACGAGGTCGCCGTTGATCGTGCGGCTGGCGGTTGGCGGGGACTGCCACGGCACGTTGACGGTCCTGCTGACCGGCTTGCTGAGGGCGCCGTTGTAGACGGTTTCCTCGCGCACCATGCCGGCAAACGCGTCTTCGTCGTAGACGGTCTCGCTACCGAGGGAAGCGTCGACGATCACTGACCGGGTGCCGCCGGACGGGCCTGACCGGTCGCCGTGCATGCCCCGCAGGTAGCGGGTGACCGCCAGTGTTCGCCGACCACTGGTGTCGCCGACCCGAGTAGTGACTTCCGCATAACCGCGGAACTGATTCCACGTCTTGTACTTGGGGTTGCTCAGACCGTCGTCGTCGGCATAGTGCCAGGCAGGGTTCCCCCCGTAGGCGTAGGCGGTGTATTTCGGAGGTGCCTGGTGCCCGCCTTCGAGCTGTACGTCCGATTCGGAGACCTGCCGCACCACGTACTTATGCCACCACTCGGTGAGCAGAGGGCCATCCGGCTTCGCCGGATCGTCGCTGAGTACGGGGTAGCAGAGCCGGGTGTTGCTCGCCGGGCTTGCTGGCAGGTCGTTCTTGCTGCACTCCGGCAGGCTGTATGTGACCTGGATCTTGGCGCCCGTCTCGGTGACGATGTTCGTGATGCGCTGCCAGTTGTTCGTCGTGTTCGTGTCGGTGAGCACGCGGTTGGGCAGTGCGGTGGGCTCGAAGGTGATGGGTGGCAGGGACACCGTGGTGCCGACGTGTCCGGTGTGCCTGATCGACGAAAGCCAGAGTCCCGGGTTGGTGCCGTCGCCCGTGGCCGGGAATCGGTGAGTGAGCGTCCAGGAGTCGACCTCCTGCCAGTCCGGTGTGGTCTTGGTCGAATCCCAGATGCGGGTGGTTACCTTCGCGAGTCGTTTGGTGTTCCAGAAGGTCGGCGACCAGTGGCCGTCGCATTCGGAGCCGGTGCACTCCTGGTCCCAGGGCACGTCGGGCCAGTTGGTCTCGTTGTGGGTGCCGCAGTTCGACGTCAGGCAGCGGTCGGCCGGGGTGAACAACACTTGGGCAACGGGGGTGGTCGACCGGTCGGCGGTACCACGGTCCCAGGTGCCGTAGTCGATTCGGCGGATCATGCCGCCGCGCACGTAGGAGATGTCGGCCGAGGCGGTCAGGTTCTGCGCGTACCGGTTGGTTTCTCGGTCGTACCAGTACGACATGGTGTTGCCGTGGGGGTCGACGACGTAGTCGAGGTTCCAGCGCCAGACCTGGGTGCAGTCGGAGCCGGCAAAGGTGCTCGCGTGGCAGGGCTCGCCGGGGTGGTTGCCGAAGACTGGTGCGGTCCACGCCGAGTTCGTGGTGGAGCTCTGGCCGGGCAGGTTGTTGCGCCCGAAGTAGTACTGGACGCCGTCGGTGGTGGTGACGCGCCAGTACTCGCCGTTGTTGTCCCCGTTTGTGCCGCCGGTCAGCTTTTCGATCCTGGCGCCCTGCTCGCTTCTTGAGTGCCAGCCTTTGCCGCTCTGGAACACCAGTTCCGAACCGGTGCCGTTGAGAGTCATGGTGGCGTTGTCGGAGCGCCAGCACAGGTCGCCGGTTTTTCTGCTGTTGTTGGCCTCACCCTTCATGTCGTCGGCGCAGCTCACGTAGCGGCGCTCGATGTAGCCGGGCCAGTAGTCGAAGCCTTCGCCGATGAATGACGGCTGGTTGTTCGTCGCTGCCGACCGTCCGTCGACGCTGGCCGAGGAGTAGCTCAGGGAGACGTTCGGTGTCGGGCCGCCGAGCGCGGGCGGCGTACGCATGGGGTACGCCCAGGAGAAACCGCCGGTGGCGCCGCCGGCGGTCCAGGTGGCCGACGGGGACAGCGAGGTGGCAGTGAAGTCTCCGGCGGAGCCCTTGGCGTCAGCGGCGAGCAACACCAGGTCACCTGCACCGGTGGCCGATGCCACTACCTCGGCGGACACCTGTCCCGCTATGGTGTCGTTGCGTGAGGGAAGTGCGGTGGCGTGACAGCTGGGTGCGGCCGGGGTGCTGAGGGCGCACTGTGGCAGGTGCCAGAGCCGCAGCCGTGACGCCCAGCTGCCGCCGTAGGCGTGCCGGAATGCGTCGTAGTCGACGGTGAGGTCCACCGTCGCGGCCTGATTGTCTGTCGCCCCGGTCGATGGTGAGGTTGCGTCCGTGACGCGCAGCAGTACACCGTCGCGCCGGGATGCCGGGGCGGTGGCACGGTCGATGACCTCGATGTCTACTTCGGTCAGCTCGCGGCCGCTGGCAGCCTCGGCGGTTTGGCTCACCTTCAGCGGAAGCCTGCCGACCCTGAGTGCGGTGGGGGAGTTGGCTGCACGATGACCGGCCAGGGTGACCTTGCTCCGAGCGGCGGTCGGCCACACCGGTGCCGGCGCTGGCGCCGCACTGTTTTCGGGCGCGGCGCTGGTGGCTCCGCGTATCTCTCGACCGTGGCCGTCTATCGTGTCGACCTGCGACCGCAGCCGTTCGGGGCCGGCCTGTGCTGACCCTGCCAGAGGGGAAGCGACCAGCAACGATCCGGCCACCACGGCGGTGACGGTTGCGGCGAGCAGGCGACGGGGGCGCCCCGGCGGTCGAGCACCGCCGCTTCGGCGAACCTGGTTGCTCATCGGGAAAACCTCCTGCGTGGATGGCGGGCAGGATCGAGGGCGGGTGAACAGGCGGTTACTGACGGAGCGCCGGGCTCGTCGTTGGTCATGCCCGGGATTGAGTGCGGTGCAGTTCCGCCACCGCGGCGTCGGTCAGCGCCCCCTGATAGAGCTGAAGGTCATCGATTCCACCGTGCCAAAAGTCCATCATTCTGGGCTGTTCGCCTGGACCGGAGAACTGGGCCGCGCCGACGGTCAGCGGGCCGGTAGCTGGGAAGACACCGTTGGGACACGGGGTGGCCTTTTCCAAGCTGCCGTTCAGGTATAGGCGGATCTCGGCGGTTTGGGCGTCATACACCCCGACCAGGTGGGTCCACGTGTCCGTGTCATCAGCAGACAACAGGTGTGTACCCTCGGCGTGTACCCGCAGGGCCTGGCGGTCGTCGTCGGCACCACTGATGGTGAACTGCCAACGATGGGTGCTGCTGCCTGTCGAGGTTCGGGTCTCGCGCAGTGACAGGTAGAAAGCGGATTGTTTGAGGCCGCGCTGCCCGACTGCGGTCTGGGTGCTGCTCCTCAGGCTGTCGGGATGGACCCAGACGGAGACTGTGAACGAGTCGTTCGTGCGCAACACCGGCCCGTCCTGCCAGGTCGGCAACTCGGGAGTCACGGTGTTGTGCTGCGAGTGGCCATGCTCGACGGTCGGCGATCCGTAGTATCGGTCGGTGGGGTCCTCGACGAAGTGAGTGCCGTCGAGCAGCAAACCACCGTCGCGCAGCCCACTGCCGATGCTCGCGCCCTGGGCCAGTGACAGTCGTCGCCCCCACGCCGCGCCGTCAGGTGCCTGGCAGGTGTGCGGGATCCCCACCTCGTAGCAGGGGGTGGCGGCGTTCATGTCCCACCGCCCCACCTCGATCGGCGCGAGGATGCCGGGCTCGTCGAATCCGCCGGAGTCTTCGTCGGTGGCGAGTAGGCCGGTGAAGTCGTGTTCGACCAGGACCCGGTTGAACACCCGCACGTCGGCGAGTTCGCCGTGCCACCAGTTGGCCGGCTGCCCGTTGGCGAAGCCGCGGCCGACGGCGAACCTGCCTTCGGCGGCCCAGGGGGCCGCAGCGTACGGCACCTCGCCGGCCTTTACGCCGTTGACGTACAGGCGCAGCTTGCCGTCGGTGCGATCGTAGACTCCGGCCAGGTGGGTCCATCGGTGCACGTCGGCGGCGGTGATCGGGGTCGGTGCCATGGCCACCCGGGAGGCACTGGCCTGGTCGGAGGTGTCTTTCATGACGAAGGACCAGTACGGCGTCATCGAGGCGTCCTGCCGGCGCACTCCGAACTCGAAGCGGGCCGCGTTGCGGGCGTCCTGGGTGAGCACCTTCATGTCCGTAGTCGGTAACGCGGCCGGTTTCACCCAGGCAGCCACGCTGAACGAGTGACTGGTGTCGAGCACCGGGACGTCGGTGATGGCGTGGGAGTTGATGCCGTTGAAACGGGCGCTGGCACCGCCGACCATCCGCACGTCGGGTGTCCACGTCACGTTTGTCGCTGTCAGCGGTGTGTCGCCGGCCAGGGCGCCCTGTTGATCGGCGAGTGCCTGCTGCTGACTGACACCGGGGTATGTCTCCAGACCCCATCGGGCGATCGCGGCCGAAGGTCGGCCGACGATGAACTCGGCGCTGGCGTAGCCCTCGTTGCGGGTGGCGTCCACCGCCGAGACGTACAGGGTGTTCCGGCCGTACTTCGGGGGACGCAGGGTGAGGGTGGTGCTCTTCGGTGTACCGGGAACGTCCACGACCGTGGTGGGGCCGGTCCAGCCGTACCTGAAGGAGACGACATCCGTGTCGGGCGAGGCGATCCGGAAGGTGACCGGCTCCCCCGGTCCGGATGGGCCGCTGATCACGGTGGCCTCCACCGACGGCACGGTCGTGTCGACACGGAACTGACACCAACTCGACCAGCCGCTCCAGATGGAATAGGGTGCCGGATCGACAGCAGTGGCCCGGAAGGCGTACGACTTGTTCTTGGCGGCGGCAACGGCGGCGGTGGTGGCCCTGCCGTTGGCGGGCGCCGACGCGGTCGGCGGGCGGGGCAGCCGGGTCGGGTACGTGTCGGTGACCGCACCCATCCCCCCGGCCGGCACCTCGATCCATTCGTAGGTGCCCATCAGGGACTGGCTGCTGTCGGCGTCGGGGTAGATCGCGGAGAAGGTCGGGTTGAGGGTGCCGATCGGGAGCACGTCCGCAGCGAGACAGGCGACCCCGGCCACCTGCAGACCGGTCGGCTTGCCAGGCTTGGAGTCGTAGTCCACCACGAGCTTGGCATCGTTGGGGAAAAATTTCTTCCAGCGGTTCTGGGTTGACTCGCCACCGTCGCCTGACCTGGCGGAAAACCCTACGGTCAGGGTGGGCGCCTTCTTGTCCGCCACCTCCTGCACCTTCTGGGTCACCTTGCTGGAGATGAAGTTCATGATCATGTCGGGTTGGATGGTTCCGCAGCCACCGGCCTCGTTCGCATGCCCCGCAGCCCCGTCCAACAACGTGCCCAGCGCCATCTTCGACCAGGTGGCCCGCATCGTACGGTCGATGACCGGCACGTGGTACATGTAGGCCCAGGTGTCGTCGCAGGACCAGGAGTGGTCGAGCTTCATCTGCACGTATGCGCTCTCGATGTGTTTGCCGGCGAGCGAGATGCCGCCACTGCTCGTCGGGAACTGAAAGAACGACCGGTAGATTTGGCCCTGGCAGGGGCCCTCCGGGCTCAGGCCCACTCGGGCAACGCTGACGTCGGAATTCGAGCAGCCGTTGTCCGTCGCGTACGCCCACCGGTTCTGCCGCACCGACCACGCCGGATCGATGAAGATCGGAAAGTTTGCGGAGTCGTCGGCCAACATCTGTGCGTCCGGAGTCAGTACCAGTTCACCGCCGTCGGTGAGGGCGGTCTCCACCCGCGCGGTCTGCGCAGCCACTCCAGGACCGTCGACCGTCGAGCCGGACTCGGACGGACTTTCGCCGGCCCGACCCGCCGTCAGGCCGCCAGTATCGTCGGCGGAGTTCCACATCACCGCCGGCGCCGCATTGGCGAACATGGTCCCAGCGAGCCGCGCCTGCAGCGAGCCGTCCGGAAGGCGCACCGCAGTAGCGTCACCACCCAAATCGAATCGGATCCGTTGGACGGCGGGATCCGCTGCTGCTGCCGCAGTCTTCACCACCAGCACGTGGGTGAAACCGGTCCGGGTCGCCTGTACCGCCAGGTCGACGCCGGGCACGACCTCCCGATAGGTCGCCATGTTGCCGTCGACGACCGGTGCGGGTAGCTGCCCCTGCCAACTCATGGTGAAGGTCTTGCCGCTGCGGACCAGAGTCACCAGCGGTGCGTCACCGCCTCCAGAGAAAGCGACATCCGCAACCGAGGCCGCAGGGCGAAGCCGCCCGTCCTTGCCTCGAGCCAGACCGAGGTCAATCTCCGACCAGCGGCCATCCACCCGCCGCGTCCACTGCGGAACCACACCGGATTCCATGGTCAGTCGTCCGTCGGGTTGGGCGAGCACCCGGCTGTACTCGGAACGGGATTCGGTGATCACCACCGGGTGGTCGCAGGCCTTTGCAACGGCAGCGGCCTGCACGGCCGAGGTCGTCTCCGCCACACACGACACGGTGGTGGCGCGGGCTGGTACGTCGGCGATCAGCGGCAGCCCCGCTGCTGGCAGAAACAGGGCGATCCCGGCGGTCAGCCAGCGGTTGCGGCGGAGCTTCGACCGGTCGCGCCGTGGTCCATCTGGCAGGCCAATCACGATCGACCGACCAGTGGAAGGGATCTGTGTCGGGTGACCGTACGTTTCAGACATGACAACTCCAACTGGCCGGACGCCCGATGGCGAGGCAGGCGAGGGTGAGGTCCCGCATCGGGGACGAGGAGGGCGGCGAGCTGCCGGGTACCAGCCGCGGCAGTCAACCGGTTGGCCGGCGGTCGCGCGGTAGGTCAGCGGCGAGATCCGGCAGGCTGCTGCGTCATCCGGATGGGGCGTCGCGCGTACCGCGCCACCTCCGACTGTGGCCGCAGCGTCCACCCGACCAGATGGAGGCCGTCGGGACTGGCAGACGGTGACTGCACTCGGCAGCCCAGCCCATCAGCCAGCGGTCGCGTTACCACCGATGCCGAGTCAGCCAACGTTGCTCGTCTGACGCGATCACTCACAGCAGCCATGTCTGCCTGTCCCATGCGTCCCCCGTTTGACAAGACCAGTACGCGGTGCCGCAGCAGCCATCTGTTTGCAGGCGAGCGACCCACGATCTGCTCGACCAGTTTGCGGGACGGTGTTTATCTGTCCGCTTGCCGATCGCCAGCCGGCCGGTTGCCAACCCTCCGATAGACTTAAATCGAACCTACGGGGGTGGGTATGCGGTTCGGGGTATTCGGCTCGGTGGAGGTCTTCGGACCCGACGGTCCGGTGTGGGTCGGCCAGCCCCGGCACCGGGCACTGCTCGGCTACCTGCTGCTACGTGCGAACCAGGTAGTCACGCCACCGCAGCTGGTCGAGGCCCTATGGGGCGGCGCGGAGCCCACTTCGGCGCTTTCCCAGCTGCACGTCGCGATTTCCACGCTCCGGCGCGCGCTGCGAGATCTGGGCATGACCGACGTGATCCGCACCCGTCCCGGCGGATACCTGATCGTCCTTGCCGACGACGACCTGGATGCTGCCATCTTCGACCGACATGTCAGCGACGCCCGTGCGGCGCAACGACGCGGCGACTGGGCGATGTCCACAGAGCTGCTGTGCCGTGCCCTGGCGCTATGGCGCGGCGACGCCCTCACCGGCGTCACCGCACCCTACGCTCGGGCGGCCAGTCGGCGGCTGCACGAGTCACGCCTGGCGGCCCGGGCCCTGCTGGTCGAGGCCGAGCTGGCACTGGGTCACCACGACAACCTCATCGGCGAGTTAGAGGATCTGGTCGGCCAGTACCCCGAGCACGAACAGCTCGTGTGCCAGCTGATGCTGGCGCAGCACCGCTGCGGTCGGCGTGCCGACGCACTGAGCACCGCCCGGACCTATCGCCGCCGATTGGCCGACGAACAGGGCTTAGACCCCGGTGTCCCCTTCGAAGAGATGGAGAAGGCGATCCTCAACGCCGATCCGTCACTCGGCCTTGCGCCACCGTCACAATCCGCACCGCACCGCACCGAGTCGCCCGCCCAACTGCCGTTCGACGTACACGATTTCGCAGGTCGGCACCGCGAGATGGAGCAACTCGATGCGCTGCTCGACCCGACCGCCGACTGCCGGCTCGTTCTGATCAGTGGCACCGCCGGGGTCGGCAAGACGGCATTGGCACTACGCTGGGCCCACCACATCCGTGAGCAGTTCCCCGACGGGCAGCTCTACGTGAATCTGCGCGGCTCTGACACTCGCCGCCCGCCCGTGCAGAGCCTCACCGCAGTGCACTACTTCCTGCGCTCGCTCCGCCTCGAACCGACAGCGTTGCCCACCGACATCGACGAAGCCGCAGCGTTGTTCCGGTCGCGACTGGCTGGCCGACGGCTGCTGATCGTCCTCGACAACGCCGCCAACACCGATCAGGTTCGACCCCTACTACCCGGCATCGGCAGCTGCTCCGTCCTGCTGACCAGCCGCCGTCGGCTGTTCTCCCTGATCGCGCATGAAGGAGCACGGCTGCTGCACCTGGCGCCGCTGAACCGGGACGAGGCAACGCAGCTCCTACGACGGATGCTCACCCGCGACGCCAGCGATGCCGCCGTGGAGCAACTGGCCGCCCGCTGCGCGTACCTGCCCCTGGCGCTGCGTCTCGCGGCCGCACAGCTCATCTGTCACGACCAACTGACCGTAGCGGAGTACGTCAGCCAACTCGATGCGAGGAGCAAATCCTCGACCTACTCCACAAAGTCGTCTACCTGCACCTCCTGCCCCACCCAAACAGCTCAACGAACACCAACACGAACTTGTCAACGTCCGCCCACAGATGACCGCGCTGGCCAGCTCATCAACTCGTTCGCCACGCCCCTCAACCCGGCAGGCGACAACAACGATCGTCTCCCACTTGTGGATCATTGAGGTCAAGATGACCGACCTACCCCACCTGACCTACCTCATCCGCGCGACACGTTGCGTGAATACGCCGAGCAACGCTTGACGCCGGACGTCGGTCACGACGGCCTCACCCCTCTCAACCGGCTCACGCGGATCGAGCCGACCGAGCTTCCGGGTGAGCACCGCGAAAGTATGGGCGGACGGGACATCCCGCCACCAGCCGTGAATCCGGACTGGCGGTGGCGCGGTCCGGACCTACCAGGACTGTTCTGAGGTGTACGGCAGACGGACGAGCCCCGAGGATCTAGGAGCGAGTATGCGCGGTCGGACCATCCTGCTGCTGACAACGACGGCGCTCGTGTCGGCTGGCGTGTTCCTCGGCACCCGGGAGCTCGGAGTCGCCGACCAATACGCCAGCGTGGGCAGCTTCCTCGTGGCCCTGGTCGGCCTCGCCGTCAGCATCCGGGCCCTGACCCGAGGTGTGGCCCGGCATCCGGCGGACGAGAACCCTCCCCGCGCGACCGCGTGGCGCGCGTTCATCCTGAACCTCCTCAACCGCACCGTCGTCAACGAGCCGCGCGCCCCCGTCTACATCGACTCGCCCTCGCCACCACCTCGGCGCGGCAACAAGCCCAGAGGCAGGCGCGGGGCCCGCGCCCGAGCCGCAAGAAGCGGCGGTGACCATAGATCGGTCCCCGACACCACCTGCCGTCAGGGGTCCTCGCCGTGCCCCGCCTCCTCGCGGGCCGGCTGCGGACGCTCTGCCAGAGCGGCGGCGAAGAAGGTGTTGCGGCGTGCGATGAGACGTCGCAGGTACGGCCGCAGGTTGAGCCTGGCCACGAGATTACCAACCGGTCCTGTCGGCGCGGTGAAGTCGATGGCGTAGCGCATGACCGTTCCCGAGGACCCGGCTGGATCGGGGTGAAGCGTTGCTCGTGGCGCCATCGGCCGAACGGGCCGCTGACTTGCTCGTCGGTGACGCCGCGGCGGCCGCCGGTAGTCGATGATCCGGCGGAACCTGTCAAGTCAAGTGAGACGTTTTCGTGGTCAGGTGTTCTGTAGTTCGGTGGGTTGAGCTGCGGGTTTGTTGATCCACACGGTGGTCGGTAGGGCGGGTGGTCGAGGGCGGCGGGTGAACCGGTCGGGGTGGGCCTGCCAGGCGGCGTCGAGGGTGGCCTGCCGCTGGGTGTGGACGTCTCCGGCGGTGTCGTAGTGCACTGAGGCGGGGGTGTGCAGGCCGATGCCGGAGTGGCGGTGTTCGTGGTTGTAGTAGGTGAAGAACTCGGCGGCGAACTCGCGGGCGTGGTGCAGGGAGTCGAAGCGGTCGGGGAACGCGGGGCAGTACTTCAGGGTCTTGAACTGCGCTTCGGAGTACGGGTTGTCGTTGGATACGCGGGGTCGGGAGTAGGAGCGGGTGACGTCGAGGTCGGCGAGGAGTTCGGCGACGGGTTTCGAGGTCATCGACGAGCCGCGGTCGGCGTGCAGGATCTCGGGGCGCACGCCGTTGCGGGCGATGGCGTCGTCGATCAGCTCCCGGGCGAGCATGGAGTCTTCGCCGTCGGCGACGTGCCAGCCGACGACGTAGCGGGAGTACACGTCGATGATCACGTAGAGGTGGTAGAACACGCCCCGCTGCGCGGTCTTGAGGCGGGTGATGTCCCACGACCACACCTGCGACGGCCCGGTCGCCACCAGCTGGGGGATGGTGCGGGTGGGGTGGGTGGCCTGCCGGCGGCGTTCCCGGCTCTCCCCGGCGTGGCGCAGGATCCGGTACATGGTGGACTGCGAGCACCAGTAGCGGCCCTGGTCGAGTTCACGGGCCCACACCTGCGCCACGGACATCTCCGCGTACTCATCCCGGTGCAGCACATCCAGCACGGCCTGACGTTCGGCCGCTGACAGCGTCGATGGCGGGGGTGTCTTCGGCCTCAGCGGACGCGATACCACGGGCGGCTGCTGGAGCCGGTAGTGCGTGGCGCGGGACCGGCCCGTCAGCCGGCACGCCCCGGCCACCCCGAGCAGCGGCATCAGCTTGTCGAAGGCCGCGGTCAGCGCCTCCTGACCGGCCGCGGCGCGTCCGCGCTCTCGGACAACGTCTCCAAGAGCGCGTGCGCTTTTCCCATGATCTCCAGGGCGGTCTTCGTCCGCGCCAGATCCGCTTCCAGACGTTCGTTGCGCCGCCGCAACCGCTCGATCTCCGCCGCCTCGGCGCTGCGGCGCCGACTCTCCGACACCGGGCTCTTGCGGGTGCCCAGAGCGGTCAACGCACCCGCGTCACGGGCGGCCCGCCACTCCAGGATGTGCGAGTGATACAGGCCCTCCCGACGCAGGATCGCCGCGCCCTCACCAGACGCCTTCGCCGCCTCGTACTCCGCCACGATGCGTAGTTTGTACTCCGCCGTGAACGTTCGCCGTTTCGGCCGTCCGCCCTGCTCACCAGGCGTGCTGGGTAGTGTCACGATGATCCTCTTCCTGTCTCCCGGCAAGCCTAACGCTCCCGGAACGGCTGCCTCATCTCAGCCTGGCAGACAGGGCGGACGGTCATCCGCCAGGCAGGTCGAGGTGCCGGGCTTCCCGGTCGACGCTGGCCATGAGCGTCCTCGCCGAGCAACACCGGGTGCGAGTAACCCATCGTCGACATCGACTTCGTCCGGTCGCGAGACCCCGACACGGTGCTCTCCGCCTTCACCGCATCATACGACGTCCTGCACGTCCTGCACGTCCTGCACGTCCTGCACGTCCTGCACGTCATGGCGCACGGCGATCATACTGTCACGCCGACGTTCAGCAGCACAGACGGCAAGGTCGAAATCTCGTTGGAGCACCTGGGAGAAGCCGCGGCAAACCAGAGCAAGGGCATCTCGACGAGCGCCATCATCGCGGACGGCTGCAAGACCGGCACCGGCGTATGGCAGAAGGCGGTGCGGGACTGCCTTCAGGGAGAAGTGACCTACATCGGCACCTCCGGCGTCATCGGCTGGCACGAGAGCGGTGTCTTCTGCTCCGCTTGACGGAGACTTGTACGAGCCAGCCGTAGTGGACGGGCGACCGGTGCGGTCCAGACAGGGCATCGCTGTCCCCCACATCCGGTCAGCGCAGGACGCTAGCTGCTCTCGACGCCTCCACCCCGTCGGGCGGCGGGTTCGGGCCGGTTCGGCTTCGAACCTACCCCACCTCCGCCCGGGCCGACTGGCATTGGGCGCTGACATTTTCACGGCCCTGAACCACCCGGACGCCGCCACCGTCCGCGCCAACTTTAGCTCCCGTGAGCGAAGCGTGCCCTACCAGGTCGTTGGGCATGTCCCTGCGACGCGGCGGGTCCAACCTCGCCGCGTCGCAGGGTGTCCGCCCCGCCGTCGATGTGGCGCTACCGGTCACCGGCACCGGTGGGGCGGGGCGGCGCGTCAGCACCAGCCGTTGACCGGGTTAGCCGCTCCGGTGTAGTGGTACGCGTCGGGGATCCAAGTGCCGTCGGTGAGCCGGTTCCACAGGGCGGTGGTGCCCCAGCGGCCGGTATGGGAGGTGCCGTTGGACGAGCAGGCCACTGCCGCCGTGGCACCGTCCGCGATCGAACCGACGACCCCGTACCCGGTGCCTGGCCCGGACCGCCGGCTGACCGACGTGCCGCCGTTGCTGTCGACGATGCCCTCGGTGAAGCCGAGCGCGCCGTAGTTGTAGAGCGTGCCCTTGACGTTCACGCGCTTTGATCCGTGCAGCGCGTAACCCTCGTAGGCGGTGCTGCCCTCTCGCGGCACCCACTTGCCGAGGTTGTGGGTGGCGACCGCGACGTACGCGCTGTTCTGCCGCAGCCCCAGGTGCACGTGCCGGCTGCTGGCGGAGCCGCCGCAGGTGATGTCGGTGCCGGTGTTGCCGAGGAAGGTGCCCGCCGAGACGGAGGCACCGTCGACGTTGATGTTGTTCCAGAGGTGGTAGTAGTCCGTGGCGTACCCCCGGTCGTGGACCACCCGGATCCAGCCCTTGCACATCGTGTACGCGGTGCCGGCACGCACGGCCAGCACCCGCTCGTCACCGCCGTAGAGGTCGATGGAACTGAACGGTCGCGGGGAGCCGGACCAGCCGTGTGGGCCGCCCCGGAGGATCCAGGACTGGCCAACGGTGAACGGCAGGCGCATGCCGGTGCGGAAGTCCCCGTTGGCGGCCATCGTCTTGGGCGCGGTGAAGGTGTCCCTCTCCTGCTCAGCGACGACGGAGACGGGCGCGGCCGCAATCAGTTCGGCGAAGGTGGCTTCGCCCTCGAAGGCGACCTGCCAGCCGCCGCGCTGCTGACGGGCGACGAAGAGCCAACCGGACGGGTGGAGATCCTCTCCCTGCGGGGCGACGAGCACGGCGGTGCCGAAGGCCCAGGCCCGGCCGTCCTTGCGGGTGACGTTCACCCGGGTGTCCGCCACATCGGCGGTCCGGAACGCCTGGTCCGCCGCGACTGCGGCATCCGCGAGCAGCTTCTGCTGTACGGCGGTGGTGACATCGTTGGCCGGCGCGGCGTGGGCGCCGCTCGGCACGGTGCTGGTCATGGTGACAACGAGCAGGGCCGCCGTGGCGGTACCGATCCAGCGTCGAGTAATGATCATGTCCTCTCCAGAGGGGGTTGAGAGGCTGACATAGATTCGAACGACGATATACGAAAGATCGACATACGTGCATGAAGAAGGATCGTCGTACTGTTGGACGGCTCGGCCTCGCACTTTCCGTGGCCACCTCCGCCGACGCCGTCCCCCGGGGCCGCTCACCTCGCCTCAGACTCGGCCTCTTCGGTGTAGAGGGCTCGATTGAGGCGTCGGTCGCCGCCACGGTTGTGTCGGTGTCGAGTGGTGTTGCCGGATGAGGTCGGTAGCGGTGATGCGTCGGCAAGGGCGGCGAATGCGACCTCCGAGCGGATGCGTCACCGCTTCCACGCCAGCGACAGTGAGGCGGACCCGGCCAGTAGCGGCTCACCAACGCCGGGAAGTACCAGCACCTCCGGCGGGCAGGGCAGACGCTCGCCGAAGACGGTGTCGATCTGTATCTGGCCGTCCGGTACTTCCGGTGCGGTGAACGGAACGACGAGGTGGCGCCCGTCGGCGCGTTCGTAGGTCCAGATCGCGGGCTCGGTGATCCGGTCTGGGTGCAGCCCCGGACCCGGGTCGACTCGGACCGCGTTCTTGGCGTCGTCGAGCCCTGCCTGGGCGTTGGCGCTGCCGCTGTCGCTGTCGCTGGTGATGATGTGCGGGAAGTGCATGCAAGTTCTTTGAGCTGCCTGCGGGAGGTGATGCCGAGCTTGCGGAAGATGCTGCGCAGGTGGGCTTCGATCGTGCGCGGCTCAGGAACAGCTGTGCGCCGACCTCCGGGAGCTCGCTCCGGTGGCGACCAACCGGGCGATGTGCAGCTCATGGACGGTGAGCGCGTCGGTCGGCTGAGCGGCGCGTTTTCGTGGGTGTTCACCGGTGGCGCGTAGTTCGCGGGCGGCACGCTCGGCGAACGCCTCCGCACCCATTCGGACAGCAGCTCGTGGGCGGTGCGAAGTTGTTCGCGGGCCTCCCGACGGAGGCCCTCGCGGCGCAGCCACTCGCCGTAGACGAGATGGGTACGAGCGAGGTAACCGCCCATCCGGCTGTGCTTGAGCTGCGCGATCGCCTCGCGGTACTGATCCTCGGCTGCCGATCCGGTGCTCGTGAACGCCTCTGAGCGCGCCGCCATTCGTATGGTGGCCCGGGCCGACGGGTGATGAATACCCCCGGTATCTGTGGTCTCGGCGATCTGCCGTTGCGCGTGGGTGATGGGCCCGGCCGCCAGGGCCGCGTTCGCCGCACCGAAGGTCAGCGGTGCCTGCTGTCTGAGTTCACCCGCTACGCTTCACCGCCCCACCCGCCGCCGTCGCGGCATTCCTGGCCGACGCCGTCGGCTGGCGTTGGGCATTCTGGCTGCTGGCTCCCCGCCCGATGCTCGGGACGCTGGCCATGCGAGCTTTCGCTCGGCGACCGGTGCCGGCCTGAGCACGTAATGCTCAACCGGTGTGGCGTGTCCGATCCAGCTTCCAGCGCACTTGGAATGTCAGCGCCGCGGCCATCAGCACCGCCGGGACCACGGTGAAGCCGATCAACAGGGCGGTGTGGGCGGACTCCGGCTGCGTCACGGTCTGCCCCTCGGTGGTGGAGATGAAGCCGCCCAGGGCGAGCACGGCCGAGTACACGTACGGGCCGATTGCGGTGCCGGTGGCTTCGGTGGCAGTCCAGACACCGGTGTAGGCGCCGGCCCGGACGGTACCACGCTGCTCGGCGGCCGCGACCGCATCCGGGACCATCGAGAACGCGAACAGCTGCAGCCCGGCGAACGCGATGCCCAGGACGCCGACCACCGCGACAGCCGGCCCGGTGCCGTAGCCGAGCAGCGGCGCCAGCGAACCGGCCACGAAGACCGCCTGGCAGATCAGCAGGCCACGCTGCTTGCCGATGCGCCGGGACACCTGCATCCACATCGGGCCGGCGACGACCGCTGGACCGAGGAACGCCCCCATGAACACGGCGGTCAGCCCAGAGTTCTCGAAGACGTACTTGGTGTAGAACGGTAGCGCTGCGAGGAACAGGTGAGTAGTGGTGCCGGTGAACAGGTAGGACAGCACCAGCGCGCGGAAGTCGGGGTCCCACCAGGCGACCGCGATGTCACCGATGGTCGAGTGGGCCGCCTGCTGGTCGGGCGTCCGGAAACCGGCGTGGGCGGTGAGACGCCGTACCCCGGTCAGTGCGACCAGCCCGGAGATCACCATGACGCCGCAGAGCAGCAGGGCCATCCGGCCGTAGTCGCCGCGCTGTCCCGACTCCACCAGCGCCGGTGCGGCCACACCGGCACCAAGCAACCCGAGGGTGAGGAAGAGCATCCGGAACATGAACACCCGGGTGCGCTCGTGGTACCCGACTCGAAGATCGGACGGGGTGGTCAGGTAGGGCACCTGGAAACACGCGAAGAGCAGGTTGCCGGCGATGAACCAGCCGCCCACCCAGAGCGCCGCCGATGCGCCGGAGAAACCGGCGGGCACCGAGAACATCGCCACCATGGCCACCGGAAGCAGCAGACCGACCCGCAGCATGCCGAGCCGGTGTCCGCTGCTGCGCGCTTCCCGGTCGGATCGGCTGCCCAGCATCGGATGCACGATGATGTCGATGATCTTCGGCAGCAGCAGGGTGAGACCGGCCAGGAACGGCGAGACACCGAGCGTATTGGTGAGGAAATAGAGCAACAGCAGGCCGGGAACGGTCACCCAGACGCCCATCCCGACCGAACCGGTGGCGTACGCGATCAGGTCACCTGCCCTGGTCCGCACCTCGCCCGCCGCCCCACGCAGCGCCGTCATCGGGTCGCCTCGTGCCGTGCGACCACACCCGCGGCCAGCTCGGCGCCCTGGAACGCGCCGGAGCGGACCCGGCCGGCGAGGGTGCGCGCCACGATCCGATCGGTCAGCGCGGGCAGGTGACGGGCCAGGAAGAACTCGACCGCGCCCCGCCGGGTGGTGGGTAGATCACGGCGAGGACGACGACTGAGCGCGGCGCGCAGCACGGTCCGGACCACCCCGTCCAGCGGCTCGTATCGGCTCATGCCCTCCAGCGAGAGCCCGGCCGCGGCCGTCGAGTCGTGGATCGGGCTTCGTACCGCCGACGGGTACACGCAGGTGACGCCGACATGGGTGCCGAGCTCCAGACGCAGCGCGTCCGCGTACGCGACCAGGGCGCGTTTGGAGGCACCGTACGCAGCGGCCAGCGGCAACTGCATGACGGCCATCCGCGAGCTGAGCATGACTATCCGGCCACCAGAGGCGACCAGCGCGTCCACACATGCGGCGGTGACCCGCCAGGTGCCCAGCAGGTTGATGTCGAGCTGGCGGCGTACTTCCGCGCCCGGCGCCAGTTCGGCCGGGGCGGGCCCACCGATCCCGGCGTTGTTGATCAGCAGGTCGAGCCCACCGAGCTGGTCAATTGCTCTGCGTACCACCGCCGGCACCGCGTCGTCGTCGGTGATGTCGCAGGCCAGGACCCGGACCGGGTCATCGGCGCGGGGGGCCAGGTCCAACCCGACGACCTGGGCCCCCAGCTCGTCCAGCCGGGCACAGATGGCCCGGCCGAACGTGCCGGAGGCACCGGTGACGAGGACACGCAATCCGCGGGGGTCTCGGGCGCTCAAACCACACTCTCCTCGGCGGTGAAGGTGCGTCCGCCCCGGGCGAGGCGATTCCGGCCAGCCGCGATCTCCCTGGGCAGGTCGGCGACGTACCGGTCGAAATCGATACGCATGTGCGGCCGCGCGTTCGTGCCCCACCGCTCGATGGCGGCGCGCAAGGCTCGCTGCACGGCGTGCCGCTGTTCGTCGATGCCGGGCAGGGCATAGCCGCCGGAGAGATACGCGGCGACCAGTTTGGCCTGGACCTCCACGACCGGCAGAGCGGCACCGGTGGACTGCATCAGGCCGACGAATGCCAGGCTGGGGTCGTCGAGATGGAAGACCCGCTGGTACAGCGGCAGCTGCTGGGGGTCGGGGCCCAGCCATTGAGGGGACAGGAACGGGATACTCACCCGGTACCCGGTGGCCCAGACGATCACGTCGACCGGGTCGGCGCTGCCGTCGGTGAACATCACCCGTTCCCCGTCCAGCCGTTCGATGCCGGGACGTGGGGTCACCTCGCCGTGGGTGAGCCGGTGCAGGATCGTGTCGCTGATCGTCGGATGGTTCTGGAACAGGCCACCGGCCGGGGCGGGTAAGCCGTACCTCTGCGGGGTCCCGACGGCGAGCCGCAACAGGGTCTCGGCGATGCGCTGCCGCAGCCGCCACGGCAGGGCGGCGAGGGCACCGCCGGTCGCGTCGGCCGGACGGCCGAACAGGTACTTGGGGACGATGTGGACGCCGCGCCGGGCGGAGAGCAGGACCGGCCCTCGAGCGACGTGCGAGGCGTCCACCGCGATGTCCATGGCCGAGTTGCCCATGCCGACGATCAGCACCCGCCGATCCCGGAAGACGTCCGGAGTGCGGTAGTCGTGGGCGTGCATCTGGGTGCCGTGGAACGTCCCCGGATAAGCCGGATCCGGATAGCGCGGATGCCAGTTGTGGCCGTTCGCGACCACCACGGCGTCGTACCGCTCGATGTCACCGGACTCGGTCGTCACCGCCCAGAGCCGGTCACGCTCGACGCGGGTGACCGTGCTCCCGAACCGGATGTGCGGAATGAGCCCGAACGACTGCGCATAGTCGGCCAGGTAACTGGCGACGCGACTGGCCGACGGATAGTCGGGCCAGTCCGCCGGCATCGGAAAATCCGCGAACTCGGTGCGGCGTTTGCTGGTGTTCAAGTGCAGGGAGGCGTACGCCGGAGACAGGCCGCTGCTGTTGTCCCTGACCCACAGGCCACCGGGCCGGTCACCCTTCTCGTACGCCACCACCGCACAACCGGCGTCGAGCAGCGCCTTCACCGTGGCGAGACCGGCTGCTCCCGCACCGATCACCGCCACCCGACTCGAAGAAACGGCCATGGTGCTCCTCGACGGTTGTAGCTTCCGCCAAACCGTAGGGCCTGGCACGGGGGCGAATACATGGCGTGGACCACGCAGTTTCGGGTTCTTGTTGTAGCGCACCACAACGGCGGGGAGCATGGCAGGATGACGCATCCGGACGGCTGGACGACGATGGTGGACCTGATCGAACGCGTCGTGGGCGATGACGAACTGCTGCCGTCGGTGGTCGCCGGAGTCCGTACCACCGTGCGGGAGGTCTCCGCACTGCCCACCTCCGACATCGCCGGGCACACCCGCGCTCTGCTGGTGGCCGCAACCCGCGCATTGGTCGCACGGCGCGGCCCCACCGAAGCTGAGCTGTCGTTCGTCGCGGACCTCGGTGTCACCCGTGCCCGGCAGGGCGTGCCGATCGAATCGGTGCTGGGCGCGATCCACTTCGCCGAGCGCGCGATCTGGGCCCGGGCCCGGGAACTCGCCCGGGACCAAGGCGTCAGCGCCGAGCAGCTGCTGGACGTCCGGGACCTTTACGACGACTGGGCCGAGGCCGTCCGGGCCCGACTGATCAGCGCGCATCGGGCTACCGGAGCCAGCACGGATCCGCTTCCCGGGAGCCGGGACACGGCACTGCTGCGGCGGCTGCTCCAGGGTGGTTCGGCGGCCACGCTGGCAGCCGCCGAGGCCGGTCTTCCGGTCACCGACGGGCTGTGGGTGCTCGTCGCCCGGCCCGGGGAAACCGCCGCCGGCATCGAACGAGCCGTACGCGAGCACCCGCCGGTGCTGTGCGCAACCGTGGACGACCTGATGGTCGGAGTCCTGTCCCGGGCTCCGTCCGCCCGCCTGAAGGAAATCGGGGCCGTGGCAGGGCTCGCCGGTCCGGCCGAACCGGAGAAACTCGCGCCGGTGCAGCGGCTCGCCACCGCGGCCCTGACCGCCGCCGAGTCCACCGGCCGCACCGGACTGATCCACATTGCCGATGTGGCCTGGCTGGCGGCGTTGACCGAGCGGGCAGACCTGGCAACGGTGCTGCTCGACCGGTACGCGCCCGCTTGGGCGGCACTCGGACCGACTGCCGAATCGGTGGCGCACGCCGTGCTCGCCTGGCTGGAGAGCGACCGCGATGTCGACCTCGCCGGGGCGAGACTTTTCGTGCACCCCAACACGGTTCGCAATCGGGTCCGGCGCTTCGCCGCCGTCACCGGCATCGACCCGGCGGGCACCTTCGGTGCCATGACCGCCTGGTGGCTTTGCCGAACCTGGCTGCGCGACGCGACCTGATCCCGCACCGTGCGGAGTTTGTCCAGGCTGGTCGCCGAGCGCGGCGGTGACGCGATCGCGGATGGTCGGCCGGGCCGGCAGTGGTCACTCGACCTCCCGGATCGGGTGTTGCTGGTCGCCGCGTACTGGCGCACGAACCTGACGATGCGGCAGATCGGCCCGCTGTTCGGGGTGTCGCACTCCGCAGCGCACCGGGTCATCGACACCCTCGGCCCGCTGCTCGCGTTGGCCCCGGTGCGCCGACGTCGGGTCAACCAGATCACCATCGTCGACGGCACCCTGATCCCGACCCGCGACCACCGGCTGGCCGCGCCGAGCAAGAACTACCGCTACAGCACGAACGTGCAGGTCGCCATCGACGCCCACACCCGCCTCGTCGTGGCCCTCGGCGACCCGCAACCCGGCAACCGCAACGACACCATCGTCTACCGCACCTCCGGCATCGACGCCAAGCTGGCCGGACGACCGGTCATGGCCGACGGCGCCTACCGAGGCAACCCCGAGGTGATCATCCCCTACCGCAAACCAACCGACGGCAGCGAACTACCCGCCTGGAAAGCCGACCTGAACAAGCAGCACCGCACCGTCCGAGCCCAGGTCGAACACGCCCTGGCCCGCATGAAGTGCTTCAAGATCCGGCGCGACTACCGTCGCGCCGTCCACACATTGACCGACACCGCATCCGGCATCGCCCACATCCACAACATTATCCTCGCCGGATGACACCAGCACCGTTGCCCGGCAACGCCTTCACCGAGTTACGAGACGTCATTCAGCTCGGGTTTTCGGGGGTAAACGGGGGGCGCCATCACCACGCCGCACAGCATCGTGGCGACCCAGCACCAGCCCAGCCGGCGACACGACGAACCGACCGGCTCATCCCGGTCCTGGAACGCCTCGCCGCCCACCCGAACCGGCAGCACACATCCCCAGCACCCAACGATGCACACCGATGACAAACTTCAATGCCACACCCGGTAAACGGGGGGTTTTCGGGGGACGGTTCAAAACCTCATAGAAGAAAGTCGAAGCCCTGACCGCGTTTCCGCAGGTCAGGGCTTCTCCTCTGTCGGGACGGCCGGATTCGAACCGACGACCCCTTGTAACGGAACGTAGCCATTCCAGACTTGTCACTGCTTGCCACGAATGGGCGTTGACCTGCAGAGACTGTGTCGATCACTAGTCTCGCCTTGTCACTGATTGTCAATCATCAGCCGGGGTTTTCGGGGGTAAACGGGGGGCGCCGTCGGCACGCAGCACGGTCATCCACACCATGGCAACCCTACGCCAGCCCATCGGCGACACGAAGCCGGACCGGGGCCGCAGCGCCGACCAAGTCGAACCGAGTCCGATATAGCAGGGATTCGGGACTCCACTCTCTGCCCAGATCCGTCACCGGCACCGAAGACGGACTTACACACGTCCCACCCGGCGATCGAGCCATGGGAGTTTGCGTCGGAGGCCCAACACGAACCAAATTCCCATATCCGCCAGTGGCTGATATGGATGTCATGTTGGCATAGCCACACGTGCCGGCCACCCGAAAACGCAGGCTGTTGCCCTGCCGGGGGCACGCAACTTTTCAAGATCACCTGGCACGCGATCTCGTTCGGGGCCGAACTAGGGTCGATGGTGATGGTTGGTATGCCGTGGCAGTGGATAGCCGCCGCGCGCCTGGCCCACCGCCGATTGGTCGGGCGCTGAATCTCCCTGGGCCAAATGCGAGCGGTGAATGTCCAGTCCGCCGGTTGTCGTGTCATCCGAGCCGCGATCAGGACCGGCTCGGCGGCCACGAGCGAGAAGCCCTGCCGCCAGTCACCGATTTGTCCAGCAGCATCTCCATGGGGCGTCCGTCGTCCTCCGCCTCGCCGGCCACCCACATGAGACGCCGGAGATCTGGCAGGGCCGGGCCGCCGCCCGGCCCTGCCGGCGTGTGCCTGCGTTCAGGACAGCACGCGAGGAGGCTCTATCGCACGGCAGCAGAGACGCGTACGCCGGTCAGCAGATCGCACAGCTGCGGCGGGCAGGCTGGGCCGGACCGGTACCGTGATGCTCGCTGCCCAGCTGCCCTGGCCGTACGCGTCTTGGCCGTTGCGCAGCGCCAGCGCGTCCGCGTCGTCGAGGATCGCCGCAGCGTACCCGGCGATGGACCAGTGCACCAGGTCGCTCGAGCGCATGATCGGGACGCTCGGCGCGAAGTACATCGTCGTGCTGACCATGTAGTAGTACCGGCCGTCGAAGACGACGTCCGGGTCGGGCACGTCCGCGAAGATGACAGGGTTGGTGAAGTCTGCCCCGCCCCGCCGTCGCGGATGTTCACGTTCGGTCGGTCCATCAGCGCAGCTCGAGCGCCACGGTGACGTAGGAGTGGGCGGGCAGGTCGACCTCGAGCCCCCGGGGATGGGGGCCCACGCCGGCATGGTCGGTGGGGGCGACGGCGTCGAGCTGCTCGGGGATGTTGTGCGCGTCGAGCGCGGTGGCGGTCAGCACCCGCGCGGTGTGCCCGACGACGTCGCGGCCGCGCAGGTCCAGGACGAGGGTGCGGTCCGTCTCGGCGTCGAGGTTGGACAGCGAGACCAGGGCGGTGTCGCCCTTGACCGACGCGGACGCCGAGACCAGCGGCAGCTCGGTCGCGTCGACGGCGCGAGTCTCGACGTCGCGCAGGTGAACCGCGAGGGCGGCGGCATCGTGGTGGCCGGTGTTCATAGCGAAGACGTGGTACGTCGGGGTGAGCACGAGCGCCCCCGTGTCGGGGTCGGTGAGGATCATGGCCTGCAGCACGTTGACGGTCTGGGCGATGTTCGCCATGACCACGCGCTCGGCGTGCCGGTGGAACGCGTCGAGGTGCACGGAGGCGACCAGGGCGTCGCGCAGCGTGTTCTGCTGGTACAGGAACCCGGGGTTGGTGCCCTTCTCCACGTTCCACCACGTGCCCCACTCGTCCACGACCAGGCCGACCTTGCGGTACGGGTCGTAGCGGTCCATGACCGTGGAGTGCCGGGTGAGCAGCTCCTCCATGCGCCGGGCGCGGGCCATGGTCACGTACCACTCGTCGGTGCTGAACCCGGTGGCGTCGCCCTTGTCCGACCACGACCCGGCCATCGTGTAATAGTGCAGCGACACGGCCTGGAACGGGCCCGCCGACCCGGCCGGGTCCGCCGCCAGGTCGTCGAACGAGCGCATGAGCGTCTCGGTCCAGTGCAGGTCGGCCTCGTTCGCGCCCGCCGCGATCCGGTACAGCAGGTTGCCGCCGTGGTTGCGGCAGTAGGTGGCGTACTGCCGGGCCAGAGACGCGAACTGCTCGGCGCGCAGGTTGCCGCCGCAGCCCCACGCCTCGTTGCCTAGGCCCCAGAACGGCACCCGCCACGGCTTCTCGCGCCCGTTCGCCCGCCGCAGCGCCGCCATCGGTGAGTCGTCCGCCCGGGTCAGGTACTCCACCCAGTCCGACATCTCCGCCACCGACCCGGACCCCACGTTCCCCGACACGTACGGGTCCGCACCGAGCAGCTCGCACAGGTCCATGAACTCGTGCGTGCCGAACGCGTTGTCCTCCACCACGTCGCCCCAGTGCGAGTTGACCATCCGCGGGCGGCTCTCGCGCGGGCCGATGCCGTCACGCCAGTGGTAGTCGTCGGCGAAGCAGCCGCCCGGCCAACGCAGGTTCGGGATCGAGATCGCCCGCAACGCCTCGACCACGTCCGAGCGGATGCCTCGCACGTTCGCGACCGGCGAGTCCTCACCCACCCAGAACCCGCCGTAGATGCACCGCCCCAGGTGCTCGGCGAAGTGCCCATACACGTGCCGGCTGATCGTGGCGCCGGGCAGGTCGAGGTCGATCACTGCGGTCGTGGTCGTCGTCATTGTCTCCCCATCAGTTGCGTGTTCCGTCATTGCATGCCTCAGCGAGGAGCTCGCGGAAGCCAGACCCGCATCGGGCCGGGGGCGCGGTTGCCCCAGGTCGAGAACGGGATCGCTGTCACCGTGTGCTCGTCGACGAGCTCGGTGGCGGTGTCGGGGTCGTAGAGGCCGGTGCCGCGTCCCGGTGATCGGGGATGCGGGGACAGGCGCGCAAGGCGGACGTGCGCCCATAGGTGCTCGACATGGTTTCCTTCGACCGAAACGGGCTAAACGGTGCGGGTGGTTGCACGGCCCTAAGCCCCACCGCGGGTGGAGCCACGTACCACGAGACGGACGGGCGCGACGACGTGCTCGGCCGGGCCGGTCCAGCCCGCCATCTGCCGGTGCAGCAGACCCACCGCGGTCTCAGCGACACCTTCATGGTTCGCGTCGACGGAGGTGAGGCCGGGCGGGACGAAGCTTGACATGTCGAGGTTGTCGAACCCGGCGAGCTGGACGTCGGTGGGCACCCGGAGCCCGCTCTCTGCCAGGGCCGCGACCGCGCCGAGCGCGACGACGTCGGTGACGGCGAAGACGCCGTCGAAGGGCAGACCGGACGCGATCACATCGAGCAGGGCATCACGTCCGGCCGCCGACGTGAACGTGGAGATGGGCACCACATAGCGTGCGTCGACATCGAGGCCGGCATCGCGATGTGCGCGCTCCCAGCCAATGCGGCGGTCCGACGTCATCATGTGCGCGGTGTCGAACGTGCAGCCCAACCCAACGATGCGCCGCGAGCCGTGCTCGATCATGTGCGCCGTCGCGAGGCGGGCGCCCTCTTCGTTCGCCAGCCGCACGTGGTTGAACCGGTCGGGCACGTCACGCTCGCCGAGCAGCACGATGGGCTTGGCGGTACGCACGCGGTCCAGCTGGTCGCGGTCGAGTCCGACGACGGACAGCAGGACGCCGTCGTAGAGCTGGAGTCGCGCGACGCTCAGCGCCGCCATCTCATGCTCGGGGCTGCCGCTCGTCCGCTCAAGGACGAGGTGCCGCCCCTCGGCCTCGATCAGCGGCGCGATCTTGTCGGAGACCTCACCGAAGTAGTCGTGGAAGCTCGGCACGATGAAGGCGACGGTGTCGGTCCGTCCCGCGCGCAGGTGGCGCGCGGTCAGGTTGACCTCGTACCCCAGCGCCTCGACGGCGGCCATGACACGGGCGCGCGTCGGCTCGTTGACCGGGAGGCGCTCATTGACGACGTTCGAGACGGTCATGACCGAGACGCCCGCCTCACGGGCGACGTCCGCCATCCGCACCACATATCCTCCTTATCGCGGCATTCTGCCAGCTCAGCAACGTCGTCTGGCGAGAAGCCCG
Organism: Micromonospora sp. NPDC048871; assembly: GCF_043198155.1. NCBI lineage: Bacteria > Bacillati > Actinomycetota > Actinomycetes > Micromonosporales > Micromonosporaceae > Micromonospora > Micromonospora sp. NPDC048871. The sequence continues at coordinate 86,674 of NZ_JBICUM010000005.1, read as the reverse complement.
CCACCCATCCACACGCCGGGGCGGGCCTTGACGCAACACGATCGACTCTCTACTTTAACGCTAAAATCCCGCTCAATATGAGGACGCCAAGCCCCAGCTCGCGTCGATATACCCACGAATTCCAGTCGAGGACGACCGGAACTGTTCTCAAGGGAGAGCCCTCGGTGCGTACCACAAGAACGAAGTTGTCAATTGTTGTCCTGGCTGCAGCCGTGTTAGTGGGACTTGTCGGATGCACCTCTGCCGACAACCCCGAAGACGACTCGGGAACGCTGACCCCCAGTGACCCCACGACGTTCACGGTCTGGATCACGTCGGCCCAGCAGGCCCCGGCACCCGAAAACAAGATCACCAAGCTGCTCAAGGACAAGCTCGGTGTCACCCTCAAGTACGAGATCGTCACGCCGGACAACGAGGACCAGAAGATCGGTGTCATGCTCGCCGGCGGTGAGTTCCCCGACCTCATCGGCACCGGCGACCTGAAGCAGCGTCTCCTGCAGGGCGGCGCTCTGCGGCGCCTGGACGACATGCTGGCCAAGGGGGATTACCCCAACATCGCCGAGCACGTCAAGGACGACATCAAGAAGATGAGCTACTCGGGCGACGAGGTGGACAAGGGCCTGTACATCCTCCCGAACTACAACCGCTTCTACGGCGACATCACGGGCGGCGTCTACTACGGTCCCGCGTTCTGGATCCAGAAGCGTGTGCTCGCGGACGCCGGCTACCCGGACCTCAGCAACATGACGCTCGACCGCTACTTCCAGCTCATCTCGAACTACAAGGCGAAGCACCCCCAGACCGCCGGCGCCCCGACCGTCGGCTTCGAAATTCTGGCGTCCACGGGCCGTGAGTGGGGCATGACTAACCCGCCGGCGCAGCTGGCAGGCTTCCCGAACAACGGTGGCGTCGTCGTCGACAGCAACAACAACGCGTCGATCTTCGCCGACAAGGACATCGCGAAGAACTTCTACAAGGTCCTCAACCAGCAGTACAACGCGGGTATCGTCGACCCCGAGTCCTTCACCCTGACGTTCGACCAGTACACCGCGAAGCTGGCCACCGGCACCGTCCTCGGCATGCACGACCAGGGCTGGAACTTCCAGACCGCCACCCAGTCGCTGCAGAGCGCCGGCAAGGACGAGTACACCTACGTGCCCCTCATGCCCGTCTACGACGGGGTGACGCCCTGGTACGCCGACCGCCCCGTCATGAACACCAACCAGGGGTTCGGCGTCTCGGTCTCCAGCAAGCAGCCGAAGAAGGCACTGAAGTTCCTCGACATCATGCTCAGCGAAGAGTGGCAGAAGACGCTCTCCTGGGGCATCGCTGGCGAGGACTACCAGGTCGGCGCCGACGGCATCTTCTCCCGCACGGACGAGCAGCGGAAGAACTACAAGGACCTCACCTGGCGTGCCTCCAACCGTCTCGATGCGCTGCTCGACATGCTGCCCAAGCGCAACGGCAAGTTCTCCGACGGCAACGCCTACAGCCCCGACGACCAGCCCGCCGAGTTCTACGCGACGCTGAGCGACTACGACAAGGACTTCATGGCGAAGTACGGCAAGAAGACCTGGCTTGAATTCGTGAACAAGGCGCCGGAGAACCCCAAGTACTACCCGGCGTGGAACCTCACTCTCTCCGACGACGCCAACCAGGTCAACCAGCAGCTGACCGACACCAGCGTGCAGAAGCTGCCGGGGATCATCGCCGGCCCGCCCGCCGACTTCGACAAGAACTGGCAGGCCTACGTCGACTCCATCCGCAAGATCGACGTCAAGGTGTACGAGGACGCAGTCACCGCTGGCATCAAGGACCGTCTGGCCAACTGGTAACAGTCTGCGAGCAGTCGTGGGGGGGGGGGGGGGGGGGGCCCCCCCCCCCCGCGCCGGGCCCCGCGCCCCCCCCCCCCCCCCCCCCGGGCCTACGGGAGGTAGAGGCCACCGCCGCGCCCCCCCCGCCCCCCCCCCGCG